>JAJEGJ010000120.1 GCA_022819905.1 Alphaproteobacteria bacterium
CTCTACCCGGACCGCGACGACCTCGCGAACCATCTCCTGATTGCAGCCACGGAACTCACGACCGACGACGACATCGAGCGCCTGGGCGCCGCCTTCGAGGAGACACTGTGATGAGCGGCACCCAGTCCGGCGCCCCGGACCGCGCCGAACCTCTCCTGTTCGAGCTCGGGTCGCCGGGCCGGAGCGGCATCGATCTGCCGGCGCCCGCAGGTTGCGCGACACGGCTCGGCTCCGCCGAACGGTCGACAGGAATCGGGCTGCCCGATCTCGACGAAGCGACCGTGGTGCGCCACTACACTCGTCTCAGCCGCCTCAACCACGGAATCGATACCGCCTTCTATCCGCTGGGATCGTGCACGATGAAGCACAATCCCCGGCTCCACGAAAAGCTCGCCCGGCTGCCTGGCTTCGCTGACGTGCACCCGCTGCAGCCGGTCTCCACCGTGCAGGGAGCCCTCACGGTGATCGACGAACTGGCGCGCTGGCTGCGGATCCTCACCGGGTTGCCGGCAGTGGCGATGTGGCCCGCTGCCGGAGCCCACGGAGAGCTGTGCGGCCTGATGGCGATCAGGGCGGCGCATGAAGCCAGGGGCGAGGCACGCCACCGCATCCTGGTGCCGGATTCCGCCCACGGAACGAACCCGGCGACCGCTGCGTTTTGCGGATTCGAGGTGGAAAAGGTCCAGGAAGGCGCTGACGGGCGCGTCGATACCGCAAGCCTCGAAGCGGCCCTCAGCCCCGACGTTGCCGCCATCATGCTGACCAATCCGAACACCTGCGGCGTGTTCGAATCCGACATTCAGGCAATGGCGGAGGCGACCCATGCCGCGGGGGCCTACTTCTACTGCGATGGCGCCAATTTCAATGCCCTGGTGGGCAAGGTGAAGCCGGGTGATCTGGGCGTGGACGCCATGCACATCAACCTGCACAAGACCTTTTCCACTCCGCACGGCGGCGGCGGCCCAGGCGCCGGTCCGACGGTGCTGTCTGCAGCCCTCGCGCCGTTTGCGCCGCTGCCGTGGGTCCTGCACGAGGACGGCGGACAGCTTCGCCTGCTGGAGCAGGCCACCGGCCCGGCCGGTGCCAGCTTCGGGCGGCTGCGGGCTTTCCACGGCCAGATGGGAACCTTCGTGCGCGCCCTGGCGTATTGTCTGAGCTACGGCCGGGAGGGTATCCGGCAGGTTGCCGAGGACGCCGTGCTCAACGCCAACTACCTGCGCTCGGCGTTGGCTGACACCCTGTCTCCGGCCTACCCGGGACCGTGCATGCACGAGTGCCTGTTCGACGACTCGTTTCTTGACGGTACCGGGGTAACCACGCTCGACTTTGCCAAGGCCCTGATTGAGCGTGGATTTCATCCTCCCACGGTCTATTTTCCGTTGGTGGTTTCAGGAGCGCTGCTGGTGGAGCCCACTGAAACGGAAAGCCGGACCACGCTGGATGCTTTCATCGAGGCTGCCCGCGACCTGGCCGCCCGTGCCCACGGCGCCGAGGCGGGCAACTTCGCCGATGCACCCGGGAATGCCCCCCGCCGGCGCGCCGATGAGACCCGGGCCGCCCGGAGTCCCGTGCTCAGATGGAAACCTCCGGCGGCGGAACGCGGATGAGTACGCTCACCTGACGCCTTGACATTGGCTGCCCTATGTCTCAAGTGGCCTGCCTCTAGGCGCCACACTGCCAACCCTGTCGCTACCTTGATCGCCGTCTCCCATTGCACTCGCCGCGTCTGCGGCACGATTTGCCTGGTCCTGGCCCTCGGCCTGCCCGCGCCTGCTGCGGCCGACGCGACGGCCGATGCTGCCTCCGACTGGAGCGACGGCGAATCCTGGCGGACGCGAATCGTTTCGGCCGTGACGGCGACCGGATCCCGCCCGACGCTCCCGCTCGGTCTGCAGGTGGAACTTGACGACGGCTGGCACATCTACTGGCGAAGCCCGGGCGAAGCCGGACTGCCACCCACCCTCAGCATCGGCCCTGATTCGGAAAATGTCGCGTCCGTCGAATTCGTGTGGCCCGCCCCCGAGCAGTCGGTCGAGCAGGGGCAGCTGGTCACGCGCACCTACGCGGGGAACGTGCTCATCCCAATTCGCCTCCACGTCGAGGAGCCCGGTCGGCCGACCACGCTCGATGCCGGAATCGACTACCAGGTCTGCGCTCAGATTTGCATCCCCGTGCGAGCCGACGCGTTACTGCACCTGCCGGCCGGATCCGCTCCCCCCAGTCCCCATGCCCGGATCATCGCCGAGGCGGAAGCGCGCGTCCCGGGCCCGCCGCAGGCGGCCGGTTTCGAGCGACTGAACGCCGCCTTCGACGGGGTCCGCACGGTCCACGTCACGGCGGACAGCATGTTCGAACTGGATACGTCGCCGGAGCAGATTGTCGCCCTCCTCGAGGGTCCGGAGGGAATCTTCTTCCGCAGTGACCGCGCGACCGTCTCGGCCGACGGGAAGACAGTCACGGTCGATGTCGACGTCCTGCCCCCGTTCGATGCCGAGCGACTCGAAGGAGCCGACCTCGGTGTCACCCTGATCACGGGCGCGGCCAACGCACATCGCGAGCTCGTCCTCGCCGGGGCGCCGGCCGCGACCGGCGGCGACCTGACGCTCGGCGTCGCGTTTCTGCTGGCCCTGCTCGGAGGCCTGATCCTGAACCTGATGCCGTGCGTGCTGCCGGTACTCGGAATCAAGATTGCCCGGTTGATCGACGCGGCTGGGCGAGACCGGGCGGTCGTCTCCGCAAGTTTTCTTGCAACGGCAGCCGGCATCGTGGCGTCGTTCGGCCTGCTTGCCCTTCTGGTCGCCGCGATTCGGGCGGCGGGCCTGACTGCCGGTTGGGGGTTCCAGTTCCAGGTACCCGGGTTCATCGCATTCCTTGCGGTGATCGTGCTGCTGTTCGCGGCAGTTCTGGCTGGTATCTGCGACATCCGGCTGCCCGTCCGGGTGAACCGATGGTTCCTGGCCGCCGGCGGCGACGCAAAGGGGCGCGCCGGCGCGTTCGCGGAGGGTGCGTTTGCCACCGTTCTGGCCACGCCGTGCACCGCACCCGTGGTCGGCACCGCGGTGGGCTTCGCGCTCACGCGCGGCTTCGGCGACATCCTGCTCGTGTTCCTGGGCCTCGGACTGGGCATGGCCGTCCCATGGCTGCTGGTCGCCATCCGGCCGGGCCTCCTTGGCACCTTGCCCCGACCCGGCCCCTGGATGGGACGCCTCAAGCTGGTGCTGGCGCTCATGCTCCTTGGCACGGCCCTCTGGCTGCTGTCCGTATTGCACTCGGCGGCCGGGGTCATCCCGACGGCTGTCGTCGCAGGACTGAGCGGGCTCGCGGTGCTCGCCTTTGCGGCCAGGACAGCCGAGCGGATCGTCCCGGTCGCGCGGGGCGCGGGCCTGGCGGCGCTGGTGCTGGCGGTTCTGTACCCGGCCATGGCCGGGTACACGGGGCCTGGCGACCGGATGCCGACCAGCGACCCGCTTTGGCTGCCGCTGAGCCCCGCGGCGGTGCCCGACTTGGCCGCCAACCAGGTCCTCCTAGTGGACGTGACCGCGGATTGGTGCGTGACCTGCGTCGTGAACAAACGCCTGGTGCTCGACCGACCGCCAGTGCGCGACCTCCTGGAGGCAGGCGACATCGTCGGGCTGCGAGGTGACTGGACCCTGCCCGATCCGGATATCGCCGCCTACCTGGCGCAACACCAGCGACTGGGAGTCCCGTTCAACGCCGTGTACGGACCGGCCCTTCCGGAGGGCGAGGTCCTGCCGGAACTGTTGACCGCGGATGCGATCATCGAAGCCGTCCAACGCGCCAAACGGGCAAAGGTCAGGTAACCTGCAGTCCGCTGCTCCGGAGCGGCCGCCTGGTCCCTCTCCGGCTCGTGCCACCAATCAAACCCGGGAGGCTCCGATACCCATCTCTACTGGTGATTCCATCCCCGCTGCCACGCTCCGCCGCCTCAGCGCGGACGGCATGGAAGAAGTGTCCACGACCGCGTTCTTCGGCGACCGCAAGGTGGTCCTGTTCTCGGTGCCCGGCGCATTTACGCCCACCTGTTCCGTTCAGCATCTGCCCGGCTTCGTGCAGAACGCCGATGCGATCAAGGCGAAGGGGGTCGACGAGATCGTCTGCATCGCGGTCAATGACGCGTTCGTGATGGACGCCTGGGGGAAGAGCCAGAACACCGGCGATTCGGTTACGCTGCTGGCCGACGGGAACGGCGAATTCACGCAGGCCCTCGGTCTAGGACTGGACGGAACCGGGTTCGGGCTCGGCCAGCGCAGCCAGCGATTCGCGATGGTCGTGGAGAACGGCACGGTCGCCCACCTTGCCGTCGAGGAGGCCGGCGCATTCGAAGTGTCAAGCGCCGAGCGAATTCTCGCCGTACTTTGAGGCCCCTGCGCCTCCCCATGACCCCCCCGGGGCAAGCCGCCGATGAGTGAGTCTTCTGGCCCGCCTCCCGAGCGGGAAGCCATGGAGTTCGACGTGGTGATCGTGGGCGCCGGGCCAGCCGGCCTCGCTGCCGCCATCCGACTGCGCCAGCTCGCCGACGAGTCCGGTCGGGATATTTCCGTATGCGTCGTGGAGAAGGCTTCCGAAGTCGGCGCCCACACGCTGTCAGGTGCAATCCTCGACCCCCGCGGCCTCGACGAACTCATTCCGGACTGGCGCGCGCTCGACACGCCGGTACAGACCCAGGTCAGCGAGGAACGGCTCCTGTTCCTGGGCGCCAGAAGCGGCTTCACCTGGCCGCACGCCCTCCTGCCGCCGGCGATGCGGAACGACGGCAACTACATCATCAGTCTCGGCAACCTATGCCGCTGGCTGGCGGGTACGGCCGAGAGCATGGGGGCCGCGGTCTTCCCCGGCTTCGCGGCGACCGAACTACTCACGGATGGGGACCGGGTTTCGGGGGTTGCGACCGGGGACATGGGGCTCGCAGCGGACGGTTCGCGCGGCCCGGCGTGGCAGCCCGGTGTCGAGCTCCGGGGCACTTTTACGCTCCTTGCCGAAGGTTGCCGCGGCAGTCTCGGCAAGCAGGTCATCGGGCGGTTCGGGCTTGATCGGGACTGCGAACACCAGACATACGGCCTCGGACTGAAGGAGCTCTGGCAGGTCGCTCCGGAGCGTCACCAGCCCGGACTCGTCCTCCACAGTGCGGGATGGCCATTGCCCGGTGATACGTACGGCGGGTCGTTCCTGTATCACCTGGAGGACCGTCAGGTGGCCGTCGGGTTCGTGATCGGGCTCGATTATTCGAATCCGCACCTCAGCCCATTTGGCGAGTTCCAGCGGTTCAAGACACATCCCGCGATCCGGCCGACGTTCGAAGGCGGCAAGCGCATCGCATACGGCGCGCGTGCCCTCAACGAGGGCGGGCCACAGAGCCTCCCCCGCCTGGTCTTCCCGGGCGGCGCACTGCTCGGCTGCGACGCGGGCACCCTGAATGTTCCCCGCCTCAAAGGCACGCACACAGCCATCAAGTCCGGCATGTGTGCGGCTGAGGCGGTCGCCCGGGCCCTGGCCGATGGCACCGGGGACTGTGCGGCCTACGACACCGAATTCCGCGCTTCGTGGGCCTATCGTGAGCTCGTTCGGGGCCGGAACGTGCGCCCCGGATTTCGCTACGGGCGGTTTTGGGGGACGGTCCTCGCCGGAATCGACCAGATTCTGCTCCGTGGCCGGGCGCCGTGGACTCTCCGCCACGGCAAGCCCGACCACGCCAGCCTGGAAGATGCCGCTTCGGCACGACCGATCACCTATCCGAAGCCGGACGGCGAGATCACGTTCGACCGCCTGACCAACGTTGCCTTCTCCGGAACGAACCACGAGGAGGGCCAACCGTGCCACCTGCAGCTCGCGGATTCGGATGTTCCCCTGAGCGTGAACCTGGCCCGGTACGACGGGCCTGAGCAGCGGTACTGTCCCGCCGGCGTCTACGAGTTCGTGGTCGAACAGGGCGAGCAGCAGCTGCGGATCAATGCGCCCAACTGCCTGCACTGCAAGGCGTGTGACATCAAGGATCCGACGCAGAACATTACGTGGGTTCCGCCGCAGGGCGGCGAGGGCCCGCGGTATCCCAACATGTGAACTCCAACATGCGCACCTTTGTTCTCACTTTCCTGCTGGCCGGGCTGGCAGTGTTCGGTACCGCCGACTCGGTTGCAGATGAACGTCTCGCCACCATTCGCCTGCCCGACGGATTCGTCATCGAGCCGTTTGCAGAAGTCCCCAATGCACGACAGATGGCCTGGGGGGAGCGGGGCACGCTCTTCGTCGGTACCCGCCGGGACGGGCGTGTGTTTGCGGTGACCGATGATGACGGCGACGGCCGGGGGGAACGCGTTCGCGAGATCGCGTCAGGCCTGCAAATGCCGAGCGGCGTCGCGTTCCGCGACGGCGCTCTCTACGTGGGTGCCGTGAGCACCATCCTGCGCTTCGATGACATCGAGGCCAGGTTGGACAATCCGCCGGCTCCTGTCGTCGTGACAGATCGGCTCCCGTCGGACCAACACCACGGCTGGAAGGTTCTGGGCTTCGGGCCGGACGGTTATCTCTACGCCCCGGTCGGCGCACCCTGCAATGTCTGCCGGGTCGACGGCTACTACGGCAGTGTGCTCCGGATGCGCCCCGACGGTTCGGAGATCGAGGTCTATGCGCGGGGCGTGCGCAATTCGGTCGGGCTGGCGTGGCATCCGGTCACCGGTGAGCTGTGGTTCACCGACAACGGGCGGGACCATCTCGGCGATGATCTTCCGCCATGTGAACTCAATCGGGCTCGGGAAAGCGGCCTCCATTACGGGTTCCCCTTCTGTCACGCCGGCACTCTCATGGACCCGAACCTGGGAGGCGACGGGGAATGCACCGCTTCAGAACCCCCCGCGCAGGCCCTGGGTCCGCACGTGGCGCCGCTCGGCCTCGCCATCCACTCCGGAACCAACGTGCCGGACAGCTATCGTGGCGCGGTATTCATCGCGGAACATGGATCCTGGAACCGCACCCGGAAGATCGGCTACCGGATCACCGTCGTGCGGCTCGCTGATGATCACCGAACCGCGCTGGGCTACGAGACATTTGCCGATGGGTGGCTCAAGAACGAGCGGGCCTGGGGCAGGCCGGCCGATGTCCTCGAGGCGCCTGACGGTTCCCTCATGGTGTCCGATGACACGGCGGGGAAGGTCTACCGAATCCGCTACGTGGGCGACATGACAACGGCCGCCGACCGAAGCTGACCGCCCCTACTCGCTTTCGACCTGCGTCCCGTCAGGATAGGTGGTGACGGTCCGGCCCGTCGCCGCGCCGCTTTCGAAGGTCGCCTCGAGCTTCACCCCGTTGGCGTACGTCAGAATCCCGGGGCCGTGGAAGTTGCCGTTCTGGAAGCCGCCCTCGTACCGGGTCCCGTCCGCGTAGACGAGCACGCCCTCCCCTGTTTGCTGACCGCCTGAGATCGCGCCTTCGTACCGCGTCCCGTCCGAATAGACGAGCGTGGCCTGCCCTTCCAGCTGTTTCCCGTTTTCGTACGTCCCGGCGAACGTATTTCCGTCCGGATGCGCGTACCTGCCCTCGCCGTGAAACTGGTTGTTCAGGAAGGCACCGTCGTAGGTCGCTCCACTCGCGAACCGGAATGTGCCCTGGCCTTCGCGCTGGCCGTTGACGAACCCGCCTTCGTAGGTCGACCCGTCGGCGAACTGAAACACGCCGTGCCCTTCGCGCTGGCCGTCGACGAACTCGCCCTCGTACGTGGCACCGTCGGCGAGTGTCAGTTTGCCGCTACCGGACATGGTTCCAGCGGCAAAGCTCCCTACGTAGGTTCCGCCATTGGCGAACGTCAGCGTGCCGGTGCCGGCCATGACGTCGTCCGCAAATGTCCCGGCGTAGACGTTACCGTTAGCAAACGTTAACGTGCCGGTGCCGTGCCGGCGGCCGTTCTCATAGGTCCCCGAGTACGTCGCCTCTCCGGGGTGCGTGTACGTGCCTTCACCGTGAAACTGGTTGTCGCGAAACGAGCCCTCGTAGCTCCTGCCGTCGGCGAACCGGTACTCCCCCTGGCCGGTGCGGCGTCCGGCCACAAAGTCGCCTTCGTACACGTCGCCGCCCTGAAGCGTGAGCTTGCCGAATCCGTTCGGCTGGCCTTCCGTGAACCCCCCCTCATACCGGCTTCCGTCCGCGTACACCCGTGTCCCGCTGCGGCGTTCGCCGTGCTCGTAGGTGCCGGCGAACGTGCTGCCGTCCGGATGCCGATACGTACCCTCGCCGTGAAACTGGTCGTTCTCGAATGCACCCTCGTACTGGGCTCCGTCCGCGAACTCCTGCAGGCCCTGGCCCGACCGGACGCCGTCCCGGAAGTCCCCCTCGTACCGGGAACCGTCCGCGTACCGGAAGATCCCTCGCCCGTCTTGCCTGCCCTCTACGAAATCGCCCTCGTAGCTGTTTCCGTTCGTGTACGTGAGGGTCCCAGTGCCGTGCATGACGCCACCGCGTATCTGGCCAATGTAGTGGCTCCCGTCCGCAAAGCGGATTTCACCTTGGCGCTCGGCCGTGGCGGGGACCGGCGGGGGGGGCGGAGGGGCTGGCGCCTCGACTCCTTCGGTTGCTTCCTGAGCGTGCGCAGGCGATGCGCTCCAGGCACCGAGGACAACGCATAGCGCGCCAAGGATCTGTGCAGCTAGCAGAGGCATGCGGCGGAGTGTAACCGATGCGAAGCCTTGGCGAGAACTTGATTCAGGCCACAGCAACGCGGGCAGCAGTTCCGGCCCACGTCCCCGACGCGGGCGGGCAAGTACTCCGCTCCCAGTTCGCCGGCTCGGAAAAGATCGCCGACAGCAACCGGCGGTTCAATTCGTGACCACCTCGTACGAACGTCACCCGACCGAGCAGCGGCGCGCCCGCGAGGTAGAGGTCACCGACGCAATCCAACACCTTGTGGCGAATGAACTCGTCGGCAAAGCGAAGCCCGCCCTTGGCCTGGACCCGCATGCCATCCACCTGGATGACGTTGTCCGGATTCCCGCCCAGGCCCAGTCCCTGGCTCCGCAGCTTCTCCGCATCGGCGGGAGTACAGAAGGTGCGGGCCGAGGCGATCTCATCCCTGAACCGGGAACTCTCGAGCGCAAATTCGTAGCTCTGCCGGCCAATCGCGGTATCGGGGTAGTCGATGGTGCCGTGGACCACGAACCCCTCAGCTGGCTCCATCACCACCGTACCGATGCCATTTTCGACCCGCACCGGGCGGCGGACCCGAATCCAGGACCTGAGCCGATCCTGCGCGACCACCCCGGCTTCCTCGAGGGGAGCCACGAGGCCGGCGGCCGAACCGTCAAGGATCGGAACTTCGCGGCCGTTCAGTTCCACCCGGGCATTGTCGATGCCCAATCCGGCAAACGTGGCGAGCAGGTGCTCCACCGTCCAGATCGTCGCACCATTCCCGGCACCGAGCATCATGGTCCGGCGCTCGGCATCCGCGACGCGCCCCCATTGCGCGGGGACTTCCGGCGACCCCGGTAAGTCCGTGCGCACCAGAACGATGCCGGATCCGGCAGCCGCGGGATGGACCGTCATCACGACCGGTTCGCCCGTAAACAGCCCGAGGTCACGGTATGTAACCGGTCGGGCAACGGTGTGCTCTACTGCGCGCATTGGCGATCCCGGCACGTCCACAATACGGGCACCGCCCCGAGGGGAGCGGAGCCGAGCCGACCAGGGAGCGCCCCGCCCCGCTGGCAAAGCGGTTCCACGGACCCTAGACGCGACGCGGCCGGAGCCAATGTATCGCCGGGACGCCGGGACGGCCAATCAACAATCGTTTCAATTGTTGCAGCGGTGTGAAACCTCCGGTCGGGTCGGGCCGACCGGATTCGTCCGTGACCGGGTGTGAGCCGAACCACGGGCCCATCTGCCGCGGGGGCGCCGCGCCGTCCCGGAGGCGATCGTGCCTACACGGGGTGCCATCGCGCCGGGGAACCGCTAGAACACGTGTCTGCTGCGGCAGCGGCGGACCGCCACCGGCAGCCGCGACGCGGGCGCCGGCGAATTTCGGAACCTGCAGACCAGGAACTGCGCCACGTATTGGCGCCGGGAGGGTTCATGAGCGACATCGACACCATTGATCCTGCTCTCGTCGCCGCCAGCCGCCGCGCTGCGGAAGACGAGCCGCCCGTCGATTTCAGGGAGCTCGTCGATGCGCCCGTTGCCGAGATTCGGGCGGCCTACGAAGCCACGTCCGCATACTGGAATGCGACACCGCCGGCCGTTGCGTCCGTCACCGACACCACGCTTGACGGCCCGCACGGTGCGCTGCCGGCGCGCGTCTATCGACCGTCCGACACCGTCCTTCCCGGGCTACTCTATTTTCACGGCGGCGGCTTCATGCTCGGGAGCGTCGACACGCACGACACCATGTGTCGCCTCCTGGCCCGCGAGGCCGACGCTGCGGTGATCTCCGTGGACTACCGTCTGGCCCCGGAGTACCGATTTCCGGTGGCGGTCGAAGAGTGCCTGTTTGCATGCGACTGGCTGGTCGAACATGCAGCAGAATTCGATGTCGACGCGACCCGGTTGGCGGTCGGCGGGGACAGCGCCGGGGCCAACCTTGCCCTCTCCGTGCTCAACGAGAAACGGGATTCCCTCAGCGCCGGCGTCCTGCTCTACGGCTGCTACGGCCATCTGCCGGAGTTCGGCTACCCGCTTGGCGCAGCGGCCAAGGCGTACGGGGATGGGCGTTATGGTCTTGGACTCGACATCATGCGGCGGTTCTACGTCGACTACCTGAGTGATGACGCCGACGGGCTCGATCCGCGGTTCTGTTCACTCCGCGGCGACTATCACGGCCTGCCTCCGGTCCTGCTGACGGCGGCAGCGCTGGATCCGCTGCGCGACGACGCCGAGGCCTTCCGGTCGCACCTGGAGGCGGCCAAGGTGCCGCACAGCTACATCCTTTATCCCGGCATGCCGCACGGCTTCCTCAAGTTCGCGCCCGAAGTCGACGCCGCACTGCAGGGGCTGCGCGATGCGGCAAACTTCCTGCAGGAGCACTGGCGGCACTGAAGCGACGCCCGGGGAGTGACATCGCGGCTCCCGCCAGGGCGCGCCGGGGTGGTAATGTGAGGCCTCCGCGCCCAATCAGGCAGGTCCCGCCGCGGGAAGATGCCCGCCAGTGTGGCTGCCGACCCGACCAAGGAGAAATCGTTGAGCGATCTGCTACGCGAAATCGATGAAGATATTCGCATCGAACGGTTGCGCCGACTGGGACGGCGCTACGGTCCGGCCGCGGCAGGCGCCGCGGTGCTGCTCGCCGTCGCGATCGGCGGCTGGTACCTGTGGCAGAACCATCTCGAGGAACGGCGGGCAGAAGACGCGGATCGCTACGCCGCGGCGATGGCTGCCCTTGAGAGCGGCAACACCGGCCTGGGCATTTCCGACCTCGCCGACCTGACGCGCGAGGCCGAACCCGGGTACGCTCTCCTCGCCAAGCTCTCGGAAGCCGCAGCCCTGACCGCCTCGGGCGACCCCGCGGCAGCCATCACCCTCTACGACGCAATCGCCAGCGATGACGCCGTGCCGCCGCACTTCCGGGCGGTAGCCGATCTCCACGCCTCGTACCTCCTGCTTGATCAGGGCGCGGCCGCCGTCATCCGCGACCGCACCGCCTGGCTGCTCGAGGATCCCGGCGGGCCCTGGTATGCGCTCGCGCGCGAACTCAACGCGCATCTGGCGTACCGGGAGTCGGAAACGGAAACGGCAAGATCCGAATTTCAGGCTCTTGCCGACGATGCCAGCGTCCCGCGGGGAATACGAACACGTGCTCACCGCATGCTACTGCTGTGGCCAAACCCGGAGGACTAGATGAACATCGTCGCCCTCTCGGTCGTCACATTCCTCCTCGCGGGGTGTACCTCCTGGTTCGGCGTCGACGACGAGGTGCCGCTCCCTGGCGAGCGGGTCTCGATCCTTACCCTCGAAGAGCGTCTCGCGCCGACTGACGATATGAGCGACCCCGTCGTGCTGTCGGAACCGGTAGCGGCCACCTGGTCCCAGCAAGACGCGAACGCCGACAACCGACCGCCCCATGCGGTCTATTCCGGCGGGCTCGTCGTCGACTGGAGCCTGAACGTCGGGAGCGCCGAGACTCGAACCTCACGCATCCTGGGCCAACCGGTGGTCGGGGACGGACACCTCTATTTCCTGGATGCCGACGGCCGCGTGATCGCGCTGTCGCTGCAAGACCGGCGGTCAGCCTGGACCCGATCCGTCCGCCCTGACGGAGAGGATGGGGGCCGCGGTGTCGGAGGCGGCGTCGCCCTGGATGGCGGCACCCTGTTCGTGAGCACCGGGTACGGCGAAGTACTGGCGCTCAACGCCCTGGACGGGGACGTGCAGTGGCGGCGTCGGTACGGGATTCCGTTCCGTGCGGCGCCAACCGTGCATGGAGCCCGCGTGTACGCCGGACTGATTACCGACCAGACCGTCGCGCTTCAGCGCGGCGACGGCAGCGAGATCTGGTTGCATGAGGGCGCACTCAAGCACGGTCCATCGCTGCTGAACGCCCTGCCTGCCGCTGCCAACGACGACGTCGTGATCGCACCCTATTCCACGGGTGAAATCGTCGCCGTGCGGGCTGATAACGGACGAGAGGCCTGGCGGATTCCGCTGGCGGAGGTCCTGCAGGGTGCGATCCAGATCGAAATCGAGGATATCGCCGGCGGCCCTGTCATCGACGCCGACTCTGTCATCGCCGGCGGCGCCACCGGGCAGCTCGGAAGCTTCGACCTCCAGACCGGGGCACTGCAGTGGCGGGTTCCGCTGACCATCGCGCACACGCCGCGCGTGACCGGGGAGTGGATGTACGCCTTGACCGCCGATGGGGAAATCGTATGCCTCCGGCAGAGCACGGGCAACGTGCGCTGGCGTACCAATCTGGCGGACGCCCTTGCCATCGACGACGACGACGACCTGTCCTGGGCCGGGCTGATCATCGCCGGCGGGCAGGTGCTGGTAGCCGGATCCCGGCGAATGGTGAGCCTCGACCCCTCCGACGGCTCGGTGCTGAACACAGCCGCCATCCAGGGGGACCCGGCAAGCGCACCGATCGTGGCCGACGGCACGCTGTACGTGCTGACTCGCGAGGGCGCGGTCGTCGCGCTGAACTGAGGGCGGCGTTCATGCAGTTGCGGGTGGCAATCGTCGGCCGCCCCAACGTCGGCAAGTCCACGCTGTTCAACCGATTGGCGGGCCGGCGGGCGGCGCTCGTCGACCCCAATCCCGGCATGACGCGGGACCTGAATGTCTCGTCCGGGCAAATCGGGGCTGAGGATTTCCAGATCGTCGACACGCCCGGTCTCGAGGAGGCCGACGCCGGCACGCTGGCTGCCCGCATGAGCGAAGCAAGTGAACGGGCTCTCGCTGAGGCGGATCTGGTCCTGTTCATGATCGACGGCCGGCAGGGCGTGACCCCGGTCGATCGCGAGTACGCACGTCTAGCGCGAACGCACGCCCGCGAAGTCACCCTGCTGGTCAACAAGTGCGACAGCCCCGCCTTGGCGGCCCAGGCGGTCGAAGGGTTCGAACTCGGGCTCGGTGAGCCGATCCCGATCTCCGCCGAACATGGCCTCGGGATCGGCGATGTCGAAGCGGTGATCGCCGCGCGGAACGTCCCCGCGGCGCTGGCTGATGCGGACGCCCCGGACCAGGCGCGGCCCATCCCCATCGCCATCGTCGGCCGCCCCAACAGCGGCAAGTCCACGCTTACCAATCGCCTGCTGGGCGAAGACCGGATGCTGACGGGGCCGGAACCCGGGATTACACGCGATTCGGTCGGCCACGCCTGGACCTGGCGCGGTCGCCGGATCGAACTCGTCGACACCGCCGGACTGAGACGGACCAGCCGGGTTGATTCCCGGCCGGAAGCGGTTTCCGCCGAGTCCACGAGACGGGCGCTCCGCTTTGCGGAAGCGGCCGTGCTCATGCTCGACTGCAGTGAGGCGCTGGTGGACCAGGACCTCGCCATCGCGGCAGAAGTGGTACAGGAAGGCCGCGCGCTGGTGGTCGCCGCCAACAAATGGGACCTCGTCCGGCAACCCGCCGCCATGCGGCGGGCACTGGTCGAGCGGCTCGACGACACGTTGCCGCAGGCGCGCGGCGTCCCCTGTGTCGCGCTCTCCGCCTTGACCGGCCACGGGACCAGTCGTCTCATGCAAGCGGTCTTCACCGTCCATCAGCGATGGAACCGGCGCGTGCCGACGCCTGCGCTGAACCGCTGGCTACGCGCCCAGACCGACGCGCACCAACCACCCCGCGCCGGCGGGCGGGCCCAGCGCCTGCGTTTCATGACGCAGGTCAACGTGCGCCCTCCGACGTTCGCCCTGTTCGCCAATCATCCGGGGGGGCTGCCACGGAGCTATGTCCGCTACCTGGCCAACGGCCTCCGCGAGACCTTCGACCTTGACGGCGTGCCCCTCCGGATCATGGTCCGCAAAGGCGACAACCCCTACGCGGGCAAGGCCGGCAACTGAAGCAGGCGAGGATGCTTCCACAGGCTGCCAGACGCCTGTGCCGGCGTGCCCGAACCGACGTACCCGCGCGGCCGCAACGACCGCGACGACGTCCCGGGCTGGTCCTGCCCGGCACCGTTGCGCGGCTGCCCGGGGCCGCGTTCGTCCGACATCGGACAAGGCTCTCCGGAGCAGCAGCGAGACGCTGGCGATTCAGCTTGCGGTCCCCGCCTTGCGGCGGCTGTGCCGACGGCCCAATGCGGCGACCTCGCGGGTAGTGGCACCGATCTTCACTCCGGCATCGATGAGCGCGACCACGTTGTCGCGCTGCATGATGTCGAGGAAAGCGATTCCCGACCGGTCGCAGGCTGCCTTGACCTGTTCCCTTGCCGCCAGCATGTCAGGCGGATAGGGCGGATCGTGCGCCTCCCGGTACCCGTAGGACATGCCCATATCACCGGGTCCCCATTCAGCGAAGGCGATTCCCGGTACGGCGACGCTGGCCTCCGCCTGAACCAGTGCCCGCCGGTTTTCGATCTTCAGGCCCAGCATCAGCTCACCGCTTGGGTTCAGCGGCCAGACGTCGGCGCACTCCAGATAGTCCGCCACCGGCAGACCCCAGATTTCGGCGGCGGTGTGCTGGCCACCTGATCCACGCCGGCCCGCTTCCAGGTGACTGCCGACGCCAAGATCCTGAAAGGAATACCGTGCCCCCTCGACAAACGCCTTCACGGCCGCAGGGGCTTCCGCATGACACAGGATCAGGCCATGCACCCCCGTGGCCAGGGCTTGCTGGACCATCCAGCGATTGGTGCGCACGGTTCGGGCGTCACTACCGTCGGTCGGCAGCGTGACGATCACGGCCGGAGTACGGTGACCGGTGTCGGTGGGACCGCCGGCCACCAGCCCGCGCATGAAGTCGCCCAGGCGCGTCGTGTCGAAGGGTTGGTGCTCGAGGTCCACGATCAGGCAGTCGGCCCAGGTGCCGGCCTGCCGGACGCCGCTCCCGTGGGTCAGCTCGACGACCGTATCGCTGTACACCGGCTGACCTGCTGCCAGCAGCTCAATCGCGCGGTTGATTCTGGGCACTGACGTATCCTGCTGAACGGATGGGAAGTTCAAGGGGTTCCGGACCCGCAGGAACGAGCCCCGGGGCACGGCGCTGATATCAGGCAACCGGTCTCTGCAGCAGTCCCCGCGACCAATCGCACCTCCTGCGGACAGGCACGGCAAAGGGGGCTGGGCGCTCGTTCCGCCGTGTCTCTACGGATTCCAGGCGCCAGTCCTGACCAGCTCGTCGGCGACACGGTGCAGTGCCCGCTCGAACAGCTCCAGCGCCTCGTCCACCTCGGCCGTGGTGATGACCAGGGGCGGCGAAAACGACACCGCATCGCAAAGCGGCAGCGAGCGGGTGATAAGTCCCTCTTCCATCGCGTACTTGCTGAGCATGGGCCCAACGAGCAGGTCAGGGTCGAACGCCTCCTTGGTCTCCCTGTCCTTGACCAATTCGACGGCCGCCAGCAGGGCATCGCCACGCACCTCGCCGACCAGCGGATGGTCGGCGGCGACCTCGCGCAGCCGCCGCTGGAAATAGGCGCCGACCTCGGCGCATTTCTGCGGTAGGTCCAGCCGCTCCATGATGTCAAGGTTGGCCATGGCCGCTGCGGCCGCGACGGGATGCGCGCTGTAGGTGTAGCCATGCGCGAAGGCGGCGACGCCAGGGGGGCCTTCCTTGATGACTTCCCAGATCTCCTCGGAGATGATGCTGCCCGACATCGGCACGTAACCGCTCGTCAGCCCCTTGGCGATGGTCATCATGTCGGGTTCAATGGCGTAGGTCTCGGACCCGAACCAGTTGCCGGTCCTGCCGAAACCGGTGATCACTTCATCGGCGATCATCAACACGTCGTACTTGCGCAATACGCGCTGAATTTCCGGAAAGTAGCCCTCCGGCGGGATGATCACGCCGCCGGCGCCCATCACCGGTTCCGCAATGAACGCCGCCACCGTCTCGGGGCCCTCTGCGAGAATCATTTCCTCGAGCTTCCGCGCGCACGCTTGCGAGAAGTCGCGCTCGCTCATCCCCGGCTCCGCGTGCCGCCAGTAGTGCGGGGTCTCGGTATGAAGGACCATCGGCAACGGCAGGTTGAACGCCGTGTGCACGTTCGACAGCCCGGTGAGGCTTGCCGTCGCTACGGTGACGCCGTGATAGGCGCGCTTGCGGGAGATGATCTTCCGCTTTTCGGGCTTGCCGCGCAGATTGTTGTAGTACCAGACCAGCTTGACGTTGGTGTCGTTGGCATCCGAGCCCGAGTTGCCGAAACTTACCTTGCTCATGTTGTCGGGCACGAGGCGCAGGAGCCGGTCCGCGAGCCGAATGGGCGCCTCCGTCCCCATCGAGAAGAAGCTGTGGTAGTAGGCCAGCTCATCCGCCTGCGCCGCGATCGCGTCGACCACTTCCTTGTGTCCCCACCCGATGTTGACGCACCAAAGCCCGGCTACGGCATCGATGTATTCCTTGCCCGCTGAATTGGTGAGCCGCACGCCGCTTCCCGACACGATGATCTCGGGACCGGTCTCAAGATGCGACTTGAGCGCCGTGTAGCCGTGCAGAAAGCTCTGCTTGTCCATTTCCTCGAGAGAGAGGTTGTGGTCCTGCCTGATTTCCATCTCCGGTCCCCCGCCGCCGTGCCGGTCGATTGGCCGCCGCCTGACCCCTGTTTCTGCCTGCCTTGACCGGCAGTGGCCCTGCGCGAGACCCGATCATAGACACCGGACCCGCGTTGCAGGTCAGCGCCCGTGGGACGATCCTCGCGCTGCCGCTTGCGTCGAGCGACCAAATTCGCGAGAACCATCCGTTTCGCAGGAACGCACGGACCGCAGGGACACATGACCAGCCGCCTCTTCACCCCCATCACGCTCCGCGATCTGGAGCTCGCGAACCGGATCGTGGTCTCGCCCATGTGCCAGTACCAGGCCGTGAACGGAGCAGCCCGGGACTGGCACCTGATGAATCTGGGCCAGTACGCCATGGGCGCGGCCGGACTGGTGTTCGCCGAGGCCACCCACGTTGCGCCAGAGGCGCGGATTACCCATCGCTGCCTCGGTCTCTGGTCGGACGAAACGGAAGCCGCGCTCGCCCGGGTCGTGAACTTCTGCCGCGAGCACGGGGTCACCGCGCTCGCGGTCCAGCTGGCCCATGCCGGGCGCAAGGCGTCCTGCAATCCGCCCCTGGCCGGCGGGAAGCCATTGGGGCAGGAGCAGGAAGCCTGGACCACGGTGGCGCCCTCACCCATTCCCTATGACGAGGGCTGGCACGTGCCGACGGCCCTGGACCTCTCGGGGATGGCTCGGGTCAAGCGGCAGTTCGTCCAGGCGGCGAAACGGGCGGCCCGTCTGGGCTTTGATGTCGCCGAGGTGCACGCCGCCCACGGTTACCTGCTGTCAGAATTCCTTTCGCCGCTGTCCAATCAGCGCAAGGACGCCTACGGCGGCAGCCGGGAGAACCGGATGCGCCTGCTGCTGGAGATCTTCGAAGCGGTCCGCGCTGTCTGGCCCAAGGCCCGGCCCCTCGGGGTCAGGATCTCGGCCAGCGAGTGGGTGGAAGGCGGTTGGGACATCTCCGACAGCGTCGCGCTCGCACACGAGTTGAAGGCCGCGGGCTGCGACTTCCTGGATGTCTCATCGGGCGGGAACCACCCGAAACAGGCAATCTCGCTGGGCCCCGGTTATCAGGTTCCGTTCGCGGACCGCATCAAGACTGAAACCGGTATCACCACCATGGCCGTCGGCATGATCACCGAGCCACGGCAGGCCGAGGACATCATCGCCTCGGGCAAGGCGGACATGGTGGCATTGGCCCGGGGGATGATGTTCGATCCCCGCTGGGCCTGGCACGCCGCGGAAGAACTGGGCGCCGACACGGCGTACGCCCGGCAGTACGCGCGCTGCCATCCTTCCGGACGCCCGCAGGTGTTCCCGGTCCGGCAAGCCGCCAGCTAGCAGTCAGGCATCACGGGAAGCGCGTGCATCTAGCGATGGCCCCTCGGTGCCTGAGGGGCCGTCGCCAATACTCAGGTATTGCCCTTCACCGCTTCGCTCGATGGCCTCAACCGCGACTTGGAAGACGCGGATACCTGCGGTCGTACGTACGCCCTACCCGCGTTGGTGAGCCGATCAATCGTGACCTGTGGACAGGCCCCGCTGTCGGGATAGGCGACGGCTTCCCCCGCTCTTGGATCATTGCGGGTGCGTCAGCGGACCCGTTGCGTCCCCACGATCTCCGATCCCGCACCGGCGATCGGGTAATGCCCGCTGTAGCCGATGCACGATCCGAAAAGGTATTGTCGAGAGGTCCATCAACGGCCTTGCTGATATGGTTCAGCCGGTTAACTGAAAGGCCACCGCCGAAAGAGGAAGTGATGCCTGAGACACCCCTGCTGGATACCGTCGGGGATCCGAGCGAACTCAGAGCCTTGCGGCCGGAACAGCTGCGACAGGTCGCGGACGAACTGCGTGCAGAAACGATCGACGCGGTGTCGGTGACGGGTGGCCACCTCGGCGCCGGCCTGGGCGTGGTCGAACTCACCGTTGCGCTCCACTACCTGTTTGACACGCCTTCCGATCGCATCATCTGGGATGTCGGTCATCAGGTTTACCCCCACAAGATCCTGACCGGTCGACGCGACCGTATCCGCACCCTTCGCCAGGGCGGTGGATTGTCAGGCTTCACCAAGCGATCCGAAAGCGAGTACGACCCGTTCGGCGCAGCACACGCATCGACCTCAATCTCGTCAGCCCTCGGGTTTTCGGTCGCCCGCGACCTCCAGGGAAGAGACAACAAGGTCGTCGCCGTCATCGGGGACGGCGCGATGACCGGCGGCATGGCCTTCGAGGGGCTCAACAACGCCGGCGCAATGGCCAACAAGCTGATCCTGGTCCTCAATGACAACGAGATGTCGATCGCACCCCCGGTGGGGGCGCTTTCCGCGTACCTGTCGCGTCTGATTTCGTCCAAGTCGTATCGGTCTCTGCGTGATATCGGATTGCAGATGTCAAGGCGGTTTCCAGACTCGTTGCAACGGTCGGCGCGGCGCGCCGAGAGCTATGCACGGAGCCTGCTGACCGGCGGTACGCTGTTCGAACAGTTGGGCATGTTCTACGTAGGTCCGATCGACGGCCACAACATCGACCATCTGGTTCCGGTGCTGCGCAACGTGCGCGATGACCAGGCCGAAGGACCCATTCTCGTCCACGTGGTGACGGAGAAGGGAAAGGGATATGCCCCGGCGGAAGGTTCAGAGGACAAGGGTCACGGCGTCGGCAAGTTCGACGTGGCCAGTGGCGCGCCGAAGGGCGGCGGCGGTGCCAACACTCCTCCGAGCTACACGCGCGTCTTCGCGGACGCCCTAATCGAGGAAGCACGCCGCGACGAGAAGATCGTGGCCATCACGGCGGCGATGCCCTCGGGGACCGGCGTCGACCGCTTCGGAAAGATCTTCCCGGACCGAACCTTCGATGTCGGGCTGGCCGAGCAGCACGCAGTGACGTTCGCGGCCGGTCTGGCTGCCGAAGGGATGCGACCCTTTGCGGCCATCTATTCGACCTTCCTGCAGCGGGCGTTCGACCAGATCGTCCACGACGTGGCCATCCAAAGCCTGCCCGTTCGATTCGCCATCGATCGGGCCGGCTTCGTCGGGGCAGACGGACAAACGCATTGTGGCGCGTTCGATATCACCTACCTTGGCTGCCTTCCCGGCACAGTGCTCATGGCGGCCGCAGACGAAGCTGAATTGGTCCACATGGTGACCACCGCGGTTAGCATCGATGACCGCCCGTGCGCGTTCCGTTATCCCCGTGGCAGCGGCGTTGGGGTCACCCTTCCGGACATCCCGGAAGTGCTGCCGATCGGTCGAGGCCGGATCATCCAGGAGGGGACGACGGTCGCCCTGCTCTCGTATGGCTCACGGCTGCAGGACTGCCTCAAGGCCGCTGAAGAACTCGGTGCAAACGGCCTCTCGACGACTGTGGCGGATGCCCGCTTCGCGAAACCGCTTGACGAGGACCTGGTCAGGCGCCTCGCAGCCAACCATCAGGTGCTGGTCACGGTGGAAGAGGGTTCGATCGGCGGATTTGCCTCCCAGGTGATGCACCTGCTTGCGCGGGATGGCGTGTTCGACTCCGGGCTGGCGTACCGCGCGATGGTCATGCCTGACATGTTCCTTGACCACGATACGCCTGCCGCGCAAGTTGAACGCGCCGGATTGGACTGCGCCCGCATCGTCACAACTGTGCACGGTGCGCTTGGAAAAACTGCGTAGCCAGGCCGCGGGGCCGCCACGGCTTTCCCGACGCCGCTCCCGACCGCCTTGCCGCATGCTTGGGCGAACAATCGTGCGAGGCACAGGGCATCGGACAGGACCGCCATCGAGCAATGCCGGCGTTCAGGCCCACCGGCGTCCCGGCGTGGGTCGCGGCGTTACGCTTCCGGACGCGGTTGAAAGGCAGCCGGTGAGGGCCGCGCTGGACGGTTCCCGGAACGATCACGCCGATGATTGACGTGCTCCCCCCGGCGCGATCTCCCGTAGCATCGTGGCAAACAGCCCGCCATTCCCGGAGCCGATACCAGTCCGTTCCGCCGCCATCCTCGGATTGAACTTCCGTTCGAATCAGCGCGATTCTTGACACCAACGAAGAGCCGACGCCCGTCTTCGGTGGTTTTGCCAGCGGCCGGGTTGCTGCGCCACCAATTCGTCCCGTCGCCTTGATGCAGGTCAGCTCGGACCGCCAAGACCTGCACAAGTTCATACGGATGTCAGCAAACGCCTCCGACTCAAGGTGAGCCGCAATACGGAAAGTTAGGACGCGGATAGCAATATGCGAATGATTTGCAGTCGCAGTGGTTTTCTTGTAGAGTGTCCTGCGTTGTGACCGAGAAGTCGGCAGCTATGGAGGGATGCACACCGCCAGTTGCCCATGGGATATCTCGAGCCCGCTCCCGAAGCAGCACTACGTGGCCGTAGGCTCCCGTTGCAACGTGCGGTACACGGTCGGCCGGGACACCGAGAACACGGCCGCAAGGTCGCCGATGCTGTAGTCGCCACTCTCGTGCATGCGCCGCAGCTCGCTGGCCTGGCGGCCGGAGAGCTTTGGCCGCCGGCCGCGGAGTTTCCCCTTCGCCCGAGCGATCGCCATGCCCTCGCGGGTGCGCATTCGGATCAGGTCGCTCTCGAACTCGGCGAAGGTCGCGAGGATGTTGAAGAACATCTTCCCCATCGGATCCGCCGGGTCGTAGACCGTCGTGCCCAGGGCCAGCCCGACCCCGCGCTCGAGCAGCCGGTCGGCGATGTCGCGCGCATCCGGCACCGAGCGCGCGAGGCGATCGAGCTTCGTGACGACGAGCGTGTCGTCGGCGCGTACCGCAGCCAGCGCCTGGTCGAGGCCGGGACGGGCGCGCGTGCGGCCGGTCAAGCCGCGGTCAGTGTAGATCCGTTGAGGGTCCACACCGAGGTCGACGAGTCCCGAGCGCTGCGCCTCGAGGTCCTGCCGGTCGGTCGAGCACCGGGCATAGCCGATGCGCACGCCTTCCGAGTTCGGTGTCACGTATAGGGCCCCCTCACTGAGATTCTTATCGTACCAGCTATCCGGACACTTTGGGGCAAGGGTTTTCGTGGGGTGCGCATCACGCGCCAGGGCGTCCGGATAGCGATCCCCCATCGGACACCCTTGCAGCGTGCGCACCTGAAGGCCAGTCGCAAAACATTTTGCGCCAAGCGACCGGCGGCCCTACTTACTCCGGCCTGATGCCGTACTTGCCTTCGAGCCCGGTCACGAGGTAAGCGAGCTCCGTTGCGCCCGTCAACGCTCCTGCCAGTCGCTGCCAGCTCAGCTGCCGGAACAGGCCCGGGACGCGGCAGGCGGCCACGGCGGACACGTACTGACGTTCCGCTGTGCCGCCGGCAGCGAATTCGGGGTTACGCGCGTCGTAGACAATCAGGACATGTCCCGAGTCCTGGTCGCAGCCGTTGGCCGTCACCGTCGCGGCCAAGGCGTTGCGCGCGAGCTGGTAGGTCCCGGAGAGAGGACATGGCCGCAAGTCATGGTCGGCGTTCCAGTCGAACAGTTGCGGCAGCCAGGTCCAGTAACGGACACCGATTTCCGTCAGGGCGCAACGGGCACGGCGCCCGAGCTGGACCCGGTAGTTCCCGTCGCAGTGCTGCTCCGCGTAGGTCGAGTCGCGCGGACCCAACCTCGTGCGCGAGCAGGTACCGAATTCCCGTTCCATGAACTTGCATTCGACCGCGACGCGCCTGGAACACGCCTCGAGAAACACATCCACGCTGGTGGACCTCGGCTCGCCAAGATTGCGGACGTTGTGTTCGAGGACGAGGGACGCACTGCGCGCATCTTCCAGGAACGCCGGGCGTCCGCAGTCGGCGATGACGTCGTTCAGCAAGTCGAGCCGTTCAAAGGCAACGACCGCCCCGAACACGCTCTGGGCCAGCGCTTGCGAACTTTTGGAGCTGCGGAACCACCGATGGCGCTCCCCGTCGGGCACGGCAGAAAGGACGGCAGCAGCCTTGGCCGGGTGCGGTGGAACCAAGACGGACTTGGAGGCAAATTCAGACCGTAGGACCGGAGGGCGGCGAGATCCGCCCTTGCCGTCAAGCTCGTTCGCGTGGTACCGGTCGGCCCAGTCCCAGAGATGCCTGAGGACAGCGTCCTCGTAGCTGGCATAGTCGATCATGGCAGCCAGGCTCCCTGGAGAGTTGCCGGTCGAGCGCACACATACCTTCCAAGGAGACACGGCGCATCGCCGGAGTCTTCCGCACCCACCGTCCCCGTGCATCCGGCGAGACACTGGGCAGACCGGTCCCAGGGGGAACGCCTCGTAGGGAGCGCGTAGCTGACCCAAGAACGTCTGCCGGAACGACGCCGAGGTCGGGCCCAACATTCGAGACCCGCCAATAGAAGAAGTGTACAAGCAAGCCGCGTCCCAAGCGCATATTTGCAGCAGCAAGCCGCATACCATCGGCCCGGCGGGCTCGGCGGCTTCACGAATTGAGACCGACCTCAGATAGTGTCTGACAGTGCTGTCCAACACGCGACGTGGACGCCACTCATCTGTAGGGGCGCAATAGACTTTGAACTACGCTTATCGTTTCCTGAACACGGATACAGCCGTACATGAAATGGCTCCGCGACCATCTGCTCAAAGTTGTAACTGCCGCGATGGTGGGTGCCCTCGCAACGTGGCTAACCGTGTTCCTGACACCGTTGATTCCGTCTCCCGAACAAGTTTGGAACACATTCGAAAGCATTTGGGAGAAGCGGCCACCAGCCAGCGAAGTTTTCGAGGCGAAGATGGCTGCTAGAGGCTGCAACCTCGACCTGTTCGGCAGCCTGATGTCCAAGATCGCCAACCAAGCAGGGGACATTCTCGGCGACTTCAACCTACCCAGCAACGCGACGTCCAAGACCGCCAACCAAGTACGCGGCGACGCCATGCACAAGCTCATGGACGACTGGCTTTCCCAGGCCGGCTGCAGCCACCGCGACCTCAACGAGATGTTCGAATTTCTCGATCTCACGAGAAGCCCGGTGATAGCGTACTTGATCGGACAGATGTACGTCTCTGGCAGCAGCTACCTGGTCGCTGACCCAAGGCGCGGTTTTGGCCTGATAAAGGGCGCTGCCGAACAAGGATCTGCGTCGGCGCAAATCACGCTGGCCGACCTCTACCTGAAAGGGCTCAGCACCCCACCAAGCAAGAGCAGAGCCCTCGCTTGGTGCTGGCTCTACAACACTGCCCGGTTCCACCGGGTCTATGAGGAACGGGACTTCCCGATAGATTTTCGGAGGAATTGCGGGAAGTTCGTCGGAGACACGTCCGACGAGGAACACCGCCTAGCCAGCCGCCTGTTCGACAAACTGTACCCGACCAGCCGCTCGACCGGGGACGGCTTCCTGTAAGACTTCAGCCCACGGGCGGGCCTGCTGATCACCAAGACCGCCGACGACAGAATGTGAATTCTGTCTCGTCGGGGCTTCGAGTCTCGCCGCGTTTCCCATGAGTCCCGGACCTGCACGAATTGCGACACTTGACCTGTGCGAATTGTTCACGGTCGCCTTGTCTCGCGTCGGTACAAGCCCAGAGCCGGCCGGTCGGCGCGGCCTGCAAGCCATGGCTCCACTGGACGCGACACGAAACGAGGAAGGGGCCTCCTCACCCCCCCTGCCGACGCTTGTCGTGCACCGCACCTCGGAATGGTCATCCCCGGGGGAGCCCGGTGTCCTCATGGCCACAAGCTCGATCGAGCTGAGACTCCACCACAGTAGCGCCCGTCAGGGTCCCACCCGACGGGTTCGCCGCCTTCGAGTCCGCACCCAACAGGTCCGCGCCGGGTAGTTTCGCGCGGGATTGGATCGCGCCTGCCAAGGTCACGCCGGTCAAGGTCGCCTCCGACCGGTTCGCGTGCGTCAGGGTCGCAATCCGCAAGACCGCGTTCATCCGGTGCGCGCGCGTCAGGTTGGGCGTCGCCGGACGTTATGAGCAGCGTCGGACTCACCGCCGTCCGGCGGCTCCTCGGACACCGCAATTGCGAGTCCCGCTCTGCGCGAGCCGGGTACTCCGCGATTTTCCCGAAGCAGGTGGCCCCACCTCGGGGCCAGCGCACTAATCGAGAATTTTCTCGCGCCGAATGGTCCAACGCGGGGGCTGGATCAAGGCCCGGACTGCCCAAATTGACGGCAAACCAGTTTTTCAGATCCGGTCACCGTTGCATTCGGTCAAGCGCATCCCGCATCTCACCAAGTCGATGCTTGACACTGTCCTGGTAGTCTTGAAGGCCCCACAGGTCTTCCTTTATTGCTCTGACGTCCATTTCAATATTTCCCACCAGATACATGAGGCACCACCTGTACTCTTGAGCGGTCTTCGGCAGATGGGTACCGCGCTCTTTCATCCTGTCTCTACACCACTTGATCTCGTCTTCGCCGCTCTGGGTCCAACAGCTGCACTCCAAGTCAGGCGTGTGCGAATTCGCATGCGACCCGAACAGAACGGCGGCCAATATGGCCACAAGAAACGCTCGCATATCGAACCTCCTCACAATTGGTTGCGGTGGGGAAAGCGATGCAAGTCCCCCGGCTGCCGAACGAGGAAGCGGCAAACGGGCGCTTGCATCGCAACGCGGCCTGCACCTCGGCTGGCTGCACCCAACACGATAGGGGATGTGGGAGGGTTTGTCAACGCGTTATATCTATATCAATTATCTGTCTCACAGCGCATTTTGCTTATCCGAAATTATCACTAGACTATATGCAATAGCCGACTATGGTGAACGCGTGATAACGCGTCGGATTTCTCGATCTCGATCATCATGGAGCCGGGCTGCACCGAAAGCGGACGATAACCATGCCGAACGCTTGCACCCAGCTTGGAGCTGTACGGAAGCAAATGGGTTGGAATCAACGCAGCCTTGCGACGGCCCCGGGGAGGACGGGCAGGACGTCGGGAACCTGGAGCGCAAGGACTGCCCGTGCTGGCGGTCGGCCTCGGCGATGTTCGAACCCAAGAATGGATGCGGAATGTGTTTCGCGGAGAACTTGCCCTCCGTTGCCGGGCTGCGCCCGACATGTGATGGCTGGTTGGACCTCGATCAGGACGAAAGGGGCGGCGTCATCGCACGCCGAATGCGCACAGTCGGCATGTCGGTTGTTCGGCGGCTCCATCATGGCCGCAATACGGTGCCAGGTGTCGACGGTCTGGCCGTGCGTGCTGCCGCCGTGGTTCAGCCCTTGTCGCAAACCGCTGGTCCAATATGTGCATTGGGGCTCTCGCCGGCAGCTGTTTCCTCACAAGGAGCATCCCGCGCCTTGGGCGAACGAGATGCTCCTGACAGCGCGTGACCACCCGATCACAACGGACCGGTCTGCCTGGGAGAACAGCAGATGTGGCCACGCGCCCACAGGGTTCTCAATCACCTCTCGGTCTCAATGGAGTGAACCATATAGCGTAATAACTCTATGTCAATCCCTCTATAGAGTATGGCATGAAACGTCTATGGACGATCTGATTTGCAGATGTTACGCCTTGCGTTCTCTTCCTCACAATGGTTGGCGTGTAAGCCAGCCAACGTCTGAAACGGAGGATGACCGTGAAGAGTTTCGGAGTCGTGCTCAAGGAAGCACGCAATCTAATGGGGTGGGATCAACGGAGTTTTGCGACAGCACTCAGAATGTCGGACAAGACCATCGCAAACATTGAGAGCCGAGGATCTCCGGAGTGGCCGGCAGCCCAGGACGTGCTGAATCTCATGGATGCCTATGAGATCAAGTTTGCGCGGGATTTTGCGTCCAGCGAGGCGCCCGGTTTGAAGAGGCGATACTTCCTGACACTGGATTTCCGCTTCGATCCCGATCAGGAAGACCGGGTCCGCATCATTACGCGGCGGATGCAGGTCGTTGGTATGTCCGTTGTTCGTCGACTCAACCAGGCGCGGGACACCATGTCGAGTTTTGACGGGGCTGAATTGCACGTTCCGCCGATCAACCGGGTATCGTTCGACACGGTACTCTCCGGTTTCGTCAAGGAGTACGGCCCGATCGACTGCCTCGTTCGAAATCGACACGGAATGCGGTTGACGGAGGAGAGTATCCCAGGCCTCTGGGCCTTTGGAACACAGTCCTCTGACTAGGCTCAGTTGGACAATACAGCCTGGGCTCCTTGCACTATCACCGACGGAAAGTCGGTCAACGCGAACAGCAGGATCGTGCCCATGAGCGTGGGCAGTCCCAGCCCCAGGAACCAGAGAATGCGGCGTTGAACCCGTTCCAGTTCATCGGCCCGACCCTTGTGGCGCTCGACTTCCGCATTCAGGCCGGACACTGACCCGGTGCTTTCCTCAAGCTCTCCGGCAAGAGCCTTGTTCGCGTCCTGCAGCTGCCGAATTTCAGCCCCGGCCTCTCCCTTGTATCGCTCGATTTCCGCTGTCAGGCGGGACACTGACTCAGTGCTTTCCTCAAGTTCTCCGGAAAGCGCCTCGTTCTCCTCCTGCAGTTGCAGATTCTTGGCCTCGGCTTTCTGACGCTCGACTGCCTCTCTGGCCGATTCGAGATACTGTCGTCGAATCCTGCGAGCGTCTTGGTTGATGAGACGGTTATGTTCATCGTTGTTCGGAAAGATGGGTTCGTCGGAGAGGGGACTGCTCTCAAGCGCGGAATTGTAATTGCTGACTTGGGAGACGTCGCACACCGGCGCTTCCAGCTCTTCGGACTTTTCCTTGCTGGCTTCGTTGATGAAGTAACTCAAGACGCTGAAAGACAGGCCAGCTCCGAAGCCCTCGACTCCTTTCCGCAACGTTTCGAGCAAATAAAACGTAAACATCGTTAACTCAGCCCGGTCTGCACCGTAGGCTAATCCGCCCCCGTTCTCGGAGGTCGGCGCCGAAGTCGCCGTCAGGAACATCGCATCCCTCTTCCTGGCGTCGAAGTGCCCGGCTGCCTCAGAGACCCCCTTGCGTCTTCCTTCCGCCGGCAAGTTGAGAGATGTGGGTTTCACGATGGGGCGCAACTGCAAATCATGCACCAGGCCGGAATGACAGGCATCCACGATGAAGAATACCCGCATGCTGCCGCCTCCGAAGGTGGTATCGAACAGCTTCCTGAAGCTAAGGTAACTTCCCACGTCCGGATCGCCGTCTTGATCGTCGAAACTCATGTTCACCCGCAACAAGTAATCTGGCGGCGGCAAGAAGCCGTGAGCGGAATCGATTTGTTCGCCGGGAATGCGTCCGTGTGACACAACGTAGACAAACAGATCAGTAAAGATGGGATTATCTACCAAGAAATCACCGATCATTTCGATCTGTTCTGAAGCGGTGCTGGGAGAATTGAAGAGATCCAGTCGGTTGCTCTGAGGAATGTCCAGTTCGTCAGCAAAATAGCGCTTTACCTCCCTGTGGGAGTGCTTAAAGGATTTTCGACCATAGGTAATGTTATCGTTATCGAATTCGCTCGCACCAATCAGGAGTAGTCCAGTTGTTGAGGGATTGATAATCATTGACACTCTCCGGTAGTTCGTTCCTGTCGTCATGTTGGTCGATGACGGCCGACTCCTACGGCCAGCCCCGCAACGTCATTCCCCGACGAGGAATCGCGTCACGCCCTTAGCCCAAGTTTGGAGATCCATCGACGAAACCGCAGAAGGCCGTCCGTTTCCCGGAACCAAATGCGAGGAAACTCTGAAACGCGCTCGATAGTTCGGACGACCCACCGGCATTGGCAGGCAAGCGCCATGTCCCCTAATGAAACCCACTTTACGGGTTTCCGAAATGGTACGCCACCGACCGGACCAACTCTCCCCTGAATCGGTCCACCACTGTGGAAAGCCATCGGAGTTGTTGCACATGCCCCCAAGGCTGGACCACCCGGAGCGACAAAATCGCGGCTGATCCACCTCAGGGGCGGCATGCCCGACCGGTGGATTTGCCAGCCCGATCGGGGTGTTTTCGCCGATCGGGCTGTGTGGGCGAACGGATTGCAATCCGACTGCCGCACTTCACATGGTGACCGGCCGTCCGCCAGTCCCAGGAACCAGGAGGTGTTCAGGCACTCGGCCCGGAACGACCCGTTGCACGATGCGATGAAGGCGTTGTCGGTTGGCTTGCCCGGCCGGGACAAGTCGAGCGTCACCCCATTGAGCCAGGCCCATAGATCCGGCGCCTGGCTGACGAACTCGGGCCCGTTGTCGAGGCGGATCGTCTGCGGCGTGCGGTGGATCGCGGTGACCCGCACCAGCGTCTCGACCACGTCCGTGCCGCGGTACTGCGGCCGGACGTCGATCGCCGGCGAGAGCCGGCTGAAGGCGTCGACGATGGTGAGGATCCGTATGCAGCGTCCATGGAACAGCTGGTTCGACAGGAAGTCCGTCGCCCACACCTCGTTCGGTGCCGCGGGCGGAGAGCGGTGCTCGCGGAGCCTCGCCGCGACCCGGTGCTTCGGCGTCTCGTAGCGCAATTGCAGGCCTTCCTCAGCGTAGAGCGGGCAGATCGGCTTGGCGTTTACCCGCCAGCCCTCGCGCCGCAGGCAGCGGGCGCAGGGAACTACGCGGCCGGCCCTTGAGCATCCTTGCATCGCATCTACAGCACATTGCCGCGTGTTGGCAATCCCGCCCTCGTCGCATGGGACGCGGCACCCTTCGGCAGGCAAGTATCACGTCGCACCCTCATCCGTACTAACGTTGTTAACTATTTTAATATCACGTCAAATAGGTCTAGACAATCGCGTCATAACCGTTTATGGTCTCTGCGGGCCGCTCACACGGCCTATTTTCTCCCTCCGGCGCAAGCCGTGCATGCCCGTCTTTCTCGGTACCGCACGGCTTGCGCCGCATTTTGGCGGTAACGACACGGTACGTTTGTGGCAATCAGACTCCCGCCGGTCCCGCGGATGCTGCTCACAGCTTCGGCTTCAGGCGGCAGCAGCGATGGCCGGCGCTTCGAGTCGCGCCCGAACCCCGGCGCCTCAGAATGCTGCGCCCCGATGAATCCGCCGCCATCGCAGCACAAGGTCGAGCGGCCACGGTACGATGGTTGCCCAGCGCCGAAACCGGAGAAGCCGCGCTCGCTGGTCGGTCTTGGCATCCCCTGCCATCCACTCGTGACGTCTGAAGCCTTTTCGCCCACGAGCGTGGCACACCCCCCTCCTCAGCGCCGCCGCCGACCATCGGCCCGGCACAAACAGCCTCCGCATGCATGCGCGCCTCGCAGGCGGGCAGGTCTAGAGCGTTCTGATCTTCGTCGAATCCGTAAACCCTCCGCCGATGCTGGCGGACGTTCGGAGATCGCAACCATGGCTCCGTCTTTCCCTTCGGAGCTACCGGAGCGCGGCGGAAGCCGCCATGGCCGACGGGCGCGCAAGAAAGCAGGGATGTGTCGCCCGGTCGTCAGCGCCGGGCGCGTACACCCGCGCATCGTCCAGCTTGCTCGCGGACCGGCCATGCCAAGGCGCTTGACAGATGCCGCGGGCGCGCAATCGACCCGCCTTGAGGCTGCGTTTCCACATGTTTCCGGCGGCGCGAGCCGCCGCCGAGCCGTTCTTCATCCAGCGGGATCGCGTGAATCCCATCCGTTTGCCCAACTTGCGGGGAGCAGACCCTTTGTAGGATCAAGAAGCAGCATGGTCGGGCGAACGGCCTGACCCGGCGGGGGCTCCGGCCCCACCGATTGTGCACAATGCCGCAAGCGTTGCGGCGCACGGGGTCGGCGGGCGACCTTGCGGAACAGGGACTCCTCCCGACGTGCTCCGACGACCGCGCAACCCGGCACCGGCCCGCGGCGGCAATGCCGCTGCGACGCGGTGCCGCGACCGACGCACCCGCCGTCTCCATCGTCGCGGCCACCGCGAACGTCTGCCCTGCCCCGTCCTGTCTCTGGGCCACCGCAATCCGCAAGCCGGTGCGGACGTCACGAACCCGGACCGCCCCAGCCCGGTCGGCCGGTACTGCCCGGAACGCCCTGCCGTCGTCCTGCCCGACGCCCTCCCGCGTCTGTTCCTTGGGCCGCGCGCCGCGCTGGTGGTAGAGCGGCGTGGTAGCGATGCCGGCAGGTCCAAGCCATTCTCGGACGCGACGGACCCCGGCGTTTCGTTTCACCGCTCGAGCATCCCGAAGGCGCGAACCGGCAGGAACCGGCCCCGCGTTCGGTTGCGAACCGGTTGGCCCAAGCCGGTCTTGGACTGACCGGACGCGTCGGCATGCGTTCGGGTAATATTGCGCGTTCTTCATCCGGCAGGCCCCGCTGAGTCGGGTCACCCGCCTAGAGCCACAGCCTTTTCCTCCTTCAAGGGGTAGCTCCCCGGGGTTGGGCAGATGGGCGGGATTCACGCATTCCTGCTGGATGAGGATCGGCCCGGCGGCCGCCGGTGCCGACCTCACGATCTGCGGATCGCAGTCCCGAGGAGTGCATCAATGTCATCGAGTCAATTCAGCAGAATCCGCGGCTGCTACCCACTGGCGCTTGTGGTCGCCGGTTCCCTTCTTGTCGCGGGATGCCAGCAAACCACTTCGACGTCGGACAGTCCTGGTCAGCCACCATCGAATGCGGGCACCACGGCACACGTCGAGGCGGTGCATCCCGTTCCCGACGCTCCAGCGGGAACCAGGTATCACAACTACTGTGTGCTTGCCGGCGAGGACTTGCAGCGCGGCGAAGGCTGGAGCGAATGGAGAGTTGGCGGATTCGTTGCTGATTTCCCTGGATTCCCGCTAGCCCTGTACAGCGATGACGCGGTGCAAGACGCGACCACCGCACACCTGAAGGTCTGCGCCTACGGCACATGGAAGCAGGACCGCGGCGATGGACGTTCGGAGGCAACCTGGAAAACCACCTTCTACTACGACCCCGCGGCAGGCGGCGACTTCGCAGACCTGGACACGTTCTGCGACCTTGAGAACAAGGACGGCGTGCAAGCCGTTGGCGGTGACGTCCCGATCGAGAACGGGTGGCATTTCATTACCGGAGATCTATTGCCGCCTGGACCGGAGATGAACTCCGTCACCGAGGCCGTGGTTGACCGGTCGGTCGCGATCATGGGTCCGGATGGCGAGACGTATCACTCGCCTTCGCCAGAAGGCACGCGCTGGCACGCGAAGAACAAGCTGTCGAGGACCAAGCGGCCTCCTGACCGCACCGGGCGGTACATCGTGGATCAGTACAACGACCGCCTTACCGAAGTCTGGGTGTACGAATACGATTCGTCCCAGAACTAGGGGCCCAACCTGGAAGCAGCGGGTCCGTCCCTTGCCTATGGGCCCAAGCCGCCGCGCGGGCGCCGGGAGCGTCCGGGTGTCTGCATCGTGTTGCCGGGAGACCCGGGGAAAACACGGTCGGACCCTCTTCCCTGCGCTGCGGCAGCGCCGCGGCCGGCGTCATCGGCCGGATAGCCTCCTCCACCGGCCGGTGGCCCACCCTGTGCCGGGACGTGGCTGAACGGTACGCAACCGCATCGGGAGATCGCACCATGGATGTATCACCACGCGCGCACCTACGCCGAGAGGGATTCCTGACGACGCTTGCCAGGCAGTGGCCGCTTGCCATGTCGTTGCTGGTGCTGTGGGGGTGCCAGTCCGGATCGCTCGGCATCCCCCACGGGCTTCACAACAGCTCGAAAGCGTTCACCGCCGCCGCGGACATGCGTGGATCCGACTGGTCCGATCCGGCAGAAATGGAGCGGGCGTGGCAGGCTGCATTGGTTAGAATCCCGGAAGCCGGCGGGGGCACCGTCAGCACGACGGTCGCCAGGCTTGACCAGGACGCCCCCTCTGCCCGAGGCAGGTGGCCAACCGTGATCTACCTGCACGGCTGCTCGGGGATCTGGCCCGGCACGCTCACGCGAATCAACTTCCTGGCCCGTAACGGCTATGCCGTGATTGCCCCGGCCAGTTTTGCCCGGCTCAAGTATCCGCGGTCCTGCCGCACGGATACCCACGAGGGCGGCCTGTACCGGCCGATCCTCAGCATGCGCCAGCACGATGCCGGACACGCCATTGCAAGCGCCAAGGCGCTTCCGTGGGTCGACAGTGAGAACGTCTTCCTGATGGGGCTCAGCGAAGGCGGAATCACGACAGCAACCTTCGCCGGATCCGGCCCGGAGTACGCGGTTCGAGCCCGGGTCGTCGAGGGATGGACCTGTCAGTCAGGCTGGCCCGAACAGGCCGGGATCAACGCGCCTCCCACCGAGCCCGTCCTGACCCTGGTCGGCGCCAAGGATCCATGGTTTCAGAATCCCTGGAATGCAGGTTCCTGCCGTCCGTTCCTCGACGGCCTGAACGGCAGCCGTTCGGTAGTGTACGACACCGGCTACCTGCAATCGCGGCATGAACTGCTGGAAGACGCCGAGGTTCAGGAAACGGTTCTCGACTTCCTGCGTGAGCACACGGCCCGCTGAGCGAACTCGTGGCAGGCACGGCCGCCCCGCGGCCCAGGCAGCCGGCACCGCTTCTGAGGGAAGCTGTTTGACACTGCCTGGCGCCGGCGCGGCCGGTCGGGTTCTCCCGTTGCCGTGACCACCGACGAGGGAACGCTCCGCGCGTCCGTGGCGGCGGCCGCGCGGGAGGGCGAGCGAGCTGGGTCCGCCCGCTGCAACGACCAGGTTCCAGCCACGTTCGGCGTCAGCCGTGGCCGCCGCGGCCGGGACGGTTGTCCTTAGGCGCGGGCAATGACCGCGGCCACCGGTGCATCCGCATCCTGCGGGGCGGCATCGTCGAGGTGCGCGTGGACCGCGGCAGTTTCGCGCCTGCGGTGTCCAGGCAGCTTGCCGACGGTGGCGAGGCCCACGCCGTTCATGACGCGCTGCGAGGCACAGGTGTTCCGACAGGCATGGCTGCGGGGCCGGGCAGTCCGGCGTCCGCGCCCGCCCCGCGCCAGTCCGCGCAGAGCCGCCCCGGCGAGAGGCGCTCGGGCCATGGCCGCGCCGCGCGCCCGCGGCAGCGTGGCGGCCTGCCTGCCCGCCACCGGAGCGGGCCGGGTCGGACGCGGCCTCGTCTTCGTGCCCGCGACCTGCGCGCTGGCACCCGCGTTGCCCGGTTCCCCGATCTCGTCTGACCTGCTCCCCGGAAGTCGCGCCGTCTGGCACGCGAGAACCCTCGGACGGGTGTTCTTCGACCCGCCAAGAAGCGGCCATGGAGCGGTCGAAGTTCGGCGAACAACCGCATACCCTGCTCGTTGCTGACTGGTCGTCGAACCGTTCGCGACTTTTCGTAAAGGAGATCGCAATGCGCGTGCCGATAATCGCGATCGCCCTCGCCGGCGCAATCTGTTCCAGCGGTTGTGCGCCGACCGCCGGCGTGAGCATCCCCCATACGCCGGCAGCGGGGTATCTGGCCGTCCCGGAAGGAGACGGGCCCTTCCCTGCGGTCGTGCTGATGCACGGGTGCAGCGGTCTGGATCCGGAAGTTCAGAAAGGCAATACCGTGCATGTGCGGAACCTGCATTCCGAAGGCTTCGTCACGCTGATTCTCGACAGCTTCGGACCCCGTCGACTGGGCGACGTGGTCTGCAATGAAGGCGAAGAGGAGATGGAAGCGTTCCGCTACCGGCAGCGTGACGCCGTGGCCGCAGTACGGTTTCTCCGGTCGCATCCCTTTGTCGACAGCGAGAACATCTTCGTGATGGGGCAGAGCCACGGCGGCTGGGTCGTGCTGCAACTGGCCATCAGCCGCAACATTCCCGTGGGGGACCGGTTTCGCGCGGCGGTCGCCTACTACCCCTGGTGCGGCGATCAACAGTTGCGACAGCAGCTGCACACGCCGGTACTGGTACTGATCGGGGAAAGCGACGACTGGACCCCGGCAGACCGCTGTCTCGAGGCCAAGCGCTACGCCCGGGGCGCGCCGTTCGAGGTGGTGGTGTACGAGCACGCCCATCACAGTTTCGACCTCCCCATGGGCGGACCGTACCGCTACAAGGGCTACACGGTGGCCGGACACGCTGGCGCCGCGGCCGATTCCCGGAAACGGATGGTCGCGTGGTTTCGGGAACACGGCACCTTCTAGCGGTGGTGCGCCGGACAGGCCTGGCCGCGCGGTAGCAGACCGCCACCCGAGGACATTGCGTCACGCGGGACGGGTGCGGCGGCGAACTGGGCAAGGTTCCGCACCCCGCCACACACACGGTGATCCACAATCTATGTTCGGCCTCACTCCGCGCAGAGGGCTGGCCCGCCGCGACCGAGAATCCTGGCTCCCTCGATCGTGTACGCGCCTCCGCTTCCGCTAGCCTGGGCACTTGCCTCAACGAAACCGCCTCCAATCGCGATTCATGCCGGCGTTGCCGCACGCACGGGCTCAGGCGGTTTACTCATTACTGCACGGTCAAGCGATCCGCCCGGTAGTACACCCTCCACGGGTTGCGCCCGTCACGTCGCAGACCGGCCTTGTCGCCTTGACCTGAGCATGGCTTGTTTGGTCACCACTGGGAACGGATCGCGTGCTGCGGCAGGTGCTGCGCCGATGGCGCGGTTCTCAGGGTACCGCAGGGAGGCCGGCGGATACCCGGTTACCAAAGTCCGACGCACGCGACTGGTTGTGAACCATTTGACCCAGGTCGTGCCTGGATTTGCCGCGCGCGTTGGCATGCGTTCGGGTAGTATTGCGCATTCTTCATCCAGCAGGTCCCGCTGTGTCGGGCCGCCCGCCGAATAGAACAGCCCTTTTTCTCCTTCTAGCGGTAGCTCCGCGGGGTTGGGCAAATAGGCGGGATTCACGCATTCCTGCTGGATGAAGAACGGCCCGGCGTCCGCCGGTGCCGACCTCACGATCTGCGGGCCGCGCGCCCAGGGAGTGCGTCGATGTCGTTGAATCCGGTCAGAAACACCTTCGCTTGCTACCCGTTGCCGGTTGTGGTCGCCGCCTCATTGCTGGTCGCGGGATGCCAGCAGACCGCCGCGACTTCGGGTGGGTCGGGTCAATCCGCAACGGCCGCAGCGGAAGATCGCTCGAGCTGGCAGACGCTGAGCACGTTCCGGTCGCCGCCGGCAGCGCCCGCCGGATCGCGGTACCAGAATACGTGCGTCTCCAGGGGCTACGCGCTGGAAGGTCCCGAAGACGCGCCTGACCGGTTCCTGGTGGCGCTGTACGTCCATGACATGCCCGACTTTCCGCTGCCCATGTTCAGCGACCCGGTGCGCCAGGACGCCACGACCGCGCACCTGACCGGCTGTGCCGTCCACTACAAAGTGGGCATGGACGCGAACGGCAAGCCGAAGTACCGGTGGGATGACTTCACGTTCTACTACGACCCGACTCCGGACGGCGACTTTGCGAATCCGGAGAGCCTGTGCGGGGGCGAGGAGGGCGTCATCGCGCTCGGTGGCGACCGGCTGCTGGACCAGAGCGCGGCCGAATGGGGCTACGACGGGGGCTACGGCCTGACCGAAGTCGATCGGCAAGTGGAAGTCGCGGGACCGGACGGAAACACGGTCGTGATCTCACCGGCGGGCGCCATCTGGGCCACCGGATGGGAGTGGATGCCGCAGGACAATCTGAGCGAGATCTGGGTCTACCAGTACGACGACCCTGCCCTGGCCCCTGAACCCGTCGATCATCGCACCACGGCTGACCCGCTGTACTGAACCGGGCGCAGCATGCCCCGGCCCCTGACCGGGTCGGCGGGGAACCTGAGCCCGTCGAAGCCGATCCGGCCGGTCCCGCTTTGCGCCGGGTCGTCCCGTGAGGGCGGCCCGCATGCCCGCACGCCGGTCGAAGCCGCAGGGCGGCCCACCAGGAGGCAGCGTTTCCGCGTCGCCTTGCGCGGGCGTCAGGTTGGCGGTGCCGACGGGGCCCGGTGCACCGACGCCAGGGCCATGACGGCAACTGCCCGGGCGGCCGCATCGTGCAGCGCCGCCGCGCCGAAGGGCGCGCGGATGGCGGCGTGCGGCGCTGCCGGAGGCTGATCGCGGGTTGCCGCGGGCATTGCGCGGGTGCCGGCGAATACCCGATTCCCCGGGTCCGAGCCATCCGTCCAACTGCGAGCCCCCTGGGCCGCGCGCTTCCGGGTTTGGCCGGACAACTTGGCCGGCATTCGATTAGTATTGCGAGTTCTTCATCCAGCAGGCCCCGCCGAGGCGGGTCGCCCGCCGAATACGCCAGGCGTTGCCTACCTGATAGCGAGGGGTAGCTCCCCGCGCGCAGATGAACAGGCGGGCCTCACACTTTCCTGCTGGATGAAGAACGGCCCAGCGCCCGCTGGTGCCGTGGGACCCGTGTTGCGGCTGAGCCGCAAGGAGACGGTTTGATGTTCTTCAACACAGCAGGAAGAAAACTCCTATTGGCAGGGATGCTGCCGCTTGCAGCGATTGGATGCAGTCCGCAGCAGCAAGCGGCGACAGACCTCAGCTCGATGCCCGCAGAGGCGGAGGGCCCGGTCGCAGAGGCGCCGCCGGACTATCCGGTAGGAACCGTGTTTACCGGCAATACCACCATCAACGGCGAGACCGTCCGCGTCAGCGACACGCTGGTGGAAAAGATCGAACGCGATGGGCGGATCCTCGACATGGTGGAGCACTCGCAGCCCATTCGTGACCCGGGATCAGCGTGCGACGGCGAGACCCACGCACTGTGGGACGCGAAGACGTCCAACTGGGTCGGATGCCTGGCCGACGGGGAAATGCTGGCAGGCAACGAGCCGCATGCCGCGCGGTACGCGTGGCCGCTGCAGGTCGGCAACAAGTGGACGTGGAAGCCCCGCTGGGTCGACCACGTGCTGCATCCGGAGTGGAGCGGATCGTACTGGAGTGAGTACGAAGTGCTGGCCTACGAAGAAGTCACCGTTCCCGCAGGCACCTTCATGGCATTCAGGGTCGCGACGACGCGAGTGCAGGATGATGCCTGGTACGAGACCAACTGGTATGCCCCGGAGCCTGCGGTCAACGTCAAGAGCGTGTGGGGCCGGACAGACAAGAACGGCTACGGCCCGATGGAGGGCATGTGGGAACTGATCAGCATCGAGTACCCGTAGCCCGGTCGCCGGTCGCTTGTACTGACGCTTAGCCGGGAGCGCACGACGAACGGCCGGTGGAGGCGCGGCCCCGCGCGGGGCCGC
>JAJEGJ010000058.1 GCA_022819905.1 Alphaproteobacteria bacterium
TTGCCGGGTTGCCGGGTTGCCGGGTTGCCGGGTTGCCGGGTTGCCGGGTTGCCGGGTTGCCGGGTTGCCGGGTTGCCGGGTTGCCGGGTTGCCGGGTTGCCGGGTTGCCGGGTTGCCTCTCCTTCGCGCACAGGTGGGTGCATGACAGGTGGGTGCATGATCGGCGCAGCACGGCGGTGGTGGCTCCTCCGGCCTTCATCCTCCCCGCCTGAGTCTTCCGTCTTCACCGGCTGGCGCGTCGACGCCTGGCGACTCGCTTTTTCTTCCGACAGTGTCGATCTTCCTTCCGCCCGGGACGGGGCGTCTGTCCGTCATGCCCTGCAGCCTCACACATGCCTGTTTGCACCCTCACCTCCACCCAGCGGCAGCTGTGGATAAACTGGATTCCCCAACATGCAAGGACTTGGAACAATGAAACTCGCCCTGACAGCGCAAGGCTTGCGCGCGACTGCAGCCGCGGCGTTCCTGATTGCCGCCTCTCTGCCTGGCCTGCAGGCCCATGCCGATGACGGGACTCTGCCGGTCGTCAGCGTTCTGGCGGGCTCGGGCATTACGGAAGGCGGCGTCGCCTCGTTCTGGCTCCTCCCCAGCCCGTTGTCCGCCACGCCGCTGACAGTCAGCGTCAGCATCGGCCAGACGGGATCGTTCGTTGCGCCGGGGCAAGCCGGCCGACGGATCGTCACCATCCCCGCTGCCCGCGGTCAGGTCAGGTTCACGGTCAGGACCACGGATGACGGACGGAACGAGGCGCCGGGCTCGGTGGACGTGACCGTGAACCCCGGTTCCGGATACCGGGCAGCCGAAGACGCCTATCGATCCGCCAGCGTCGATGTAGCCGACAACGACCGGCCCGTCATCACCATCGCGGCCGGTTCGAAGATCAGCGAGGGAGGGACCGCCCGCTTCACGCTGACGGCCAGTCCGCGTCCCGCCGCGCCCGTCGACGTCGCCGTGTCCGTGACCGAGAAGGGCGAATTCGCCAGACAGGGTCAGAAGGGCCAGAGAACCGTTCGCATCGGGACCGATGGCAGAGGGAGCCTCAGCGTCGCGACCGACAGCGACGCGAGAGACGAGGATGACGGGTACATCACGGCGCGTCTGGTCAGCGGTCAGGCCTATGCCGTCGGCTCGCCGGCTTCCGCGAATGTCGACGTGACCGATGGCGGCGCTCCGACGCCCCGGATCAGCGTCCGCGCCCTGTCGTCGGCAATTGTCGAGGGGGGGACCGCCCGTTTCGAGCTGACCGCGAGTCCCCGGCCCGCAGCCCCGCTGAATGTGCGGGTGGAGATCGCCGACAGCGGCAGCTTCGCGAGCCAGGGCGAGGCCGGGACGAGAATCGTGACCATCGGCACGAATGGCAGGGCCGGCATCGACGTGGAAACGGAGAACGACCTGGTCTCGGAGCCCGACGGCTCCCTGACCGCCAGGGTTCTGAGCGATGCGGGCTATCTGGTGACCTCCTCCGGCCGGGCATCCGTTGCGGTTCGGGACGAGAGCATCGAGGTCCGGATCAGCGCCGCCGGGGACATCGTCGAAGGCGATGCCGCGAGGTTCACGCTGACGGCCCATCCGGCGCCGCCGGAGAGCCTGGTCGTCAACGTCAGCATTGCCGAGAACGGCAGCTTCCTGTCGCAAGGGGCCCACGAACAATTGATCACGGTCGGCACGAACGGGCGCGAGACCTTCTCCGTGGACACGACCGATGACGAGAAGGCGGAAGCGGACGGCGCCGTCATCGCGACGGTGCAGAGCGGCTACGGCTACGCTCCGGGTTCTCCGGGCCGGGCGACGGCAAGGGTGTCTGACGCGACCCCGACGATCACGATTGCAGCCGGCCCGAGCGTCGTGGAAGGCGATATCGCGACGTTTGCGCTGACGGCCCGTCCGGCGCCCAGGCACAACCTCGCGGTGCGCGTCGACGTGACCGAAATCGCCGGCGGGACCTTTGCTCCTTCCGACGAACTCGGGCAGCGGGACGCCACCATCTTCACGGACGGCACTGGAACCCTCGAGGTCCGCACCGATGATGACGAACAGGACGAGGGCAGCGGCACCATCACGGCCAGAATCCTTTCCGACGCGGACGGGTATTACCGGATCGGCTCGCCGCGGTCGGCCACGCTCCAGGTCAACGATGATGATCATGACCGGAACGCGCTGACCGTGTCGGTCGGCGATGCCTCGGTGACGGAGGGGCAGCGGTTCGAATACGGCAGGCGGATCATCACGTTCCCGGTGACCCTCAGCAAGCCGGCCAACCGCTGGGTCTCCGTGTCCTTGCAGACCCGGCCCCATGAAGACGCCGCCAACCCGGCGACCCCGGATGTCGACTACAGGGCGACCCTCTACGGGAGGCATTGGAGAGCATGGTTCCCGGCGGGCGTGACCGAACGGTCCGTCAGCATCGAGATTTACGATGACGACGAATACGAACCGGATCCGGAAACATTCGAGCTGGTGATCAGCCGTGTCTACGGGGCGGAAATCGCCGATGGCCGGGCCATCGGCACGATCCTGCCCGATCCGTCGGACGCGCCGCGCGGCACGCCGGTGGTCACGATCACCGGTGGGGGAGCCGTGGAGGAGGGCCAGCGCGTCACCTTCACATTGACGGCGGAACCGGCGCCGGAGGAGGACCTGGTCGTCCAGGTGAGGGTCTATGACGAGAGCCTCGGAACCCCGGCGAGCGACTATCTCGCCGAAGACGACGAGGGTCTGCACGATGTGACCATTCCTGGCGTCGACAAGCGGTTGTTCCAGCGTTACAAGGACAGCCCGGCGCGCTTTGCCCTGCGGACCGTTGACGATGCCGAGGAGGAAGCGGGCGGCAAGATCTTCGTCCAGATCGAGTCCGCCGTCGACGGAAGCTATGACACCAGTCAGGAGCCGTATTCCGCCGAGGTCGGCGTTCGCGACAACGACGGGCCGCCCCTGTCCGTCAGGCCGGCCATCCGCATTGCGGATGCGACGGCAAACGAGGCCGACGGATCGGTCTCGTTCGACGTCACGCTGGACCCGGCGGTTCCATACGGCGCGGGACCCATGAC
>JAJEGJ010000095.1 GCA_022819905.1 Alphaproteobacteria bacterium
CCGCGCACACAGTGCACGGCCTTCCGGCTGTTGGACGGGTAATAGATGCCCGCATGGATGACTTCGCTGTTGCGCGAACTCACCTCGGTGCCGATGGTCTCAGACGCCTCGATGACCACGACCTCGCGCCCGGCGAGCGCCAGCGCCCGCGCGATCGCGAGTCCGACTACGCCAGCGCCGATGACGACCGCGTCGATCCGTTCTGTCACGTCATGCCCGAGACATGGCCTGTTCCCGGCGATGGAGCCACCAGCCGTACTGCGTCGGCCAGGCCTGGAACTTCGGATCGGCCTGCAGGACCCGTGCGGCATGGTGTGCCCAGTACGGGTCCAGCAGCGCCTCGCGACCGATTGCGATCAGATCGGCCCTGCCTTCCTGCAGGATGGCTTCGGCATGTTCCGGCTCCAGGATCATGCCGACGGCCTGGCTGGCGATACCGCCGCGTTGCTTCACGGCTTCGGCGTATGGCACCTGGAAACCCGGTCCTGGCAGCGGGCCGCGGGCGGCGGTGACCGGTCCGGAGATCCCTCCTGACGAGCAGTCCACGACATCGACCCCGGCCGCCTTGAGATCCCGGGCCAGCGCCACGGTGTCCTCGAGAGACCAGCCGTCCGGTGAACCGTCGACCGCAGAGACTCGGACGAACAGCGGCTTTCCGTCCGGCCACACGGCTCGCACTGCCTCGACGGTCTCCATCAGGAACCGCGATCGGCCCACGCGGTCACCGCCGTAGCGGTCGTTGCGGCGATTCGAGACCGGCGACAGGTAGCTGGCGCACAGGTATCCGTGCGCACTGTGGATCTCGACGACCTCAAATCCCGCCTGGTCCGCACGGCGGGCGCTGTCGGCAAATGCCTGGACCACCCGGGCAATGTCGCCGGTGCTCATGGCCGTGGGTTCCAGCCAGCCGTCCATGACCGGGTCGGCGGACGGAGCCTGGATCGGCCAGGCGGTCTCACCGCGCGCAAATTCCTCGGCGCCCAATGGACCGTTGCCTTCCCAGGGGCGTTGCATGCTTGCCTTGCGGCCGGCATGAGCCAGCTGGATTGCGGGCGTTGCCCCTTCGGTCTTGAGGAAGCCCACGATGCGCGCGAGGGCGTCACGGTGCGTGTCCGACCAGATTCCGAGGTCGCCGTGGGTGATTCTGCCGATCCGCTCGACCGCAGCCGCCTCGGTAAACACAAGACCGGCCCCGCCCGTTGCGTATCGGCCCAAGTGCACCATGTGCCAGTCGCCAGCGACGCCGTCGTTGGCGGAGTACTGGCACATCGGTGAGATCACGATGCGGTTTCGGATAGTGACGTCGCGAATGGTCAGCGGGGTGAACAGCAGTGGCTGGGACATGGCAGGGGCACACTCGACATGTTGACGGGAAGCGGGAGAATAGAGACATGATCGAAGGGAGCCAGAGGTCTCCGACCGTCGTGTCGAACGACGGGGATATTGACGCTTTTCTTGACGCCGTTCGGACGGCGCCGCCGGCGACGCGCGGCCGCGGCCGCCTCCTGTTCGCACTCGACGCCACGATGAGCCGGGAGGGCACGTGGGATCAGGCAGCCGCGGTGCAGGCCGACCTGTTTCGCGAGGCGGGTCGGGTTGGTGGTCTTTCCGTGCAACTCATGTGGTTTCGCGGGGTCGGGGAATTTCAGGTGTATCCATGGACGGCGGAGCCTGCCCACCTGGTCCGCGCGATGACGGCCGTCCGATGCCGGGCGGGCCTGACGCAAATCAGCCGTGCGTTCTCGCACGCTGCCGTCGAGCACGAGCGGGTTCCGGTGGCGGCCATGGTCTACGCCGGTGATGCGTGCGAGGAACCCGCAGACCCGCTGGTTGCACAGGCTGGAGTGCTCGGCATGCAGGGCCTGCGCCTGTTCATGTTCCAGGAAGGACACGATCCGATTGCCGCGGACGTGTTCCAGGCAGTCGCCAAGGTATCGGGTGGGGCCTACGCCCGGTTCGGACCGGGCAGCGCGGCGACGCTTCGGACGTTGTTGCAAGCTACGGCCGTCTACGCCGCGGGCGGCCTCAAGGCCCTGGAAGCGCACGAGCGGCGGACGGGCGAGAGGGTTCTCCGGCTTAGCGCGCCCCGCTGAGTTCCGTCACTCCGAAGCATCGTGACGTACCTGCTGATCGGGCTCACTGTCATAGCCCTCGTCGGAATCGGGCGCGAAGTGCTGCTGCGGACCGTGCCGGGTTCCGGACCGCGGATGTTCTGGATCGCCCTGATGCTGGCCCTGCTGGCATTGGTTGGATTTCTCGCGTTGCGGGGCACCGGGGCCCTGGCGGCCATCCCCGCATTCGTCGGCATGGTGATCGTCTGGCTGATGCGCCATGGGGGCGGGTTCGTACTGGGCCGGCTGCTGTCCGGTTTACTCGGCCGTGCCGCAACGGCGGCCGCAGGCGGCGGCCCACGGGCCGGAACGTCGCAGGTCCAGGGCCTTGTTCTCAGGATGACGCTGGACCACGCCAGCGGCGATTTGGAAGGGGAGGTGCTTACGGGGCCCTTGGCGGGCCGCGCGCTCCGTTCGCTGTCAACGGACGAGATGCGTGCCCTGTACACGGAATGCTCGGCCCGGTGCGAGCGTTCGCTGCGATTGCTGGAGAGCTGGCTGGATCGGTATGGCGGTGACTGGCGGGATCACTTGGGCCAGGCAACGGGCGGAACCGCAGCCGCTGCCGGCCCCATGACGCGGGCGGAAGCCTTGCGGGTGCTGGGGCTGGACGATGACGCGGATGCGGATGCCGTGCAGGCTGCTCACCGCCGCCTTCAGGCGCGTCTGCACCCGGATGCGGGAGGAACCGATCACCTCGCGGCGATGGTCAATGAGGCGCGCGACGTGCTCCTGGAAGGAGCCACCGAGCGCGACTGAGGCCAGCGCCTCCCGGAAGTCAGCGAGATTGCGGGGCTCGTGATGGCCGAGCCACAGTCCGGTGTTCGGCGGCACGCTTCCGGTTTGCGGGAGTTCGTCCGCGGCGAGTTCGCGGGCGTCTGATGATCGGAACAGGCGCCATCAGGCAATCAAGTGGGATTGCCGGGGCCGGGACTTCGCAGGACGATCACGCGTCGTCAGACGGACGTCCCGGTTGAAGCCCGTGATGAGGTACCGCGTCTAGTCAGGACGCACGCACCGCGAGAGCAGTCTCATGCGAACGCACACCCCACGCATTGATAGTGCCGTTCGGCGTTGCTGTTTGCCGTTGTCGAAGATGATGGAAAGGTTCCTGGAATCAGTGCCTTAGGTAACTCTCCGCTCGGTCCCGGTGGCGGGGTCTTCCTCGTGCAAACGCCGCCGTGACCGCTTCCTATATTGACCCCCGGTCGCGCGGCCCCGACAAGGAGCCGCCCCATGGCCGAACCCCGTTCCCGCTCACCGTCCTTCGCCCGGCGGATCGCTGCGGCCCGGCCCCGCGAGAAGAAGTACGACGTCTGGGACGATGCAATCTCCAGGCTGGGTGTGTGCATCTATCCCTCCGGCACCCGGTCCTTTTGCTGGCGCTCACCGGGTGCCCGCGCAGCGAAGTGCTCGACCGGCGCTGGCGCGACATCGGCGGCGACGCCATGAAGTTGCGCGATTCCAAGACTGGACCGCACATCGCCGCGCTGCCCGGCGCGCGCGACCCGGACGCGTTCCTGTTCCCGCACTACGCCGAAGGGCGCGGGCAGTCCAGTCTCATCGCGTGCTGGTGCGCGGTCTGCACCGATGCGAAGCTCGACAGGCTGCGGCTGCACGACCTGCGTCACACCATGGCCAGCCAGGCCGTGATGGCCGGCGAGAACCTGCCCCAGGTCGGCAGGCTGCTCGGGCACCGGCGGCATCGCACGACGGCCGGCTACGCGCACCTGGCCGACGGCCACCTCGCCGAAGCGGCGGAGAAGGTCGGAACAATCATTGCGAATGCGATGGCGGATGCTGGCAGCGCTTCATCCGTCAACGCGGGGGAGTGATGTTCGGTTACAGCCTCGCGCCTCCGACCGCCAGCGTCACCCGGCAGTGCCGACTTGCACCGGCGGACACGGCACGGTCGCGTAGGAACAGAACACGCAGCAGTCGCCGGGCTTGGGCTTCAGAACCGCCCCGCAGTGATTGCAGTCGTAGAACCACTGGCAGGCGTCGGTCGGCATCGTCTCCGTCTCGGAGTGACCGCACGCCGGACAGGTGATGGTTGTCTCCAGTACTACCGATGCCTTCTGCGTCGCCATATCGCGTACCCCGTGACAGCAAGAAAGACCAGCAGCGCCGACAGCCGAATCGGGTCCAGATATCCGGCGTAGGCCGAAAGCCCGAAGGCCGCGAGGAGCCATACGAGAACCGGCGTGAAGCAGCACAGCGCCGCCACCGCGGAACCGGCAATGCCGACCCCCAGGGAGCTTGTCCCTCAACGCGTCGCGCTCCACACGTCCATCATTATGCGCGCCGCGTCTCCCTCCCATACCGGCGAAGAGGCCGCGACGACGAAGGACAGGGACGCGAATGCCGCCAGCACCACCGCGCCGGGCTTCCGCACCCCGCAGCGCGAACGTCTGATGAGACGGACCCATGCCCAGAGAAGAACCAGACCGACCGCGACCAGTATCGCCGACCGGTAGGCGACGAACGGCCCCAGCACGGCAAGCCATGCGCCGCCGAGCCCGACAATCGACAACCCGATGGGCAGGACGCAGCACGAAGCGGAAAGCAGCGCCAGCAGCGCGGCAAGCCCGACGACGGCTCCTCGCGGACGACCGTCCCAGGCGGCGACGAGTGAAACGATTCTTGCGTTCATGAGCGCGCTTATACATCCTGTAGCCGCTACAGAAGCAAGAGGCCATAACGATGCGCCCGATCGGAGCCGCTTCAACGATGAGCGGCGTGAACATCGAGACCATCCGCTATTACGAGCGCGAAGGAATCGTTCCCCGCGCGGAGCGGACACCGTCGGGCCGCAGGCTCTACGGCGACGCTGACATCGCGCGTCTGCGGTTCGTCAAACGCTGCCGCGACCTCGGGTTCCCAATTCCGGACATCCGCACGCTGCTCGACCTGTCAGCGGGCAACGGCGCGCCGTGTGCGGATGTCAAGGCACTGGGCGAGCGGCACCTGCGCGGCGTAAGGCGGAAGCTCGACGAGCTTGGGAAGCTGGAGCGCGCTCTTGCCGAACTGGTCAGGCGATGCGATGCCGGCCGGACCGATTGCCCGATGTTGGAAAGACTTCTCGCGGACTCCGACGTGTAAACCTCCCGCGTCGCGCACTTGCCGGCACAGTTGTGCCGGCACCACTGTCTGCGGCTCTGCCGGCATCGCTGCACGTGATGACGGACATGGCCCGGGCGCTCCTGAAGTTCGCGGTGCGCGCCGAACCGTTCGATCCCGCCGACATGTCGCCGCTCGGAACCGCCCGCCAAGGCCGTGCCCCGGCTGCTTCACGCGGCCCCATCGGAGGAGTGTCGAATCCCCCCGCCAGAGGTGCGCTTGCATGGTCCCGGCCACCATTGGGCAACTTGCCACCCCCGCACCGCCAGAGGGCGCGGAACACCACCACTATTCCATTCTTCGCGCTGAGCCGTTGAGCAACATGACTTCAGGTCCATACAAGGGCTTCTGGAAGGACATGCGGTCGGCAGGATTTGTGGTTGATCAGCCCGGGTTCCCGCTATCCCTGTTTTCCGATCCCGGGCAACGGGACGCGGTCACTGCGCATCTGACCGTGTGCGCGTCGAGTTCCATTGATCCGGAGTCCGTTTCAGGCCAATGGAATAAGGGAAACGGGGACCTCCGGCACAGCGGCAGCCTGACGGCGACCTGCTACTAAGACCCGACCCCGGAAGGTGATTTTGCCGGCTTGGACACCTTTTGCGGGAACAGTGAGGATGCGATTGAGCTTGGTGGCGACACGACGGCTGAGCCTTGGGGGTTCCGCGAAGCCCCGGCGTCCGAGATCAGTACGACCGCAGAAACCATGGTCGACCGCGCCATTGTCCCTACTGGCGGGAATGGAGAGGCGATCGTGGCAACATCTCCGGCAGGCACCCGCCGGCATGTGAAGAACAGCGACCACGGCAACGGATTTATCGAAGTGTGGGTTTATGAGTACCTTGAATAAGGCTCGATCCGGTGGCGTCAGAGGCTCGCGTCCCGCGACCCGCCTGCGTTGCCGCCGTGCGGACATGAACGTAGGCGGCTGCGCTCCGGGGACTGTGTACCGCCGAAGCGCGGCGCCGTTGTCTGCACGAGGTCAATCCGGTTGTCGTATCTCTGGCGCAGCCATCGGCATCTGATAAAAGAACCGCTCTCTGTCTCGAGGCGGGAACATTGTGACCGCTCGTGTTTTTTGAACCATGACCGATCGCGACGCACACGGTAGTGTGCGTCTGACGGAGGGTTGCATGCCGCAGTTGTTTCCCGGTTTTGATCAGCGTGTGATCGACACGGACGCATGTCCGATCATGGCCCGCATCGGTGGCAGTGGCCCCCCGCTGCTGTTGCTGCACGGGTACCCCGAATCGCACGCGATGTGGCACAAGGTCGCCCCCCGCTTGGCCGAACGTTTCACCGTCGTGGCAACGGACTTGCGCGGCTATGGTGACAGCGGCAAGCCGGCGTCGGATGCCGACCATCGCACCTATTCGAAGCGCCTGATGGCTGCCGATCAGGTTGCGGCGATGGAGCAGCTTGGATTCCAGCGCTTTCAGGTCGTCGGTCATGACCGTGGGGCCCGGGTGACACACAGGATGTGTCTCGACTGGCCGGACCGGGTCCGGCGGGCCGCAGTGCTCGACATCGTGCCGACTTCCCATGTGTTCGAGACCGCCGACCAGCGCATCGCCCGCCGCTATTACCACTGGTTTTTCCTCAGCCAGCCGGCGCCGCTGCCGGAACGCCTGATCGGCAATGAGCCGGAGTTCTATCTTGACGCCAAGCTCAAGAGCTGGGGACAGGGCACCGCGTGGCTGCCGGACGAGGTGCGGAACGAGTACCTCCGCTGCTTTTCCGACCCCGAGACAATCCGTGCGACCTGCGAGGACTACCGCGCCGGCGCGACGATCGACCTTACCGACCATGCCGCGGACCGCGAACGGCGGATCCGCTGCCCACTGCTCGTCCTGTGGGGGGCCCGCGCGGTCGTGCACGAGCTCTACGACGCACTGTCGGTCTGGCGGGAATGGGCGGACGACGTCGCCGGGGAACCCATCGACTGTGGCCACTACCTGCCTGAAGAGGCTCCCGACGAGACGCTGAAAGCGCTGTCGGAATTCCTGAGTGAGTCGTCCGATTAACGAGCTCCCCGACCAGGACACCCCTCCGCAGCCGCCGGAGGCCCGCCGCCGGCCCGGATTGACGGCGCGGCTGCGCACGTACCTGCTCGCCGGCATCGTGGTGACGGCGCCGATCGGGATCACGATCTACCTGGCCGTACTGTTCGTCGAATTCGTCGACGGTCAGATGCGCGGTCTCGTGCCGGCCGAGTACGACCCCACCCGGTACCTTCCGTTCGACATCCCGGGGCTCGGGGTGCTGGCGCTCCTCCTCATGCTGCTGGTCGTCGGCTTCTTCGCGGCCGGGCTCATCGGCCGCATGGTGTTTCGTCTCGGCGAGAGTCTCATCGACCGGGTGCCGGTGGTACGGAGCGTCTACGGCGCCCTCAAGCAGATCTTCGAGACCGTCTTCGCCGACTCGTCGTCGTCGTTCCGCGAGGTCGTGCTCGTCGAGTACCCGCGTCGCGGCCTTTGGGCGGTGGGCTTCATCACCGGCCGTACCAGGGGTGAGGTCCGCGAACGGATCGACCGCGACCTGGTCAATGTGTTCTTGCCCACGACTCCCAACCCCACCTCGGGTTTCCTGCTGTTCGTGCCGCGAGACGACCTGGTGCACCTGGACATGTCGGTCGAGGAAGGCATCAAGATGGTGATTTCGGCAGGAATCGTCACGCCGCCGCGAGCTACCACCGGTGATACCGGCGACGCGTCGCCCGCCGCCGGGCCGTGAGCGCGCAGGACGGGGATCGTCGCGAGCCTGAAGCCGGCGTCCTGGTCCGCAAGCTTCGGTTTCGGTGCCGGGCCCTCGGAATGCGCGAACTGGCCGTACTCATGTCCGGATTCTTCGATGCCGAAGGCGAATCGATGGCGGTCACGGAACTGCGGCTGCTGGCCCGCCTTCTCGACACCTATGCCGACCCTGACCTGATGGATTTCCTGCTGGGCACGAAGGCCTGGCCCGGCTGGGCAGCGCCGGTGTCCTCGCGCATAGAAACGCACGTCCGGGGACGACGACCCGGATCGTGACCGAAACCTTCCTGGACCGGCTGCCGCCCGGCGGCGAGCCGCTCCCGCTGCACGGCATGCCGGAGGGTTATTCGGCCCTGAAGGTGGCCGAGGCCGCGATGGCCCGCCGCACGGCAGCGCCGATTCTCTGGGTTCTCCGCGACGACCGGCACCTGGCGGCAACCGAAGCCGTGCTCACGATACTCCGGCCCGACATCGGTCTGGCAACATTTCCTGCCTGGGACTGCCTGCCGTACGATCGGGTATCGCCGAATCCCGAAGTGTCGGGTCGGCGGCTCACAGCGCTCGTGCGCCTGGCCGACACTTCTCCCGACATCGTGCTCACGACGGTCAACGCCGTCATCCAGCGCGTGCCGCCACGGGAGACGTTTGCCGGCGCACGGCTAGGGCTCGCGGTCGGATCGGTCGCACGACACGACGTCCTGATCGACCGCCTGTCGGGGTGGGGGTACCGCCGGACCGGCACGGTCATGGAGGCTGGCGAGTTTGCCGCCCGGGGATCACTCCTCGATGTGTTTCCCGCTGGCGCGGCACATCCGGCGAGAGTGGATTTCTTCGGAGACGACGTCGACAGCATCCGGGAGTTCGATCCCATGTCGCAACGGACTTCCGGGACTCTGGAGGCCCTGGAGATCCTGCCGTTCTCGGAAGTGCCGTTCGACAGCTCGGGCCGCGACCGGTTCTGCGACGGATACCGACGGACCTTCGGGGCGGTGCGCGACCAGGATCCGCTCTTCGAAGCGGTGTCCGGCGGCGTCCCCTACCCGGGAATGGAACACTGGCTGCCGCTGTTCCACGCTTCCATGGAAACGCTGCTGGACCACGTGCGGCCGGCAGCGGTGCTCGTGGAGCACGATTTCTCGGATCAAGTGGACGAGCGCTGGGAGTTGATCGGGGAGTACGCCGCCGCGCGGCAGGCGGGAACCCGGCCGTCGGCCGGCATGCCGACGTACAAGCCCCTGGACCCGGAACGGCTGTACCTCCCGCCCGAGGAACTGAAAGCGCGCATCGGAACCTGCCGCAGCGGAGTGCTGATCCCCTTCGGCGGCCCGCCCGAAACCGCGGATGTGGGCGGCAGGGCAGGCAGGAACTTTGCAGGCGAAGGGCACCGTGGGCCGGATGCCGTGTTCGAAGCGGTTGCGGCCTTCGCCCTCGACCAGCGTTCGACCGGACGGGTCGTGGCGATCAACTGCCAGAGCACGGCTTCGCGGGCCCGCCTGGTGCCGCTGCTGCGACGCCACGGACTGCCGGGCGCCAGCACGGCCAGGACCTGGGACGACGTCATGGCCGCGGCGCCGGCCGAGGTTCCGGTGATGGTGGGGCCGTTCCGTGCCGGGTTTCATTCGGCCGAAACGGTGGTCATTGCGGAGGACGACGTGTTCGGCCCGCGGGCGCATCGGCCAGCGGCACCGAGACGGCGGGCCGACGAGGCGCTTCGCCTGGCCACGGCGCTCACATCGGGCGATTTCGTCGTCCATGTCGACCATGGAATCGGTCGCTACGAAGGCCTCGAGACCGTGGATGCCGACGGGGCGCCGCACGATTGCCTGCGCATCGTCTACCGGGGCGGAGACCGGCTGTTTGTTCCGGTGGAGGTCATTGATCTCGTCTCGCGGTACGGGAATGCGGAGAGCGAACGGGCGCCCACGCTCGACAAGCTCGGCGGCTCCGGGTGGGCGCTTCGGCGTGACCGGGTCCGCAAGCGGGTGGCGGAGATGGCGCACGATCTCATCCGGCTGGCGGCGGAGCGCAGCGAACGCCGGGTCTCGGCCATTCGAGCGGATGACGACAGCTACGCCGCCTTTTGCGCGGCGTTTCCGCATGACGAGACCGACGATCAGCTCGAAACGATCCGCGAGATCGAAGGCGACCTAGCGAGCGAGCGGCCGATGGACCGGCTGGTGTGCGGGGATGTGGGCTTCGGCAAGACCGAGGTGGCGCTCCGCGCCGCCCGCGCGGTCGCCGGCGCCGGCCAGCAGGTTGCAGTGGTCGTGCCGACCACCCTGCTCGCGCGACAGCACTACGAAACCTTCAGTTCCCGCTTTGACGGCACCGGCATCTCGGTCGGTCAGCTGTCCCGGCTGACCCCGGGTTCGCAACGGAACGACCTCCGCCGGCGTCTGGCGGACGGTTCGCTTGGCATCGTGGTGGGAACCCATGCGCTGCTCGCCGACCGGATCCGCTTTGCCAATCTCGGGCTCCTGGTGGTCGACGAGGAACAGCACTTCGGGGTGGCGCAGAAAGAGCGTCTCAAGACTCTCCGCTCCCAGGTCCACGTACTCACGCTCACCGCGACCCCGATACCGCGCACCCTCCACATGGCGCTGACAGGCGTGCGCGACCTCAGCCTGATCTCCACGCCTCCCGTCGACCGCCTGGCGATACGGACGTACGTCACACCCTTCGACCCGGTGGTCATCGCCGAGGCGATCCGCCGCGAGCGCGGCCGTGGCGGGCAGGTGTTCTGCGTGGTACCGCGAATCCGCATGCTGGATGCGGCGGAGCGAGAACTCCAGCGGCTTGCCCCCGACGCCGTCATCGCGACCGCCCACGGACGCATGGGGACTGCCGCTCTCGAGGACGTCATGACGCGGTTCTACGACCAGCGGATCGACATCCTGGTGTCGACATCGATCATCGAATCCGGGCTCGACATCGCCGGCGCGAACACGCTGATCGTGATGCACGCTGACCGGTTCGGGCTGTCCCAGCTCTACCAGCTACGGGGCCGAATAGGCCGTCGCCACGCCCGGGGATACGCCTATTTTACGCTCGCTTCCGCGCGCGCCATGACGGAAAACGCCACGAAGCGCCTGCAGGTGCTGCAGAACCTGGACGGTCTTGGGGCGGGGTTTACGCTCGCGAGCCACGACCTCGACATCCGCGGCGCCGGAAACCTATTGGGGGCGGACCAGTCGGGGCACATCCGCGAGGTCGGGGCGGAGCTCTACCAGCAGCTTCTCCGGGAGGCCGTGGAGGCGCTCCGCTCGGGCGCCCCCGAGCTCGCGGACACCGACAGCTGGGCCCCCCAGGTCCGGATTCGCGTGCCCAGCCTCATACCCGATGACTATGTCGCCGATCTCGGAGTCCGTCTCACGCTGTACCGCCGGCTGGCCGCGCTTCGGGGCGATGATGAGCTGACCGCATTTGGCGACGAACTCGAGGATCGCTTCGGGGACCTTCCCGAGGAAACCCGCAACCTGCTCCGTGTCATGGCCATCCGGCTGCGCTGCCGACGGTCAGGAATCGAGCGGCTGACGGCGGGGGGTAGCGGGCTCACTGCGACGTTTCGGCACGGGCAGGCCGCCGCTCCCGAGGCGCTTCTTGACTGGATCAACCGCACACCCGGAGCTGCAGTACTGGACCCCGCGTCGATCAGGGTCAGGGCCGAGTGGATCGGGGCCAGGAAAATCCTCGGCGGGACGTTCCGGATCGCTGACGAAATCGCCCGCCTCGCCGACGATGGCGAGGCGGGCGGAGAACGCGTCGACTAGCGACTGCGTCAGGTGATGTGGGCGCCGATCGTTTCGACGTAGACCGCGTACAGCGACTGGCTGCCGGTCATGAAGAGGCGATTGCGCTTGGTGCCGCCGAAGCACACGTTGGAGCAGATCTCCGGAAGACGGATCTGACCAATCCGGTCGCCGTTCGGGGCAAAAATGTGGACCCCGTCGTAGCCGTCGCCGACCCAACCGGCGCTGGCCCAGACGTTCCCGTCTTCGTCGCAGCGGATGCCGTCAGCGAAGCCGGTCTTGCCGTCGAGTTCCATGCTGGCGAACGTGCGCGGATTCTTCAGGCTGGCGCCGTCGATGTCGTAGGCCATAATATTCGGCGTGGCTTCCGAATAGTGGCTCGCCCCGGTGTCGGCAACGTAGAGCTTGGTGTAGTCGTTGCTGAAGCACAGCCCGTTCGGCTTGAAGGGCTCGTCCGCAACCTTCGCCACCGCTCCGGTCTGGGCGTCGATCCGGTAAATCGCTTCCTTCTGGATCGGCTGCGGGCTGCCGGTGTTGAGCCGGTGGCCCTCGTAGTTCATCAGCGAGCCGTAGCCTGGGTCCGTGAACCAGATCGAGCCGTCGTCAGGGTGCACGACCGCGTCGTTCGGCGCGTTGAACTCCTTGCCGTTGGCCTCGTTGGCGAGCACGGTGATGGAACCGTCGTACTCGTATCGGACGACTCGGCGATTGCCGTGTTCGCAGGCGATCTGCCGGCCGCTGAAGTCGAAGGTGTTGCCGTTCGAGTTCCCGGACGGGTAGCGGAACTGGCGGGAGACGTGGCCGTCCTCTTCGATCCACCGGAGCTGTTCGTTGCTGGGAATGTCACTCCAGAGGAGGTAGCGACCGACGCCGTTCCAAGCCGGACCCTCGGCCCAGAACGTGCCGCGGTGGAGCCTCAGGATCGGGGTGTTGCCCAGCTTGTAGCGGAACCGACCGTCGAGCGGCACCACGTCGGGTTCCGGGTACCGGACCGGCTCGGCATCCGGGCCGAAGTTGCGGGCAAAGGCCTCCGGTGCCATCGCGGTGACGGCGGCGACCCCGGCGGCGGCGGACAACACGCTGCGGCGGGTGGTTTCGGTGGCGCGGGATTTGCGTTCTGTCGATGCATCATCGTCCGGCTGCTTCGACGCCGCGAGATCGATGAACCTATGAAGCTGTGGACTTGGCATGTGTGTTTCCTCCAATGCCCTGTGGCGCGGTCTCGGGACCGCACTTCGGCGTTACCTTCCTCCGGGCGATTCGGGCGTGGTGCTCGCGCCGCCGCAAAGGAAGTTCCTCTCCCTGCACCGATGATACAACCCGCGCCCGGTCAATAGGAAATCCGAATGGATGGGGCGCAGTTGCAGGTCCAGGAACGCGGCCTCCGTGGCAGCTCAACTGGATGGATCAGGCGCGGTGTTCCGAGCGCGCGAGGATGACCGCAAAGACATTTCGAAACACCTGGGGCTCTTGCGCGCCCGCGACCGCCAGCTTCCCGTTGATGACGAAGTGAGGGACGCCGCTCACCCCGGCCCCCCGTGCCCGGGTGTCACTCTCGATCACTTGCGCCCGGTCGGTATCGCCCAGTAGGTAGCGTTCGGTCTCGGCGCGCCCCAGCCCGGCCGCCTCGCCGATGTCGGTCAAAACGTCGACCGCGCCAATGTCCCGTCCTTCGAGGAAGTAGGCGGCGAACAGCGCCTCCACGACCTCGTTCTGCAGGTCGGCGCGCTGCGCATGGACGAGCAGCCGGTGCGAGTCCAGGGTATTGGGAGTCCGCGTGATGCGATCAAAATCGATCTCGAGGCCGGAAGTTCGGGCGACGTCTGCAATGTTCCGGTAAATGCTTCGCCCCCGTTCGGGACCTCCGAACTTGAGCGCGACGTAGCGCTTGCGGCTCATCCCGCCCGCCGGCATGTCGGGATTGAGCTGAAACGGATGCCAGCGCAATTCTGCGGTCACCGCCGCATCCACCGACGCCAGCGCCGCCTCGAGGCGTCGCTTGCCGATGTAGCACCACGGACAAATGGTGTCTGACAGGATGTCAACGGTGATGTGCATGGGTTTCTCGACGGCGGAGCATAGTAGCTTGCCGGCAGAATGATGGGAAAGGCGCGGAGGTCGGCGACGACGTCCGGGACAACCGCAGATGCTGTTGGCTGGCCGTGATCGGCGGACCGGCAGCGACGGTCCGCGCAGGGTGGCCGGCGCAGGCCGGATCGTTGTGTGGAAGCCGGGCGGAACGTCCGGAGTTGGGCGCCGATCAATCGGCAACCCGCGATTGCGCCCCGCCCCATAGTGTGTGCTAGATGATTGTCGACGGGCCCATTTGCGGGTCCTCGGCAATCGACCGACGATGGCGCTCGCGCCAGGAGGCAGAACGGGCATGGGACGGCTGGAAGATTTTCGGTTCCTGACGGGTCAGGGTCGTTTTGTCGATGATTTACCCCGGTCATCGGTGGCCGAAGCCGTGGTGCTGCGTTCGCCCCATGCCCATGCCGTGATCCGCTCGATTGATACACAGGCCGCCCGGACCAAGCCGGGGGTGCTGGCTGTCCTGGTGGAGAGCGATCTCGATCTGAGGCCGATTCCCTGTATCACGCCGCTTGACGCCGTTGAGCCGCTGCAGGTTCCGGAACGCCCGGCGCTGGCCCGCGGCCGGGTGCGCTATGTCGGGGAACCCGTGGCGTTCGTCGTGGCGGAAACATTTTCCGAGGCGCTCGACGCAGCCGAAGCGGTGGAGATCGACTACGAGCCGCTCCCGATTGTCACGGACGGGGCCGCGGCCCTTGCGGCGGGATCTCCCCAGCTGTGGGACCGGGTACCCGGGAACCTCGCGTTTCGGTTCGAGAGAGGCGATCGTGCGGCAGTGGAGGCCGCGATCGCTCAGGCAGCCCACGTCACGACGCTTGATCTGATGAATCAGCGGGTGATGGCGTCGCCGCTGGAGACCCGCGCGGGGGTCGCGGAATACGATGCGGAGACGGGCCGGTCGCTACTGACCGTAACCGCCCAGGGCCTCCATCCGATTCGCAGCCAGCTTGCTGATGTGTTCGGCGAGCCGGTCGACAATTTTCACTTGGTCGCCGCCGATGTCGGCGGCGGCTTCGGCAGCAAGAATTACCTGTACCCGGAGTGGGTGCTGCTCGTCTGGGCGGCCCGTCGCCTGCGGCGGTCAGTTCACTGGTCGGCGCAACGATCGGAGGAGACTGCCGCCGGGGCGCATGGACGGGATTTCCGGGCCACGGCGCGGCTGGCGCTGGACGGCAGCGGCAACTTCTGCGCCCTTGACGTGCGTGCCGTGGCAAATCTTGGCGCCGCTCTCTCCACGTCCGGGCCCCACAGTTCGACGCTCGCGCCGGCGACCGTTCTGGGCGGCGTCTATGCGATTCCCGCCATCTACCTGGAAACGCGCGGTGCCTTCACCAATTGCGCCCCGATCGATGCCTACCGTGGCGCCGGCAAGCCGGAGGCGAATTACCTTGTCGAGCGTCTGGTCGACAAGGCCGCCCGTGAGCTCGGCACCGACCCGGCCGACTTGCGTCGACAGAACGTGATTCGGGACTATCCCTACCGGAAGGCCCTCGGGGAGACTGTCGACACCGGTGACTTCGCTGCGAACATCGACGAGGCGGTCCGTCTGGCCGACCGGGAAGGATTTGCCCGACGCCGAGCTGACTCCGAACAGGCCGGCAAGCTCCGGGGTCTCGGGATCGCCTGTTTTCTGGAAACCTCGCGGGGACCGGACCGAGAGGGAGCGGAAGTGCGGATCGGGGCGGACGGCATCATCGAGCTTCGCATGGGCACCGATTCAACCGGCCAAGGGCACGAGACCGTTCTGCCGAGGCTCGCAGCCGAGCGGTTTGGCGTGCCGGTGGAGGTGGTTCGCTACCGCCAGGCGGATACGCGGCTCACGCGCGTGGGAGAGGGACACGGCGGCGCCCGGACCCTGCACATGGGCGGTGCGGCGCTCTGCCGCGCCATCGACGCCGTGCTCGATCAGGGCCGGAAGGAAGCGGCCCGCCTCATGCAGGTGGACATCCATGATCTTGATTACGCGGAGGGTGCGTTTGCAGTGCGCGGCACGGAGCAGGGGATCACCCTCTTCGCGATTGCCGCGGACGCCGACATCGACGCCTTTGCACTGGTTGAGGACGCCGAGATCACGTTCCCGTCCGGGTGCCACGTGGCCGAGGTGGAAATCGACCGCGAGACCGGCGAGGTGACACTCGCACGCTATGCGGGCATCGACGACTACGGCCGCCGTCTGGATACCCAGCTGACCTTGGGACAAGTGATGGGCGGGCTTGCACAAGGTGCGGGCCAGGCGCTGCAGGAGGCCATCGTTTACGACCCGGGGACCGGCCAGATCCTGAGCGGCAGCCTCATGGATTACACGCTGCCGCGGGCAGCCGACCTCCCGGAAATCAAGATCGGGTTCCGGGAGACGCCGACCGGGCGCAATCCCCTCGGGGTCAAGGGTGCGGGGCAGGCCGGAGCGATCGCAGCCCCGGCGACCATCATGAATGCTGTAGTCGACGCCTTGAGCCCCTTCGGCATCGACGACGTGCCGATGCCGGCGACGGGCGCGAAGGTCTGGGAAGCGATGAAGCGAGCGAAGGCCGCCGCCGGATCCGGCCGTCGCTAGTCCTCGCACATCGCTGCCGAGGAACCTCGCCGCCTCCATGGCACACCGCAAGGTGCCAGTGTTGTTGGGGCGATCGGGGGATCTGCCTTCCGCGAACTTCCGTCCCCGCGCCCCCGGATGGACCATGTGCCGATACCGCTAGACCACGGAGTAGGACTCGTGCACGCAGATTTCAGAACACTCGCCTCGGTGCTCGTGATGGTCGGTGTGGCCGCCACCACGAGCGCCCAAGGTCGCGACATCCAGCCGCCGGTACCCACGCCGACAGACCTCAAGCCAGGCAGCATCTCCTGCGACGAGTGCCCGTATCCGGCCCCGAGCAAGTATCTCGACATCAATGTGTACAGCCAGGACGTGCGCATCTCCTATATGGACATCGCGCCGGCCGGCACAGCCAACGGCCGCGTGGTCCTGCTGATGCACGGCAACAACTTCGGCGGCTTCTACTTCGGTGACATCATCGACGGGCTGACCGACGCCGGATTTCGCGTCGTCGCCCCGGATCAGATCGGGTACGGTAGATCGTCGAAGCCGATCGCGCCCTACAACTTCAACACGCAGGCGCGCAACACACAGCTCATCCTCGAGCACGAGGGGATCGACAAGGTCATGGCGGTCGGCCACTCGATGGGCGGCATGCTCGCGACGCGGTTCACGACGCAGTATCCCGCCTCGGTCGAGCGGCTGGTCATCTACAACCCCATCGGCCTCTCCGACAACCGGTTCACTCGCCCGATGACGCCGGTCGATCAGATCTACGAGCGGATCCTCCAGACCGACTACCAGAGCACCCGTCGAAGCCTTAGCCGGTACGTCGGGCACGACCCGTCGGCCTGGAACGACAAGTTCGAGCTCTACACCCGCATCCACGCGTCGTGGACTCTCAGTTCCGACTTTCCGCGCCTCGCCATGGTGCAGGCGATCATCCGCCAGATGCTCTACCAAGATCCGGTCGTCTACGACTGGCCGCACATCCAGGTGCCCACCCTCGCCTTCGGGGGCGCTGAGGATCTGCTGCTCGGCCCGGCGGAGGTCTTCCGGGAGCGAATGCAGGTGTTGGCCGACACGGTCCCGAACGGAAACGGTCGCTTGCTGCTCTTTCCCGGGCTCGGTCATGTGCCGCACTTGGAGCGGCCGGACATCATCGTGCCCGCGCTCGTCGAATACCTGATGGAAGGCGTGGAGTAGCGCCGTTCCGGAACAGACCGCTGGACATCATCGAGTCCGCATGCACCGGCCTGGGGATTGGCGGGGCATCTTCGGACCGCCCCGTGCGGGCACGCGAACGGCTCGCGCCGCCCGAACACCCTGCACCTGGACACCTGCAGGGATTGCGGCGGGCCTAAATCGTTCAGAGTTCCCCGGCAAGCAGTAGGTCGACGTCTGTCGAGGCTTCCCTGATGGCAGCGACTGGAGCAGTCGCCGCGATCGATCCCTTCCGCATGATGGAGACCTGATCGCACAGGGCGGCTGCGAATTCCAGGTTTTGTTCGGCCAGCAGGATGGTCACGCTGTCTTGCTGCTTCAGCTTGATCAGCAGTTCGAGAATCTGGTCGACAAACGAGGGCTGCAGCCCCTCCGTGGGCTCATCAAGTAGCAGCGTCCCGGGACGTGTGCTGAGACAACAGGCCAGTGCGACCAATTGCCGCTCGCCGCCGCTCAGCGCATCTCCAGTTCGATCCAGCAGCGGCATCAGGACCGGAAACCGGTCAAGGACGTCGGACAGGTTTCCGGCCGGCCTCCCCTTGGCGATCATGGCGTAGCGCAGTTGGTCCCGGACGGTCATGCGCAGGAAGATGCCGCGTCCCTGGGGCACGTAACCAAGCCCCGCGCGTGCGCGTTCCTGTGGTGGTTCGGCCGTGAGGTCGCGGCCGTCGAGCATGACTTGCCCGGCCGTTACGGTGAGAAACCCCATCATCGCGCGCATCAGCGTGGTCTTGCCCATGCCGTTGGCGCCGAGCACGGCCATGGCGGTTCCGGGCCGCACGTCGATATCGACGCCGGCCAGCACCGGAACGGAAGCGTAGCCGGCGCACAGGCCGGTGACTCTCAGCATGTGTCCGCCGTCGGGGGCTGGCCGAGATAGACCTCCTTGACCCGCTGGTCCGCCATGACGGCATCGGCCGGGCCCTCCACGAGGATTTGTCCCCGGTGGAAGACGGTCACGGTGGCCGCGACCATTCGAATAAACTGGAGGTCGTGCTCAACGACAATGACGGTGTGCTCCTTCGCGAGGGATCGGACGAGTTCGGCTGTTTGCGCAACTTCCTGCCGGGTCATACCGGCGGTGGGTTCGTCCAGCAGCATCAGCGCCGGATTTCCCGCCATCACCAAGCCCAGTTCGAGCCATTGCCGCTGTCCGTGCGGCAGTGATCCGGCCGGCCGGGCAGCAAGGGGGGACAGGCCGGTGACCGCAAGGATTTCGTCAGTCTTGCGGGTCCGGGCCGCCCGACCGTCGGCCTTCCACGTGGCCAGTCGAACGTTCTCGGCAACGCTCAACCCGTTGAACAGCGCGGGGATCTGGGTCTTGATCGCGACTCCCCTCCGTGCGATGGCATGCGTGGTTGCACCGGTGATGTCCTCGCCGCCGAAGCGCACGCGACCAGCGGTGGGCCGGAGCTGACCCGTGAGGCAGCGGAAGAATGTGCTCTTGCCGGCACCATTGGGCCCGATCAGGCAACGCAGTTCGCCGGCCTCGACCCGGAAATCAACGTGGTCGATCGCGGTCACGCCACCGAACCGTTTGGTCAACGCGATCGTTTCGAGAAGGGGAGGGTTCGTCACGGCGCGCTTCGCGCGCGGCCCCGTAGGTCCGCCAGCAGGCTTCGGGTGCCCGGGACAAGACCGCGTCGGGCAAACAGGACGAGCACCACGAATGCAGCTCCCAGTACCAGGTTGGTGTCGGCGAGCTTGGCTTCACCGAGCCAGGTCATGGCAGCCTGGACCAGGACACAGCCGACGACCGCCCCGCTCAGCGTCCCGAGGCCGCCTACCAGCACCCAGACGATGATCTGCGCGGTGAACGTCATCGCAAACACGTTGGGGCTTACGTAGGACCCCCATGCAGCGAACAGCACGCCGGAGAGCCCCGCGATTGCACCGCCGATCACGAAGACCGTGAGCTTCGTGGCTCGGACGTCGTAGCCGAGCAACTGGGCCCTTTCCTCGTTCTCGCGAACGGCGACGACGACCCGACCGAAATCGGTCGCCAGCAGCCCCCGCAGGCCGCCGTAGACCACCGCGAGCATGACTGCGGTGAGCACGTAGAGGTCGCCGTAGACCACCTGGTGCTCAGGCAAACCGGGGACATTGATCGGCGGTACCGACGGGATGCCGTTGTACCCGCCCAGAAGGGCATTGCCGATCCGGTATTCACTGCCCGCCGACGCGCCGGTCAGGTAGTAGAAGATGAGTGACACGGCCAGCGTGATGACGGCCAGATACACGTCGCTGATTCGCTGCCAAAACAGGAAGTACCCGAGAATCCCGGCCAGGAGGGCCGGTAGCAGGATGCCGAGCAGGAGCGGCACGGTGCTGTCGCCCATGTTGATTACGGCGATGGCGTAGGTGTATCCGCCCAGTCCAAAGAACACGGACTGGCCGAAGCACAGGATCCCGCCGAACCCCCACACCCAGGCGAGACTGAGAGCGAGAATCGCAAGCACCAGGAAAAGGGTGAGTTCGAACAGTACGAAGATCTCGGCGACAGCCGGGACCACGACGATGAGCGCGCCGCCGACAGCAACTGCCGCCAGCAGGCTTGCCCGTTCACGAACCCAGTTCACAGGGCCTTGCGGAAGTAACGCCCGGTAATTCCGGTCGGCAGGAGGCGCAGCAGTACGATAGCGACGACCAGCAACGCCACTTCGCCGACGACCGGGCGGCTGAGAAAGGCGGCTGCCTGGCTCGTGAAACCGAACAGTGCCGCGGCTAGCGTGGTGCCGGTGAGTGCCGTCGCGCCGCCGCTGATGACCGTGATGAACGCCTTGACGACATACGTCGCCCCGATTTCGGGAAGCACGCCGGCGAGAGGGGCCAGGACGGCGCCTGCGAGGCCGCTCAAGGCCGAGCCGAGGACGAACATGGCGGTGCGGAGTCGCTTGGTGTCCGCCCCGAGCGTGGCCGCAAGTCCCGGATTCTGCATGGCGCCCCGGGCCAGCAGGCCCGACCGGCTCCAGCGCAGCCAAACAAACAGTGACACGACCGTCACGATTGCAACGAGGATTACAAAAAACGTATAGATACCAATGCTGTAGGAGCTGAACTGAACGGTTCCGAAAGGTGGCGCCACGCCCTGTTGGTGGTACCCGAGCACCGTGGCGGCAAGGCCGATCAGGAAGAGGCTGAGTCCCCAGGTGGCAAGGATCGTGGCGATGATGTCTCCGTGCAGATGACGGATGACGAACCGCTCAACCAGGAAGCCGAGAGCGCCGACGGCTGCCGGGGCGACGACCAGCATGGCGATCCAGAGGTTCAGGCCAGCGCCAGCCGACAGCACGAAGGCATAGCCCCCGACCATCAGGAATTCGCCGTGGGCAAAGTTGATGACCCGGAGCATCCCGAAGATCACGGCCAGTCCGACGCTGATCAGCGCCAGGCTGGCCATCGCGTGCAGGAGGTGGAGACCTACGACGAGGGCGTGATCCATGTCTGCCGACGCCCCGGCGCCAATCAGATGTCCGGGGTGAACATCGTGTTGGTGTCGGGTCGAGCCTGCAGGTCGCACTGGGCCGCCGGGTTGGTGGGGGCCACGCCCTGATACCGCTGAAGGATTTTGAACTCGCCGTCGCGGGCTTCCGCCAGATGGGTATCCATGAAGCAGTGATGCGTGGCGGGATCGACGCTGACCGGGCCACCGGGGCCATCCACGCTGATCCCCGTCTCCAGGGCTTCGATGACGGCGTCCCGGTCGGTGGTGCCGGCCTGCCGGACGGCTTCGGCCCACAGCGTCCAGCCGTACCAATCCTTGATCGGCACGTCGGTCAGATAGCCGTAGTCGGTTCCGTAGCGACGACGGAACTCGGGCAACCATGCCTGGTTGAACGCGTTGTCCAGGCTTTCGTAATACGACCCGATCACCATGATTCCGTTGACAACTTCCGGAGGCATGCGGACGATTTCGCTGGTGCCGCCGAACGTGGTGGACATCATCGGAATGCGCTGGTTCATGCCGGCTGACGCCCACTGTCCGTAGAACGCCTCGTGCGCCGGGCCGACGAAGACATTGAGCACGACGTCAGGTTCCGCGGCCTGAATGCGGCTGATAGTCGCGCCGAACTGGTTCACGTCCAGTGGAAAGAACTCCTCGCCGACGACTTCGCCGCCAAGGGATTGGGCGGCCTTCCGGATCCACTGGGCGGAGATCTGCCCGTAGTTGTAGTCGGCCGCCAGGACATAGACTCGCTTGCCCCAGCGGTCAGCCGCTGCCTGCAGCAGCAGGTCGACGTAGATGCCCGGCGTGGCGCCCGTGGCGAAGAAGTTGCGGTCGCAGACCCCGCCCTCGTAGTTCGTGTTGTAGACGTAGAGGGTGTCGAGCCGATGCAAAATGGGCCGGATGACCTCGCGTGACGAACTCGTCAGTCCGCCCTGGACCACAGCCACCCGATCCCTGAGGGCCAGCTGGTTGGCGAACTGGTTGTAAAACTGCATGTCGGATTGGGCGTCGTAGAGCTTGACCTCTAGCTGCCTGCCGAGCAGGCCACCCGCTTCGTTGATCTGATCGATCGCCAACTCGGCGCAACGCCACTGGTTGTCGCCGAAACCCTGGAGGGGGCCTGACAGGTCATAAATGGCACCGACCGAAATCGGATCGTCGGCCTGGGCTTGGCGCCCAAGCGTGGAAATGGCAGCGGTGGCGGCGGTTCCTTCGATGAACGTGCGTCGTGTCAGCAACGTGACAAATTCTCCCGAGCAAATTGGCGATGCACCCCTTGGCGCTCAACTGTGGGGTAACGGGGATGGTGCGCGAACTCCGAACATGCGAGTTGCGCAGACTGCATGGCACCAAGGTAGCAACTTTTGGGAGCCCCGTTGGAAGATGGATCGCCAACTATGTCGGCCCCCTGGGTCAGTTCCGAATTCACTGCGAACGCGTGCCTCGCCCGCAAGATGGATGATCGCATTCGTTGACAGGCAGAGGGCGCGTCGTACGATCGCCTGACGGTTCGACGACAGGGCGCGCGCTGTGGACGCATTTCTCGATCAACAACAGCAGCTCTTCCAGGAATCGGTTCGGCGATTTGCGGAAGAACGGATCGCGCCGGCAGCCGCCGACTGGGACCGTGACCGGACATTTCCGGTCGAGGTGCTCCGCGAATCTGCCCACTTGGGACTTGCCGGACTCTACGTACCAACCGACCACGGCGGCAGCGGACTCTCGCGTCTGGATGCCGCCATCGTGTTCGAGGAACTATCGGCCGCCTGCCCGTCCACGGCAGCGTATATCTCCATTCACAACATGGTGGCGTGGATGATCTCGACGTTCGGGAATGACGAGCAGCGACCGCGGTTCCTCCCAGGCATGATGGCGATGGACCTCCTCTCCAGCTACTGCCTGAGCGAGCCAGGCTCGGGCTCGGACGCGGCGTCCCTGTCGACTCGAGCGGAGCGAGACGGCGACCACTATGTCCTGAACGGCTCAAAGGCCTTTATTTCGGGCGGGTCGGTGTCGGACCTCTATGCATGCATGGTCCGTACAGGCGGAGAGGGTCCCCGCGGTATCTCCTGCATCGTGGTGGAAAAAGATTCGCCGGGCCTGTCATTTGGCCGGCAGGAGGCGAAGCTCGGCTGGCACAGCCAGCCTACGGCGGCGGTGATCTTCGAGGACTGTCGGGTCCCGGTTGCCAACCGGATCGGTGCCGAGGGGGAGGGCTTTCAGATCGCAATGCGCGGTCTCGATGGCGGGCGCATCAACATCGCCTCGTGCTCGCTCGGTGCGGCGCGTCGGGCGCTGGCTGAGACCAGGGAGCACCTGCGGACCCGCAAGCAGTTCGGCGAGACACTGGCGTCGTTCCAGGGCCTGCGGTTCCGTTTTGCGGACATGGCCACCGAACTGGAGGCGGCCCGCCTGATGGTGCACGCCGCCGCCCGTGCCGTCGACGGGGGCCACGCCGACGCCACGGTCCGTTGCGCGATGGCGAAACGCTATGCCACGGATGTCGGGTTCCACGTGTGCGACGAGGCGATCCAGCTGCACGGCGGATACGGCTACCTCAACGACTATCCGCTGGAGCGCCTCCAGCGCGACACCCGCGTTCACCGCATTCTCGAGGGAACCAACGAGATCATGCGGGTCATCGTGTCGCGCGGCCTCCTTGACGACTGACGCCTAACCGCCAGGGAGACAGGAACTTGGCGGCCGGTCTTCACTGGTTTCGAGAAGGTGCGGCCGGGCGCGTCATCCTTGATCGGCCGGAGGCGCTGAACGCCCTCGACTTGGCGATGGTACGGGCGTTCGCACAGGCACTCGACGCTTTCGAGAGCGATGCCGGCGTGCGCGCCGTCACCGTCGAGGGCAAGGGCGAGCGGGCCTTCTGCGCCGGCGGCGACGTGCTGGCGTTCTACGATGCCCGAGGCACCGACAGTACGGTCGGCGCCGATTTCTTTCGCGAGGAATACACGCTCAACCGGCGGATCAAGCGCTACTCGAAACCTGTCGTGGCGTTCATGGACGGGATCACGATGGGCGGCGGGGTCGGGGTGTCGCTCCACGCGTCGTACCGGGTGGTGACCGATCGTACCGTGTTTGCGATGCCCGAAACGGGAATTGGGCTGTTTCCGGACGTGGGCACCGGGCATTTCTTGAGCCGACTGGATAGCGGCATAGGCACCTGGATCGCGCTGACGGGGAATCGGCTCGGCGCAGGCGACTGCCTGGACATCGGCGTCGGAACGCACGGATTGGATGCCGCGGCAGGGGTGGACGATGCCGTGCAGGCCATCGCGACCATGGCGGACGACGACGTGGATGCCGCGCTGGCGCCGTTTCAGGGCGAGCCGGCGGCCGGCACGGCTCTGGATGCGCGGGAAGTGATGACCCGGTGTTTTGGCCAGCCGGACGCCCGGGCGATCGTCCAGGCCCTGGAGATCGAAGGGTCCGAGTGGGCGAAACGCACGGCGGCCGGATTGGCACGCAAGTCGCCGACGAGCATTCGGATCACCCTCCGGCAGTTGGAGCAGGCGAAAACCGCTTCCTTCGAGGATGAGCTTGTAACCGAGTACCGCATGAGCCAGGCGTGCATCGCCGGCCATGACTTCATGGAAGGGATTCGGGCAGCGCTGGTGGACCGGGACCGCAACCCTCGGTGGTCGCCGGGCCGGCTCGACGACGTGACAGACCAGTTGGTGGCCCGCCATTTCACGGAACCACCAGTAGGCGACCTCAGGTTTGACTGACGTGTCTGCCGGCTGCAACCGGTTTTGTCAGCGGGGCCGGCCGCAGCACGGGTCGCAAACGAGGCCAGCTTCTACTGCTGATTTCTAACAACAGCACTATCTATAATAAACAGTATTACAGATAGGTAGCAAAATAATCGTCTATTCTATCGAGGGTAGAAGGCGGCCGGCCTGAACGTGCCGGCGGGGCGGTACGGAGGAAACCGGCGTAGCCATGGCAAGATGCGGTCAGGTCGATTGGCGCGTGTGTCGGCCTGCTTGCTGTTGGCGGCGTTGCACCGTCCGGGCCCAGCTGTCGCGCAACGCCACGGTCCGATTCAGCACGAGGCGGTCGGACCGGCTCGTGCGGTCAAGACAGAAGTAGCCTTGGCGCTCGAACTGCACCGTCGTGCCGAGAGCGAGGTCAGCCAGCGCGGGCTCCACCTTGCAGCCATCCAGCCTGTCGCGCGAGGCCGGGTTCAGGTGTTCGAACGGGTCGGCATCGGTTCCGAGTTCGGCGTCGAGGAAGAGCGGGCCGTACTGATGGACTTTGGCCGGGAGTGCATGTTGCGCTGAGACCCAGTGCAACGTGCCCCTGACCCGACGTCCATCCGGTGCGTTGCCGCCTCGGCTGTCCGGGTCGTAGGTGCAGCGAAGTTCCACGATTTCCCCTGCGGCGTCCTTCACCACGTCACGGCACGTCACGAGGTACGCGTAACGCAGACGGACCTCCCGGCCAGGCGCGAGGCGGAAGAATTTTCGGGGAGGATCTTCCATGAAGTCATCACGTTCGATGAACAGCTCCCGCGCGAACGGAACCTGTCTGGTCCCGGCCGTCGCATCTTCGGGATTGTTGACGGCTGCGAGATGGTCGACCTCGTCCGCCGGATAGTTTTCGACAACCAGTTTCAGCGGGCGCAGCACCGCCATCCGGCGCTCGGCCGTTCGATTCAGGACTTCCCGCGCGCAGTGTTCCAGCAGCGCGAACTCAACGGTGTTGTCGCGTTTGGTGACGCCGATCCTGCGAGCAAAGTCCCGGATGGCCTCGGGGGGATAGCCGCGCCGCCGGAGGCCGCGCAGCGTCGGAAGACGCGGGTCGTCCCAGTCATCCACGTGCTGTTCGTCCACGAGCCTGCTGAGGCGTCGCTTCGAAAGCACCGTGTGGGACAGGTTTAGCCGGGCAAACTCGTACTGCCGTGAACGGGTGGGGACAGGGAGGTTGTCGATCAACCAGTCGTAGAGTGGCCGGTGATCTTCGAACTCCAGGGTGCAGATCGAATGGGTGACCCCCTCGATGGAGTCGGACTGCCCATGCGCGAAATCGTAGGTGGGGTAGATGCACCACTTCGTGCCGGTCCGGGGATGCGGAGCGTGCAGGATGCGGTACAGCACCGGGTCGCGGAGATTGATGTTTCCTGATGCCATGTCGATCTTCGCCCGAAGCACCCGTTGGCCGTCAGGAAAGTCGCCCGCCCGCATCCGCCGGAACAGGTCCAGGTTTTCGTCCACGGAACGCGTGCGGAACGGGCTGTCGACTCCCGGCGTGGTCAGGGTTCCGCGGTGCTCCCGGATGGTGTCGGCCGTCTGGTCGTCCACGTAGGCCTTATCGGTCGAGATCAGGTGTTCAGCCCACTCGTACAACCGCTCGAAGTGGTCGGACGCGAAGTACCGGTGCTCTCCCCAGTCGAAGCCGAGCCAGCGCACATCCGCTTCGATCGCATCGATGAATTCCTGGGCTTCCCGGGTCGGATTCGTGTCGTCGAACCGGAGATGACAGCGTCCCCCGAACTCCTGGGCAATGCCGAAGTTCAAACAGATCGACTTGGCATGCCCGATGTGCAGGTAGCCGTTGGGCTCAGGGGGAAAGCGCGTAACCACGCATTCCGTTCGGCCGGCCTCGATGTCCTGGCGCACGATGTCCTGGACGAAGTTATGCTGATTCCCTTCGGCAACGCTGCCCGCGTCGTTCATGGCGGTACTCCCCGGGCTCGGCCAACCTGCGCAGCCGGCCTGTCTGCCAGATTTTGCCCGAATGGCCAAGCGTGGGGGCTCGATTCGATGCTGGGCAGGGAATTGGCCACGACCATGATCCCGCCGCGAGCGGCAGGGCAGGTACCGTGCTCGCACGGATGGGGGAGGCAATGGGATTCCGGCTGCTCGTACTGACGAATCTCGAGACTCAGGCATCGCTGGACATGGTGCGCGGGTGGCCGGAACAACTGCAGGTCGAGATCCCTGGCTTGGAGACGCATCTGTCGGACAGCACGGAGGAAGCCTCCGACGTGATCGGGCAGGTGGACGCAATCTACGGGAAGGTTGACCCGGACGCGTTCGCCAAGGCGCGAGAGCTTCGATGGATCCAGTCGCCATTGGCTGGGCCGCGGCCAAGCTTCTACCACCAGGCACTCGCCGAAAGCGATGTGGTCGTCACCAACATGCGCGGGATCTTCAGCGACCATATCGGGGCGCACGTCCTCGCGTTCGTCCTGGCGTTTGCGCGCGGGCTTCCCACGTACTTGACCATGCAGCGCGACCGGCGCTGGCGGCCGGACGTACCGACCGTCCACCTCCCGGAAGCGACAGCCCTGATAGTCGGCGTCGGTGCCATTGGCGCCGAGGTGGCGCGCTTGTGCGCCGCCTTCGGGATGGCGGTCACCGGCGTCGACCCGAGGGCGACCGCCGCCCCCGAAGGCGTTGGCCGTCTCGTTGGACCGGAGGCGCTCGACGAGGTGCTTCCTACCGCTGACTTCGTCATCGTGACGGTGCCCGAGACCCCGGCTACGCAGGGGCTGTTCAACGCTGACAGGTTCGCGCGGATGAAGCCCACCGCGTTCTTCATCAACATTGGCCGCGGGGCCACGGCCGAGCTGGATGACCTGAACGCGGCCCTGCGTTCCGGCGTGCTGGCCGGCGCCGCCCTGGATGTGTTCCAGATCGAGCCGCTGCCCATGGGCCATCCGCTGTGGAATGCTCCAGGCATGGTCGTCACGCCGCATGTGGCGGCAGCGGGCCCATACCTGAACCAACGGAGAACCGAAGTTTTTTTCGACAACTGTCGGCGATTCAGCGAGGGCCGCGAACTGCGCAACGTCGTCGACAAGGCGAACTGGTTTTGACGGCTGCCTGGTACTCCTCCGTCCGACCGCTCGCACGGGAGTGTTTGCGGCACTGAGAAAGCGGGCGTGCAGCCTTGCCCCTTGGGTTGCCGCCATGCCGGCGTTCGCCGTCGCATCATCACCCGCAGGAGCTGACGGCACCTAGCTGCGGCCGGGCGTCGGCATGGACCGGCGGACCAGCGAGCTCCGTTTCCGTTCCTGGGGTCCGGCGTTGGCTTGGGGAGGACCGTGGTGGAAGAGATGCGGCGGACGGTCCGGGGGACTACGACGCTGGTGCCGGGCGGAGATTTAGCGGGGATCGTCCGGATGGCCACTGGCGGAATCGCGGTACCGGTGGCGGATGGCGCCGTACTCGATTTCGCCTGGCGGTACAAAGACCTCGGGTCGGTTGAGGCCAGTCGAGGCGCGAGTCGGGTGGTGTGGCGAGATGACTGCCGGGCGCCGTTGGCGCTTGATCTCGCGCGGACCCTGACGGATCTGCGGTGCCAGGGGCTGCGGGTTTTGCTCAGGTACCCATTCTGAGATTCTGCATGTATCGGTCTAGTGGGCTTGCACGCTGTTGACGCGGGAACACCTGGATGTGGCGCCGACGACGCCGGCAAGGCAGCGCCGACGGCCCACTCCGACCAGCGCCGTCACGAGAACGCCGCCGGTCGACACGGCGCTGCCGCGCGACGCCGGGGGCGGGAGTACCGGGACGGCCGGCGGCCGGCGTCAGCGGCGGCGCGCCCCGCGAATCCACGCGCCCGACACTCGCCGCTCCGGAGCGATCACGTCGTCAATGCTCATGATCGGAGTGATCGTGCTCGGAATGGTCATGGAAGCCCACGACGATGAAATCGATGTCCTCGCTGGCTTCGTTGCCTTCGGAACCGGAGATCCGCCACGAGAGCACGTAGTCCCCGTCGCGTAGCTCCGGCAGGGGTATCGCGAACACCGCTTGCGGCGGCGGGGTTTCGGCTTCGAGGAGATCGATCACCTCGTCCGAATCGGTCTTCAGCTGCAACTTCTCGAGGGTGACGTGGCGCGTGAAGCGGATCTCGAATGAGGGCGGCGCCGTATCAAGGACATCACCCGCTTCGATGTTGCTGAAATCCACGATGGATTGCGCAAAAGCCGGCAGGGTCACGAGCGTTGCCGTGGCAAGGACACAGATGATCGGCATCAGACGGCCGGGTTCCTTCCGTCTGCGGCTGCAGAACCCTCTCCGCGCGGTCGCGCGCCAGCCTTGCAAGGCGGGCGCGGCGGCAGGAATCGGCGTGTTTGGCCGTCCATCGGCGTCCAGCGGGCTCATTGATTCCCGCTGGAGTTCGCCTCGAGACAGCCGCCTCCGTCCGTGTCTACGTTGCAGATCGCGGTCACACGATAGGAGTTGTCCCGGCCGCGCTTGATCCGGAATGCGACCGTGTCGCCCACGGCAAGGCCGGATAGGTCGACCGTGCCCGTGACGCCGAAGCCCATCGTCATGGCCCCCATGCCGACCTCGTCGATCGGTCCGTGATCAATGGTGAGTGACCGTCCCTCAGCATCGACCGACCGAATGACCCCGGTTCCCTGACCCGAGTCGCCGGCAGCACCGTCGGTCGGGTCACCGGCATGCTCCGAGTGGTGGTTGTCGGCCAGCAGGAGGGGCGTTTCCCGGGACAGATCGCCGGCTTGGTCCAAGGGAGCCCGGGTTCCGCCGGCGGCAGGAAAAGCCGACCAGGTTGCAAACATGAAAAGCGCGAGCATTGCGGTTGAACGGGTCATGCGGTGTCTCCATGAGGTTTGGCGGCGACGGCATCGAAGCGCTGCTGGGCCGCGGCGTGTGGACGGGTCGTTAAGGATCGCTCGACCCACAGGTAGTAAATTGCTGGAATCACGAACAGGGTCAGGATCGTGGTCGAGACGGTGCCGCCGATCATGGGCAGCGCGATCCGCCTCATCACGTCGGATCCTAGGCCATCCGTCAGGAATATCGGCGCAAGTCCGACCAGGACAGTGATGACGGTCATGAGGAGGGGACGCACGCGAAGCGTGGCGCCGACGCGGATGGCGAGGAACAGCTCCTCTTTCGTGGTCGGCTGGTCGGCGCGCACATGCTGATCAATGTAAAGCAGCATGACGACGGCGGTTTCAACCGCAATGCCGCCGAGCGCGATAAAGCCGACCGCGACGGCCACCGAGAGGTTGTAGCCGGCCAGCCATACCGCCCATAGCCCGCCGATCAGCGCGAACGGCAGGGACAGCATGATGATGAGGATGCGGTCGAGGCGTCCGAAATGCAGCATGAGCAGCAGGAAGATAAGGGCGACTGCTGCCGGAATGGCGATGTTGAGGCGGGCATTCGCGGCTTCGAGCTGCTCGTACTGACCCGACCAGGCGACGGCATAACCGGATGGGAGATCGACCGCATCCGCGACCGCTCGACGGGCCTCGGCGACGTAGCCGCCGAGATCGCGTCCTGCGATGTCGACGAACACCCATCCGGTGAGTCGGGCATTCTCGGACCGGATCATCGGCGGGCCTTCCGTGAAGGCCACTGTCGCGAGTTCACCCAGCGGAATGTGCGCTCCGGACGGGGTCGGCACGAGGATGTCCTCAAGGTCCTCGCTGGTCTCGCGGAACGCCCGGTCGTAGCGCAGCATGATGTCGTAGCGTTCACGTCCTTCCACGCTTTCCGCGAGCTTCATGCCGCCTAGTGCGGTCTGGATCACCGACTGGAAGACACCCATGTCGATGTTCCGACGCGCTAGCTCCGAGCGGTCGGGCGTGATCTCGAGGTACTTGCCACCGAGGACGCGGTCGGCGAATGCCGAGCGCGTGCCTGGCACGGTCGCCACGATGCCCTCGACCTCTCGGGCGATGCGTTCGATGATCTCGAGATCGTCACCCGTGATCTTCACGCCTACTGGCGTGCGCACGCCGGTGGACACCATGTCCATGCGGATCTTGATGGGATAGCCCCATGAGTTCACCAGGCCCGGCATCTGCAGCCGCGCGTTGAGATCGTCGATGATCCCCTCTGCCGTCATGCCGGGTCGCCATGCCGCTTCGGGCTTTAGACGGATCCAGGTCTCGATCATGGTGAGGGGTGCCGGGTCGGTGGCGGTGTCCGCGCGGCCCGCCTTGCCGAACACGCTGTCGACCTCCGGCACGGTCGCGATCACGCGGTTCGTCTGGCCCAGGATCTCCCGCATCTTGGTGGACGACACGCCGGGGAGGGTCGTCGGCATGTACAGGAGTTCCCCTTCGTAGAGGGCCGGCATGAATTCCGAGCCGAGCTTGCTGAGCGGCACCACAATGGTGGTCATCGCGACGAGAGCCCCGATCACCGTGAGCCACCGCAGCTTGAGGGCGAGCCAGAGGAGCGGCCGGTAGATCGAGACCAGCAGGCGGTTGAGGGGGTTCCGCTGTGCAGGGAGCATCCTCCCCCGGAGCAGCACATGCATCAGCACCGGGACCAACGTAACCGACAAGATGGCGGCGAACGCCATCGCATAGGTCTTGGTGTAGGCCAGCGGCGAGAACAGACGGTGACTCTCGCCGGTGAGCGCAAAGACCGGCAGGAACGACACCGTGATGATCAGCAACGAGAAGAACAGGGCTGGGCCGACTTCCTGTGCTGCACGGACGACAACCTGGCGGCGCAGCTTTGGATCCGGACGTGGTCCCAGTTCTTCCACTCTGCGGCTGTAGTTCTCCACCATCACGATCGACGCATCGACCATCGCGCCGATCGCGATTGCGATCCCGCCGAGTGACATGATGTTCGCGGTTACGCCTTGAGCGGACATGATGAGGAACGCGCCGAGCACGCCGAGCGGCAGTGTGATCACGACCACGAAGGCGGACCGAAGTTGCAGGAGGAAGATCACGATGACGAGGGCGACCGCGAGCCCTTCCTCCAGCAGCTTGCGCTGCAGATAGGCGACTGCGCCGGCGATCAGCGGCGAGCGGTCGTAGACGGTCACGATTTCAACGCCCTCAGGCAGGCCACGCTCCAGTTCGGCGAGCTTTGCTTTGACGCGCTGGATGACTCGGAGGGCGTTTTCGCCATCCCGCATGATCACGATGCCGGCGACCGTCTCACCCTCTCCGTCCAGTTCGACGATGCCGCGTCGGAGCGCTGGGCCCTCCACGATGCGGGCGATGTCGGCGAGCGTTACGGGCGTGCCGTCTTCCGCGTGAATCACGACCTGCTCTAGGTCGAAGCGATCCTCGACGTAGCCGGAGGACCGGATGACGAACTCGGTTTCCCCCTGTTCGAGCACCCGGCCGCCGACCTCGCTGGAAGCGGCCCGAACGGCCGCGACGATCCGGCGGATGGGAATGTCGTGCGCGCGCAGCTGGTTGGGATCGATCAGCACCTGGTACTCACGCACGAACCCGCCGACCGAAGCGACCTCCGCGACCCCCTCAACGCCCGCGAGTTCGAGTTTCAGGAACCAGTCCTGGAGCGAGCGGAGTTCCGCGAGGTCGGTCCGGCCGCTCTGGTCGATCAGCGCGTACTGGAAGATCCACCCGACGCCGGTCGCATCGGGTCCGATCTGTGGCGTGGCGCCGGGGGGCAGCTCCGACCCCAATTGCGAGAGGGCCTCGACCACCCGGGCTCGTCCCCAGTAGAGGTCCACGTCGTCTTCGAAGATGACGTAAACGAAGCTCGTGCCAAACATGGAAGAGCCGCGCACATCCTTGGTACGCGGTAGGCCGAGCAGGTTTGTCGACAGCGGATACGTCACCAGGTCTTCCACGATCTGCGGTGACTGCCCCGGGAAGTCGGTGCGGATGATGACCTGAGTGTCCGTAAGGTCGGGAATCGCGTCGAGCGGGGTCCGATCCATTGCCAGCCACCCGGCGGCCCCGAGCGCGCCGGCCAGCATCAGCACGATGACGGGGTTGTCGATCGACCAGGCGATCAGCCGGGCCACGGCTGAGCGGGAAGGATCGCGGCCGGTCAGGCGATCGTGGCCTTCCACGGTCGTCCCCGCTAGTGCCTGTGACCGGCGTGCGGATTGACGGGCGCCGGTTCAGTGCTAGCCGCGACTTCTTCCTGACCGGCCATTAGGTCGGGCCATTCAACGATGGTAGCCGGATTGGCGCCGTATGGATTCGCGGGCGGGCCGCCTTGCTGCAGCCACAAGCGGCCGGTTTCGTCTTCCAGGTACAGGAGGAGCCCGAGCGAGTCGTAATGCGCCGGCGCCCCGTCGAGAAGCCAGCTCTCCAGCGCGGCCATGAGCGACGCAAGATCGCCGGCGAGCGACTGGCCGGACAATGAATCCTTGGCTGCCTGCAGGGCGGCCTGTGCATTCTCGATGATCGGCACCAGGCGCGTGTTGCCGAAACGCGCCTTGAGTGAATCGGCGATCTGGAGGGCGGGATCGACGAAATAGGGGTCGATCCGGTAGTCGTCGATCAACGCCTCGTGGAAATACAGCGCCATGTCGACGAGATGGTCGATCTCGGCGAGCGTCGTGGCGTCGACCGGAAGTTCGGACAGCAGGGTATCCGGCCCCGCGAGTATGGAGGGCGGTGCCTCCAGGCGTGCGAGACCGCCCCTGAGGCTGACTTCCGAATCGAGCATGAATTGGCCGCTGGTGACGACCTCCTCCCCCTCCGCGAGGCCGGCGAGGATCGCCGTTCGACCATTGGCGGACTGGCCGGTATTGACGGCCCGACCGGCAAATCGGCCGCCGCCGAGAGAGACAATGACGTGGGCACCCCGGCTGTCGCGCAGGATCGCCTCACTTGGGACCGACAGCCGGCCTTCATCGGTGTCGAGCTGGAAGCGGATGTCCGCGTAGGCCCCGGGGCGCAGGTCGCCGGACGAGTTATCCACCACGATGCGGACGTCGGCAGTGCGGGTGTGGGGATCGATGGTCGGATAGATGTAGTCGACGCGGCCTTCGGCCGGCACCTGAGGCGCGCTCGGGAAGCTGAGGGAAACCGCCAGCCCCTCCTTGATCAGCGACAGTTCGGCTTCGGGGATCGAGGCGATGACCCAGACGTCCGTGTAGGACTGCAGGCGCAGGATCGGCGTCCCCGGTTTCACGTAGTCGCCCTCGCGGACATCGAGCCGGCTGACGGTCCCCGTTGCCTCCGCGTACACGGGCACCCGTTCGACAACCTCCCGCGTCTCAGTCAGGCGCTCGATAGCAGCCGGCTGCATGCCCACCGAGCGAAGCCGCTGGCGGACCGCAGCGATGCGGTTTTCGTTACCGATCTGTAGTGAGGCCAGATAGTCCTTCTGGGCCGCGATCAGTTCCGGGCTGTAGACGCGATAGAGGAGTGTGCCTGCGCGGACTGAATCGCCCTCGGCGCGCACGGACAGGTCCTCGATCCATCCCTCAAGCCGCGACGCGGACACGGTCTCCAGACGCTCGTCGGTGTCGACATTGCCGAAGGCGCGTACCGTCCGCTCGAATGGGGCGTGTTCGGCCGGCGCGGTCCGTACCCCCATGGTCTGGACCATTTCCGGGGCCACGGAGACCGCGCCATCACTCGGGGCGCTTGCCGCCTCGCCCTGGATCGGCACGAGATCCATGCCGCAGATCGGACATGTCCCGTCCGGATCGGTCGCGATGTAGTGCGGGTGCATGGGGCAGGTGAATCGTTGCGGTCCGTCGGCAGCGACGGCTTGGCGCGGTTCGACCGCATGGTCGGCCTCAGTCAGAGTCAGCACGCTTTCCGGGATGTAGCCCCGGTCGTAAGCTAGGTAGCCGAGCACCACTAGGGCGAGGAACAGCCCCAGGCCGCCGTGGAATGCTGCCTGTTTCACGGTCCGACCAGCAGGGCGTTCATGCGGGCAACTGCTCGGTCGTGCCGGGCCTGCTCATTCACGATTTGGCCCTCGAGCCGCAATACGGCGATTTCACCGTCCAAGATGGGCGAATAGTCGCCGGCACCGCTCTCGTACGTGATGAGTCGGGCCGCGATCTGTTCGCGGATCGCGTCAATCTTCTGCTCCAGGATGGCGGCGGCGGCTTTGGCGGCCGCGCGGGTTGCGTCCAGGGCCAGGTACCGGGCCGCAGCCCGGCGGGCCGCGGCCATGAACCGGCTCCGCGCGGCTTCGCGATTCGCTTCCGCGGCACGCAAGGCGGGAGCTTGCGACCGGTCTGCCCAGAAAGGAACGGTGAAGGTCGCCGTCGCGCTGACCCAATCGTCGCCCTGCGCGTCTCGCTGCTGGTACATGAGCTGGACGCCCCAATTCGGCTTCCAGGCCGCTTCTGCGCGGGCGATCCCTGCTTCGGCCATGGACACGCCGGCCCGCGCCACCCGTACGGCATGAAACGCATCAGCCTCGCCGGACCAGGCGCCTAGCGCCAGCGGCGGGGGAGGGCTGGCGGTGGTTTCCCCCACGAGGTCCTCCAGGCGGGCGCGGATCTGATCGGCCTCGGCATCAAGGTCGGCCAGGGCCCGGGCGACATCGCTGCGCTCGACGTCAATTTCGGCCAGCCGAAACAGTACCGGCCGCCCGGCGTTGATCTCTGTTTCGACGATCTGCGCCAGCTCATCGTACTTGGCATCCCGTGCTCCGAGCAGCGCCCGCAGCCTGCCGATACGGGCCAGGTCGACGAGAGCGACGATGAGGTCCGCGCGGAGTTCGGCAAATCGCTGATCAATCTCCGTGTCGTTGCGCACGGCACTCTGGCTGGCTTGGGCTGCCCGCGCTTTGCGCGCGTCGCGATGCGGGAACATCTGCCGCACCCCCACCGTCTTGCTGGTCGGCAGGTACCGCGAAAATGATGGATCCAAGAGGGGAAAATTGAGAATGCCGAACGACACGACTGGGTCGGGGAGGGCCTCGGCCGCTGTGGCCCGCTCACGAAGGCCCGCCGACTGATGATGCATGGCTTCCAGCGACGGATGCTCACCGAGGCGCGCTTCCAGTTCGTCGAAGCCCTGGGCGTGGACGGCAGAGACACCGGGCACCGCACCAAGTGCCAGGGAAAGCAGTGCAAGGTGCCGCAGGGCGAATGCCGCTCTGCGTGCCGCGTGCGGGGAGCCGCCTGCCGCCCGGGTCCCACGGTGGGGGGCGTTCATCGCCGCTTGCGGCGTGTTGGCCGCCCGCCTGCTCACCGCCGCCGTCCTCCGAGGACCATGACCAGTTCCTCGACCTTCGAGCGGCGGTCGTCGAGGTCGTCAGATGTCAGGGCATGTTCGACACAGGTCTGGAGATGATCATCCATGACGATCCCCTCGAGCGCACCGAGGGCTGCCCTGGCGGCTTGGATCTGGCGCACCACGTCGATGCAGTACCGGTCCTCCTCCACCATCCGTGCGATCCCGCGTACCTGGCCTTCTACCTTGGCTAGCCGGTTTCGGGTTTCTTCCTTGGCTGTCGATCGCATGGCTTCGTCCTGTTGCGGGTGGTGTTCCAGATACCCTACGGGGGTAGGGATGTTACAGCATGTAGCGCCGCGTGGACCCGAGTCAAGGGCCGCCACCTCGGGAAGAACCTGAGCCGTGAGCCCGGGAGCGCGGTGCCGAAGGGCCCGGCGAGCGGGATGGCTGCGTCTGTCCGAGCCCGCTGCCGAGCCTGTGGCGCCCTCCAGCCCGCCCGCCATCCAGGCCCGACGTTTTGGCCGACGGACGTCGGGCAGCTAGATAGAACGGCAACGCCCGGTCTGATCGCCACAGTCTGATTTGCTACAAGGACGACGACCGGCAATTGCGTCAGGGCTGGTCCGTGGTCTGGCACCGGGCGGGTGTGTTCCAGGCCCAGGTCAAGACAGGTGACTCGCGGGCTCCCCGTCGATCACAGTTCCGATAGGAGAGAGCTTGTGTTCAAGTCCTTCTTCGCCAACCGGCGGTGGATGCATTGGTCGCTGCTGGGCAGCGTCGCGATCCTGGTGGTCACTTGGTACAAGGTGCAGCTGGATGTCCGGATCAACGAATGGTTCGGCGACTTCTACGACACCCTGCAGCAGGCCTTGGCCGAGCCGGGCGCGGTAGAGTTCACCGATTTTCTCGCGAAATGCCTGACCTTCGCCGAGATCGCCGCCATCTACATCACCGTGGCGGTCCTGCTGGAGTTCTACGTCCGCCACTACGTGTTCCGCTGGCGGACGGCGATGAATGACTACTACATGTCGTACTGGGACCAGGTTCGCCACATCGAGGGCGCCGCCCAGCGGGTCCAGGAAGACACCATGCGCTTCGCGCGTATTGTCGAGGGACTGGGGGTCGCCTTCATGCGCTCGGTCATGACGCTGATCGCGTTCCTGCCCCTCCTGTGGACCCTGAGCGAACACGTCACCGAGCTGCCGTGGATCGGTGTCGTCCCGCACTCGCTGGTCTATCTCGCGATTATCTCGGCCGCCGCCGGGACCGTGCTGCTGGCGATCGTCGGGATCAAGCTTCCCGGCCTTGAATTCAATAATCAGAAGGTCGAAGCGGCGTACCGGAAGGAGCTGGTGTACGGCGAGGATTACGAGGAGCGCGCCGAGCCCGAGACGATCGGCCAGCTGTTTTCCAATGTCCGGCGAAACTACTTCCGTCTCTACAAGCATTACCTGTACTTCGACATCGCGAAGTGGTCATACCTGCAGTTCGCGGTCATCGTTCCCTACATCATGATGGGTCCCACCATCGTCGCCGGCATCATCACGCTCGGTGTGTTGCAGCAGATCCTGCGGGCGTTCGACCGTGTCGAGGGGTCGTTCCAGTTCCTGGTCAACTCCTGGTCGACGATCGTGGAGCTCATCTCGATCTACAAACGGCTGAAAGCATTCGAGTCCACGATCCGGGTGGATGACCGGACCGCGCGGCCGCTGACCGGACCGGGATTCGAGGGCGCACGGAGCTAGAAGGTGGAACGGAACGGAGGTGGCGTTTCTGCACTGGCGAGAGAGGCGGTTCCAGGGCCTCTCCGTCCGGCGCGGCGAGTACCGTCCCCGAGTGACGGCCCTCCGACCTTGTCGAATGACCACCATCCGCGAAGCCCGAACCCGTGTCGACACCCGCCGCTGACATGAATGGCACATGTGTTCATGTTGTACACATGACCGTCATGATCCAGATTCGAAATGTCCCGGAGGCTCTGCACCGGCGACTTCGCGTTCGTGCGGCTACTGAAGGGATTTCGATGTCTCATTTCGTGCTGCGGGAGATTGAACGCGCGCTGGAGCGTCCGAGCCAGCAGGAGTCGCTCGAGGCGATTCGTGCGCAGCCCGAAGCTGAGTTGAACCCGTCGCCAGCGGAATTGCTCCGGGAGGAACGGGACCGGCTCTGATGGTCCTGGACGCGTCGGGCGCTGTCGAACTGCTCCTGAACACTACCGCCGGCAAAGGCTGTCCGTGCGCTTGGCGGATGAGTTCGAGACCGTCCGCGTTCCGCACCTCATCGATATCGAGATCGCACAGGTGTTGCGTCGCTACGTTTTACGGGGGGTGATCGATGAAGGGCTTGATGCGACGGCGCTTCGTCGCTGGACGGACCTCGACGTCGAACGACACCCGCGCCAGCCATTCCTCGGTCGGATTCGGCGGCTTCGCGCCAATGTCACCGCTTGTGACGCCGTGTATCTGGCCCTGGCGGAGGCACTGTCAACGGAGCTCGTTACGGGAGATCGAGGACTGACGGAAGTGCCCGGAGCGGCGGTCGCTGTGAAACTGATCTAGAGATCAAGGCGCCAGCATCGAGGATGGGCCACCGCGCTGCGGCGGGCGAGGGGCCGGCGGCCGGCATCCGCTCCGGTTCGCCGCCGGCGACGCGGCAACCCTTCGGCCGTCTCGGGTGGCCCGCTGCCGCAACGCGGCTAATGCAGACTGGTGCCGGTCGCTGCTTCCCGCGGCGGCACCCATTCGGCAAATCGGTGCACCAGCGCCCGGTCGACGTCGGCCATGGACGCCTCTACGCCGACCTGGCGCAACGACGTCACGCCGGCATCCCGGATCCCGCAGGGAACGATGCCGTCGTAGTGGGCGAGATCCGGGTCGACGTTCAGCGAAACCCCGTGGAAGGTCACGCCACGTCGTACGCGCACGCCAACGGCGGCGATCTTCGCGTGCTGGCCGTTCGCGTCTTCAACCCAGACGCCGATGCGGCCGGCGTGGGTCTCGCCCCGGATGCCGAAGTCGTTCAGCACGGCGATGATCCATGTCTCGAGGCCGTTGACGAAGGCCCGGACATCCCGGCCCCGCGCGCGCAGGTCCAGCATCACGTACGCAAGTCGCTGGCCCGGGCCGTGATAGGTCACGCGCCCACCTCGCCCCGTCGGAAAAACCGGCAGGCTTGCCTTCGGCAGGACTTCGCTCGGGTCGGAACTGGTCCCGGCCGTGTACAGGGGCGGATGTTCCGCCAGCCACACACATTCGCCGGCGGTTCCGGCCAGAATTCCGGCGACCTGTTCTTCCATGCTTGCTACTGCATCGGGGTAGTCGACCGCGGTCGTACTGTGTCGCCAGGTTATGCCGTCAGTGGTGTGAAGCATCTCGTCCGATTCAGAAAATGGTTGATCAAGGACCAGCGTAATCCTGCCCGAGAGATATGGCGACCGGCGAGCGCGGGCGCGGCTCCCGCCTCCGGTCGGGCGTGGCGCAAAACCTTGGAACCCGCAGCGGCCCACGATAGATTACAGGCAGCTATTTCAGACCCAGACGTCGCGGCGCAATTGCCATGGTGGGAGGGATCGATGCCCGAATCCCAAGCCACCGCCACCGCCCAGGAACAGCGACTTGAACTGATTTCGCGGCTGGCTGACGCCGGCACCGAGCCTTCGGCCGCGGATCTCGGACAGCTTCGAGCCAGCCACCCGGCCGACCTTGCCGACATCATCGAGCAGCTGCCGTCGGAGCCCCGGCTGCGCGCGGTGCACCTGCTGGGTGAGGATCTACCGGCAGACAGCCTCGCCTCGCTGTCGCGCCGGGTCCTTGACCAGGTCGCCTCGGCGATCGACCCGGGTCTGCTGGCCAGGCTGACCGGGGAGCTCGAGACCGACGATGCAGCGTACGTTCTCGAGTGTCTGGATGAAACGCGCCGCGCCCGGCTCCTCAAGGAGATGCCGGCCAGCGAGGCGGAACTCGCCCGTCAGGCGCTGGAATTCCAGGCGGACAGCGCCGGGCGCATCATGCAGCGCGACTACGTCGCGATTCCCTCGTACTGGACGATCGGACAGGTCATCGACCACCTGCGCGACTCGCCTGATGTCCCCGACGAGTTCTACGCGCTGTTTGTGGTCGGTGCCCGTCACACCCCGGTCGGGACGATCCCGCTGCATCGGGCCATGCGGACTCACCGTGACGTGCGCGTGGCCGACATCATGACGCGGGACCCGAAGGTGGTGCAGGTCAACGCCGACCGGGAAGACGTCGCGTTCGTGTTCGACCAGTACGAACTTACGTCTGCACCGGTCGTCGACGCGCAAAACCGACTGATCGGCATGGTGACCGTCGACGACGTGGTTGACGTGATCCAGGAAGAGGCCAGCGAGGACATGATGCGTCTGGCCGGCGTCGGACCGGAGCATGACATCTACACGGCCGCCGTCCAGACCGCGCGCAACCGGTTCAACTGGTTGCTAATCAATCTTTTCACGGCGTTTCTTGCGTCGGCCGCGATAGCGGTGTTCGCCTCGACCATCGAGCAGGTGGTGGCCCTGGCGGTGCTCATGCCGATCGTCGCCTCCATGGGCGGCAACGCCGGCATGCAAACGCTGACCGTCGCGGTCCGCGCCATCGCCACCCGCGAACTCACCCCGGCCAACGCGGCGCGGGTGTTGGGGAAGGAGGTGCTGGTAGGCCTGTGCAACGGCGTGGCGTTCGCCGTGCTGACCGGCCTCGGGGCCGGACTGTGGTTCTCGAGCGTGCCCATAGGTCTCGTGATCGGTGCCGCCATGATCTTCAATATGGTGGTGGCAGGCCTGTTCGGAGCGCTCGTGCCGATGATGCTGGAGCGCGCGCGGGTCGATCCGGCTCATGGGGCAGCCGTCATTCTGACCACGGTTACGGATGTCGTGGGATTCTTTGCCTTCCTGGGGTTAGCGCAGCTGACCCTGCTGTGAGGACCCGGTAAATGGTTCAGATGCTCTCGAACGCGCCAGCCAGCTTCAACTTCAATCTCGGGGAAACCGCGGACATGCTGCGGACCAGCGTGAGCGGGTTCGCGGCCCGGGAGATTGCGCCCCGGGCCAGCGAGATCGATGCATCCAATGACTTCCCCGACGACCTCTGGGAGAAGATGGGTGCGATGGGGCTGCTCGGCGTCACCGTGGAGGAGGAGTACGGGGGCTCGGAACTCGGCTACCTCGAGCACGTCGTAGCGATGGAGGAAATCAGCCGGGCCTCTGCATCGGTGGGTCTCAGCTACGGTGCCCATTCCAACCTCTGCGTGAATCAAATCCGTCTCAACGGAACTCCGGAGCAGCGGGAGCGGCATTTGCCGGGGCTGGTTTCGGGCACCAGCGTCGGGGCGCTCGCCATGAGCGAGGCGGGAGCAGGCTCCGACGTCGTGGGGATGCAGACGCGGGCCGAGCGGAATGGGGACCGGTACGTCCTGAACGGGGCGAAGTCATGGATCACGAACGGTCCAGACGCCGACATCGTCGTGGTGTATGCGCGAACCCGCCCAGGGCCCGGCGCCCGGGGGATCACTGCGTTCATCGTGGAGCGCGGCTTCAAGGGCTTCAGTCGGGCTTCGAAGCTCGACAAGCTGGGCATGCGCGGTTCGAACACCGGGGAATTGGTCTTCGATGACTGTGAAGTTCCGGTCGAGAATGTTCTCGGAACCGTCGACGAGGGGGTCGCGGTCCTGATGAGCGGGCTCGACTACGAACGAATCGTGCTGGCCGGCGGCCCACTGGGCGTGATGCAGGCGTGCTGGGACCTCGTGGTCCCCTACGTGCATGACCGCAAGCAGTTCGGACAACCCATCGGCTCGTTCCAGCTGATGCAGGGCAAACTCGCGGACATGTACACCACCATGAACGCATGTCGCAGTTACGGCTACGCCGTGGCGCAGGCCTGTGACCGGGGCGAGGCGACGCGCAAGGATGCAGCCGGCGTCATCCTGTACACGGCGGAGCGGGCCACCTGGATGGCCTCGCAGACCGTGCAGGTGCTGGGCGGGAACGGCTACACCAACGAATACCCGGCTGGCCGCCTCATGCGCGACGCCAAGCTCTACGAAATCGGCGCCGGCACCAGCGAGATCCGGCGCATGCTGATCGGACGCGAGATTTTCGAGGAATCTGCCTGATGGCGGGCGCTGTCCCGGGAACGGCGGCGCTGCTGCTGGCGGGCGCAGTTTGCGCAGGTCTGCCGGCCGCGGCGCTCATGCCCGGGGAGTTGGCGGCGGGTGCGGCCTCCGGCGGCATTCGACTCGCGGAGGATTCCGAAGGGGTGTCGCCGTGTCCGATCGCTCCGCTGCCCGGTGACGGGGCTGGTACCGGCCCCGCCGACGTGGGTGGCGATCCTGCGGGCGTCGGCCCGTTCCCGATACCGGGTGTCGACCGGTCACCGGGCCCTTCGCAGACACCTGCCCGCCCGCCGTCCAAGTTGACCGGGGCCGAACAGCCGGGGCCGGCTGCCGCTTCCCGGGACGCGGACGCGAGGGGTGCGCGGGCACCGACCGAGCGGGAGGTCGGTGTGCCGCCGTTCCCCTATGATCCCGAAGCCCGTGGGGGTGCGGCACGCCAGTGTGTGCGGGGCTGCGCCGCTACGCGTTCAGATTGTGCACAGGCGGGCAAGCCCGCCCGGCAATGCGAGGGCGACTTCGTCCTGTGTGCCCGGGACTGTGTCCTCGCTCCCGGTCTGTCCAACTTCTGACGGCCCGGCAGCTAACCTTGTCGCGGGGCGAACCCGCGCACCGAAACCGAAACGGAGTTTATCGTCATGATTGAAGACCCGATTGTCGTCGCCGGGATGGCGCGGACCCCCATGGGGAGCTTCCAGGGAACGCTGCACGGCGTTTCGGCCCCGGAACTTGGCAGCGCCGCGATCAGGGGCGCCCTGGAGCGAGCGGACGTGCCGGGCGAGGACGTGAGCGAGGTCTTCATGGGGTGCGTCCTTCCGGCGGGTCAGGGCCAGGCGCCGGCGCGCCAGGCGGCGATTGGTGCCGGGATTCCGGTCGACGCTGGCGCCACAACCGTCAACAAGATGTGCGGGTCGGGCATGCGGGCAGCCATGTTCGGCCACGACACGCTCGCCGCCGGCAACGCCGAGGTGGTGGTCGCTGGGGGCCTCGAGAGCATGTCGAACGCACCCTACGTGGTCCCCAAGGTTCGGGCGGGACTCCGCATGGGCCACGCGGAACTGCAGGACCACATGTTCGTCGATGGGCTGGAAGACGCCTACGAACCCGGCAAGCTCATGGGGCATTTCGCCGAGGCTACTGCCCAGAAGTACCAGTTCACGCGGGCCGAACAGGACGATTTTGCGATCCGGTCGCTGACGCGGGCGCGGAAGGCGAACGAGGACGGGACGTTCGCGGACGAGATGGTTCCCGTGACGGTGAAGACACGCAAGGGCGAGACCGTGGTTGAGCGGGACGAGCAGCCGTTTTCGGCCAACATCGAGAAGATTCCGTCCCTGCGTCCGGCCTTCAGCAAGGACGGGACGGTCACCGCCGCGAACTCGAGCTCGATTTCGGACGGTGCCGCGGCCCTGGTGCTCATGCGCGAGTCCGAGGCGGAGCGCCGCGGGCTGACCCCGCTTGCCCGGATCGTCGCCCAGGCGACGCACAGCCAGGAGCCTGCCTGGTTCACGACGGCGCCGCCGCCCGCCATCCGCAAGGTCCTCGACAAGGCCGGCTGGGATGCCGACGACGTGGACCTCTACGAGGTCAACGAGGCCTTCGCTGTCGTCACCATGGTGGCCATGCGCGAGTTCGGACTGTCGCCCGACAAGGTGAACGTGCACGGCGGAGCCTGTGCGCTCGGGCACCCGGTGGGGGCGTCCGGCGCTCGCATCATGGCGACCCTGATCGCAGCTCTGCGCAAGTACGGGATGGACAAGGGCGTCGCCTCGCTGTGTATCGGTGGCGGCGAGGCCACGGCGGTAGCGCTGGAGCTCATCCACTAGGCGCAGGAAGCCATCCGTCATGCCCGCATTGGGAAGCCGGCTCGACGTCCAGGGGGTTGCCTACCGGACCAACTGGACGCGCATGCGGGCCCTGGTGGACGAACTCCGCGCCCGGATCGAGACGGTTCGTGAGGGCGGCGGCGCCCGTGCGCGTGAGCGGCACATTGCCCGCGGGAAGCTGCTCCCGCGGGAGCGGATCGATCGCCTGCTGGACCCCCGGGCGCCGTTTCTGGAGCTCTCCCCGTTGGCCGCCTGCGATCTGTACGACGGGGATGCGCCGGCCGCCGGACTCATCACGGGCATCGGTCCGGTCGCCGGACGGGCCTGCATGCTGATCGTGAACGATGCAACGGTGAAAGGCGGAACGTACTACCCCATCACAGTCAAGAAACACCTGCGCGCCCAGGACATTGCCGCCGAGAATGCGCTGCCTTGCATTTACCTCGTGGATTCCGGCGGCGCCTACCTGCCGTTGCAGGACGAAGTGTTTCCGGACCGTGATCACTTCGGCCGGAGCTTCTACAACCAGGCACGCATGTCGTCGCGGGGGATCCCGCAGATTTCGGTCGTGATGGGGTCGTGCACGGCGGGCGGCGCCTATGTCCCCGCCATGTCCGACGAGTCGATCATTGTGGCCGGTCAGGGGACCATTTTCCTCGGCGGACCGCCGCTGGTCGAGGCAGCTACTGGGGAGGTCGTCACCGCGGAGGAACTGGGCGGTGCCGACGTGCACGGCCGCCGGTCCGGCCTCGTCGACCACGTGGCAAACGATGACGCCCATGCCCTGTCACTGGTGCGCCAGGCGATCGGCCACCTTGGTGATGAGCCCGCTGCCGCGGACAACGCCCCGCCGGATGAGCCCGAGTACGATCCGGAGGAGCTCTACGGTCTCGTCCCGATCGATCCGCGCGAACCCTGGGATGTACGGGAGGTCATCGCGAGGATCGTTGACGGCAGCCGCTTTGACGAATTCAAGCCGCTTTACGGGTCCACGCTGGTCTGCGGTTTTGCGCAGATCTGGAAGCGGCCCGTCGGCATCCTCGGCAACAACGGCGTGTTGTTTTCCGAATCCTCCCGCAAGGGCGCCCACTTCATCCAGCTTTGCGAACGCCGCGGGATCCCCTTGCTGTTCCTGCAGAACATCACGGGCTTCATGGTTGGGGCGAGCTACGAGGCCCGCGGTATCGCCAAGGACGGCGCCAAATTGGTGACCGCGGTCGCCACGTCCAGCGTGCCACGGCTCACCGTCATCATCGGAGGCTCCTTCGGGGCCGGGAACTACGGGATGTGCGGAAGGGCCTACAGCCCCCGGTTTCTCTGGACCTGGCCGAACGCCCGCATATCCGTCATGGGCGGGGAGCAAGCAGCCCATGTCCTGTCGGTCGTGCGTCGCAACGCGATGGCCACCCGGGGCGAGGACTGGCCGGAAGTGGAGCAGGAAGCGTTCCGCGACGGCATCCGCGACCAGTACGAACGGCAGGGAAACCCGTACCACGCGACGGCCCGATTGTGGGACGACGGCATCATCGATCCGCGCGAGACCCGTCGAACCCTGGGGCTGGCACTGCGGGTCGTGGCGTCCGACCCCGACCCGCATCAGCGGTTCGGCGTTTTCCGGATGTAGACCATGACGACAGGCACCCCCGAACAGTCAGTCCACCACGTGGTCGATGCGCGCGGTGTGGCCCGAGTCGAGATCGCCCGCGAGGAGGTTCGCAACGCGCTCGACGAGGCGACGATCGGCGAGCTGAAAGCCGCTCTCGCGGCGCTGGCACGTGATCCGGCCGTTCGCGTCCTCGTCCTCCTGGGGCGCGGCCCTGCGTTCTGCGCGGGGGCCGACCTCCGCTGGATGCGGCGGAGCGCCCGGATGAGCACAGAGGAGAACGTTCGCGATTCGGAGACGTTCGCCGCGATGCTCGAAGCGCTGGCCGACTTTCCGTGTCCGACCGTAGCGCAGGTCCAGGGGGCCGCGTTCGGCGGCGGGCTCGGTCTGGTGGCGGCCGCCGACATCGCGGTCGCTTCGGCGTCGGCACGGTTCGCGTTGTCGGAAGTCCGGCTCGGGCTGGAGCCCGCCATGATCGCGCCGTATGTCATCGATGCGCTTGGGCCGCGGGAGTTTCGCCAGCTGGCGCTGACCGGCCGGCCCTTCGGCGCCGACGACGCCCTTCGGCTTGGTCTGGTGAGCCAGGTGACGGACGACACCGAGTTGAACGCGGTCGTCGAGGATCTGGTGACTGCGCTGCTCAAGGGCGGGCCGGAGGCGCAGCGTCGAATCAAGGAGCTGACCCGTGCGGTCGCCGGACGCGCCAGGGACGGCGCGCTCCGGACGGAACTCGCCTCGCGGATTGCCGAGCGCCGGGCGAGCCGGGAGGGACAGGAAGGCGCGGCCGCGTTCCTGGAAAGGCGTCCTCCGGACTGGACCACCTGACAGCGGTGTTCGAACGTATCCTGATCGCCAACCGCGGCGAAATTGCGGCGCGGATCGCGCGTACTTGCCGTCGCCTGGGAATTGCCACGGTAGGCGTGACCTCGTGGGCGGATCGGGAAGCGCTGCACGCCCGCTCCGTCGACGCGGTCGTGCCGCTGGGGCCGTCGGCCTCGCACCTGAGCTATCTCGATTCCGACCGCCTCCTAGTGGTCGCCCGGCGGGCAGGGGTCGATGCCGTCCATCCCGGATACGGCTTCCTGTCCGAGAACGCGGAATTTGCGGAGGCCTGCGTGGCGGCGGGCTTTCGCTGGATCGGACCCGCGCCCGACGCCATTCGCTTGATGGGAGACAAGGATGCCGCGCGTAGCCGCATGGAGCGCGCCGGGGTGCCGGTGCTGCCCGGATTTCCGGTAGAGGAGGCCACGGATGTTGCCGAGCGGTGTCGTGCGCTCGGCTACCCGGTGCTGGTCAAGGCCGTGGCGGGCGGCGGTGGCCGGGGACTGCGGCGCGTCGATACCGAAGCCGAGCTGGGCGAGGCGCTCAACTCGGCTGCGCGCGAGGCGGAAGCCGCCTTCGGGGATGGCCGCCTCCTGGTCGAGAAGCTGGTGACGGGGGCCCGTCATGTCGAAGTGCAAGTCCTCGCCGACAGCCACGGCCGCACGGTCCACCTGTTCGAGCGCGACTGCTCCCTGCAGCGGCGACACCAGAAAGTGATCGAGGAGGCGCCGGCCCCCGGTCTCGGTCCCGCGGTGCGCGCCGGGCTCACCGGGGCAGCCTGCGAAGCTGCCTCCGCAATCGGCTACGAGAATGCCGGAACGGTCGAGTTCCTCCTGGCAGACGACGATCGGTTCTACTTCATCGAAATGAACACGCGCCTCCAGGTAGAACATCCGGTCACGGAATGCGTGACAGGGCTGGACCTTGTGGAATGGCAGATCCGAATTGCCGCAGGCGAGCCTCTCGATTTCGAGCAGGACGCGATCCCGTTGCGTGGCCACGCGATCGAGGCGCGGGTTTGCGCCGAAGATCCCGCGCATGATTTTCGACCGCAGCCGGGCCCGGTCCGGGAAGTCCGCTGGCCCTCCGGGGAGGGAATTCGGATCGACGCCGGTATTGCGTCGGGGGACCGAGTGCCGCCGCACTATGATTCGCTGATCGCGAAGGTGATTGCCTTCGGCGAGGATCGGGAAGAGGCCCGCGCCCGGCTCGTGGCGGCACTGCGACAAACCCGATGTGCTGGGCCGGCCACAAACCTGAGCCTGCTGAGCGAATGCCTCGAGGATCCCGCGTTCTGTGCCGGTCAGGTCGATACCGGTTTTATTCCCGACCGCCTCGACGCTCTGTCCCGCCGGCCCGAGCCACCGGAGGATGAGATCTTCGCGCTGGCGGCCGTGGCGGTGGTGGCCCGGACGCCGGCGCCTGCTTCCGGGGACCCGTGGAAGGCTGTCGATGCCTGGCGCGGTGGCGGCCCGGACCAGCAAACCCTGCGTCTGTCATGCGACGCGCGCAGTGTGGAGGTGTGCGTGGAGCCGGCTGGCGCCGGTGCATGGACGATGCGGATCGACGGCCGCCGGTGTGCCGTGTCAGGGAGCATCGATGAACGGGGAGAGCTGGATGTCCGCATTGGCGGGATCGCCGTTCGCGCCTCGGCGATCGTGGACGATCTGCGTGTCTGGCTCTTTCTGGACGCGGGCGACCGTGTCGTTGAGCGATCGGACCGAATGTCCGGGAAAACTGTCGGTTCAGGCGAGGCCGCCGATTTCGCGTCACCGATGCCGGGGCGCGTGACCGACGTACAGGTCGAGCCAGGGTCCCTGGTGGCTGCCGGAGCCACGCTGCTGATTGTCGAGGCCATGAAGATCGAGCACCGAATCGAGGCGCCGAGCGCCGGGCGGGTCACCGCACTGCTGTGCGAACAGGGGGCGTGGATCAACGAAGGCGAGCCACTGGTCGAGTTTGCGCCGGAATCCGGCTGACGGCGCGACGATCGGTGCTCGTCGAAAGCGGCTTCGCCCCGCGCGCGCGGTCACCGAAGTCGGGCCGGTCGCCGAGATCAGTCCTGCTGGTTGCCGGCTAAGGCACCCTGTCGCATCAGGCCGCGATAGATTTCGTCGTCGCCGATCACGCCTACCATCTGGCCCTGCTCCATCAGCAGCACCGGTCGGCCAGTGCAGTGCCGGAGTTCGATGGCCGTGCGCATTGGCAGGTCAGGCGCCGCCGCGCAGATGGTTCTGCCGGTAAGCGTCTCCGTGTCCAGGTCCGGCGAATAGTGCCGGATCGTCGCCGGGGCCGGTTCGATGCTGGCCTCGTCGGGTGCGCCCTCGGCGTTCAGTCTCAATCGATTGAGGCCCGACCAATCGAGCCGCAGCATGTTGCCATCGCGCCGTACGTTCGCCACCGGTGTCATGAGCGACCGGCAACGCAGCACGTTGAGCGCGTCCATATGGGCAATGAACTCGGCAACATAGGCGTTGGCCGGATTGAGAACGATCTCTTCGGGCTCGCCGTACTGGACGATCCGGCCTGCTTCCATGATCGCGATGTGCCGCCCCAGCTTGAGCGCTTCGTTGAGATCATGACTGACGAACAGGATCGTCTTGCCGAGTCGGCTCTGCAGATCCAGCAGTTCGTCCTGCAGATGCTCCCGGATCAGCGGATCCAATGCCGAGAACGGTTCATCCATCAGGAGGATGTCGGAGTCGGTGGCAAGCGCACGGGCAAGTCCGACCCGCTGCTGCATGCCGCCGGACAGCTCGTGCACGTACCTGTCGCCCCAGCGGTCGAGATCCACCAGCTCGAGGTGTTTCCGGACGATGGCGTCGCGTTCCGCCCGGCCAGCGCCGCGCAGCTCAAGGCCGAAGCTGACGTTCTCATGGACGGTGCGCCACGGCAGCAGGGCGAACTGCTGGAACACCATGGCGATGCGCTCCGTTCGCATGCGCCGCAGCGTGGCGGCATCGCAGCCCGCCATGTCGAGCGGGGCATCCCCGTCGCGGACCAGGACTTCGCCGCGGGTGACGCTGCAGAGGCCGTTCACGGCGCGCAGCAGGGTCGACTTGCCGGAGCCCGACAGACCCATCAGCACGCAAATCTCGCCGCTCTGCACCGCGAGCGATGCACCGGCGACACCGATGACCGAGCCGGTGGCGTCCTGGATGCCTTGCCGGTCGGCGCCGCCATCGAGCATCTGCAGGGCAGCCGGCACGTCACCACCAAACAGGATGTCGACTGCCTTCAGCTCGATCGCGTGAATGGGTCAGCCCCGCTGCTTGGTGCCGCCACGCGGCTTGCACAGGCGATCGAGCAAGAAGGCGACAATGACGATGGCGAGCCCGGCCTCGAAGCCCTTGGCGATGTTCACGGTGTTGAGTGCGCGCAACACCGGCACGCCGAGGCCCGGCGCGCCGACCATCGCCGCGATGACCACCATCGACAGGCTGAGCATGATGCACTGGGTGACACCAGCCATGATGGTCGGCAGGGCGTGTGGCAGCTCCACCTTCCAGAGGAGCTGGCGGCGCGTCGCCCCGAACGCCTCGCCGGCCTCGATGAGCGGCCGCGGCACGCCTGAGACCCCCAGATGCGTGAGCCGGATTGGGGCGGGGATGGCAAAGATCACCGTGGAGATCAGACCCGGCACCACGCCCAACCCGAACATGATCATGGTCGGAATCAGGTAGACGAAAGTCGGGATCGTCTGCATCAGGTCGAGGACGGGACGGATGGCGTTGTAGAGCCAGGGCCGGTGCGCAGCCGCGATACCGACCGGCACGCCGATGACGACGCAGATCACAGTGGAGAACAGGATGAGCGTGAAGGTCTGGACCGTGGTTTCCCAATAGCCGAGATTGATCACCAGGAGCAGCAACAGCACGACGGCGGCGACCAGTTTCCAGGACCGGTGCAGCCAGAACGCGAGACCGGCAAGCGCCAGCACCAGGGCGAGCGAGGGGACGGCCAGCAGCAGGCCGGCCACGCCCTCAATCAGGAACTTCAGGAACTCAGAGACATAGTCGAAGAACCAGGCCCCGTGGTCGAGCAGCAAGTCCGCAAAGGACTTGATCCACTTGCCGAGGGGAATCTTCTGGTCCGTCAACCAGTTCAATACCTAGTCCCGGGCTGTCCGCCCCGTCGTGCAGTCAGACGGGGCGGAACTCGTTCTAGAGCCCGAGGCTAGCGTTCACGGCAGCCAAGCCGTCGTCGCCGCCCAGGGTCGTCACTCCGTCAAGCCAACCCTCCAGAATGGACGGGTTCGCCTGGAGCCATGCCGTTGCGGCCTGCTGCGGTTCCTGCTCGTCCTCGAGGATGGCGGTCATGATCTCGTTTTCCATCGCCAGCGTGAACGTCAGGTTGGTCAGCAGCTTCCCGACGTTCGGGCACTCTTCAACGTAACCCTGCCGGGTGTTGGTGTAGACCTCCGCACCGCCGAAGTTCGGGCCGAAAATGTCATCGCCCCCAGCGAGATAAGTCATCTCGTACTTCGCATTCATCGGGTGCAGCTCCCACCCCAGGAACACAATCCACTGGTCCCTGCGGTTCGCCCGGTCCACCTGAGCGAGCATGCCTTGCTCGCTCGATTCCACCAGCTCGAATCCCTGCAGGCCGAACGTGTTCTCGTCGATCATGGCCTGGATCAGCCGGTTGCCGTCGTTGCCCGGCTCGATGCCGTAGATCTTGCCTTCGAGTTCTGCACTGTACTGGGAGATGTCGCCGAAGCTGGTGATGCCGCCGTCGGCCGCCAGCTTGTTGACGGCGAGGGTGTATTTTGCCCCGGTCAGGTTCTGTGCGACCGTCTCGACCGACCCCTCGTCCCGGTAAGGCGCGATGTCGGCTTCCATGGTCGGCATCCAGTTGCCGAGGAAGACGTCGATATCGCCGTTCTTGAGACTGGTGTACGTCACCGGCACGGAGAGGACGGACGCAGTCGGCTCGTAGCCGAGTGCATTGAGGACCACGGAAGTTGCTGCGGTCGTTGAGGTGATGTCAGTCCATCCCACATCAGAGAAGCGAACCGTCTGGCACGAATCGGGATCGGCCGCCCAGACGGAGGGCGAGAACAGCAGAGCTGCAACCACCCCGAGCACTGCCATGCGCACGCGTTCTGTCATCGCCATATCCTCCTGGTTGGGTGTCCGTTACACGCCATTGCGGGCAATGACGCTCGTTAGGGCTACCATGACGGCCATAGGGCCGCAAGAGCAGGGGCGGCTGCGCATCCAGATGAACACGCGACAGATGTTCGATTATGTCGTCGTCGGCGCCGGCTCGGCAGGCTGCGTTCTGGCCAATCGCCTGACCGAGGACGGCACCGCGCGGGTGTTGCTGATCGAGGCCGGCGGCAGCGACCGCAGCATCTTCGTGCAGATGCCGACGGCACTCGCCATCGCCATGACCCACCCGCGCTACGGATGGCACTATCAGACCGAGCCCGAGCCGTATTTGGGCGATCGGCGGCTGCACTGTCCACGCGGCAAGGTGCTCGGCGGCTCTTCGTCGGTCAACGGGATGGCCTATGTCCGCGGCAACGCCCTGGACTACGAGGGCTGGGCTGCGGGCGGCGCGACGGGCTGGTCTTATGCTGAAGTACTGCCGTACTTCCGGCGGGCGGAGAGCTTCAGCGGCGGTGGCGACGATTACCGGGGTGACTCGGGTCCGCTCCATACCTCGCGCGGCGGCATGCGCAATCCGCTCTACCGTGTCTTCATCGAGGCGGGTGAACAGGCCGGTTATGCCCGCACTGCCGATATGAACGGCTACCGGCAGGAAGGTCTCGGTCCGATGGACATGACGGTCCATCGGGGGCGGCGCTGGAGCACCGCCAACGCGTACCTGAAGCCGGCTCGAAATCAGGAAAATTTGGCCGTCGCAACCCGGGCGTTGGCGACCCGGCTTCTCATGGATGGCCGGCGGGTCCGCGGCGTCGAATACCGGCAGCGCGGCGTCACCCGAACGGCGCAGGCGGCGCGCGAGGTCATTCTGAGCGGTGGACCGATCAACGCCCCGCAGTTGCTGATGCTGTCGGGAATTGGCCCGGCCGAGCAACTTCGCGAATTCGGCATCGAGGTGATCCACGACCTGCCGGGAGTCGGGAAAAACCTCCAGGATCACCTGGAACTCTATATCCGGCAGGCGTGCACGCAGCCAGTGACGCTCTACACCGCTACCGGTCTGCTGCGCAAGGCGCTGATCGGGATCCGATGGGTGGCGTGCCAGTCCGGCCTTGGCGCCACCAACCATTTCGAGTCCGGCGGCTTCATCCGCTCACGCCCGGGCGTTCGCTGGCCGGACATCCAGTACCATTTCCTGCCGCTGGCGGCTTCCTACGACATGAAGGAGCAGGTCCGCTGCCACGGTTTCCAGGCCCACGCCGGCCCGATGCGCTCGAACTCCCGCGGATCCGTCCGCCTCGCTTCAGCCGACCCGACCGAACCGCCTCGAATCCGGTTCAACTACATGAGCCACGCCGATGACTGGGCCGATATGCGGGCCTGCGTGCGGCTCACCCGGGAGATCTTCGCCCAGCCCGCCTTCGATCCCTACCGCGGCGAAGAACTCGCGCCCGGCGCCTCGGTCCGGAGCGACGCAGAAATCGATGCGTTCGTTCGCGAGACGGTCCAGAGCGCCTATCACCCCTGCGGCACCTGCAAGATGGGCACGGACGCGATGGCGGTGGTTGACCCGCAGGCCCGGGTGCATGGGATTGACGGATTGCGCGTCGTCGACAGCTCGATCATGCCGGCCATCACGACGGGAAATCTCAACGCGCCGACGATCATGATTGCCGAGAAGGCCGCCGACGCGATCCGGGGCCAACCGCCGCTGGCAGCCTCGGAGTCCCCGTTTCACACCGCCCCCGACTGGGAGACGACACAGCGCTGACCAATAGGCACCAGCCCGGAAGACGGGGAGGCGTAGTTCCTCGGGCAGCGACGGGGTAGAGGATTCAGAAAGGTTTGCTGGATCCGGTGAGGCGGCGGCTGCAGGGATTCCAGACCTGGGTCAGGAGGGAACAAAGAAACATGGCGTCGCGGTGCGGCCGCGAAACTGGGCAAGGCGCGCTGCAATGTGGCTTCTCACCGGCGATCATGCCGAAGGATCGATTCTGGAAGGCCGGTGCCGGTCGACTACCCCTAGATTCAACGGCCGAGGGGCCGGGGGTGTCTAGCTCACTACATGGGATGTGCAGAAACCACTTCCTTAGGAAGTTCGCGGTGAAGTTGTGGTCCGCACGCCGCTTCGGTATTGCCGGGCCGCGCCCGCAAGAGGTTACAACCTGTCCGGCGGTTGAGGACCGCGACCAGACCCCTTCAGGTCCCGACTGCCGCCCAATGAGTTCGGCTCAGCCCGCGCTCACATTCTCGGGCCAGTCATGCCGTAGCTTGGGCCCTGTCCTTTTCGAGTGTAAGCGGTGCGCGGCTAAAGCAAGTCGAGCAGGCGCAGCAGTTCCTGCACGCCAACACCGTGGTGGCGGGCGACGCTCTTCAGGATGCTCGACAGTGTCCTCGCGCGGATCGGATCATGCAGCGGGATCACCTCGTGGTGCTCGCCGCCTTCCTGTGTCGTGACACGCACGTGTGAGCCACGCTGACGCACTCTTTCGTAACCCAGTCGGCGAAACGCCGACACGAGCGCGGCGCCATTGACGTCGCGCGGGAGCCTCAAGCCACCATGACCTCGTCGCGCACGTAGTGAAGCCGGATCAGGCGCGGGCGCTCCATGTCGTCGTCGAAGTAGCAGTCCACCGCTTCCCTGATGTTGCGGCGGAGCTCGTCGAGTGTCCCGCCCTCCGTATGGATGCCGAAGCCGAGGGCGCTCGCGGAGTATCCGCCGTCGAGCTCGTCGTCGCTGACCTCGAAGATGATTTCCGTCCCGGACATTGCCCGCTCCGCTGTGCCTAGCCCGCGCGACCTGGATTCCGAGGGGACGGGCGCTAGGTCGAACCTACTCCATGCCATGCTGTGCGTCGAACCGATTCCAGGCTGGTGGCGCCTGGGCCGCTCCCGGTTTCCGGCCGCCCCGACGGCCCGCCGCCGCCAGACACTTCCGCAGGGCGTGAAGCAGACGTCATGCCCGGCGGATGGAGCGCGCGGATCGCGCGCGCGGTCACTGGTCTTGGAACTGAAGAAGCGCCCGCGCCCGATGACCCTCATGAAGCGCAGGATCTTCCAACGCGGGAACTTCGGGATATCGTTCCTGTGGTCGGAACGGAAAGGGCGCAGAGGAACCCGGCTTCTGGACGGGTCCTCGCGTACCGGGGTCACGGGGCCGAGCCCGCGAGTCTCCAGCCGGCAATGGCGTTGGCACAAGCGTACTGCGCGTCGGCTTTCGCCGTCCTGACGGCGTCGCCCGTGGTCTCTCGTACCGCGTCCACTTGGGCCCGTTGGCGGTCCGCCTGAGCGTTGCCCGCAGCGGCGCGGCCAGGCAGGCCGGCGGTTACGGCGATCAAAGGTATTCGATTGCGGCGTCGCGAAGCCAAAGGGATACGTAATCGGCGAAACTGCGCGCCACGGTAATTTCGTACAGAACGTCCACGCCCGGTCGATGCAGCAGGACCGGTGCCTTCGCCAGCAGACTCCGGGCGCAGCAGCCAGCTGGGAAGTGATCCGGATCGAGGTCCAGCGTCATGCCCTTGGCGAGTACCTCGACGGCCTTTGGGCCCGAGAGTGACAGGGTGATGTAGGCGTCGCCGACGACCACCACCGCGGCATGGAGATCGGACAGGGTGCTCTCGAGTGACATGGCGAGCTCGATCTCCGCCGCCGCCGCAACTTCGATGAGCCATTCGTCGGGACCCAGCCACAGGATGACGCCACCGTCGCCAGCTGCAGCGGTGTTGGCCTTCGAAGGCGGCCCAACCCCGATGACCCCGGCCACGCCCTCGTTGAAAGCGGAGTCTCCGGCGTCCCCCCGCAGGTTGATCCGCCCGCGGGGTGCGCAAGGGGTCAGCGAAACCGCCGGGCCATCGTTGGCGGCGGTCTCAGCCATGCAGGCGGATCCCTTCCGGATCGTAGAAGCGCGGATCGCAGATTTCGGCACGGAGGGTGCCGTGGTCCAGCGGAATGTGGACGGTGTGGAATTCTCGGTCGCGACCGCCGATGACGAGGGCCAGCGCGATCGACCGGCGGAGAGTCGCGCTCCAGTAGCTGGAGGTCACATGGCCGATCATGGTTTCTGGCGGCCCGGACGGCGGTGTCGGCAGAATTTGCGCCCCTTCCGGTACCACGGCCTCCGGATCCTCTGTCTTCAGCCCCACCAGGCGCTTGCGTGATGAAGCGAGCATCGCGCTCCGTCGCAACGACCGTCGACCGAGGAAGTCCTTTTTGCTGCTCAGGATCCACTGCATGCCCAGATCCAGCGGGGTCACCGTTCCGTCGGTCTCCTGACCGATCATGGGATAACCTTTTTCGGCCCGGAGGACGTGCATGGCTTCGGTTCCGAACGGCGTGACCTCGTAGCCGGAACGCTGCTGAAGGACTGCCGTCCAGAGGTCCATGCCATGCCGGGCGGGCACACTGATCTCGTAGGCCACCTCGCCCGAATAGCTGATCCGGAACACCCGTGCCGGCAGGCCGGCGACGCGACCGGTGCGCCAGGCCATGAACGGAAAGGCCGCAGGGGCCACGTCGATATCGTCGACCAGTCCGACGAGGACCTGCCGGGCACCGGGTCCCGCAAGCGCCATGGTCGCGAACTGCTCGGTGACGGAGGCCAGATACACATTGAGGTCGGGCCATTCCGTTTGCAGCCAGTCCTCCAGCCAGGCCAGCACGCGGGCCGCATTGCCCGTGGTCGTGGTCATCAGGAACTGGTTCGGTGAGAGGTGCGCCGTGACTCCGTCGTCCAGCACCATTCCGTCCTCGCCGAGCATCAGGCCGTAGCGACAGCGTCCCACGGCCAGGCTGTCCCACGCGTTGGTGTAGACCCGGTTCAGAAACTCGACCGAGTCGGAGCCGCAGATCAGGATCTTTCCGAGCGTGGTCACATCCATGATTCCCACTGCGTTACGCACGGCCAGCGATTCCCGCGCGACTGCTGCTCGCTTGTTCTCGCCGGGTTGCGGGTAGTAGAAGGGCCGCTTCCATTGGCCCACGTCCTCGAACACGGCGCCGGCTGCCTCGTGCCAGGCATGCATCGGCGTCCGGCGAACCGGGTCGGCCAGGGCGCCGATGTCACGCCCGGCGATGGCGCCGAACGTGACGGGTTCGTAGGGCGGTCGGAAGGTCGTCGTGCCCACGGCGGGAACCGCCTCTCCGAGCGTGCCGGCAAGAATCGCGAGACCCGGCACGTTTCCGGTCTTGCCCTGGTCGGTGCCCATACCCAGGGTGGTGTAGCGCTTCAGGTGCTCGACCGACTCGTAGCCTTCCCGGGCCGCCAGCGTGATGTCCGCTGCCGTCACGTCGTTCTGGAAATCCACGAAAGCTCTCGCCTCGCCGGCGCGATGCCTGGCGAAGACTTGTCGCTGTGCGGGGGGCGTCGGCGACGCGGACGCTGCCTCGGGCGCCGCCGACCCGTCCAGCCCGGCGCTTCGGCCTTCACGCATGCAGGCCGTCGTGTCGGCTGCGCCGTTGATCGCGCCGGCGCATCGCACCGATTGGCGCGGGTGGTCGGGCAGGAAGGCCTCGAGGGCCGCGTGGTAGCGCAGCCGTCCGCCGGACTGCGAGAACAGGTGCGCGGCCGGACTCCAGCCCCCGGACATCAGGATCAGATCACACGCCAGCGTGCGTGTTGGCCCGGCGATGGCGCCGTCCCCGTCGATCCTGGCCACAGCGGCGGCGCGCACCCGGCGGCGCCCGTTCGTGTCCACGACGGCGTGGCCCGGCATGACCTCCAGCCCGGCTTCCTCGGCGCCCCGGACTGCCCTTCCGTCAGGGCGGCCGCGGTGATCGACGATGGCGGCGACGGCCACGCCGCGGACATGAAGCTCCAGCGCCGCCTCGTAGGCGCTGTCGTTGTTGGTCACCACCACAGCCCGCCGGCCGGGGAGGACGGCGAAGCGGTTGACGTACGCACGGGCGGCCCCCGCAAGCATCACCCCCGGTCGATCGTTGTTGGCGAACACCAGTGGCCGCTCCAGCGCGCCCGTCGCCAGCACCACACGGCCGGCGCGGATGCGCCACAGCCGCTGGCGCGGAAGGCGGGCAGGCGCGTCGGGTCCGAGATGATCCGTAACCTGCTCCAGCGCGATCAGGAAATTGTGATCGAAGTACCCGGTGACCGTGGTTCTCGACAGCACCCGCACGTTCTTCATCGATTCGAGTTCGGCCGTGACCCCGCTGCTCCAGCCGGGCTCGGTTCCCGACTCGTTGGCGGCCATGTTCAGGAGTGAGCCGCCCGGCTGGCTGCGTTCGTCGGCCAGAATGACCCTCGCGCCGTCGCGGCCGGCGGCCTGCGCAGCGGCCATCCCCGCGGGCCCGGCGCCGACGACCAGCACGTCGCAGTGCGCGTTCATCCGTTCGTACCGGTCCGGGTCCCGTCCGGTGGGCGCCCGGCCCATGCCCGCCATCCGCCGGATCGCTCGCTCGTAGAAATGCCAGCCGCCATGCGGCCACATGAACGTCTTGTAGTAGAAGCCTGCCGGAACCAGCCGGTGGGCGACATCGATGACGGCTCCGGCATCGAACCTGACGCTGGGCCAGCAGTTCACGCTGGTCGCAGTCAATCCCTCGTAGAGCTCGATCCGGGTGGCCTTCAGGTTGGGCACGCTCCGATTCCCGGACTCGAGCTGCACCAGCGCATTCGGCTCCTCGGTGCCCGCGGACAGAATTCCCCGCGGCCGGTGGTACTTGAAGCTGCGACCGACCAGGTGCACGCCGTTTGCGAGCAGGGCTGATGCGAGGGTGTCTCCCGAAAATCCCGTCAACAGTTCGCCGTTGAACGAGAAGCTGACCGGTCGCGCCCGGTCGATTGCCCCACCGTCAGGCAGACGGAACGGTTGGCTGGTCATGACCCGTCCACGTCGCCGTCGTCGGGCGGTGTTTCGCCCATCCGGTAAACCGCAACGATGTCGTGGGTGACCGTGTGTCGCTCCACGTTGAACCACCGGCCGCAGCCGTGGCTGTGGCACCAGCGCTCCCGATGCCGGCCCTTCGGATTGGTGCGCATGAAGACGTAGTCCGCCCACTCCGCATCGTCGAGGGCGGCGGGATCGGGCGGTCGCTGGATGTGCGCCTCGCCCCCGCAAGTGAACTCGCTTTCGTCGCGGTGGCCGCACCAGGGGCAGGGGATCAGAAGCATGGCCCGCTCAATGTGCGACCGCGGCGGCGCCGTGCTCGTCGATCAGGGCGCCGGTGCTGAAGCGCTCCAGCGTGAACGGGGCGTTCAACTCGTGCGGTTCGTCCCGGGCAATCGTATGGGCAAACGCCCAGCCCGACGCCGGCGTCGCCTTGAAACCACCCGTGCCCCAGCCGCAATTGATGTAGAGGCCGTCAACGGGCGTCTTGCCGACGACCGGGCTCGCGTCCGGGCAGACATCGACGATCCCGCCCCACTGGCGCAGCATCCGCAGGCGCGAAAAGATCGGGAACAGTTCCAGAAGCGCCCCCATCTGGCTTTCGACGACCTGGAAACTGCCCCGCTGCGCGTAGGAATTGAACCCGTCGATCCCGGCCCCGATCACGAGTTCGCCCTTGTCGGACTGACTGACATAGACGTGGACGGTGTTCGACATCACGACGCTGTTGAGCACCGGCTTGATCGGTTCCGACACCATCGCCTGCAGCGGGTGACTTTCGATGGGCAGTCGGAGCCCGGCCATCGCCGCCAGCACGCTCGAATGTCCCGCCGCGACGAGGGCGACCTTCTTCGTCGCGATGGTGCCACGGGACGTCCGGAGCCCCCGGATGCGGCCGTTCGCGATCTCGATCCCGGTCACCTCGCAGTTCTGGATGATGTCCACGCCGCGCGCATCGGCGGCGCGCGCGAACCCCCAGGCGACGGCGTCATGGCGCGCGACCCCGCCGCGTCGCTGGAGCGACGCGCCGAGAATCGGGTATCGCACGTCCCCGGCAATGTTGATGATCGGAACTTCCGTCTTTACCCCCGCTGGGTCGAGGATTTCGGAATCGATCCCGTTCAGGCGAATCGCCCGCACCCGCCGGGACATTTCCTTGAGGTCGTGTTCGTTGTGGGCGAGGTTCAGGACGCCGCGCTGGCTGAGCATGATGTTGAAGTTCAACTCTCGGCTGAGGCCTTCGTACAGCTGCAGCGCCTTCTCGTAGAGATGCGCACTCTCATCCCACAGGTAGTTGGAGCGAATGATCGTGGTATTTCGCCCGGTGTTGCCACCCCCCAGCCAGCTTTTCTCCAGGACGGCGATGCGGCCGACGTCGTGCTCCTTGGCCAGGTAGTAGGCGGTCGCCAGACCGTGACCGCCGCCACCCACGATCACCACGTCGTAGGTCGGGGCCGGCTCGGGGCTGCGCCAGGCCCGCGGCCAGCTCCGGTGATAGCCGATGGCGTTGCGGGCGAGGCTGAAGATCGAGTAGCGAGTCATCGCCGCATTCCCTCCGAACGCCGGGTTGCGTCAGTTGCGGCCCGGCGTCGGGTGATGCGGCATCAGCGTATCGGGCCCTGGCGGACGGGGACCCCGGCGGCACGGGCTACCGGCGCGCAACGCCGGCCCACGCGCCCGACCGGCTACCGCCCGCGGTTCCTCAGTAGGCTGCATCGCGCCCCTGCGCCTTCGCGATCTCCCGGGCATTCGGATTCACCGAGGGGCGGAACGGAACGTCCGTGACCGTGCCGTCCACCGGCTGCCCCGGGTCGGTCTGGTAGGCGTCCGGCAGCCAGACCTTGACTCGGGTTCCGGGCGTCGCCATGGCGCACGGGACGTATCCCAGGGCGATGTTGGTCTCCAGTTCGGGCGAAAACCAGGGCGACGTGACGTAGCCCACCGGCTTGCCGCCGTCAGCACCCGATATCAGCCAGAAGTCCGGCGCGTACTCCTCGATCGGCCTGCCGCCGAGCGCCAGTCCCGCCAGCGTCAGCTTGAACGGCGGATTACCCGCTTCGACCAGGGCACGGACCTCCTCGAGGCGCGCCTTGCCGATGTAGTCGGCTGCCTTGGTCCGGGGCACCTGGTATCCGAGATTGCACTGGAACGGCAGGGTCTCGGCATCCATGTCCTGCCCCCAGGAGAGGATGCCGGCGGCAATGCGCCGCTGATGGGCCGGTGCGATCACCATCAGGTTGTGCGCCTCGCCGGCCGCCAGGACCGCATCCCACAGTTTTTCTGCGTGCAGCGTGGCGTCGCGCAAGTAGATCTCGTAGCCCTTTTCGCCGCTGAACCCGGTCTGAGACACGACCACGTCGCACCCGGCCACCCTGGCCTCCATGAGGCCGTACGACGGCAGTTCACGGACCTGATCGCCGACCAGATCGGTCATGAGCGCGACCGACTTTGGCCCCTGGATCTGCACCGGACAGACATCGATCTCATCGATCTCGACATTGGCCTTTCGGCCCACGTTTACGCCCTGCAGCCAGAACATCACGTCAGAGTCCGACAGGCTGAACCAGAATTCGTCCTTCGACAGGCGGAGCAGCACCGGGTCGTTGAGAATGCCGCCTTTCTCGTTGCACAGGATCACGTACTTGCCGTTCATCGGCTGAATTCGCGTGGCATCTCTCGTGATCACGTAGTTGACAAATGCCTCGGCATCCGGACCCGCGACGCGAATCTGGCGTTCCACGGCGACGTTCCAAAGCGTCACATGATTGACCAGCGCCTCGTATTCGACCGTGGCGCCGCCGTCTTCCGGCCGCACGTACCCGCGGGGGTGATAGATCCGGTTGTACACGGTGGCCCGCCAGCAGCCCGCCTGATGCGACAGATGCCAGTAGGGGGACTTCCGCACCCGGGTCGAAATCAGAAGTTCCGTGGGTGTCGAGCCGGACTGCCGAAGATTGATCGGTACCTTGCGGTCGGATTGATCGACCGAATCCTGATGATTCACCATGATCGAGGCCCTTCCTTGCGGCGTGCCACGGCACCAGACGCCCGGAGCCTCGAAGCCGCCAGACGGAGCCGAAAACGAGGACCCGAACGCCAGCGGTCCAACTGGCAAATGGTACATTCGCAGGGGAGAATCACGCAATCTCCATTGCCCGGTTTTCCGGGGCGGCCAGTCGCAGGCAGCTGCCGCTGCTCGATGGCTTGAGCGGGGTGACGCCCGATCGTCCAGGGGCGGCAGGTTCGACCGCCGGGCAGCGCCAGCAACGCCCCTTCCGGCCGCGCGGTCGTGTCCCATCCGGTCACAACCCCGCCCCGGACAATGGACGCGCGTACTCCGGCACGGGAGGGCAACCGCTCCAAAAAATACCGGCACCGCCGTTGGCCGGGTCGGGGATGGTTGTGCCGTAACTTCTGTGCGAATCTAGGTTGTGACGTGCAGTAGGGTGGGGAAGGAACTTGAAGACACACGCAAGGGTGGTTGTGATCGGCGGCGGAGTCGTCGGTGTCTCAACGCTTTATCACCTGGCTCGGAAGGGCTGGTCAGACGTGGCCCTGTGCGAACGCACCGAGTTGACCGCAGGTTCGACGTGGCACGCTGCCGGCCTCCTCCCGTTGTTCAACATGAGTTACAGCGTCGGTCAGCTGCACAAGTATTCGGTCGATCTCTACAAGACCCTGCCCGGCGAGACCGGCCAGGAGGTCAGCTTCCATGTGACGGGAAACCTGCGACTCGCGACCAACCAGGAGCGGATGGACGAGTACCGCAAGTACTGCGGTACGGCCAACACGATCGGCGTCCCGTTCCAGATCATCACGCCGGAGGAGGTCGCCGCGCTCTGGCCATTGTGCAACACGGAGGGGCTGGTCGGAGCGCTCTACCATCCCGACGACGGGCACATCGCTCCGGCCGACGTTACGCAGGCGATGGCCATCGGCGCCCGCAACCGGGGCGCCGAGATCTACCAGAACACCCCCGTCACGGCCCTGGAACGGCAGTCGAACGGCGAGTGGCTGGTCCGGACGCCCGGCGGAGACATTACGTGCGAGCACGTGGTCTGCGCGACCGGCAACTATAGCTGGCACACCGGTCGGATGCTGGGCATCTACCTTCCGACGATCCCGGTGGAGCACCAGTACATCGTCACGGATGAGGTGCCGGAGTTGGTGGAACGGCACCGGCAGGGGCTCCCGGAAATGGCCGTGCTGCGCGAATCCGACGCCTCCTACTACCTGCGGGAAGAGCGTCAGGGCTACATCCTGGGACCCTACGAGAAGGGGGCGCCGGCACGGTTCTGGGACGGCGTTCCGGAAAGCTTCGAGCGGGACCTCTTCCCCGGGGATCTCGATCGCCTGATGCCGCACGTGGAGGCGGCGATCAAGCGCGTTCCAAGCTTCGAGCGTGCCGGCATCAAGGACATCGTCAACGGCCCGATCGCCTACACGCCGGACGGCAGTCCTCTGGTCGGGCCGGCCTGGGACCTACGGAACATCTGGCTGAACGAGGGGCACAGTTTCGGGATCACGGCCGCCGGCGGAGCCGGCTGGCAGCTCGCGGAATGGATCATCGAAGGCCAGCCCTCGATCGACATGATGGATGTCGATCCCCGCCGCTTCGGGGCGTATGCGAACCAGCCGTACGTGCGGACCAAGAACGAAGAGGCGTACGAACACGTCTTCATCATTCACTATCCGGACGAGGAGCGGCCGGCGGCGCGACCTGCCAAGACCAGCCCGATTCACGACCTGCTCGACGGCATGGGGGCGGTCTGGGGCCAGCGTTACGGCTGGGAACGACCCAACTGGTTTGCGCCGGCCGGCGTCGAGCGCTCGGATGTCTGGAGTTTCCGGCGCACGAACTACTTCCCGCACGTGGCGAGGGAACATCGGAACGTTCGCGAGAATGTCGGGATCATCGACATCACGAGCTTCTCCAAGTTCCGGGTATCGGGGCCGGGGGCGGAGGCCTGGCTTGACCGTCTCGTCTGCCGCAGGCTGCCCCGGGGGGTCGGCCGCATCCATCTGGCTCACGCGCTGACCCCGCAGGGCGGCGTGCGTTCCGAGTTCACGATCATGCGCGATGCCGGCGACAGCTTCTACCTGGTCAGTTCGGGTGCGGCAGAGCGTTTCGACGGCGACTATCTGACCAAGCGTCTGCCGGACGATGGCAGCGTCCGGCTCGACAATCTCACCACCTCCCACGCGACGCTCGTGGTCGCCGGCCCCAATGCCCGGGCAGTGCTGTCAAAGATCACGGAAGCGGATCTCGACGACGATTCGTTCAGGTGGCTGACCGGCCAGCACACGCACGTGGGACTGGCGCCCGTGCGCCTGATGCGCGTCAATTTCGTGGGCGAGCTGGGCTGGGAGATTCACCATCCGGTGGAATACCAGCGGCACATCTTCCTTGAGCTGCTGCGCGCGGGCGCGGAATTCGAGATCGGCCAATGCGGAATGCGCGCCATGGATTCGCTGCGGATCGAAAAGTCGTACCGCATGTGGGCCCAGGACCTCACGCGGGAATACACGATTCTCGAGGCCGGCCTTGGCCGGTTTGCCGCCCTGGACAAGGGGGAGTTCGTCGGCCGTGATGCGCTGATTCGCCAGCAAGCCGACGGCGTGCCCCGGCAGTTCGTGACGATCGAAGTGAGCGACATTGACGATGCCGATCCCATTGGCAATGAACCGCTGTGGCAGGGCGAGACCATGATCGGTCGCGCCACGGCCGGTGCCTACGGTCATTTCACCGGAAAGTCCCTCGCGTTGGGCTACGTGGACGACGGCCACGGAACCGTCGGCACCGAACTCGACATCGAGATCCTGGGCAAGCGCTACTCGGCTCGGGTGATACCCGAGTCCCCGCATGATCCGGACAACGAGCGGCTGAGAGGCTGACGGCGTTCGGTCAACTTCCTCGGGAGTTGACGGCGTAGCTGGCGCTCCGCCGGCTGCGGATATCGACGCGACGGTCGACGTCCCGAAGGACGTCGCGCCTCCGCTGATCTCCGGGCTGCCGGGGCGGCGGCGTGGATCTTCCCGGTACGGGCATCCGCGACCGGCTGACGAGATCCGAACCGATGCCGTGACCGGCACCAGTTCTGCATGCGGTCCAAGGCAGTTTCGACGCTGGCTCCTGGCGGCGCCTGCACGTGGGGCCTTCCAGCAAGCGGATCCCCGGCTTGATCAGGGAGACTCGATGGTGAGGGCGATGAACAGGTAGCGCCCCAGAGCGTCGTAGAGACCGGGAAAGGTGTTGCCGTTGCCGAAGTTGAACGGACCGGCCGCGCTGCCCGCTATCGGGGGCGCCTTGTCGAGCAGGTTGTTGATTCCGACGCGCAAGCTGGCCGTGTCGCTGTAGTCCCAGCTGGCGGACAGGTCGAAGTAGTGCCGGGCCCCGAGATCGATTTCGTCCGAATTAAGGTCGGTGATGCTGCTGATGAACCGCCACCCGAGCGTGGCGCGCACTTGCCAGGGCGTGTGCCAGGCGAGGCTGAAATTGTTCCGGAAGTCGGGATTGGGCGAGCCGCAGGTGGCCCCCCAATTGCCCGCGCAATCGACCTTCGGGGCTCCGGCCAGCTCTTGCCGCTCCCACGTGGAGGTGATGGAGAGGACGTCGCTGAGGCTCAGGTGGCCCCAGTCGCCGATGTCGAGGCTGTAGCTGGCAGCGAGGTCAAACCCCCGCACTTTCTCCACCGCGAGATTGTCCAGAAACGAAACAACGTGGCCGCTTTTTTCGAGGTCGGATCCCAACCACAGGTCACCGCTCCGTCCGCGTCTGACCTTGGCGCACTGCGCGGCGTTGCCGTCCAGGCATTGATCCAGGATGAAGTTCGGCCGCAGCGCGCTGATGCCTTTTCGGATTTCGATCGAGTAGTGGTCCAGGCTGAAGGTCAAGCGGTCGAGAAACGTCGGTGTCCAGACCAGGCCGTAGGCGTAGGTGTCGGATTCCTCCGGCGCTAGGTCGGTGTTGCCGCCCTGCAGGTAGTTGTACTGGTTGGCCGGTGAGTGTTCGATCCGGCCGAACTGAGCGGATGTCACGCCGCTCCGGGCGCACTCCTCGAGCGTCCGGCCGGCAGCCGTCGTGCCGTTCGCAACCGGGCCACCGCACGGATCGGCGTTCATGTCGAAAAGGTTGAAGCCCGGCGGCAGAAACCGTTCCCGCACGTTGGGGCCGCGAATCGCGCGCTGGATGCTGGCTCGCAGGCGGACGCCCGCGTTGATCGCCCAGCTTGCTCGAATGCCGAACGTGTCCGTCTGCTTGCCGTAGTCGTAGTCGGAGTACCGATAGCCACCGTCCAGCGACAGCTCGTCCGCGTACGGAGTGTCCTCCGCCAGCGGCACGCCGGCCTCGACGAAGAACTCCGAGACCTCGATTCCGCCGCTGACGGGTCGACTGGCGCCGCCTTGGCCGGCACCGTCGCCGCTGCGGAAAGCCTCGTCCGGATCGTACGTCAGGTATTCCCGCCGGTACTCCGCACCAATCACCACTTTCGGGCCCGACAGCGCGAACGGCGACTTGACCCCGTACTCGGCAAGATTGCCGGCGAGATGGCCCGACACGATCGTCTGGTCGGTGGATCCGCGAGCTGACAGGGGCAACGTCAGATAGTCGATCATCGGTTGGGCGACCGCGCCTTCTCGGAAAATGTTCCAGGGCACGCAGTCCGGGTCAGAACCTTCCAGCGCCGAACGGCACACGATCCGCCCCGTACCGGGGTCGCGAACGGCATCCAGCGCGCGCTCGATTCGAGTTCTCGACAGATCGTTCAGGTAACGACGGCGCATGTCGACTGCGGCGCGCTGGTAGTGGACGTCGTATCGCCACGGGTCTGTCAGGCGCCCGCGCAAGCCGACCACGCCCCGGTAGGAAGTGTGGCGGAGGTCGTCCTGCCGCGCACCCCCCTCGACGTTGCGGCGGCCGATGAAGACCGTCTGCTCGTCGCCTCTGTTCAGCCCGTACCGTCCGCACAGCAAATCGAATTGCTGCTCCGACAGAAAGGCGTTTCCGCAGCCCAGCGTATCGGTGACGAAGAAGGCGCCAGACGGGGCGATCTGGGCCACGGATCGATTGTCCATGAACATGAGTTCGGTGTAGGCCCGGGCATGCTCGCTGACGCCGAGGTTGGCCAGCAGGCCGGCGGTCCACCGCTTGTCGGGGCGCTGGAAGTAGTTTGCCGGACCGAAGTTGTAGGTGGTGCCTTCTCTGGGGACGAACTGGTCGCCCTCCACCTTGTAGTCGAAGCCGTCCAGGCCACGAGCCTTCAGCAGGCCGAAGTCGGAAAACGTGCCCTGCGGCTGCGTGGCAGAACCGAAGCACGTCGTGAGGTCATTGCTCAGTGCGCACGAGCTGTAGTCCCGGTCTCCCTGAAGCACCGCCGCGATGTCGCGGTAGGTCGCATAGACGGTCATGTGGCCATCGCCGCCGCGAAGGGCCGTTCCTGCGATCAGCGATGCATTCGCGATCTCGCCATCCCGCACCGAGCCATCGGCAGTCCGGTAGCCGGCGTCCTGAACGATTCCCTGCCATCGTTCGTTGCGGTTGCCGTGCTGATACTGGCTCAACTGGTAACGCAGCTTGACCCCCTCGAAGTCATCCAGAAGCTGGACGTTCACGACACCGGCCACGGCGTCCGAGCCGTACGTGGCCGAGGAACCGCCGGTCAGCACGTCGACGGACTCGATCAGGGAACCCGGGATTTGGTTGATGTCGGCACCGGCGCCGCCCTGGAGGGGTGATCCCGCCGGGAGTCGGCGGCCGTTGACTAGCACGAGCGTGCGTTTCGCGCCGAGCCCGCGGAGATTGAGCGTGGCCGTCCCGGTGGAAGAGTTCGACTGCCCGGCGTTCTGGTTCGTGAACACCTGCGGAAGGTTCCGCAGCGCGTCCTCGACGCGCACCGTGCCCTGGGACAACAGGTCTTCCGCGTCGGCTCGGATCATCGGGCTGGCGCTGGTCAGGTCAGGTCTCCGGATCCGTGACCCGGTCACGACGAGCTCTTCGAGTTGCCGGAGCGTCGGATCAGCCCCGAGCGGCTCGTCGTCCGCCGCCCGGGAAATGGTGGCTGGCGCCAGCAGCGAGAGGGACAGGACCATCACGCAGCCGGTTCGCACGAAATCTGTCGACACGACATTCCCCCAGAAGATCAGCTTCCTCGTCGGCGGCATACGGCAGGGCGTCGTGCGCGATCGCGACTCCTGCGGCCGGTACAGGGGGCCAGGTGCATCGTGGGCCATTCGATGGACGGGACGCTGGCCATCCGGTGCGCCCGAGGGTCTCCGAGGCACCGCCGTTTGCCAGGATCAGCAAGCGTCGCCGCTGCCGCACCCAGATAGGGTCCGTTAGGGAGCCAGCGCTTCCCGATCCGCGACAAAGGGATCGTACACGAGGCATCCGGGATGTACAGTGTGCGGGACCTCCTGAACGCCGTGACGTGCAGGTTTCACATCCAGCAATGCTTCTCTCCGTACTGGTGACGGGTCTGTCGCCAACCTTCGGCTGCAATGATCGAAGCAAGTAGGGCCACCTGGGCCGCAGATCGCCTGTGCCTCGGTCGTTGCCGGAAGCGATAGGGGCGCCGTGGTCTGGAACCGTCGCATTCCCAGCGTGGGACCTTCCCCGGCTATGGTTCGCAGAACTCTGTCCCGTCAGGGGAGCCCGGTTCAGAAGCGTTCGGGATGATTGAGGGCATGAGCGCTCGGCCAACTCTGCATCTCCTCAAGATCGCCCAGGGGATCGAGACGCCTGTCGCGCTGCGCCGGGCGCAGCAGCGCCGCCTTCGCTCGGCTGCCAGCGGGCAGGGGCGACTCGCGCATTTCACCCGTAATCGTCCGGTGCGCGCCGCCGAACTCTTGGCGGGCGGGTCCATCTACTGGGTGATCCGGGGGCACATCTCGGTTCGACAGCGTCTGCTGGACATCGTCGACGCAACCAATGCCAGAGGTACCCAGGGGGTAGAACTGGTGTTTCATCCGGAGCTGGTCACGACCGAACCGCGCCGTCATCGGGCGTTCCAGGGCTGGCGGTATCTCGATGCGAGCCTGGCGCCGCCGGACCGGGCCACCGTCATCGATCCGGGCCTGCCCGACTCGCTGGCCCGAGACCTGTATCGTCTCGGATTGCTGTAACGAGACCCCTGCCGCAGCATGCGCCATGCAGCGTGAATCATTTTTTCACAATTCGGCGCTACGATTTTGCGGTGCATCCTAATCGGAGTTTCCCCATGAAAAAGTTTGTAGGTCTGTTGATCGCCGGAGTATTCGCTGCCGGTCTCACCCCCGCAGCGTCGGACGCGCACGTCGAGATGCGCCCGATGCTGACTCTCGGGATGGCCAAGGCCATGGCCGATGCGTGCGAGGCGTTTCGCGAGACCCAAGAGAACTTCCGCGCGATCAACATTGCAATTGTTGATCGAGGGGCGGACCTGGTGCTGTTCCGGCGCCAGAACGACGCGTTCCTCGGCAGTTTCGAGATCGCATTGCGGAAGGCGCAGTCGGCGGCCCGCCTGCCCATTCCGACGCGCATGCTGGGCGAAATCGTGCACGGGAAGGACGGACAGCCCGGCCGGGCGCCCGCCCTTGGCGAATTTCACCACGTGACCGCATTGACCGGGGGACTGCCGATTCGCATGGCTGACGGCGCATTGGTCGGCGCGATTGGCGTGAGCGGCGCGACGGGAGACCAGGACGAGCAGTGTGCGCAGGCAGCGATCGACGCCGTCGCGGACATGCTGCAGTAGGAGCGTCCGGTGCACGACCTCGCCATCCGCGACGCGTTGATCGTCGACGGCACCGGCAAACCGTCATTTCACGGTGATTTGGCGGTGGAGAACGGGCAGGTGGTTGCCCGGGGCGGTGAGGTCGGCGCCGCCCGTGAGACGATCGATGCGGACGGCCTGGCGCTGGCTCCGGGGATTGTCGACACGCATACCCATTTCGATGCGCAGCTGACCTGGGACCCCAGCGCGTCGCCCTCGCCGTCGCTGGGCGTCACCACCGTCGTGATCGGCAATTGCGGCTTCACGATCGCGCCGTGCCGCGAACGGGACCGCGACGCGACGTTGCGGAATCTCACGCACGTGGAAGGCATGTCGCTATCGGCGCTCCGGGAAGGCGTGCGCTGGGAATTCGAGAGTTTTCCGGAGTATCTGGACCTGCTGGCAGGGTGCGGACTGGTCCCGAACGTGGCGTCGTATATCGGACATTCGTCGGTCCGCACGTACGTGATGGGTGAGGCGGCGACGGAACGGGAGGCCACCGACGAGGAGATCAGCCGGATGGCGGAGATCGTGCGCGATTCTGTCACCGCCGGCGCGATTGGATTTTCGACTACCACGTTCGAGGGACACAACGGCGAAAACGGCGTCCCCATGCCATCGCGCTTCGCCTCGGAAGCCGAGGTGGGCGCCCTGGTGCGGGCGATGGGCGAGACCGGACGCGGAGTCTTCATGCTGACTGCCGGGAGCGGGACCAAGCTTGGCAGCCTCGAGAAGATGGGCGCGGAAGCCCGTCGACCGGTGCTCGTGGCCGCCTTCCTCCACAATCCGACCCGGCCGGACGGAGTCCGGCGGGGACTGGCGCGGCTCGATGCGGCTGCCGAGCGCGGGACCGAGATGTGGGGCCAGGTTTCGTGCCGGCCGCTCAGCCTGGAGTTCACGATGGCAAGCCCCTACCTGTTCGAGGGGTTGAGCGCCTGGAAGCCGGCAATGACGGCCGACGGCGCGGAAGGCCTGCAATCGGTCTACGCGTCAGAGGAGTTCCGGGCCGCGGTACGGGCGGAGCTTGCAGTCCCGGCCAAGGTTCGGCTCTTCAACGGGGACTGGGAAAAGATCATCGTCCGGGAAGTGTCTCCGGCTGGAGATTCGGCGCTCGAGGAACGATCACTGCGCGATCTCGCGACGGCCACGGGACAAGATCCTCTTGACTGGCTGTTAGATCATGCGGTTGATGGCGGCCTTGACACCTTGTTTGTGGCCCAGCTGCTCAACACCGACGAAAAGGCCGTGAGCGAGGGTCTGGTCCACGACCGAAGCCTGATCAGCCTGTCGGACGCAGGTGCTCACCTTACGTTCTTCTGCGACGCGGGGTTTGGCCTGCATTTGCTCGGGCACTGGGTGCGCGACCGGGAGTTGTTCTCACTGGAAGAGGGCGTACACCGTCTGAGCGGCCGTCTCGCCGACATCATGCGGATTCCGGGACGGGGCCGGCTGGTGCCCGGACAGGCGGCCGACATGATGCTGTTTGATCCGGAACGGGTTGGCGTGGGCTTGTCGAAACGGGTCCACGATTTGCCGTCGGGGGCACCGCGGCTGGTGGCAACGGCGGAAGGGCTGCACGGCGTCTGGGTCAACGGTATCCGGGTAACCAGTGCTGAAGGAACGTCCGTCGCCGGGGCGACGCCGGGACAGCTGGTCCGGTCGTTCCACGCCTGAACCCGAACCTGCGGACCGCAGGGTCACGCCCAACATCTTCCGCTCGCCTAGCGGCCCTGACGCGACATGCCTCAGCGGTTGGGCAGCACGTCGATGCCGCGGCACCGCAACAACCTCTTGTCCGCGGTCACCAACGTCAGGCCGTGCACTGCGGCAGTAGCAACGATGAACCAATCCGCCGGATCCTAATGCTCAACATCGACGGTGCGGCTGGCAAGTGCCGCATCGACCGTGAGCGGGGCCTCTGCGATCGGGGCAATCGACATCGCCTGGCGCAGACACCGGAAGGGATCGGGATCGAGTGCCACCTGCCCGCGCTCAGCAAGAAGCAGCGCCTCCCACACGCTGATGGGTGAAATTTGGAGTGCGTTTTCCTGAGACTGAAGAGCGTGTGCTGTAGTGCCGCCAAGTCGATCCGGGTCCAGCAGGCTCCATAACCAGATGTGTGTGTCGAGTAGCAATCCCATCTGCTTGAGAGCTTCCCAATCCATGGAATTCGTGACAGGGGCGACGAGGTCGCCACGGACCTCGCCCTGATCCTTCATCTTGCCAAGCCAATTCCCTCCCGGACTCGGCGGCGGCAAGACTTGGTCGATCGGCTTGCCGAACCGGGTCACGAGCAGGGGTTTGCGGGTCTTTCCCACCCGGTCAAGAACGGCCAGACAGGTCGCCTTGAATTTCGAAATCTGAATCTCTTCCATGGGACCAAATTTACGATGGTCCGAGTCCATGATCTATTCGGAGCCGCCCGATCCGACGCCGGCGTCGGTCCATCGGGCCAGACTCCCCGAGCCGGTTTCGTCGAAGCGGGACAGCGGTAAGGAGGGCCCGGCCGACAGCAGCCTGACGCGAGCCGTGCTCCACGACAACGCCCGGGCCAAGAACATGAGCTGGTTGGCGCGCGCGATTGGAGTGGGCCGCGAGGGGATCCAAAACGGGTTGTCGAAAAACGGCAATTCCGCCTTCGCTACGGTCATGCGGATCACGCGGACATTGGAAACGAAGGTGCGGATCACTGCCTCAAAAACCGCAACGGACACCGCAACGGGAGCTCTCCGGTGTTCCGCCGCGCCCGGGCGACGCAAGCATGGAAGCAGGCGGAGACGGATACCTACCGTTGCCTGCTGTTACGATCCGGGAACTGCTGCAGGCATGACGAGGGAACAGCCGATGCGAAGCGATCTCGGAGAGTGGCGGGAGCCCGCCGCGCTTGTCGAAACCGACGCACTCGAAGCCGAACTGGCAAGTCCGGATCTTCGAATCGTTGACTGCACCACGTGGCTGCTGCCGGCCGAGCCGGGCGATGATGCTCCCTATCGCGTGGTCCCTGGAAGCGCCGAATATGAAGCCGGGCACATTCCCGGCGCAGTATTCCTGGACATCCAGGAAACCGCCTCGGATCCGGACACCCGTCTTCGCTTCATGGCGCCATCCGCGGCACAGTTTGCGTCGGCAATGGGACGGCTCGGCATCGGAAACAGTTCCCGTGTGGTGCTGTACTCGAACGGCAGCATCATGTGGGCGACTCGGGTCTGGTGGATGCTGCGGTCGTTCGGTTTCGACGGGGCGTCCGTGCTGGACGGAGGCTTCGGAAAATGGCAGGCCGAGGGCCGCCCGGTCTCGACCGATCAGGACAGCTATCCCCCAGCTCACTTCGATGCCCGCCCGCAGCCCGGCTTCTTCATCGACCGGGATCATGTGCTCGCGAGGCTCGGCGACCCCGCTGCCACCATGGTGAACGCGCTCGCGCCCGAGTTTTTTCTGGGGTCGGGGCCCAGCCGATACGGGCGCCCTGGCCGCATTCCGGGAAGCGTCAGCGTTCCTGCGGCCAGCCTGCTCGATCCGTCGGACGGAACCTTCGTCTCCCTGGATGAGGCCCGCCGCGCGCACGAGGCGGTCGGCGTGACCCCGGACCGCCATGTGGTCGCCTACTGCGGGGGTGGAATCTCCGCGACCGTCGGGTTGTTCCTACTGCACCAGTTGGGATACCCGGACCTGACTCTCTACGACGCGTCGATGGGCGAGTGGGCTCGGGACCCCGCGCTGCCGATCGAGACGGGCCCTCCGGTAGTACCGACTGAATCGTGATCGCTGGCCGGCCTCTCCAGGTTGGCCGTGCGCCACCTCGCGCACTATGGTGACGGCCAACCTTTCGTTTGTTCGGACAGGCAGATGGGTCTCACATTCAAGAAACTGCATCCGTGCTTTGTAGCTGAAGCAAGCCGGGTGGATCTTCGTGATGTCCAGGACGACACGGAGCTCGAGGTGATTCGGCAAGCAATGGATCGCTATGCGGTACTCGTCTTCCGCGAGCAGCAGTTCTCGAGTGACGATCAGCTTGCATTCGCGACCCGGTTGGACGGCGCACTGCACCGCAAGACCGGCATTAGTGTGCTCCAGCCGAGTCGTTTCGGCGACGAGGCGCTCACGGATGTCTCGAACATCGGCGCGGACGGTGAGGTTCTTGACGTCGATGCCCGGCAACGCTCCTACGTCCTTGCCAACCGACTCTGGCACACCGACGCGTCGTTTCAGGACCCCCGGGGCCGCTATTCCATGCTGGCCGCGCTGGTGGTGCCGTCGGTCGCGGCGGACACCGAGTTTGCCGACATGCGGACCGCCTACGACACGCTACCGGAAACCAGGAGAGTGGGCCTCGAGGGGCTCCGTGTGCACCACTCGATAGCGTATTCGCGTCAGACCCTGGGCTTCGAGTTTTCCGCAGAAGAGACCGACCATCTCAAGGGGGCCACGCACCCCCTGTTGCTGGTCAACCCCCGGAACGGACGGCACTCGCTCTACCTCGCATCCCACGCTTCCCGGATCGTCGACCGGCCCGTCGCCGACGGACGCCTGCTGCTCCGGGACCTGATGGAGCACGCCACGCGACCGGAGTTCGTGTATCGCCACTCTTGGCGTGAGGGTGATTTCGTGATCTGGGACAATCGCGCAACCATGCACCGTGCCCGCCCGTTCGAGGACACCGTCCACCGGCGCGAGATGCGCAGGGTGACGACTCTCGACGTTGGCGATCCGTCCAGAGTGGCACAGCCAGTCTAGGCAGCCGGTCCCTCCGCATTCGAGGCGGGCGGGCGCTGACCTGTCGCCGTTCAGCAGCGACCGAAGTCCACTGCGCGCCACGCGCGCGTGACAGCCTGGACTACGTTTTGGCAGGGCAGACGTCAGCCCTGTCCGGGCGATGACGGAAACCGACAATGACCCGGCACCCGGCGGAAGGTGCACTGCACGCCTTTCCGCTCGTCAATCCGGCGGTTCAGTGCCATCTCGGCCGGCGGGGTACTCGCGGTACCCCGCCGGGAGCAATGCCGGGACTGGCGGGTTCTAGAGGTTCTGGCCGCTCACCATTGCGAACAACATCGGCACCGACAGCATCGTGTTCGTCCGCGAGAAGAGCATTGCGGTGCGGGCGGCAGCAGCCTTCGTGTCGGCGTCCGCCTCGACGAGACCCAGGGCCTTCTGCTGGTTGGGCCAAATCACGAACCAGACGTTGAACCACATGATGATTCCCAGCCACATGCCGATGCCCAGCAATGTCTGCGAGGCGGTTCCGCCGACGATACCGAGTGTCAGGGTCTCAACGATATAGCCGTTCATCCATGCGAGAATCAGGCCGGTCACGATCGTGGCCATGGCGCCCCAACGGAACCAGCACAGGGCAAGCGGGGCGATCACCTTGGAAATTGCGGGTTTCTGATCGTCCGGGATTTCCGGCATGCTGGGAATCTGGACAAAGTTGAAGTACCAGAGCAGGCCGATCCACATTACTCCCGAAATGACGTGCAACCATCTCAGAAAGAAAGCGGGGAACGCGTCGGCCGAATACCCCATGACCATGTAGTAGAAGATGAAGAGCACGACGGCCAGCACGAAACCGGCGATGACTGTATTCCGAAGAGAAGTGAGAATGGCGGCCATTAGGGACTCCCGCAGACGGTTGCGATAGGCGCGAACTCCCGGCGCTCCGCGCTGCCGTTCGCGGTACGACTATACCAAAGCGCAGATAGCAGCTTGGGGCGCCAATGCGGGTTGCGGTCCGTCCCGCGGGCGGTGCAGCGTTGAACACGAACACAGAATACGTTGGATAACGCATTGTTTACAAACCAACTATTACTGATCAGTCTTTCGCAGCGCATTCGGTGATCCCTTGCCGCCATTCTGGTCAGGCTCCATGCTTGCCGGCGCACAATCCCTTGACCGGCGTTCCGCCATGACAGCGCGAACCCGGAGCTAGGGCTTGGTACAGGACGTCTCCGAGGACGCGGCGACAACCAGCGGTACGCGAACCGCGCTAGGGGCGTCGGGCCGCCGGGAGGCTCCGTGGAGACCCGCCGCGGGGCAGGGCCCCGGGGAGCTACGACGCGGGACTATCCGAAGGTCCGGTGATGCCGAAGTCCGCGAGCCAGCTCAGGCCGGCTTCAAAGGTGGTGCGGGGACGATACTCGCAGCCGATCCAGCCCGCATACCCGTTCGCGTCGAGCATCCGGAGCAGCTTCACCCCGTCGATCTCGCCGCCATCCGGTTCGTGCCGTCCAGGTAGTCCCGCGATCTGCACGTGTCGAACCAGCGACCTGAAGCGGGCGTAGGCAGCTTCCACGTCTCCTTCCATGATGCGGGTGTGATAGAGGTCGAACTGCAGACGGACGTTGTCGCGGGCGACAGCGGTAATGACTTGTTGAGCATGGTGAAGTCTGGAGAGGTGGTACCCGGGCACGTCGCGGTCATTCAACGGTTCAATCAGAACGTCAATGTCGAATCGACGGGCTTCTTCAGCCGCATGGCGCAAATTGTCGACAAAGCAGGCGTCACAGGCTTCCCGTTCCTCGGACCGAAGCCCCGCCATGACATGGATACGTGGGCAGGCGAGCTGCGTTGCATAGTCGAGCGCCTGCCCGAACGCCGAGCGGAAATCAGCTTGGCGGCCAGGTTGGGCGGCAAGCCCGCGCTCGCCGCTGCCCCAGTCGCCGGGCGGCGTGTTGAGGAGCACCAACTCGACGTCGGCCGCTCGGAGCCACCTCTTGAGTTCCGCTGCCGTCCAGTCGTACGGGAACAGGATTTCGATCCCGCGAAATCCTGCGGCACGCACGCGTTCCGCACGCTCCGGAAACGGTTCATCCGCGAAGAGCATGGTTACATTGGCGGCTAGGCGCGGCACCGGGGGTTCCTCACTGAGGGATATGGCCAGGTGTGGTCGGAGTGGCTGGATTCGAACCAGCGGCCCCTGCCTCCCGAAGACTGTGCTCTACCAGGCTGAGCTACACTCCGCAGCTTCCGGCCAGCATATAGCCCGTCCAACGGCGTGGGCGCAATCCTGCGGCCGCACGACGATCGAACCAGCGGTCGGTGAAATCGGTTACTGCTTGCGGCTGCAGGCCAGACCCGCCAGGTCAGCAAGTGCATCGCGGGACGGGCTGGGGGGCAGGACGTCAAGCGCGGCAATGGCATTGTCACTGCAGACGACTGCCCGCTCCTGCGTCAGGGCAACGGTACCTCGACAGCGGATGATCCGGCACGCTTCGGCGAAGTCGCCGGGCGCCTGCTGTCCCTTTCCCAGTGTCCGATCCCAGAAATCGCGCTCGCGCTGGTCGGCCTGCGCATAGGCAATGATGACGGGCAGGGTGAGGCGGCCTTCGCGGAAATCACCACCGGTGGGTTTGCCGGTCTCGTGCGATTCGCCCAGGTAGTCCAGGGCGTCGTCCGTCAGTTGAAACGCGGTCCCGACCTGGTCGCCGTAGCGGTCAAGCCCGGCAAGCACGTCGGGGCCGCATTCAACCAGGTGCCCGCCGACGGCGGCGGCAGCAGCGAACAGTTGTGCAGTCTTGGCCCGGACCACTTCCAAATACTCGTCCTCCGTCGTCGTCGTTTTGCCGGTCGTGACAAGCTGCAGTACTTCGCCCTGAACGATGACGGCAGCGGCGTTGGACAACAGGCGCAGAACCGGCAAGGACCCGTCGGCGACCATCAGACGGAACGCCTGGCTGAACAGGAAATCGCCCACCAGGACGCTGGCGGCGTTACCCCAAATGGCGTTCGCAGACTTGAGCCCCCGGCGTTCCAGGCTGTTGTCGACGACATCGTCGTGCAGGAGGGTCGCGGTATGAATGAACTCGATGACTGCCGCCAACCCGATATGGCGGTTGCCCTGGTAACCTGCGGCGCGGGCGCCGAGCAGCGTGACAAGGGGCCGTATACGCTTCCCGCCGGCATCGGTCACGTGCCTGGCAAGTTCCGGAATCAGTGCGACGGAACTGGCCAGATTCGCATTGATCGTGCGGTCGACGCGAGCGAGATCCTCCGCGACCAGCGCCTTCACCGCGGCAAGACTTGACTGGTCGGCCCGGCGTTCGCCTCCGCTCGCTGCATTCACGACGTGACCTCCACGCCTCCGTGCTAGCGCGCGGAACCGTCCGGTTCCAGCATAGGGAGGGGCTCAGGAAAGGGCCAACATCCCGTCAACTACAGCGAGAACGTTACGTGCATATGCAGTTCGGCGACACGGCCGGGGTGGGTGCCGAAGCATATTCGCTTGCCGCGTCTCTCGGCCTGCCAGCTTGGGCGCGGAACGCTCGCGTAGCGGAACGCCCGGCAACGATGCACGAGCCCTCCTGTCCAGAGCGGTCTGCCCCGCTGGTGCGAGCGATGCACGTTCTTCCGGAGCAACGCTACGCCGGCTGCGCGGGCGGGAGATCAGGGCGGCCGTCCAGCAGCGACCGGCGTTGCATCCGCGCGGCCGAGGTTGCCAGTAAGCGGCCCCGCGAACTGGGTCCCTGCCTGGCGATCTCGCCCGCGTATTGGCGGGCGGGAACTCGCGAGCCCGCGGCTTCGAATGACGGGACGGACAGCTGGAATCTGGTCCCGCAGTGCTGGTGTTTGGAACGTGCAACCATCGGTTGCAGCGCAGGAAGCGGCGGGATTCGCCGGTGCACGGCTTCAATGCTAGCATCCTCGCCGATGCCAGCGTCTGCTAGCGGCTGTTGGCGTCGGTCCGGGATGTCCCGGATCAAGTGGATGTGGCGGTCCGATGCGGAACGCCGGGCTGGAATGGAGACGCGTGCTCGTTCACGCGTCTAAATCTTTCAGACCCCGGTGCAAGCGGCGGCCGGCACCGAATTGGGAGGAGCCTTTATGAGGTTCGAGAGATTGGGCAGCTTGCGCCCACTTGCCGTTGGAGCAATTGGCGCGGCATTGCTCGCCGGTACCGCGCTTGCCGGCAACGTTACCCATGACCGTCTGGTCAATAGCGAGACCGAGCCGGAAAACTGGATCAACCATCACGGCAACTACGAGGCCCACCGTTTCTCGGGTCTCCGCGAAATCAACAAGGACACCGTCGGCGATCTGAAGGTCGCGTTTACCTACGCCATGGGCAGCATCCAGGGCGGCGGCACGGACCCGGTGGTGTTCCCGTTCGCGGGTCTCGAAGGCACAACGATTGCCGAGGACGGATTCCTTTACCTGACCACTGGTTGGGGAGTGGTGACCAAGCTCGACGTGCGTGGTGGCAAGCCAATCACGGTGTGGCGGTCGGACCCTGAGCCCGACAAGGACTGGGCACCGAGCGTGCTGTGCTGCGGCATCAACAACCGCGGCGTGGCGCTGCACAGCAACATGGTGTTGTCGCCGGTCATCGACGGTCGCATTCGCGCCCTGAACAAGACCGACGGAAGCTTGATCTGGGAGGCTCAGGTTGCTGACCCGGGCATCGCGGAGACCATCACCGGCGCGCCGCTGATCGTCAGAGACACGGTGGTGACCGGCATGGCCGGCGCCGAGTTCGGTGTCCGCGGCTGGATTGCTGCGCTGGACATCAACACCGGCGAGGAAATCTGGCGCACCCATACCATTCCTGGGCCGGGTGAGCCTGGCCACGAGACGTGGAAGGACGACTACGGTGCATGGAAGACCGGTGGTGGTTCGACTTGGGTGACCGGTTCGTACGATCCCGAGCTTGACATCATCGTCTGGGGCACCGCCAACCCGGGTCCGGACTGGGACAACGCCTACCGTCCCGGCGACAACCTCTGGACCGACAGCACCATCGCGGTCAACGCGACGACAGGTGAATTCCTGTGGGGCTTCCAGCACACGCCGAACGACCCGTACGACTACGACTCGATCGCGGAGAACACGTTCGTTGACACCGTGATCAACGGCCAGTTCGTGCGCGCGACCCTGCACGCCAACCGCAACGGTTACGCCTACGCGCTCGACCGAGCGACCGGCGAGTACGTCTGGGGCACGCAGTTCGTCAAGAAGCTGAACTGGACGGACGGTCTCGATGAGAACGGCCGGCCCAACGCGTACGACCCGAACGTGGACGTTCAGCAGTACAACCCTGGTACGGCGGCACACCGCGGTGACTTGACCGAAGTCGGCGCGCGCAGCGAGATCGAAGGCATTTCCTGCCCGGCGCACACCGGCGGGAAGAACTGGCCTCCGACCTCCTACAGCCCGCACACCGGCCTGTACTACATTCCGGTAATCGAGAGCTGCAACAAGGCGTTTGCCGCGGTTTCTCCGAAGAACTTCGACCCGTCAACGCGGCAGTGGTTCCTCGGCGGAGCGCCGTACTTCACCTTCGATGACCCGCGCTCGGGCCGGATCACCGGCAGCGTGACGGCGATCGACGTGTCGACCGGCGTGGTCGTGCGCAAGTGGGAGACCGAGTTCCCGATGCTGGGCGGCATTCTGTCGACAGCCGGCGGCTTGGTGTTCACCGGCACGGCTGATGGTGCCGTGGTCGCGCTCGACGACACCACGCTCGAGGAGCTGTGGCGCTTCGAGACCGGTTCGTCGATCAACGCACCGCCAATGACGTACGAGGCTGACGGCAAGCAGTACATTGCCATTCAGGTCGGCCTGGGCGGCGCCTGGCCGCAGTGGTTCACCGACTCGACGCCCGAGTTGAAGGCCGCTGTACCGAGCAACGTCCTGTACGTGTTCGCGCTCTAAACAGCGTATTTCGATGCGGGCCGGCCGCTTGCGGCCGGCCCGCACTTTGTTTCTCCGGGCGCGACTGGTCGATCCAGACCCCGATGGTGACGCGTCTCAGAAATTGATCTGACCAAGCAAAGCGTCGCAGAGAAGCGTCTTACACAGGCCCGGCTCCGTCAGTAGGCCGGATTTCTTGACATGCACGATTTCACTAAGCACGGACGAATCGCCGTCGGTCTGACGGCGGCTACAGTTATCGGCCTGGCGGCGTTTGCAATGCCGGCCGGCACGGCGATGGCGGCAGATGAGAAACCGCGCCGTTCAGGCCCGCCGCCGATCGTGTTTACCGAATTTCCCAACCAATGCGCCCGTTGTCATAAGGCGGATGGTCGTGGCGGACCGGCCTATGGCGGCTTCGCGGCTGACCTGCGCGCCACACTGCTCGATCACGACGGCCTGGTCTACGTGATCACCGTCGGGATTCGTGACCGCGGTATGCCCGAATTCAAGAGCACGATGTCGAAGCGCGAAATCGCCGGCATCGCGACCTACATCGAAGAACGCATCAAGGGTGTCTATTTCGACGAAGCAGGCAACCGGATTACGGCTGAAGAAGCGGCCCAACTGGATGGTCCGCGTCGCGCTGTTTCGCAGGAGTAATGCCCGAGACAGTGATCCGGAGCCTTGTGACGGAGCGCGACCGGCCCCGCTGATCACGCGGCGCTGCCGACTGAAATTCCGGCGGGCTACTCTGCTTCTGCGCGTAGCGCGGCCTTGAGCTGATCGGGCGTCATGATGCCTTCCAGTCGGCGCTTCCACGGGATCAGATAATCCTCGCCCTCGGCGATCGCCCTGGTGATCCACTGGTGCGCTTCGACGTTGTCATGGTGCTGGCCCTTGCCCGCCTGCAGGTGCACCATCTTGAACAACATGCGCCCACCGAGGAAACCGGCCGCGCGCGCGCGCGACGCCCATCGATAAGCTTCGCTGTAGTCCCCGCTTTCGCGCGCTGCGTCATACGCCTCGCGACCGATCATGTACATGGCGTGCACGTCGCCGTTCTCGGCCTTGCACAGATTGCCTTCCGGCCCCTGCGGACAATCTTCGACTGCCGCCTGCGCCACACTGGCGCTTACGATGAGTGCGAACAAGGGAGCCGCCCACTTCATTTCAGGTTCCTTCTGGATGTCATTCCGATCCGGTGAGGGATCATTATTGGCGGACCGTGCGAACGGTCAATTCGCCAGCCCGGCGCATTCCCCGGCACCACCGCCTGCAAGAGGCCGGACCGGTCCGAGGCTCAGGACGACCGACACGGTGCACTGAGTTCAATGGCTTCCACAAAGGCCACTGCCGCGGGTTCGCGCATCAATGGGGGTCGTCGCCCAACCCAGGTCACGAACGTTGCCGACAGTTCACGGAGATCCTCGGGAACCGTGACGCACTGCCATCGCGGCGAGCCATCGAAGACGAACTGTCCAGCTTCAATCATCGTGACGATCGCGCCGACCACGGCCCGGCACTGGACCATCAGCATCCAGCGGTAAAACTGTTCGCCGACCACGTCCTTCGAGCCCTCGATTTCCTGGCTGCAGGCGAATTTGAGATCGGAGCCGGTTACGACCGCATCGATCGGACCGTTGGGCGGCGATCCACCCGCCGCGAGGGCGGCGCTCGCGCCCACGGTCGCGGAGAGCCCCAGAACTACTCCGATCATCGCCCAACTGCGAAGCCGTTTACCCATGACGGCGAGTCTCCCTTTCATGCGCTGTCGCCCTACGGCGAGCGCAATTGCCCAGCGCTTGCGTTTCATTGTTGGTCTGACGTGCCGCCAGGACCTGGCCAGTTCCCTAGGTTCTGCCATCCCGGTCGCGGCGCGATGCTTCCAGGAGATCGAAGGTGAGGCCCTTGGAATCGGAGGCGGTGACGCGGACGGTTTGCAGACGGTCGGGAAGGTCGAAATAGAAGTCCGGATTGGTTGCGAGTGCAGCCGAGGTCACCAGATCGGCGATCGGGCCGCCGCTGTCGGCGAGGGTGACGGTGTCCACGTAGTAGGCCGGGACCACTGCGCCGTCCTCGTCGGTCACAAGGCCGGTATCCATTGGATGGGTGATACGAAACTTGAGCCGCGTCGCGCTGTTTGGTCGCCTGAAACGCTTCATCGCGATCGTGCCAATCGGATTCTCGGCGCTGCCAGACCCGCCAGCTGCCGTGCAACCGCCAGGATTCATGACCTCGACCCTGACGCTCGCCACGTGCCAGACACCATCAGCGTCGCGGGCTGCAGCGCGGACCGGTGTCGTCTGCTCCAGGCGGATGTTCATCCCGACCGAGCGGATCTCCCGCCGCGGGAACATCCTGGCTGCGGTCTGGATGGGATTGTTCTCAGCGATCACCACCACTTCCTCGACCGGTTGGACGCGCTCGGACAACTCGACCACCACCGGAACGCTGAACGCGTCCTCAACCTTGCGCGGGATGATCAGCCGGACCTGAAAGTCATACTTGACCGGTCCATCGCCGAGAAACTCGGTGTGCATGTCTTCCCACAAGGCCGAGCGCATCGGATCGTAGTCTCCTGCCTGCGGCGCGCCAGCGGCCGCCAGAAGGGCGGTACAGGCCGTCACGAGGGCGAGGCCGGGTCGGTTCATTGGCTCGAACTCCGAGAGCTGCCAGGTCGCTGCACCCTAACAGAAGCTGCGATCGGCGAACAATCCGCCCAATGGTCATCTCCTACGGGCGCCGATGTGTCACGGATCGCATGTGCTATTCAAGTTGTCGATACTTGTCACCGGCAGAGAGTAGGGCGAGGCGGTGACTACCGGGATCGCCCGGCTGCGGGCGACCACCCGGCATGGCCGCCGGGAGCGCAGCGGAGATAGGTGATGCAGGAATTGCTGCGAACGAATGACGTGGTCCGGCTGGAATACGTCCGCGCGGTCCTTGGCGAGGAAGGCATCGAGACCTTCGTGTTTGACGGACACATGAGCATCACGGAGGGCAGCATCGGGATCCTGCCGCGACGACTGATGGTGGCTCAAGAGGATGCTGACCGCGCCCGGACGATCCTGCGCCAGATCGGCGAGGAACCCGGCCCGGAGGAGCAGGCGGCCTGGTAGGGGCTCCGATAGACGTGTCCGATCCACTGCGATAGGTTGCGCCCGTGCCCATTTCGTTGTCGTTCTGGCGTCGGCGCACGCCGACCATTCCGCTGGTGCGCTTGGCTGGCGTGGTCGGCATGCGAACCCGACCCGTGGGCCCGGAGGCGGTGACCGCAACCGGAATACTCCCCGTCCTCCGCCGCGCGTTCTCGGCCCGGGGAGCGAAGGCGGTCGCCTTGGCGATCAACTCGCCGGGAGGATCGCCGGTGCAGTGTGGCCTGATTTCACGCGAAGTGCGGCACCTTGCCAACAAGCACGACTTGCCGGTTCTGGCATTCGTTGAGGACATCGCCGCATCGGGCGGGTACTGGCTGGCCTGTGCGGCAGACGAGATCTTTGCCTTGTCGTCCTCCGTAGTCGGAAGCATCGGTGTGATCAACGCGGGTTTCGGGTTTCCGCAACTCCTCGAGCGCTTCGGAGTCGAGCGTCGTGTCTACGCAGAAGGCAAGCACAAGGGCATGATGGACCCCTTCTCGCCGGTGCGCGAGGAAGATGTGGCAGTCCTTCAGGCAGTGCTCAAGGACATTCGGACAGACTTTCTCGAGCATGTTCAGGAGCGCCGGGGCGCCCGGCTGAAGAACGATCCCGAGCAGGTGTTCAGCGCCGCTGTCTGGAGTGGTCGCGGCGCCTTGGAACTCGGACTGGTCGATGAATTGGGCGATATGGGAACCGTGTTGCGGGAACGGTTCGGCGACAACGTCAGGATCCGGGATTTCACTCCGAAACGCCGCTGGTTCCGGTCTCCTGTAGGGGCGCGCGCCGGCGCTGAAGTGGCCGCAGGCCTGCTGGACGCGCTCGAAGAACGAGCCATGTATACGCGCTATGGTCTGTAGAATTATGTGTCCCTCGGGTTTCGGCCTGGCGGCGGCGCGTTCGGAGACCTGAGCCGTGTTTGGATTTAGCCTCCCCAAGCTGCTGCTCCTGATCGTGCTCCTACTGGTCGTGTGGTACGGGTTCAAGCTGATCGAGCACCGCACCAGTCGGCGTGACGAGATAGAGAAGGCCGCCGAGGCGGCGGTTCGCCGGAACGTAGAACAGCGACAATCGAAGGAACGTGCCTCCAGCGTGGAGACCGCCGAATGCGCCACGTGTGGCAGTTTCGTGCCGCGGGAATCCCCCACGGCATGTGAGCGCAGCGACTGCCCGCATCCGGCGGCTTGACCGCATCCCTGTCGCCTTCGTAGGTTGCGCGTCCTTTGGCGCCCGTTCGGGGATGGCTCCGTGCACACGCGTGACACCTCGTTCCAGGGCCTGATCGCCACGCTGCAGGACTACTGGGGAGCCCAGGGCTGCGTGGTCCTCCAGCCGCTCGACATGGAGGTCGGTGCCGGTACCTTTCACCCGGCAACCACGCTCCGCGCGCTGGGGGCGGAACCGTGGAAGGCGGTCTACGTGCAGCCATGTCGACGACCGTCCGACGGCCGTTACGGCGACAACCCGAACCGCCTCCAGCACTACTACCAGCTGCAAGTAGTGCTGAAGCCGTCGCCCGCGGATATGCAGGAGCGGTACCTAGGAAGTCTCGCTGCGCTGGGAATTGACCCGCTGGTCCATGACATCCGGTTCGTCGAGGACGACTGGGAGAGCCCCACGCTGGGTGCCTGGGGGCTTGGTTGGGAAGTGTGGTGCGATGGCATGGAAGTCACCCAATACACGTACTTCCAGCAGGTCGGTGGTCTGGACTGCCGCCCTGTCACCGGCGAGATCACGTACGGAATGGAACGGCTGGCCATGTACGTGCAGGGTGTTGACGACGTCTACAGGCTCCGCTGGAACCAGGAGGGAGTGACGTACGGCGACGTGTTTCGAGAGAACGAGCGCCAGCAGTCCGCCTACAACTTCGACACGGTCGATCCCGACAAGCTGATCCGTCGCTTCAACGATTCAGAAGAAGAGTGCAAGGCCCTGCTGGCCGGAGGTTTGGTCCTGCCGGCGTACGAGCAGTGCGTTCGTGCCTCACACACCTTCAATCAACTGGATGCGCGGGGCGCCATCGGCGTGGCGGTTCGCGCCGACTACATCCTCCGCGTCCGCGCGATGGCGGCGGCGTGCTGCGAGCAATGGATGGAAACGGGCGCCGGCGTTCAGGCTGCTGCGGTAGATGCCTGAACTGCTGCTGGAAGTGCGCTCGGAGGAGATCCCGGCCGGGGCACAGCGTCCGGCCGCGGGGGCGCTGGCACGGTCGCTGAGAACGGCGGTCGCTGACGCGGGTCTTCGTCCCGGCGACATCGCCTGCTGGTCGACGCCTCGCCGCATCGCGGTGCGGGTGTCCGATCTCCCGGCCGTCCGACCAGCGTCACGGATCGAGCGCCGGGGCCCGCGCGTGGGGGCTCCCGACGCCGCCGTCGACGGTTTCTGCCGGGCCAACGGGATTGAGCGGGAACGACTGGAGATTCGGGAGCTACCGAAAGGGCAGTTCTATTTCGCCCTGCTCGAAGAGCCGCCCGTCCCGGTAAAGCAGCTGCTTCGGGATCTGCTGCCCGGAGCGGTGAGCCAGGTCCCGTGGCAGAAGTCGATGCGCTGGGGCGACGGTGAGTTCCGTTGGATACGTCCCTTGCGGGGGATCCTGTGTTTGTTCGACGGGGAGGCCGTGACATTCGAACTTGGCGGGATCGGGAGCGGTGCGCGGACGGCCGGGCATCCGTTCCACGCGCCGGAAACGTTCGCGGTGACCTCGTTCGCGGAATATTCCGACCAGCTTTGCTCGAGGCACGTGCTTCTCGACCCTGACGCGCGCCGGGAGCGCATTCTCAAGGACGGACGCGCGATCGCCGCCCGCGCGGGTTTCACCATCGCTGCCGATGACGGCCTGGCAGAGGAACTTGCCGGGCTCACGGAGTGGCCCGTCGTTCTGCTGGGACGTTTTGACGAGTCATTTTTGCAGCTCCCCGCAGAGGTGCTGACGACGACGATGCGCCGGCACCAGCGGTACCTGCCGCTGGCGCACGAGGACGGGACTCCGGCACCCGCCTTCCTCATGGCGGCAGACGTCGAGGCAAAGGACGGGGGTGCGGCCGTCGTCGCCGGCAACGAACGGGTTCTGCGAGCGCGCTTGCAGGATGCGGCGTTCTTTTGGCAGGGGGATCGGAAGGCTCCGCTCGCCGACCGGGTACAACAACTTGAGGACGTGGTGTTTCACGCCAAGTTGGGGTCCATGGCTGACAAGGCCCGGCGTCTGGAGACGCTGGCCCGAAGGCTGTGCCGGGATCTCCAGTGGGAATGGGAGGAGGCCGCCGCTCAGGCGGCGCGCCTTGCGAAGGCGGACCTAACGACGGACCTGGTCGGAGAGTTTCCGGAACTCCAGGGGATCGTCGGCGGCCACCTTGCGCGCGCCGAGGGGCTGGAACCCGAGGTGGGTGACGCGATCTCCGAGCACTATCGTCCTCTCGGACCGCACGATCACTGCCCGACCGCGCCGGTAGCTGCCCTCGTCGCACTGGTGGACAAGCTCGATACGTTGGTCGGCTTTTTCTGGAAGGGGGAACGGCCCAGTGGATCGGGAGATCCATTGGCGCTTCGCCGGGCGGCGCTCGGTCTGATCCGTATTGCCTTGGAAAATGATCTCCGGCTGTCCGTTGATGATCTTCTTCAACACGCCCTGACGGTGCACACGACCGGGGGGGACCGGGACCTTCCGTCATCGGAGTTCACCGACGTTCGAGAGGATTTGCGAGACTTCCTGAACGAGCGGCTCCGGGTCCATTTGCGGACGGCCGGGGCACGTCATGACCATGTAGCGGCGACCTTGGAAGCCGGTTCCGGTGTGTTTCGGGATTTGCCGGGCCTGGCGGACCGGGTGTCGCTCCTGGCCGAATTTCTTGCGACGTCGGAAGGTGCAGCCCTCCAGGCCTTGTACCGGCGTGCCGCCAATATCGTGAAAATCGAGTCTCGGAAGGACGACACGGCGATGGATGGTCCGATTGACACCCGGCTCTTTTCCCAACCGGAGGAACGTGATCTGCATGGTGCCGTGCAGACACACGGCCGGGCGGCTCTCCAGTGCATCCGCGACGATGATTTCCTGGGCGCGCTTGAAAGGCTTTCGCAGTTGCGGGAGCCAATCGATCGTTTCTTCGATGCCGTCAGGGTGAATGCTGAAGATGCTGGTCTGCGCGCCAATCGTCTCCGGTTGCTGGCGTCGCTAGAGGACACCATCGTGCAGGCTGCCGACTTTTCGAAACTGGAAGGCGGAGAGTCCGGCCGTCATGACTAAACATGTCTACCGGTTTGGTGGCGGCCATGCCGACGGGCGCGCCGACATGCGCGAACTGTTGGGTGGAAAGGGCGCAAATCTCGCTGAGATGAACGGCCTGGGATTGCCGGTGCCGCCGGGCTTCACCATCACGACCGCGGTATGCGGGCATTGCCAGACTCACGACGGGGCCTACCCGGCAGGTCTGGAAGACGAAGTCGAAAGGGCGCTGACATCCGTCGAAACCATGACCGGGACCGGGTTCGGCGACCCGGTTCGGCCGCTGCTGGTGTCCGTGCGATCAGGGGCAGCGGTGTCCATGCCCGGCATGCTGGACACCGTGCTGAATCTCGGCTTGAACGACGCTACCCGCGAAGGACTGGCGATCTCCAGCGGTGACGCGCGGTTTGCCGCCGACAGCCACCGGCGCTTCATTCAAATGTACGGGAACGTGGTCCTGGGGGTCTCGCACCGGATGTTCGAGGACGTCCTGGACGAGGTGAAGTTCGCCAGGGGTGCGCAGCTGGACACCGAGTTGTCCGCTGACGACTGGTTGTCGGTCATCGAGCGCTACCGCGCGCTGATCCAGGAGCAGACCGGCACGTCGTTCCCCGACGATCCGCGCGCCCAGCTGTGGGGTGCCGTCGGCGCGGTGTTCCGAAGCTGGGGTAACGCTCGTGCCGTCACATACCGTGAACTCCACGGACTCGATCACGCCGGCGGCACGGCGGTGAACGTACAGGCCATGGTGTTCGGCAACATGGGGGAGGACTCTTGCACGGGGGTGGCCTTTACCCGAGACCCCTCGACCGGCGAGGCTGCCTACTACGGGGAGTACTTGCCGAACGCGCAGGGTGAGGATGTCGTGGCGGGAATCCGGACACCGAGATCCCTGACGTCAGGCCGCGCGACCGACCAGGACGGTTTGCCGATGGAACAGGCGATGCCCGAGGTGTTCGCGGAGCTGACAGACGCCTTTACCCGGCTGGAAACGCACTACCGGGACATGCAGGACATCGAGTTCACGGTGCAGAAGGGCAAGCTCTGGATTCTGCAGACCCGGAGCGGCAAGCGCTCCACCAAGGCCGCGTTGCGAATTGCGGTCGACCTGGCCAATCAGGGCTTGATCAGCCGGTCGGATGCCATCCTCCGGATCGAGCCCGAACGGCTGGATCAGCTCCTGCACCCGACGCTGGATCCCACAGCGCACACTCGCGTAATCGTGCGCGGCCTGCCGGCTTCGCCTGGTGCGGCCTCCGGCAGCGCAGTGTTCAGCGCCGACGAAGCCGAGCGCAGAGGAAACGCTGGTGAAGACGTCATCCTCGTTCGTTCGGAAACGAGCCCGGAAGATATCCACGGTATGCACGCAGCGCGGGGCATCCTGACCAACCGTGGCGGGCAAACGAGTCACGCCGCGGTCGTGGCCCGCGGCATGGGCCGGCCGTGCGTGGTTGGCGCCGGCGAACTCGTCATCAGTCATGACACACGATCGGCCAAGGCGACCTCGAGCGACTTCCGCGAGGGGGACTTGATCACTATTGACGGTTCAACGGGATCGGTGATGTTGGGCAAAGTCCCGACGATCGATCCCGAGCTGCCGGAAGCGTTTCACGAGCTCATGGGCTGGGCGGACGGTATCCGGAAGCTCCGGATCCGTGCCAACGCGGAAACGCCGGTCGACGCGGAGACCGCCCGGAGATTTGGTGCGGAAGGCATTGGCCTCTGCCGCACCGAGCACATGTTCTTTGACGGCGAGCGCATTCTCGCCATGCGGCAGATGATCATGGCCGAGAATCCCGAGGAGCGGCGGGCGGCGCTTGCGCGCATCGCCCCGATGCAGCGGCAGGATTTCGTCGAGCTGTTCGGCATCATGGCCGGTTTGCCGGTGACGATCAGGCTGCTCGACCCGCCGCTGCACGAGTTTCTGCCGGCCAACATGGATGAGCTGGGCGACGTCGCGGCCCGCGCCGGAGTGGATCCCCAGGCGCTGCGTCGCCGTGCCATGGAACTCTCGGAAGCAAACCCCATGCTCGGCCACAGGGGATCACGGCTCGGGATCTCCTACCCGGAGATCTACGACATGCAGGTCCGGGCGATTTTCGAGGCCCTTCATGAAACCGCCGGTGCCCCGGTGGATCTCGAAATCATGCTGCCGCTGGTATTCAGCCGGGCGGAGGTCAATCTGCTGCGGGCCCGGATCGCTCGAGTGGCGGAAGAGGTTGCGACGGACAAAGGTTGGACGCCCAGCTACACGGTGGGCACGATGATTGAGCTGCCGCGGGCTGCCCTGGCTGCAGGGTCGATAGCGGAGAGCGCGGATTTCTTCAGCTTTGGCACGAATGACCTTACGCAGACGACCTTCGGAATTAGCCGAGACGATGCAGCACGCTTCCTTGCTGGATACCTGGAAGCGGGCGTTTTCGCCGTTGATCCGTTCGTGTCCATTGATCCCGAAGGCGTAGGCGAGCTCATCCAAATCGCCACAGAGCGGGGACGGGCGGCGCGCCCTGAACTGAAGCTGGGGCTTTGTGGGGAACATGGCGGGGATCCCGCTTCCGTCGCGCACTGCCACGCCTGGGGGCTCGACTACGTGTCCTGCTCCCCGTACCGAGTACCCATTGCCCGCCTCGCTGCCGCTCGAGCTGCGGTCGAGACCGGCGACGGACACGCTGACGGCGCCGAGTGACTTGGACTCGGCGAATGGATGCTCGGACGCGACCTACCCTGCGGGGCTGAATTCCGGGCCGCGTCTCCCATCGCCAGACGATCGCGTGGGTCCCATGTTCGCTGGGCCGACCGGGCCATTCCGGCCAGCCGACGTGTCTGAACCTGCGTTACCCGCACTGCACGAAGAACAGTGCCCACGGCCACATGTTCTCTTCCTCCTCCGTGGCCGGTCGGTCGCCCGGCGGATCGAACACCAGCCAGAGCGGTCCTCGCCCGCCAATGCCGTGGGGTCGACCATTGGCCCGGGTCGCCAGCACCCAGTTCCGCGCTCCGACCTCTTCTGCCGATATTTCGGTTGCGAACCCGTCGAGGGCCAGCGTGCGAAGTGGTCCGCCGCTGCAGCCCGCTGCCTTCAGGACGTCTACCAGCAGTGGCCCGGAGAAGGTGATGGGACGCTGCCAGTCCTTGTACGCGATCCGTATCTCCGTCACTCCTAGGTCTTCCAGCATGGCCCGATCGAACACGACTGCCTTGTCGAAGGTCTGGTCGTGATACCTGAAGAAGGCATCGTCTTTTTCGTCGAACGCTGGCCGGTTCGCTACGGATACGCTGCCCGCCACCGTGAGTATCACTGGACCCGCCGGCGACTGCATATCGGCTGCCAACGTCAACTGTGCAAACGCGAGTATCAGCATGGCTGGTACGAAGACAGGAAGTGCTCTCACGGAACTCTCCTTTCCAAACCACGCACCGCGGGTTTGTGGGTGACTCGAGCTTATAGGGGGCGCAGGGTTGTGTGAGCACGGTTCCTGCGCGGGACGCGGGTGTCCGGGCCGGCCGAAATGGGTGTCCCCAAAGCTGCGACCCGGCCGGGTCTGGGCCCGATACTGCCGTTCATTGAGCTCTGTCAGTCGAGGGACGTACCGAGACCGCATGCCGGTCCGACGCATCCGTTCCGCGAGCGGCTTGGTCAGGCCCGCCGTGAGGATGCCGGAACGCTCACTCAAACTAGCGAAAAGATCAGCCTACACCGATAGATACACGATGTTTTGAAAACTGCCTAGAAGGGTTGTCCGAACGAGAGGTCGTGGCGATGCCAGCATGGTGAAGCGAGGCGGGCATGGCATTGCAGACATCGTCGCAGCAGGGATGCCTCGGAATCAGGGACCGGGACGCTACGGGTCGGCGAAATCGCTCCCGTCGTCGGCAGACTGCCGCGCCGGGATGGGGGGTCGGGCATCTTCTGCACGTCGGGATCCGATGGTAGAATCTGCAATGGTCGATCGCGCATCGTTTTCAGGCGATTGCCGGTTGACGGTGCAATGGCCATTGCCTAGGTTCGACCGGGCCTGCGGCCGTGGCGGAACTGGTAGACGCGCAGCGTTGAGGGCGCTGTGGAGGAAACTCCGTGGAGGTTCGAGTCCTCTCGGCCGCACCATTTGCCGGGTGCGGCGTGCAGGCGGCTGTGGCGGAATTGGCAGACGCGCTGGCTTCAGGTGCCAGTGGGGGCAACCCCGTGGAGGTTCGAGTCCTCTCAGCCGCACCACGCTGTTGCACGCCTCAGGCCGGTCAGCCGTGATTAGCCGGGGTGTCGCCCTGTGTCTGGCGGCGCTTGTCCTTGCTGCATGCGCCCGGAATGCACCGCCGGCGCCCGTCGTGTCTGACCAGCCCGGGGCGGGCAGCCAAGCATCGCCGCGGACGAGCCCGGCCGTCGAGGCAGCTGCGGCCGGTACCGTGATCGTCAAGCGAGGCGACACCTACTCCGAGATTGCTGAGACTCACGGGGTGTCGACGCGGGCGCTCATCGAAATCAACGGCGCGGAACCCCCCTACACGATCTATCCCGGCGACGTCCTGCGCCTGCCGGAGCCGCGGATCTACACCGTTGCAGAGGGCGACAACGCGACCAAGATCGCCCGCTGTCACGGCGTGGACATCTGGTCGCTGGTGCAGCTGAACAAGCTGAAGCACCCCTACCGATTGTCGGTCGGATGCAAGCTGCGCATTCCCCGGCGGATTCGCACTCCGCACTGCCCGGAGGAACGCACGCAGGTCGTGGGAACCGTGCCGGCGGCACCGGCAGCACCGGCAGAGTCCGCCGCCGGGGCGGCTCCGGTTCCGGCCGTGGCCCCCGGAACTGTGGCAGCCATTCCAGACCCGACTGCGCCAGCGGTACCGGCAGCGCCGGCTCCCGAGGGCGCCGCACCGGCGGTGCCACCGGCCCCGGCTCCCGCCAGGCAGAGTGCCGGCAGCGCCAAGTTCCTGTGGCCCGCCGAGGGGCAGATCGCCTCGCGCTTCGGGACGAAATCGGGAGGACTCAAGAACGATGGCATCAACATCGCCGCCCCGGCAGGGAGCCCGGTGCGCGCCACGGCGGACGGGACGGTGGCGTACGCCGGGAATGAGCTTCAGGCCTACGGCAACCTGGTCCTCATCAAGCACGATGGAGGTTGGATGTCGGCGTACGCACACAATCAGGAACTGAAGGTCGCGCGTGGTGACCGGGTGCTGCAAGGTCAGACGATCGCGCAGGTAGGCCAGACCGGTAACGTGCCCAACCCGCAGGTGCACTTTGAGCTACGGACCGGGCAGGGAAGGCCGGTCGACCCGCTCAAGCACCTTGGAAAGTAGCGGGATCAGGGCAGCGCGATTTTCAGCTGTCCTGCCCGGTCCTGAATGAACTGCCAGGCGACCCGACCGGAACGGGCACCGCGGGTGACAGACCACTCCAGCGCCGCACGGCGCAGCGAATCGTCCGTGGGCAGTCCGTAGTAGGCGGCGTAGCCCAGGACGATCTCGAGGTAATCGTCCTGGGAACAGGAATGAAACCCGAGCCACAAGCCGAACCGGTCGCTCATGGAGACCTTTTCCTCGACCGCTTCCGAGGGGCTGATTGAGGTCGAGCGCTCGTTTTCGATCATCGACCGGGCCATCAGGTGGCGCCGGTTGGATGTAGCGTAGAACAAGGTGTTCGCGGGGCGGCCTTCCACGCCTCCCTCCAGCATGGCTTTCAGCGATCGATACGAAGCATCGCTCGCTTCGAACGACAGGTCGTCGCAGAACAGTACGTAGCGTTCGGGCCTGGGGCGCAAGGCTTGAAGAAGTGCGGGAAGCGTTTCAATGTCCTCGCGTGCGATCTCGACCAGCCGCAGCGGATCCCGGGCCCGGTCGGCGTTCACCGCGGCGTGCACGGCCTTGACCAGTGAACTCTTGCCGGTTCCACGGGCACCCCACAGCAGGGCATTGTTCGCCGGGAACCCGTCCGCGAATCGGCGGGTATTCTCGAGGAGGATGGAGCGGGCGCGGTCGATCCCGCGAAGCAGTTCAAGGGGAATCCGGTTCACGTCCGGAACCGGTCGAAGGCACTGCGCCTTCCCGTCCCAAAGGAACGCATCGTGGTCGGTATCGGGTACCGCCGCTTCCGGGGGCGGCGCCAGGCGCTCCAGCGCATCGGCCACCCTTTGCAGGAGCCCGTCCTGAGATTCTGCGTTGTTCAATGTGCGTGTTCCGGGATTTCGGCCCGCTACGAACACCGCGGCCCCGACCGAGCGCGGGGGTAGGGCAGCGAAACGTCGTTTGCAACGACCCAGGGCCGAGTCGGGGCACGAGCATAACCCAATGCCGGGACGCGGGCTCTCGCTGGAACCGGTTGCGGCGGTGCAGGCCGCGCCTGTATAGTCTGCGCCTTCCATTTAGGAGTGGTCGCAAATGCTCATCGCGCCGGCGTTTGCCCAAGGCGCGTCCGCTGACGGCGGAAGCTCCTTCTTGATCCAGCTGTTGCCGCTGGTCCTGATCTTCGCCGTCTTCTATTTCTTGCTGATCCGGCCGCAGCAGAAGCGCCTGAAGGAGCACAAGGCCATGGTTGCCGCCGTCAAGCGAGGAGACCAGGTCGTGACGGCGGGTGGAGTCAAGGGGCGCGTGACCTACATCGACGACGACCAGACCATTTCCGTCGAGATCGCGCCAGACATCACCGTGAAGGTGGTGCGGGATACGCTGTCCCAGGTAGTACCGAAAGGCGGCTCTTCCGCGTCCGGCCAAAACCAGTCACCAGCCAAGTCTTGAGCGGTATGCGCCGCCAGTCACGAGGAATCCCGGCGTGATTCACGTACCGCGCTGGCAGATTGCCGTCGCCGTCATCGCCGTGGTCTTCGCCGTTGTGTATTCGGCTCCTAACTTTCTTCCCTCGTCGGTTTCCTGGCTGCCGGGCGATCCTGTCCGTCTTGGATTGGACCTGCAGGGAGGATCACATCTTCTCCTCAGGGTCGATTCGGACGTGGTGCTGGAGGAGCGGCTCGAATCCGTGCTGGACGAGATCCGGACCCGGTACCGGGCTGCCGGGATCGGGTACACGGACATTGGCGTCAGGCAGCTGACCGGAGGGCTGACGCTGACGGATCCGGCGCAGGGGGAACAAGCGCAGGAACTGGCCGAGGAGGCCGACGAAACGCTGGAGATCGACGTCGAAAGCAGCGGCCGGATGACGTTCCGACTTGATTCCGCCGCAGAAAAGGAACTGCGCATCTCCGCGCTGTCGCAGTCGCAGGAGGTGATCCGCCGCCGGATCGACGAGACGGGCACCAACGAGCCCACGATTCAACGCCAGGGCGACGACCGCATTCTTGTGCAGCTTCCGGGTGTCGATGACCCCGAACGAATCAAGCGTCTTCTGGGCCAGACCGCCAAGATGAACTTCCGCATGGTCGACGAGACCGCCTCGATCCCGGAGGCGCTGGCGGGGCGCGTGCCGCCCGGATCCGAGCTCCTGTATGAGGATGACGGGTCGGAGCAGGGCGTCCCGATCGTGGTTCGACGCCGCGTCGGCGTGAGCGGTGACAATCTGGTCGGCGCGGCGCCGGTAATTGACCAGAACAACCAGCCGGTCGTGAGCCTTCGGTTTGACGCCGCCGGTGCCCGACGTTTCGGTGACTTGACCACGGAGAACGTCGGCCGCCGCTTTGCGATCGTGCTTGATGGACGCGTCATCAGCGCTCCCGTCATTCGCGAGCCGATTCCTGGCGGCAGTGGGCAGATCTCAGGCAACTTCACGTTTGAGACTGCCAGTGACTTGGCCCTACTGCTGAGGGCCGGTGCGCTGCCGGCACCGCTGGTGATCCTGGAAGAGCGCACGGTCGGCCCGAGTCTCGGCCGCGATTCGATCGCCGCGGGAACCTTGGCCGGTCAGGTCGCGCTGTTGCTGGTGATCATCTACATGGTCGCGGTCTACGGTTTGTTCGGCGTGGCTGCCGACATTGCGCTGGCGGTGAACATCGCCCTCCTTCTCGGAATTCTGTCGGCGCTCGGAGCGACCCTGACATTGCCGGGCATCGCCGGAATCGCGCTGACGATCGGGATGGCGGTGGACGCGAACGTGCTGATCTTCGAGCGCATCCGCGAGGAGACGCGGCGGGGACGATCACCGGTGTCCGCAATCGATACCGGTTACCGTCAGGCACTGCGTGCCATCATCGATGCGAACGTCACGACGCTGATTGCCGCGCTCGTGCTGTTCCAGATGGGTTCAGGGCCGATTCGCGGGTTCGCGGTCACGCTTGCGGTGGGTGTATTCACGACCATGTTCTGCTCGTTGATCATCAGTCGACTGCTGGTGCTGGCGTGGCTCAGCCGTACCCGTCCCCAGGTCCTGAAGGTTTGAGAGGAACGCGACGATGCGGCTCAGGCTGATTCCCGACGACACCACACTGCAGATCATCCCGCTGCGCCGGCACGCGATGATCGGGTCGGTCGTGGCCATCGTGGCGTCTGCCGTGCTGTACGTGGCCATCGGGCTCAACTTCGGGATCGATTTCCGCGGCGGGATCCTGATCGAAGTCCGGATTCCGGAAGTACCGCAGGTCACCGAGGTGCGGGGCGCATTCGAAGGGGCCGGTCTCGGCGAGGTCGCCATCCAGGAGTTCGGCGAGGAGACCGACTTTCTGGTGCGGATCGAACGGCAGCCCGGCGGGGACGAGGCACAGCAGGCCGCGGTCGAGACAGCCCGGTCGCATCTGGCAGCCGCATTCGGCGATGTCGTCGAGTATCGAAGGGTGGAGTTTGTCGGCCCGACTGTCAGCCAGGACCTCCTCCGCGGCGGCGCCATCGCGGTGCTGCTCGCCGTCGTGGCAATGCTCCTTTACATCATGTTCCGGTTCGAGATGGCGTTCGCGTGGGGAGCGGTCGTGGCGCTGGTCCACGACGTGATTCTCACGATCGGCGTGTTTTCGATCACCGGACTCGAATTCAACGTGGCCACGGTGGCGGCGCTGCTCCTCATCGTCGGCTACTCGATGAACGACACGGTCGTTGTCTATGACCGTGTTCGGGAAAACCTGAGGAAGTACAAGAAGACCAGCCTTGATTTGGTGCTCAACCGGAGCATCAACGAGACCCTCTCGCGTACGGTCAACACCACGGTGACGACGATAATGGCCCTGGGGGCGCTGATTCTGCTCGGCGGACCCGTGGTTCAGGACTTCAGTTTTGCCATGATCTGGGGGATCACTGTCGGCACCTATTCGTCCATTTTCCTCGCCGCACCGCTCCTGTTGACGTTCGGGGTGCGCCGGGGTGCGGAAACCCCGGGGCCGAAGGCTGAAGGTGAGAGGGCCGCCTGAGGGAGACGGGGCGCTCGTCCGGGTAGACGGCTACGGACCCGCCGGGTTCACGATATCGGGACGTCGGCATCAGGGACCCATCATTCTGCGCGCGGACGATGTGGTTGCCTGGGCAGGCTTCGCCGAGTCCGGACTGGAGGCGGCGGCGGCCCGCGACCTGCTCGCCGATTTCCAGCCGCCGGGAATCGTTCTGGTCGGAACGGGCCAACGAAGGGTCGTTCCTGATTCGTCGTTCCTCGCGTGGTTTCGGGCACGCGGCTTCGAGCCCGACCTGATGGCCACCGGCGCCGCGTGTCGAACATGGAATGTGCTGGCCATGGAGGGCCGGGAGGTGATCGCCGGGCTCATCCCGTCAGGATGGGGCCCCGGGCAGGAAACGGAAGCGTGAGCCCGGCACTGGGTCTGGCTGCACCGCCAAACGGACCTGTCTTCACAGGCCATTGCGCGGCCGGGCCGCAGATTTCAGGCGGGCTTGAGCTTGGCCCGGAGAAACTGGCCCGTGTAGCTCTCCGGCGCCCCCATCACGGTTTCCGGCGATCCCTGCGCGACCACCTGGCCACCGCCGGCGCCGCCTTCCGGTCCCAGGTCGATGATCCAGTCCGCTTGCTTGATCACGTCGAGGTGGTGTTCGATCACGAGGACCGTGTTGCCCTGGTCGACCAGGGCGTGCAGGACCTGGAGCAACGACCGGACGTCTTCGAAATGAAGGCCCGTGGTGGGCTCGTCCAGCAGATAGAGAGTCCGGCCAGTCGCACGCCTTGAGAGTTCCTTCGACAACTTGACCCGTTGGGCTTCGCCGCCCGAAAGCGTGGTCGCGCGCTGGCCGAGACGGACGTAGCCGAGACCGACCCGCCGCAGGGTTTCAAGCTTGTCCCGGATGGTCGGAATCGCGGCGAAGAACTGGGCGGCTGACGTGACGTCCATGTCGAGTACGTCGGCGATGGACCGGTCCCGGTAGCGGATCTCGAGCGTTTCCCGGTTGTATCGCCGGCCCTTGCATGCGTCGCAGGTGACATAGACCGGCGCCAGGAAGTGCATCTCGATCTTGAGCACCCCGTCACCTTGACAGGCCTCGCAACGACCGCCCTTGACGTTGAACGAGAAACGGCCCGGTCGGTACCCGCGTGCGCGCGCTTCAGGCAATTGGGTGAACCAGTCCCGAATAGGCCCGAACGCGCCCGTGTATGTGGCCGGATTCGAGCGCGGGGTTCGCCCGATTGGTGACTGGTCAATGTCGATGACCTTGTCGAACAGCCATGAACCCCGAATGCGGTCGTCCTGACGATCCGGATGGGCGAGGGAAGCGCGGAGGAGCGGATGCAACGTGTCGAGGACCAGGCTCGACTTGCCGCTGCCCGAAACCCCGGTCACGCAGATGAGGAGCCCTGCAGGGACATCGACTTCGACGTTCCGGAGATTGTTGGTGTTGATGCCGTGGAGGCTGAGCGTTCGCTCCGGCACCGGCCGACGGCGGGTTTCGGGTACGGGAATCGTGCGGTCGCCATTGAGGTACTGACCGGTCAGGCTGCCCTCGTGCGCCTTCAGGTCTTGGGGAGTTCCGGTGGCGACGATGTGCCCGCCCGTTTCTCCGGCGCCGGGTCCCATGTCCACCACGAAGTCGGCTGCCATTATGGAATCCTCGTCATGCTCCACGACCAGCACCGTATTGCCGAGGTCCCGAAGGTTCTTGAGCGTCTCGAGCAAGCGCGCGTTGTCTTTCTGATGAAGCCCGATCGAGGGTTCATCCAGGACGTAGAGCACGCCCGTCAGACCTGACCCGATCTGGGACGCAAGCCGGATCCGCTGGCTTTCGCCGCCCGAAAGCGTGGCCGAGCCCCGCGCCAGGGTCAGGTATTCGAGGCCGACATCCATGAGGAACCCGAGCCGAAGGGACAATTCCCGGAGGGTGCGTTCGGCGATGGTCCGGCTTTGCGCATCGAGCGTGGCCGGAAGTTCGTCGTCTACCCAGGTCTTGGCATCGGCGATTGTCATTTCGGAGACGGTGCCGATGTGCCGCTCACCGATGCGAACGGCCAGCGCCTCCGTCCGGAGGCGATGGCCCTGGCAGGCGTGGCATCGGACCTTGGCGCGGTAGCTGCCCAATTGTTCGCGTACCGACGGCTCCGAAGCTTCCTGCCAGCGCTTTTCGAGCGACGGAACTACCCCTGGAAATGGGCGGGTCAGCGTGCGGGCCGTATCCGTGTCTCCGTACTGTATGGCCACGTCGGTTGTCCCGGACCCGTGAAGTATGGTCTCCCGCACGGACTTGGGCAGGCGGCTCCATGGCTTGTCCAGCGAAAATCCGAAATGACGCGCCATCCCCTCAAGGGCTTGCAGGTAGTACCCCGACGGCGGCACTTCCCAGGGCTCGATGGCACCGGCTCGCAGCGTCAGCTTCGGGTTGGGGATGATGAGGTCAGGATCGAAGAACTCGACGACGCCGATCCCGCCGCATCGATTGCACCACCCGGATGGACTGTTGAACGAGAACAGCCGTGGCTCAATCTCATCGATGGTGAAGCCGGAGACGGGGCAGGCAAATCGAGCCGAGAAGGTCACGCGTTCGGATGAATCTGCATCTTCGGTAATCAGCAGGCCGTCGGACAGCCGAAGCGCGGTCTCGGTGCTGTCCGCAAGACGCGATTCAAGGCCCTCCCGGATCACGATGCGGTCCACCACCACTTCGATGTCGTGGTTGCGGTGGCGATCGAGCGTCGGTGGGTCGTCCGTCTCGTACAGCATCCCGTCGACCTTGACTCGTTGGAACCCCTGCCGCAGGAGGTCTTCCAGGTCCTTTCTGAACTCGCCTTTGCGGTTTCGCACCACGGGACTGAGTAGGAGGAGTCGCGTTCCCGGCGGCTGCGCCATCATGGCGTCCACCATTTGCGTAACCGTCTGGCTCGTGATGGGCAAACCGGTCGCCGGGGAATAAGGTACTCCGACCCGGGCAAACAAGAGTCGCAGGTAGTCCTGAATCTCGGTGACCGTTCCGACGGTTGAGCGGGGATTGTGCGAAACGTTCTTTTGGTCAACCGCGATGGCGGGGGACAGACCCTCGATCAGGTCGACGTCCGGCTTCTCAACCATCTCGAGAAACTGCCTGGCGTAGGCGGACAGGCTCTCGACGTAGCGGCGCTGCCCTTCAGCGTAGACCGTGTCGAACGCCAACGACGACTTCCCCGAACCGGATAGTCCAGTAATGACAACGAGGCGCCCCCGCGGGATCGTCACGTCGATGGACTTCAGGTTGTGCGTGCGGGCACCTCGGATGGCGAGCATGCCGCTTGAACGGTCGGCGGCTTCCGCGGGATCCTGAGGCGCGGACGCTGACTTGAACCTGCCCGATAAAGGCGGTTGGATCTTGTGTACGGCCATCGGTACATCCGTTCCGGAAGCGAAACTATTCTAGTCGCCGGAACGGCACGCAACTGCCCGTGCCAGTACCGCCATATGGCCGCAAATGCGGAACGGCGCGGCCGAATCGTGTATATTTTCCGAATACATGGTACTGCAGAGTACGCAGACTTCCTTATCGAGATAAAGAGTGCTGAATTGAATCAAGGAAACGATTTATGGTGATGAGTGTTAACAAGGTAATCCTATTGGGGAATGTTGGGCGTGATCCTGAAATCCGCGAGCTTCCGAACGGTGGACGCGTGGCCAATTTTTCGATCGCCACGGAAGAGCGCTGGCGTGACAAGCAGACTGGTGAGCAGCGCGAGCGAACCGAGTGGCACCGGATAGTGGTGTTCAATCCGATGCTGATCGATATTGTCGATGACCGCGTCTTCAAGGGAACCCGCGTGTACATCGAGGGACAGCTCCAAACCCGCCGCTGGCAAGATCCTTCGGGTTACGACCGGTTCACCACGGAGATTGCGCTGCAGCGTTTTGGCAGCCGCATCATCGTGCTGAACGACCGTCGCTACGACGACAGCCATGACGATTCGGCGGCGACAAGGGGTCGGGGAACGTACCCATCCCGGACGCAGGCCGAACATTCACACGACGCTGATTTCGACGAAGAAGTGCCGTTCTAGGTGCTGTGTTGGCGGCCCACGATCCGAGCCGCCCCCGCCTGTTCCCGTCACTCGCAGCTGCTGAAATATGACTTCTGAAGCCGGTCCAGGACAAGGCGTGCCGCCTGCCGGAGACGCAGTCTCGACCGTAACGATCGTGGATGAGATGCGCCGGTCATATCTCGACTACGCCATGAGCGTGATCGTGAGCAGGGCGCTCCCGGACGCCCGCGACGGTCTCAAGCCGGTCCACCGCCGGATTCTCTACGCGATGTTTGAGAACGGATACGGCTGGAACCGGCCGTACCGGAAGTCGGCGCGCGTGGTCGGCGACGTGATGGGGAAATACCACCCGCACGGGGACAGCGCCATCTACGACGCGATGGTCCGAATGGCGCAGGACTTCTCGATGCGGCTCGAGCTGATCGACGGACAGGGCAATTTCGGCTCCATCGATGGCGACCCGCCCGCGGCGATGCGGTACACCGAAGTGCGGATGGCACGGGCGGCCGCCACGATGCTGGAAGACATCGAGTTCGAGACCGTCGATTTCCAGGACAACTACGATGCCTCGGCCTCGGAGCCGTCAGTGTTGCCCGCGCGATTTCCCAACTTGCTGGTGAACGGGACTGGCGGAATCGCTGTCGGGATGGCGACCAACGTGCCGCCGCACAATCTGGTCGAGGTAATCTCGGCCTGCCTGGCGCTGACCGACGATCCAACCCTCTCCGTCCAGGCGCTGACCCGGTACATCCCGGGACCTGATTTCCCGACCGGAGGACTGATCATCGGCCGGCGCGGGTGCCTCGAGGGCTACTGCACGGGCCGTGGTCGGGTGGTCATGCGCGGCCGGGCGACGGTGGAGGATCGCGGGAAGAAGCGCTCGTCCATCATCATCACCGAGATACCCTTCCAGGTCATCAAGGCCCGCATGATTGAGCAGATCGCCGATCGTGTGCGGAGCAAGGATATCGAAGGGGTGAGTGCACTCCGTGACGAGTCCGATCGAGACGGCCTGCGCATCGTGGTCGAGGTGAAGGGGGGCATGACCCCGGCCGTCGTGCTCAACCAGCTGTACAAGTTCACCAGCCTCCAGACATCGTTCGGGATCAACGCGCTCGCACTTCACGATGGAAAGCCTGAATGCCTCGACCTGAAGCAGTTGCTTGAGGCCTTTCTCTCGTTCCGCGAGAGCGTCATCACCAAACGAACGCTGTTTCTGCTGAAGAAGGCCCGGGCGCAGGCGCACGTGCTGCTGGGGCTTGTCATCGCCGTAGCGAATCTCGACGCCGTGGTGGCCCTGATCCGTGCCGCGGCGGATGCGGCCGCAGCGCGCGAACAGCTCGTCAACCGTGCCTGGCCTGCCGCGGAGGTCGGGGCCTACCTTGAGCTAATTGCGGAGCCGGGCCGGGAGATGTCGGCGGACGGCACGTGCCGGCTCACCTTGCGTCAGGCAAAGGCCATCTTGGATCTGCAGCTCCACCGATTGACCGGCCTGGAGCGGGAAAAGATCGGCCGCGAACTGCGGGACAAGGCGAAGGAAATCGACAATTATCTCGAAACACTTCGTTCCCGACCCCGTTTGCTGGAAATTCTCCGAGCCGAACTGGAGCAGATTCGGGATCAGTTCGGGACACCGCGCCGAACCGAAATCGTTGACGGTGACGAAGATGCCGACCGGGACGACCTGATCGAGCGCGAAGACATGGTGGTGACGCTGACGCGGGATGGTTACGTCAAGCGTACAGAGCTGGCCGCCTACCGATCGCAGCGGCGGGGCGGCAAGGGACGCTCCGCGATGGCGGTCAAGGACGACGACTTCGTCACCCATGTGTTCACGGCCAGTACCCATGACCCGGTGCTGTTCTTCACGTCGCACGGCATCGTTCATCGCCGAAAGGTGTACGACCTGCCGCTGGGTACGCCGCAAGCGCGCGGCCGTCCGATCGTGAACGTGCTGCGCATCGATGGCGAGGAGCAGATCACGACCATGCTGCCGCAGCCTTCCGTAGGGGCTGAGGATGAAGTCGCCGCCGATCTAGTGTTTGCCACTCGCACGGGTTTCGTGCGCCGCAATCGGATGTCGGATTTCGCTTCGATCAACGTGAACGGCAAGATCGCCATGAAGCTTGATCCAGGGGATGCGCTGGTGGGCGTGGCGGAGGTTGCGGCCGACAACGAACTCATGCTGGCGACCCGGCAGGGCAGGGCCATCCGCTTTCCCATGAGCAAAGTGAGAGTCTTCATGGGGCGCGAGTCACGCGGGGTCCGGGGCATCCGTCTCGGCGAGGATGATGAGGTCATCGGCATGTCGGTGCTGCCGCACACCGATGCCTCGCCAGAGCTTCGGCAACAGTACTTGCGCTATACGACTGCTCTCCGACGGAACGAAGAGCACGTCGACCCGCCGGCAACCGCGGATCTGAAACGATTGGCTGCGGAGGAAGTGTTCGTGTTGTCGATTACCGAGCGGGGATTTGGCAAGCGAACATCGTCGCACGAATATCGTACCGCGGGACGGGGAGGCCAGGGTGTGATCAACATCCAGACAAAGGGGCGAAACGGTTCCGCCGTCGGATGCTTCCCTGTGGCGGAGACCGACGAAGTGATGCTGGTGACGGATCTGGGGCGCATCATTCGTTGCCCGGTGAGCGACATCCGGGTGGCTGGACGGGGTGCGCAGGGTGTTCGGGTCCTGCGTCTCGACAGCAGCGAGAAAGTAGTGTCGGTGACGCGCTTCGATGCGTCAGACGACGATGATGAGACCGCGGGCGGGTCGCCTCCGACCCGAATTCCGGAAGAAATGAGCAGCAATGATGGTGAGATTGCCTGATGCCTGAGCGCATTGCCGTGTACCCAGGAACCTTCGACCCGGTGACGACAGGGCATCTGGACATCATCCAGCGAGCGACGCGCATTTGCGATCGACTGGTGGTCGGTGTTGCCGACAACGTTGACAAGCGGCCCCTGTTCACGCCGGATGAGCGGGCCGACATGGTGCAGGGCGAGATCGACGCCCTTGCGGGAAAACTGGACGCAGCGGTCGAAGTACAGACGTTCGCTATCCTGCTGACCAAGTTTGTCGATGAAGTGGGCGGATCGATTATTGTGCGCGGACTGCGGGCCGTGACGGACTTTGACTACGAGTTTCAAATGGCTGGAATGAACGCCCGGCTGCGGCCCGACATTGAGACGGTGTTTCTCATGGCGAGTGAGCGCCATCAGTTCATTGCGTCTCGCCTGGTCAAGGAAATCTGCCTCCTTGGAGGCGACATTTCCGGATTCGTGTCGCCGCGGATCCTTTCCCGAATCAACGACCGCATCCAGCAATCTTCATAAGGAACTTCGGAATGCCCTGGACTATTCCCACCTCACTCGTCGCGGGCGGCTTCGCCCTGTTGGGCCTCGGCATCGCGGCTACGGCGCAAGCCGAGGAGCAAGAGCGCATTCACATGGAACTCAAGGACGGGACGGTCGTGATCAAGCTCCGGCCTGACCTTGCTCCGAACCATGTCGCTCGAATCAGCGAACTGGTACGGGAGGGTTTCTACGATGGGCTGAAATTCCATCGGGTGATTGATGGGTTCATGGCGCAGACCGGGGATCCTCTGGGCAATGGCACGGGCGGATCTGGCCAGAACATTGCCGCTGAGTTCTCGGATTTCCCGCACATTCGGGGCACGGTTTCGATGGCCCGAGCCCAGGATCCAAATAGCGCTGACAGCCAGTTCTTCATCGTGTTCGACGAAGCCCGGTTCCTCGACGGCCAGTACACGGTCTGGGGCGAAGTCGAAGAGGGGATGGAACACGTCGACGCCATCAAGCGCGGCGACAATCAGCGGAACGGAATGGTGGCGGACCCCGACATCATTGTCCGGATGTACTTTCCGGAAAGCTAGTCATTGAAGGAACGGTCCGGAGCCCGCCAGATATACTGAACCCAGTCGGGAGCCTGTAGCTCAGTCGGTAGAGCAACTGACTTTTAATCAGTAGGTCCAGGGTTCGAATCCCTGCGGGCTCACCAATCTAAACAAAGGGTTCAGCTGGACCCGGTCATCAGAAGGTTTGAACAAGTCACCGAGTAGTCACTACTCGATTGCGTTGGCCTGGTCTGCGGGCAATCGCGAGGAGATTGCATCGTCGGGCAGGCCATGGTCCACGGGTCGTCGCGAAAATTGCTCGATCACGAAGGGAAGGCGCCGGTCGGCCAGCCAAGAAATGGTCCGTCCAATACTCCTTCCAACCGCGAAACCCCGGCTTCAGTCCGAATCGGTCCGTTCCGGCCCCGCAAGCAGACGTACTTGAGCGGACCCGCCGTCGTTCCGTGCCGTGTGACCCGGTCGCGAAGGACGAGCGGAAATCAATCAGGCCCTCGAGGCTGCAGCCGAATCGTCAGGATGTCGGTGTCGTGATACTGCTGGTGCCGTACCGACGTGGCGTAGTGGCGGAGCAGCCGCAACGGTGTCTCTGCTTCGTTCGGAAGATCCGTGACGCCTTCGCTCAACATTGCGAGCTGATCTTCCAAATTCATCCCGGCACCACTGGCGATGAATTCCAGATCCGCTGATAGTTCATCGGCTCGTGCCACCAAGAGCAGTTGACGATCCAAATCTTGACTGCCGTCTCCCAGCAATAGGTGAACTGCTTCTTCGCCGACGGCCCGCAGTCGGACCGCCATCTGCTCGTCGAATTGCGTTCGCCGTGCAAAGTCGGACAGGAATTCATCAATTTCGGTCAGTGCGTCGCTGGAGAGAGCGGTGCGGATCCATCTCGGTCTCTTGCTGGTCAGATCGAGAAAGCCGGACAGGACAACGACGCAGATCCCTCCGGCCGTCATGCCATGGCCGAGCAATGCTCCCCAGGCACCCTGCAGGAACTCCGGGTAGACCAGGTCGAACTGGAAGGCGAGGCCGACCCAAAAGGCGAAACCGACGATCAGGCTCTTTCGGTAGTCAAGCCCGTCGTTGATGAGGATCTTCACGCCGAAAACGAACAGGAGGGCGATGAGCACCGCGAGGTAGGCACCCACCACGGGGCCCGGCATGGCGACGATGGCGGCCACCGGTTTCGGCAGGAACGCCAGCACGATGAACAGCAGGCCCACGCACACGCCGACGGAGCGGGCGCCGACGCCGGTCAGCTCGGCGATCGAGATGCTGTTCCCGTACGTTGTGTTGGGAACTGTCCCGCTGATGCCGGACATGAGGTTGCCGAGGCCGTCAGCGTTGATGGCTCCCTGGACAGACCGGAAGTCGATGGCGCGCTGCCGGCGCCAGGAAGCCCGCTGGATGGCGATGGCATCACCCAGCGTGTCCATTGCTCCGACCAGCGTGATGATAAGAAAACCAGGGAGTAGAGCCCAGAATGTGGCGTCAAAGCTCAAGTCGAGGCCCGGGTACGCGCTGAATGAGGGGAGACCGACCCACGGGGCATCCGCGACATGTCTGACGTCATAAATGCCGAATGCCAATCCGACGAGACCTCCGGCAACGAGCCCAACAGCAGGGGCCCAGACACGCAGGGTTCCAGTGAATCTCAGTGCAATCAGGATGATGGCCGCCAGGGTGATGATCGCGGTAACGGGTCCGGCAGCTGGCGAAACGCCTTCCGGAATATCCATGAACTTCCGGAACACAATGGGCGTGATGCTTACCGGAATGAGCATGAGCACAGTACCGGCGACGGTGGGCGTAAACACGCGCCGCAGGGCAGCCATCTTGGCGCCGAGGATGAACTGCACGAAGGATGAGGCGACGATGAGGGTGGCCAGCAGTCCCGGCCCGCCTTGTTCAAGTGCCGTTACGCTGACCGCCAGGAACGCCGAGGTGCTGCCCATCACCAGGATGTATCCCGCTCCAAGCCTTCCGATGCGGACTGCCTGCACGACCGTGGCTAGTCCGCTCACCACCAGCGCCGCGAACACAGCCCAGGTCAGGTAGGCCTCGCTCTCGCCGGCCGTCGTGATGAGCACCGCCGGTATGAAGACCACGCCGGCAGCGGATAGGGCGGTGTACTGGAGCCCCAAGCCAATAGTTAAGGGCAGGGAGGGGCGTTCATCGGCCTCGTAACGGACCCCGTGATTGATGGCGGGAGGAGCTGTAGCCATTGTCGGACTCGAAACAATATGGTCGGGACTGGTACACCAGGAAATCGAACTGCCGGGCGGAAACCCGGAGGATAATGCAACAGGCCGGGACTGCCCGCGCAGTGCAGCTCAGGGCATTCAGCGCGATGCCGGGCCAGCGCCCGTCTGTCATCTGCCGCGGCTCGTGACGGCGGTCACCTTCCTGTACGGCAACTTGACCACCATTGGCGGGCGATGCCGCATGGCACCCCGGCGACCCTGCGGGCAGCGGACCTGGCCGCCTTGGTGAGACGATCCTGCGGATCCAAGGGATGGAGGCCTTAATCGCTCCGGAGGTGCGTCGATGGACCGCGTTCGCTTCTCGCCAATCCATCAAGTCCCTTGAAGGTACTCGGGCTTTTTGATCCCTTTGGTACCTGGCTTGAGTAAGGTGGATTTAATGGCGCTTTTTTGTTTTTCTTTCGTAAAGAGGAAGGATTCACGGCAATGAGTAGCTTTTTGGCGAGTCTGGGCGAGGCAGTGGGGTTGATTGTGACCGGTGACCCAGACCTCCTGGAGATCATCGGGCTGTCGCTCCGAGTCACGCTGACCGCCGTTGCTGCCGCCTGCGTCATTGGCTTGCCGATCGGCGCGGTGGTCGGCGCGCTTCGATTCCCTGGCCGGTCGCTGGCAGGGGTCATCCTCAATTCCCTGATGGGGCTGCCCCCCGTGGTCGTTGGACTGATGGTCTACATGGCACTGTCGGCCGGCGGACCGCTGGGACCGCTCGGGCTGCTCTACACGCCGACGGCCATGATCATTGCACAGACGATCCTGGTCACGCCGATCGTCGCAGCGTTGACCAAGCAGATCGTGGAAGACCTCCATGCCGACTACGCCGAGCAATTTGCCTCGCTTGAGGTCGGCCCCTTCGATCGGGTAGTCGCACTGTTGTGGGATGCGCGGTTCAGCCTCATGACGGTGGCGCTGGCGGGGTTCGGACGTGCGGTCGCTGAGGTTGGTGCCGTCATCATGGTTGGCGGCAACATCAACCATGTGACCCGTGTCATGACCACTACCATTGCCCTGGAGACCTCGAAGGGCAACCTTGAAGTCGCCCTGGCCCTGGGCGTCGTCCTTCTCACCATCGCCCTGATCGTGAACGGGGCCGTGATGACATTCAGGGCTACGGCAGCGCGGGTCACGTATGCTTGAAACGGAATTCAATGTGCGTTCGCCAGCACCCGGCTGGCGCGAGGAGACGCAGCGCGCGGCATCACCCGAGGTGCTCCTCGAGACGCGCGCACTCTGCTTCGACGCGGGTGGAAGGCGGCTCATTGATCGGATCGACATCGACATCCGCGCGGGCAGGCGGACGATGATCATGGGCGCCAACGGCACCGGCAAGAGCCTGCTGCTCCGGCTCCTGCACGGTCTCATCCCGCCGACGAGAGGAGAGGTGCTCTGGCGAGGCCGGCCACTCGACCGCGGGGGTCGACACGCACAGGCGATGGTGTTTCAGCGCCCGGTCATGCTGCGCCGATCGGCCATCGCCAATCTTCGCTTCGCCCTCGCAGTGCGGGGCTTTACGGGCTCGGAACGCACAACGCGAGAGACCGAGGCTTTGCAGCGGGCGCAACTCGAAGGACTGGCCGCCCGGCAGGCCCGCGTGTTGTCCGCGGGCGAACAACAGCGCCTCGCGGTTGCCCGAGCGCTCTCCTGCGCGCCGCGGATACTGTTTCTTGACGAGCCGACGGCGAGCCTTGATCCGGTCTCTACCCACGCAGTAGAGCAGCTCATTCGGGAGGCCCATGCTGACGGAGTCACAATCGTCCTTGCGACGCACGATGTGGGACAGGCGCGACGGCTGGGTGACGATCTGGTGTTCATGCATGCCGGTCGCGTTGTTGAAACCGGTCGCGTGTCCGACGTTCTCAATGCGCCGCGTTCGGAAGCGGCCCGGGCCTGGCTCGAAGGGCGCCTGTACCTGGATTCATCGTCGTAACGGCAGATTCTCGGGGCAAAGGCGTACGTCATGACCAGAAGGACGCTGCTCGGCCTGGCTGTCGCCGCTGTGGCGATCTTCGGGCAAAGCGACAGGTCGTCGGCGACCGAGAAGTTCATTGTCGTCCAGTCGACGACGTCGACCGATCATTCAGGCCTGTTCGATCGCATCCTTCCGGTGTTTCAGGAGAAGACCGGCATCGAGGTGCGTGTTGTTGCGGTGGGAACCGGCCAGGCGATCAAGAATGCGGCGAACGGCGACGGCGACGTGCTGTTTGTCCATGACAGGGACGCAGAGAACGAGTTCGTTGCGGATGGCCATGGCGTCAGTCGGGCGGACGTCATGTACAACGATTTCATCATTGTCGGCCCGCCCGCTGATCCCGCCGGCGTTGCCGGCGCAACCGATGCGGTGGTCGCCTTGTCGAGGATCGCCGATTCGGACGCGCTGTTTGCCTCGCGTGGAGACGACAGCGGTACGCACAAGGCCGAATTGCGGCTCTGGCGTCAGGCAGGAGTGGATGTGGTGGCCGCTTCGGGTTCGTGGTACCGCGAAACCGGCTCAGGCATGGGGGCAACCCTCAATACCGCGATTGGGCTGGGTGCCTACAGCATGGTCGATCGGGCAACTTGGATCAGCTTCGGCAACAAGCATGGCTATCGGGTCATGGTCGAAGGCGATCCGCGGTTCTTCAACCAGTACGGCATCATCTTGGTGAATCCGGACAAACATCCACGGGTAAAGGCCAAGTGGGGCCAGCAGTTCGTCGACTGGGTACTTTCCAGCGACGGCCAGACCGCAATCGCGTCCTACAAGCTCGACGGTCGGCAAGTGTTTTTCCCGAACGCCCGACGGGTGCCATAGGCGCTGTGCCCTGACCGGACCCCATTGATCGCTGCAATATTGGGTAACGTCAGGCCGGCACACGCGTTGATCCGCGCCCGTCCGAGCGGGCCCTACGGCGACAGCCAGCGCACCGTCCCGAGGTCGGCCAGACGGTAGCCCCCCATCGATGCAGCCTTGCGCCGCAGAGGTTCGTTGCGGGCAAATCCCAGCAGCGTCTGCACCGGTTCCGTGAAATATGCCCGGCGATTGATCAACAGGTCGAACCGCTCCTCGACGAGTGGCAGGAACGGCAGGTGGAACTGGCGTGCCATAGCTTCGATTCCCATCGCGGCATCGGCTTCACCGGCTGCCACTGCTGCGGCGGCATCGCTTTCGGTCCGGGCAAGGCCGCTGGATGGGACCAGGTCGTTCAGCGTTAACCCCGCTTTGGCCAGCAGATCCTCGAAGATTGCCGCGGCGCCTGCTCCCGGCTGGCGGAGGGCGACCCGTTTCCCTTTCAAGTCGGACATATGCGTCACTTCGCCCCGCACCCGATCCGACAGGATCAATCCCCGCGCCCGCACCGCCCACGCAATGAGAACGCTAGCGCGGATCCCCATCTCCTCGGCCGTCCGCACGTTCCAGCCCTGCTGTTCCGGGATATGGATTCCGGCCAGGGCCGCCCGCCCTTCGGAGAATCGCTTGAGGCCGTCGACGCTGCCGTTGAAGAGGGTTGCCAGAGTTGAACCGGATTCCCTCACCGCCCAGTCAAGTAGCGGATCATGCGAACCGGTAAGCACAGCGGGCCGTTCCCGGGGCATGGACGTGCCCGCGCCCTCGATCCACGCCAAGATTTCGGTACTGGGGAAGAGCAACTTTCCGGTGACCCTGCGGTGAGGAATCCCGCCGCTCGCAGCCAGATCGTAGACCTTGCGTTCCTTTACACGGAGCAGCGCTGCCACCTCTTTCGTCGTCAGGTACAGCGGGTGGTCCCTCTGCGCGTCCGCCTGCATCCCGTGTCTCATGCCTCCAGGAACCGCACCATCGGCAACGCAATGCATACAGGATATTCGGGCGGCCTGACGGTGCCACTCCTGGGCACGGGTTGTCCGTATCGCCGATAGCGCGCGGCATGGTGGGCCTGCCTCGATGACGAAACCGTCGGTGCTCCCTCGCGGCAGGGGCGCCCCATGGGGCCGTTACAATCCGAGGCATGGGATTCATCATGACCATCTGGATCGCCAGTGCTCTTGAAAAGTCGTGGTTCAGGGGTGCCCTGGTCCTGGCAGCGTCCAGCTGCCTGTTGGCAGGCGCGCAAGCATTGGCCCAATGCCAAGACGACGCACCGACGGTCTTGCACGGCGCATCTCCATCGTCGCCCGAGCCAGAGAGCCTGGTGCTGCTCCGGCACGCTTTGACCCGCGCCCATGACCCCGAGGTACGCCCCGGGACTGAAAGCGGGCCTGATCGGGCTGCTCTTATCGTGCGTCTGGACGGGATTCTGGCCCGCATCAGAACGTCTTGGCCCGACATGACAGCGATCACGGCTCACCCGCTCTGGCGACCTGGACGGCTGATCTTGCATTCGGACCCGTCACTGGGCGGGAGGGTCCTGCGGGCGCTTGGAGAACGCGGCACTCACGCGCCGTTTTGTACCGGTCATAGAGGGTTTGATGCGCTCAATCGGGCCGTCGGCCTGCGGGCGATGACAACGTTTCCCCACCTGCCGGACATGTTCGTGATTGATTTCGATTCGGACTTGGACGTTCCCGGCGTTGCCGCGCAATACGAAACCCTGGATCGGATGATCGCTGCGTCACCGGACGCTCCGACGGGAGACAGCCCCGGGATCCAGGTGTTGCGCTCGAACGGCGAATGGTTCCTGGTGTTCCGCGAGGCGTGGGGGGATTGTCCGTCCGGTTGCATGCATTCCGAGCTTCACTTCTTCATCGCCGATGAGCGCAGGGTCGTCCGAATCCTTCACGAGCAGGCGTCCCGGATGGAAGGGTTCTCGGACATCCTCGCCGCACGCGGTTGGCGGCTTCAGTGATGCGGCAGCGTCAGTTCCCGCGATCGACGCAGGTGCGGTCCCGGACTGAAGACTGCCGGCAGGACGATCCGGGGCTGCCACGGTGGCGATCCACACGCGTGGATTCACCAGAAGGGGATGAAGTGGGGATGTCGCGGTGGCGGCAGAGTGGGGGAAGCCCGTGTGGCCCCGGTTCCTCGCCAAACGTTCGCGGTATTGGAGGCTCCGGTGGGTTTGCCTGCTAGCTGGAGCCGAATTCCCAACCCAGCGTCGGCATGCTAGGAATGCTGGCTTTCCGGTCGGGCGACTTGCAGCACTGACCGCAGCAGGCCAAGCCCATGCACCAGACCAGCGATATCGAGATTGCGCATACCGCAAACCTTCTTCCCATCCAGGAAGTAGGCGAAAGGCTGCAGATTCCTGCAAGTCACCTGGTGCCATGGGGTCGAAGCGTCGCCAAACTCGACCTGGATTTCATCGAGTCATTGTCGGAACGCCCCGACGGCAGGCTCGTACTGGTGACGGCCATCACGCCCACTCCGGCCGGAGAAGGCAAGACCACCACGACGGTCGGGCTGGGCGACGCCCTCAACCGCGTCGGCAAGCGCACGGCGATTTGCCTCCGGGAACCCAGCCTTGGGCCGTGCTTTGGGCTCAAGGGGGGCGCGGCGGGTGGCGGCTACGCACAGGTCGTCCCGATGGAGGACATCAACCTCCACTTTACCGGCGACTTCCACGCCATCGGTGCAGCCCACAACCTGCTGGCCGCGATGGTCGACAATCACGTGTACTGGGGAAACACGCTGCAGCTTGACGCGCGACGGGAGGGGTGGCGCCGGGTCGTGGACATGAACGATCGGGCCCTGCGCGACGTGGTGCTGTCCCTGGGCGGCGTCAGCAACGGCTTTCCGCGGCAGTCCGGGTTCGACATCACCGTGGCGTCGGAGGTCATGGCCATCTTCTGCCTGGCCGAGGGCATTGCCGACCTCGAGCGGCGGTTGGGCAACATTGTCGTTGGGCGGACCCGGGAGCGCGAGCCCCGCCGGGCGCGGGACCTACAGGCGGACGGCGCGATGGCGGTGCTGCTCAAGAATGCGTTGATGCCGAACCTGGTCCAGACGCTGGAGAACAATCCGGCGTTCGTGCACGGGGGGCCGTTCGCCAACATCGCCCATGGCTGCAATTCGGCGATCGCGACTCGCGCCGCGTTGAAGCTTGCGGACTACGTGGTGACCGAGGCAGGGTTCGGAGCCGACCTCGGGGCTGAGAAGTTCTTTGACATCAAGTGTCGAAAGGCGGGCCTCACGCCGGCTGCGGCCGTTGTGGTCGCCACGGTGCGGGCGCTGAAAATGCATGGCGGCGTGGCGGTGAAGGATCTGGGGAGCGAGGATCTCGAGGCCGTCAAGAGGGGTCTCGAAAATCTCGGCCGGCATCTGGACAATGTTGCGAAGTTCGGTGTACCGGCGGTGGTTGCAGTGAATTGCTTTACCAGCGACACGCAGTCGGAGATCGCGGCGATCCAGGACTACTGCGCTGCACGCGGAACGGTGGCAGTTCCCTGCACGCATTGGGCGGACGGCAGTGCCGGCACGGAGTTGCTCGCCCGGAGCGTGCTGGACCAGATTGAGGGCAGCTCGACGTCGTTTCGCCCCCTCTATCCCGATGACCTGGGACTTTGGGACAAGATCCAGCTGATTGCACGGGAAATCTACGGGGCTGCATCGGCATCCGCGCCCCCTGGCGTTCGGTCGCAGATTGAACGGTTCGAGGACGAGGGCTACCGGCATTATCCGGTGTGCATGGCCAAGACGCAGTACAGTTTTTCGACGGATCCTGCCCGCAAGGGAGCGCCGACCGGACACACCCTTTCCGTGCGCGAAGTCAGAATCGCTGCGGGCGCAGAATTCCTCGTGGCGATCTGCGGAAACATGATGACGATGCCTGGTCTGCCACGGGAGCCCGCGGCAAATCGTATCCGTCTGGACGCAGAAGGTCAGGTCGAAGGGCTCTTCTGACAGGCGGCGTTGGTGCTCTTGCGCATGCGGCGAGCCTCCCTGAAAGCTTGGTCATGCCCCGGCATTGCGTCCGGCATTCCTCCGGGTCTCCGCGACGTTCAGGCGGGCAAAGAGCGACCCGAACTCAGACGAGAATGATCGAATAAACAGGTGGACAACGGCAATTAGAATATCGTGTTGTACTGGTAATATGACGACTACATGAAGAGGACTGCCGTATTGTTCCCGCGCGCTGCCGACGATCGCGTGCAGGGAGCCACTCGGCGGCACGCGCCCGATCGCCCCGGTTGCTGGCGGCGGACCGCCGGATGGCGTGGAACGGCTCGTGCAGTGCCGCATCGGCGACCGTACGCGGCCGGTGAAACTCCGTAACGACTGCGCTGCACGGCTCTCCAGAGCCTGACATAGGCGCACTGGTTGACTTCTGATCCGCCTGTGGGCATGACACGTCGGAACGTGCACGAGCGGGTGTCGGCATGCGAATTCCGTCTTCACCTGCCTTGCAGCCAGCGCCTCGCAGCGCATCTGCCTCAGGACGGGCGCTCCGACGGTTCCTGCGTCTCTTCGCGGGCGCCGGTCGTGACCTGGCGCCGCTGATCGGTGTCGTCGCGTTCTTCCAGTTCGTCATCTTTCGCCAACCGCTGCCCGACTTCGAGTCGATCCTGCTGGGATTGGTCTTTGTCGTCCTGGGGCTGGCCATGTTCATACACGGGCTTGAGACCAGCCTGTTCCCCATCGGGGAAGACATGGCGAACGCCCTCACGGCGAAAGCGAGCGTGCCGTGGCTGCTGGTCTTTGCGTTCGGCTTGGGTTTCGGGACCACAGTTGCCGAACCGGCATTGATCGCGGTGGCAGGTGAGGCCGGCAAGATTGCCGCTGAGGCGGGCATGATCGAAGCGACGCCGGCAGCAATTGAGCACTGGTCCAATCGGCTTCGGCAGGTTGTTGCCGTGTCCGTGGGCTCGTCGATCGTGCTGGGGGTAATGCGCATCATCCGTGGATGGCCGATCCACTTCATCGTGATCGGCGGCTACATGGTGGTCCTGGTCATGACGGCGTTCACACCGCCTGAATTCGTCGGAATTGCGTACGACGCGGGTGGCGTGACCACGTCGACCATCACGGTGCCCCTCGTGGCCGCGCTCGGGGTGGGGTTGTCGACGGGAATCCGCGGCCGAAGCCCGGTCACGGACGGTTTCGGAATGATTGCGCTCGCGAGTCTCTTTCCGATCATCTTTGTGCTCGGTTACGGAATGGTGTCGTGACAGGTATCGGTCAGGCAGCCGCCGACCTCGCGCCTGCTCTGCTGCAGACTCTCTCGGACGTGCTCCCGATCATTCTTCTCCTGTTTGTTTTTCAGATCGTGGTCCTGCGTCGCCCGTTGCGTCACCCCGGCAGGAAACTGATCGGCCTGGGCTACGTCGTTGCCGGGCTGGCCCTCTTTGGTGCCGGACTGGAAAGCGCCTTGTTTCCCTTGGGCCGAAGCATGGCTGCCCAATTGACAGCGCCTGACTTCCTGGGGCTGGCGGAAGGCGAGATGGGGCCTCCCAGCGCGTACCTGTGGGTGTACGTCTTTGCAGCTGCGATCGGGTTCGCCACCACGGTTGCCGAACCGGCATTGATCACGGTCTCCATCAAGGCGGAACAGGTGTCCGCCGGCACGATTCGGGCGTTTCCGCTCCGGCTGGCGGTTGCCCTGGGGGTCGCAGTCGGGGTGGCGCTTGGAACCTATCGGATCGTTTCGGGCACGCCACTCCACTGGTACATCATGGCCGGCTACCTGTTGGTTGCCGCGCAGACAATCTGGGCGCAGCGGGTCATGATTCCGATTGCCTACGATTCCGGCGGCGTCACCACTTCGACCGTGACGGTTCCCGTGGTTTCGGCGCTGGGAATCAGCTTGGCCGCGGCGATTCCGGGCCGCAGCCCGCTTGTCGATGGATTTGGACTGATTGCCTTCGCCAGCCTCTTTCCGATCATTTCGGTACTGGCCTACGCGTGGACGGCTGCTTGGCTGCTGCGTTACCGTCGCTGGACCAGACGACGCGAGAGGACATCATGAAACTGAAACTCATCATTGCCATCGTTCCCGATACCCGCACGGAGGATTTGCAGGAAGCGGCACGGACGGCCGGGGCTACGGGCATTACCGTCATCCACCAGGCGCGTGGCGAGGGCCGCGCGCCCGCAAAGACGTTCCTTGGCATGGACACGCAACTGATGTGCGATGCCCTGATGTTCGTGGTGGCGGCCAGTCGGGCTGAACGTGTCCTGGCAGCCATCACGGAGGCGGGTGGACTCGAAGACGAGGAGGGGGCCGGAGTGGCGTTCCAGCTCGACGTCGAAGCCGCCAGGGGGTTCCTTACGCAGTTGCCTGACTGACGATCTTCTCGCCGGACCGCGGGGCCTGCTGCCGGAAGACGAGTCTTGCGCTATCGCCCCTTACGCCCCGTACGTAGACGGATTTCGAACACCCCATCACGCTCGACAATTCCGAGGAGCTCGTGGCCGGCGATCTCGCAAAAGGCCGTAAAGTCGGCCGGTGCGGACGAATCGTCGGCGGTCACTAGGGCTTCACTGCCGGACGACACGCGTCGCAATGCCTTCCGGGCCCGAATGACGGGCAGCGGGCACCGAAGCCCCCGATAATCAAGCGTGATCAGCGGTTCGTCCTTCATGACGATGCCTGGCCGGCTTCCTCCTGGTCCCTGACCCGTTTCGCGATCCGGAAGGCCGCAACCCCCGCCGGCATACCGCTGTAGACGGAGACCTGGATGAGGGTCTCTCGTATCTCGTCCCACGTGCACCCGTTGCGGCGCGCACCTCGAACATGCAACTCGAATTCCTCGTCTCGGCCCAGGGTGGCCAGAATGCAGAGGTTGTTGAGGCTGCGGCGCGCCATGCTCAGCCCGTCACGGCCCCAGACGCCGCCCCAGCAGTACTCGGTGAGCAGATTCTGAAAGTCGTCCGTCAGTTGATCACTGTGTCCGGTCGCCCGATCAACATACTGATCACCCAGGACCTTTCTTCGGATTTCAAGGCCCTGCCGGTAGCGTTCCTCAGACATGGTGGTACTCCCATCCGTCACTTCCGGGTCGAAATGTAGCTGTATTCCACGACAACAGGGCGGAGCACGGGATGGTCCGACCCGGCAGTACTGCCAATGCTTGGAGGTGAGATGATTCGAGCGCCCGCGAAATGCCTCGATGGTGCGGCTCCACGGGTCCCGATACTGCGGTTGGCAAGCACGTCGGCGGCTGCGTGATTGTCTCGCTCCATTTCACCGGGCTACTATGATGATGGTCAGCAGCCGGTAAGATTCTCCAGATGCACGATCTCTTGATTAAGGGCGGCACCGTTGTCGACGGCACCGGTGCCAAGGCTCGGACTGCCGACGTGGCGGTACAGGGAGATGTCGTGGCGGCGGTGGGGAACGTGGATGGTCCCGCAAGACGGACCATCGATGCGGACGGGGCGCTTGTGCTTCCCGGCTGGGTGGACATTCATACGCACTACGACGGCCAGGCGACCTGGGATGCCGAGCTGACGCCCTCCTCTCTGCACGGCGTTACCACGACAGTGTTCGGAAATTGCGGGGTCGGCTTCGCTCCCGTGCGTCCCGGCAGCGAGCCCTATCTCATCAACCTGATGGAAGGGGTAGAGGACATTCCAGGTACGGTCTTGTCGGAAGGCGTTGATTTTCGATGGGAATCGTTTCCCGAGTACATGGACGTCCTGGCCGAGACCCCTCGGACGATGGATGTGGCGGCGCAAATCCCGCACGGCGTGCTCCGGTTCTACGTGATGGGGGAGCGCGGCGCCGACCATGAAGCGGCACCCACCGAAGATGAGATTTCTCAGATGCGGGACCTGGCCGAAGCAGCCCTGCGAGCGGGCGCAGTCGGGATTTCGACATCAAGGACGACCAAGCACAGGGCCGCCGATGGCCGCATGACGCCCGGCCTGTCGGCGGACCGCGCGGAGTTGGCCGGGTTGGCTGAGGCCATGCGGAGGGCAGGAGCGGGGGTCTTCCAGTGCAACACGGACTTCGGTCCTGGAGAGTACGGGATCCTGGAGGAGGTCGCCCGGCGTTCGGGGCGACCGCTCTCGGTGCTCTTGCTCCAGATCGACCGTGAGCCCGAGTTGTGGCGGGAAACCCTGGGCGCCATCGAGCGCTCCAATCAGGCAGGGCTGCAGGTCAGAGGCCAGGTCGGATGCCGTCCGATCGGCGTGATGATGGGCCTGGAAACCAGCATGAATCCGTTCAAGACGCACCCGGCCTGGGAGCCGCTAGCCGGACTGTCGCCGAGCGACCGCGTCGCGGCACTTCAACTCCCGGACCTGCAACGACGACTGATCGAAGAACGGCCAACGGACCCGTACACCAAGTTCATGGACTACGGGCTGACCCGGTCCTCCGAGTTCACACCGCGCTTCGACTACGAGCCGGTACCGGATGAAACTGTTCATGCGAGGGCGGCTGCGGCGAATCGATCGCCGTGGGGCCTGGCGCTCGAACTCATGCTCAAATCCGATGGCAAGGGGCTGTTGTTCTTCCCGTTTGAGAATTACGCTGGCGGCGACTTGGGCGTTATCCGCACGCTACTGGAATCGCCACACACCGTATGCGGCCTGGGGGACGGGGGTGCACACGTTGCGACGCTGTGCGATGCGGGCTACCCGACCTTCCTGCTCTCGTACTGGGCTCGCGACCGCGTCAAGGGTCCGGGCCTGCCGCTGGAGTACCTGGTCCACAAGCAGACGTTGGCAACGGCCGGTTCGTACGGCTTGCACGATCGGGGGCAGCTGAGACCCGGGTTCCGTGCAGACATCAACGTCATTGACTTCGATTCCCTGAAGGTGACGCGGCCCGAAATCGTTTATGATCTTCCTGCCGGCGGGAAACGTCTCCTGCAGGGTGCGGATGGATACCTTCACACGATTGCCTCTGGGGTGGAGGTGCGGTCGATGGGCGAATTTACAGGTGCGCGGCCCGGCCGCCTCTTGCGGGGTGCGACAGCACTTCCGGCAGAGACGCAAACGGCGGCGTAGACCAGATGCGAAGGAAACCGCTTGAAGGCGCTGCAGTCCCGCCGCTCCGGACAGATCGATACCCGCGGGTGCAATCGCGGACCGCGCGACCGGGCAACCGCCTCGACCGCCGGAATCGGTTCGTCGGCCTGATTCGCCGGGCGGCGCTGGTGGCCGTGATCGGCTACGTCGCGTTCCACGTGCTCAGGGGTGATTTCGCCCCGAATGCGCTCCTTGAGCAGAAACGCGAAATTCAAGCGGCCGAAAGCACGGTGGCGGAACTTCAGGTGGTTCATGACCGTCTGGAGGATCGGGTTTCCCGGCTGTCGCGAAACTCGCTGGACTTGGATCTTCTGGAGGAGAGGGTCCGCGTCATGCTGGGCTGGGCCAGGCCCGACGAATACGTGTTTGTAATTGATTCGGACGAAGCCGGACAGTGATCGACTCAGGCCCGCGGGGTAGTTCCTGATGGCCGCTTCGAAACGGGTGGAAGAAGGGGCGGGAGAACTCTCGCCGCTGGCGAGCCTCGCGGCCCGGCCGGCGGCAGCCTATGAACCGATGCCCAACGGGCATGAACAGGTGGATTTGGGCTTGCCACCGGGTGAGCTACTCGACATCCACCGTCGCATGCTGCTTCTACGACGGCTGGAAGAGCGGATCGGGCAGCTGTACGCGATGGGCGAGATTGGAGGGTTTTGCCACCTCTACATCGGCCAGGAAGCGGTTGCCGTGGGGATGGAGCGCGCAACCCGATCGGACGATCCGGTCATCACCGCCTACCGCTGTCACGCGCACATGGTTGTCCGGGGGGTTGCTCCCGAACTGGTGATCGGGGAGCTGCTGGGCAAAGCTGAAGGCGTTTCCGGAGGGAAGGGCGGATCGATGCACATGTTTGATCCGGCCCGGAACTTCTACGGTGGCCATGGCATCGTCGGGGCCCAGGTTCCACTTGGAACAGGAATCGCGTTCGCCCTCAAGTATCGGAAAACTGATCGCGTATGCGTGACGTATCTCGGAGATGGCGCGATCAGTCAGGGGCAGGTGGCTGAAGCCTTCAACATGGCGGCGCTCTGGAAGCTGCCGATCGTGTACGTGGTTGAGAACAATCAGTATGGAATGGGAACTGCCGTCGACCGAGCCAGCGCAGTTTCCGCTCTGCACAAAAGAGGCGAGTCGTTCGGAATTCCCGGACAGGAAGTCGACGGAATGGATCCGGTCGCTGTGGAGTGGGCAGGATTGACCGCGCTGGAACATGCCCGTTCCGGGCGGGGACCGATGCTCCTGGAGATGAAGACCTATCGCTACCGCGGCCATTCCATGTCGGACCCGGCTCTATATCGGACCCGGGAGGAAGTGCAGAAGGTCCGCGAGGAACGGGACCCGATTTCACGCGTGGCCGAGCTGCTCGTGAACGCCGGGGTGGTCGAAGCCGATCAGCTGAAAGCGGTGGATCGGGAGATCCGGGCAACGGTGATGGAAGCCGTTACAGCGGCGCAAACCATGCCGGACGCGGACCCTGCTGAACTCATGACCGATATCTATTCCGGCGGCAGCTGACGTCCAATGCGCGAGATATCCGTGCGCGAAGCCATTCGGGACGCGATGGCCGAGGAGATGCGACGAGACGAATCTGTGTTCCTGATGGGCGAGGAGGTGGCCGAATACGAGGGTGCCTACAAGGTCAGTCAAGGACTGCTGCAGGAATTCGGGCCGGAGCGTGTGGTCGACACCCCGATCACTGAAGCCGGATTCGCGGGCGTCGGTGTGGGTGCCGCCATGATGGGCCTGCGTCCAATCGTCGAGTTCATGACGTGGAACTTCGCGATGCAGGCGATTGATCAAATCGTCAATTCGGCGGCGAAAACAAGATACATGTCCGGTGGCCGTTTGAGTTTGCCTGTTGTCTTTCGCGGGCCGAATGGCGCCGCCTCGCAGGTGGCTGCCCAGCACAGTCAGGACTATGGGGCCTGGTACGCGCACGTGCCCGGCCTCAAGGTTGTGGCACCGTTCGATGCTGCCGATGCAAAGGGATTGTTGACGGCCGCGATTCGGGATCCCGACCCGGTCGTGTTTCTCGAGCACGAGCTGCTCTATGGCGACACGGGCCAAGTGCCTGATGGAGAGCATGTGGCGGAGCTCGGTCGAGCAAGGATCGTCCGGCCGGGACGGGATGTGACGCTGGTAAGCTGGTCCCGCGGGGTTTCCGCAATACTGGCCGCGGCTGAAACGCTTGCGGGCCAGGATATCGAGGCAGAGGTCATCGACCTTCGGACCCTGCGACCGCTTGACCGCGCAACCTTGCTTAGCTCGGTACAGCGGACGAACAGAATCATTTGCGTGGAGGAAGGGTGGCCCAGCTGCGGAATCGGAGCCGAGGTCATTGCGACTGTCAGCGCCGAGGTGTTTGATGCGCTGGATGCCCCACCGAGGCGGGTAAGCGGAGCAGAAGTGCCCATGCCGTATGCGGCACATCTCGAGGCCTTGGCCCTTCCAGACGTCGAAACTGTTGTCCGCGTTGCACGCGAAGTGTGCTACGTCGATGTCTGAAGGCCACTGGCAGCCAGGGGAATCTGAATCATGCCGACACTGATCCGGATGCCGGCGCTATCGCCAACCATGACGGAAGGGACGCTTGCCCGATGGCTCAAGAAGGAGGGTGAGGGCGTCGAGCCGGGGGACGTGATTGCAGAAATCGAGACCGACAAGGCAACGATGGAAGTCGAGGCCGTCGATGAGGGCACGCTCGGCAAGATTCTCGTAGCCGACGGAACGGAGGGCGTTGCCGTCAACTCCGTAATCGCCGTTCTGATGGGTGAGGGAGAGGATTCGCAGGCCCTGGAAGAGGCCACCGCCGATCTCGACGAGCCATCCACGCCCCGGTCGGTTGCTGGCACAGAGGTCTCTTCTCCCGAACCTGCCCCGGCCGCGGAGATGTCTTCCGGAGCGGCGTCGGCACCGGCACCGGTCCCGGTGACCGCAGCACCGCTACAGCCGGCGCCAGGACCCGACCGCGTCGCCGCTAGCCCGCTGGCACGACGCATGGCGGCACAATCAGGGCTTGATCTGGGGTCCATCCGCGGGTCCGGACCGCATGGACGAATCGTCAAGGCAGACATTGACCGGGTCCTCCAGGCTGGCACCCTGCCTGCAGCAAGCGAGGCCGAACAACCACCCGAACGAATCGAACTCAGCAACGTCCGGAAGGTCATTGCCGCCCGGCTTCTGGAAGCCAAGCAGACAATTCCGCATTTCTATCTGGAGGCGGACGCTGACGCGGGCGCCCTTCTTGATCTTCGGCGGCGGATCAACGCGGAAGTGGAGCGGGAACGGCGGGTCACCGTGAACGATCTGGTCGTCAAGGCCACCGCGATGGCCCTGCGACGTGTGCCTCAGGTGAATTCGGCCTGGGGAGGCGACCACATCGTGAGGCATCGACAGGTCCATGTCGCCGTTGCGGTCGCCGTCGATGACGGGCTCTTTACCCCCGTCGTTCGAAATACTGACCGCAAGGGGATTCTCGAGATTGCCGGCGAGATTCGGGCGCTCGTCGACAAGACTCGCTCAGGCAAGTTGATGCCCGAGGAGTACCAGGGCGGCACGTTCAGCGTGTCCAACCTGGGAATGTATGGAATTGAGGCTTTTGCAGCGGTGATCAATCCGCCTCAGGGCGGGATCCTGGCGGTTGGCGCGGCCACTGAGAGACCGATCGTGCGCGATGGAGCGGTGAAGTCTGCGCCCGTGATGACCCTGACTCTGTCGGGAGACCACCGGGTGATCGACGGGGCGGTCGGTGCTCGCTGGTTGGCGGAGCTCCGGGCATTCATTGAAGATCCTGCATTGATGCTGGTTTAGAACCGTGCCGCAAACCGAGTACGACGTTGCCGTCATCGGTGGCGGCCCGGGCGGATACGTGGCCGCCATTCGCGCTGCCCAGCTGGGCATGCGAACGGTGGTGGTGGAGCGGGAGCACTTGGGGGGAATCTGCCTCAACTGGGGCTGTATCCCGACCAAGGCGCTGCTGCGGAGCGCGGAGATCCGTCACGTGCTGGCTGAAGCCGAAACGCACGGCTTCACATTTGGTCAGGTGAAGCTCGATGTCGGCAAGCTCGTTGCGCGAAGTCGAACGGTTGCTGACCAGCTCACTCGCGGTGTCGGGCACCTGCTGAAGAAGCACAAGGTGGACGTGGTGGAAGGAAGCGGGTCGCTTGCCGGGGCCGGCCGCGTTCGGGTGGCTCGGGACGGCGCAGACGAGCAACTGTTGACGGCTTCCCATACGATCGTTGCGACCGGCGCGCGAGCTCGGGCATTGCCGGGTATCGAGCCCGACGGCAAGCGAATTTGGACCTATCGGGAAGCCTTGTTGCCGGACGCCGTTCCCAAGCGCCTCCTGGTTGTTGGATCCGGTGCCATCGGTATGGAATTTGCGAGCTTTTTCCGGGACTTGGGGTCGGAAGTTACCGTGGTGGAGGTGCAGGATCGCATCGTACCCAACGAGGATGCCGAAATTTCCGCGCTTGCCGAAAAGATCTTTCGGTCCCAGGGCATGCGGCTGCTCACGAGTTCCGCCGTCCAGTCTGTTCAAACGAAAGGACGGGCGCTCCACGTGACGGTTGAGCTTCCCGACAAGACGACGGACACGGTCGCCGTAGACAAGCTGATCCTGGCGGTGGGAATCACGGGCAACGTGGAAGAGATCGGTCTCGAAGCGGCGGGCGTCGAGGTTGAGCGAGGGCACATCAAGACGAATTCGGTGGGGGCGACCGGGGTTCCGGGCATTCATGCGATCGGGGATGTTACCGGGCCGCCCTGGCTGGCTCACAAGGCCAGTCATGAAGGGATCGCATGTGTTGAAGGCATCGCCGGCATGGAACCTCATCCACCGGATACGTCCCGCATTCCGGCGTGCACCTATTGCCGCCCGCAGATTGCCAGTATCGGACTGACGGAGGCCGCAGCCACGGCGGCGGGACACGACGTCAAGATCGGAAGGTTTCCGTTCCTCGCCAACGGCAAGGCCATTGCGCTTGGCGAGGCCGAGGGGCTCATGAAGACAGTCTTTGATGAAGCGACTGGAGAACTTCTCGGAGCGCACATGATCGGCACGGAAGTGACTGAACTGATTCAAGGATTTGCGATTGCCAGAACAATGGAAGCGACCGAACTGGACTTGATGCACACCGTGTTTCCGCACCCCACTCTGTCAGAAATGATGCATGAATCGACACTGCAGGCATTCAGCCGTGCCATTCATATCTGAAGCTCGAGGGTCCGCCATCGTCGGGCGTTCCCGGCCGGGATGGCCGGAACTTGGAAGCGATGCCGGCTGGTTTCAACAGCCGCACTGTTGCTGCCGCTTGAAGCGCGCCAAACGCCGACCTCATTAGATAGTTAAGGTCAAGCATGCATCCACGAACCGGATACATCAGCACTGCCCATCTGGCGCCCGCAACCGGTCCGAGGCCGTCACGGAAACCGCCCTGGATTCGGGTCAAGGCGCCCACTTCCGAAGGTTATCGAAGGACGAAGGAACTCGTTCACGGACTGAGCCTGCGAACGGTGTGCGAAGAAGCCGCCTGCCCGAATATCGGCGAATGCTGGAGCCAGGGTCACGCGACCATGATGGTGCTCGGGGAGATTTGCACGCGCAAGTGCGCGTTTTGCAATGTCGCCACAGGACGGCCGCAGCCCGTTGATCCCGGCGAGCCCCAGCGGCTTGCAGATGCGGTGGCGGCTCTGGGGCTTGCCCACGTGGTGATCACGTCTGTCGACCGCGACGATCTGGCCGACGGCGGTGCCGGTCATTTCGCGGCCTGCATCGGGGCCATTCGCGCCACCAGTCCCGGGGTGACCGTGGAGGTCTTGACCCCGGACTTTCAGCGGAAGGCCGGGGCTCTGGAAGTTATCGCCGAGGCGGCGCCGGACGTATTCAATCACAATCTGGAAACCGTCCCTCGTCTCTACCGGACGGTTCGGCGCGCCGCCGACTATGCCCACAGCCTGAAACTCTTCGTGCGGATGCGGGCACTGAACCCGCAGATCTTCACCAAATCGGGGCTCATGGTCGGACTGGGGGAGACCGACGCGGAAGTCCTGGCGGTCATGGAAGACATGCGCGTACACGATGTCGATTTCCTGACGATTGGGCAGTACCTGCAGCCGACGCCCGGACATCATCCCATCGAGCGATTCGTCTCTCCCGAGGAATTTGGGGCGCTTGAGGCGGAAGCACGGACGCGTGGATTCCTGCTGGTTTCAGCTTCACCGCTGACCCGTTCCTCGTATCACGCAGATCAGGACTTCCGAAGACTGCGGGCGGCACGCCGCGCCAGAACAGGTACGACCCCATGGTACGGGGCAGGCCAAGCCTGCTGTGAGAGCGCGTCTCGCGCCTGAACCGGGAAGTACGGATGCCGCGACATGCTGAACGCAGGGCTTCTGCGTTTACGCCTGAGCAACTGTTCGACCTTGTTGTCGATGTCGAGCGATACCCGGAGTTCCTTCCCTGGTGTCTGGGCGCGGCCATCACCGCCCAGCACGAGGACGGATTCGAGGCCGACCTGGCCATTGGTTTTCGCCTGCTTCGCGCGAGCTACCGCAGCAGGATCACGCATCACAGGCCAACACGCATCGACGTAAGACTTGTCCGCGGGCCGTTTCGCTACCTCATCAACCACTGGCGCTTCGAACAGGTGGACGAGCTGAAGACGGAGATCAATTTCGAGGTCGATTTTGAATTTCGTTCAACCGTATTCTCGAAGGCCATGTCACCGCTCTTTGGTGTTGCCGTTCAGCGCATGGTCCACGAGTTCGAACGAAGGGCGCAACGCCTGTACTCCGGCACACCCGAAGCCTGCGCAGAGGTCGGCCGGTAGCGCCGGGCTGGAGGGAACGGGATTACCGGGCCAGAAGCCGTCTGGTATCGGCACCAGGTTGTCGCGATGGACATGGAAGTGGTCTAGGCCGGGCTGCGCGGTGCAAATCCCTCCAGGCAGCGTGCCAGAGTTTCGATCCGGCTGAGTTCCTGGTCCAGCATCGCAAACACGGAATCCAGGCTCCGTTCTTCCTCATCGAGAAGCCATCCCCGACATGTTCGGGTCCAGACGTATGCGAGCGCCGTCGCGCGAACAGCTCGCTCAAATTCGCTGCCTGCCAATCCCGCCGCGTCCAAGACGTTTCCCATCGAAGTTTGGATACGGCCAAACGTTCGGGCGGCGGAGTTCGGACAGCGCAGGGCATGGGAGGCAAACTCGCGGAATGCGGCACGATGTGGGGCCAACACGTCCAATCGGCACATCAGCGCTTCCAGCAGCCTCTCCTTGGGGGAGGCAGCGGCGAAATCCTCTTCGTCCAGAGCCGCGATTACGCGTTCGTCGGTTTGACGGGCAAGGGCGTCCAGGACATCGTCACGACCCGAGAAGCGGGCTTCGGCGGTTTCAGGGTCGACGTCGGCCATCCGGGCGAGATCAGTCACCGTCGTTGTCCGCCAGTTTCCTTCCTCAGCGGCGCGAAGAGCGGCTTGAATCAGGCGTTCGGCGAAGGAATCGTTAGCAGCCACGGCACTCTCGGTCGCCGGAGGGGTTCACACCACCCCAAAGGCAAGCATGGCTTCCGCTACCTTGCGGAAGCCGGCGATGTTGGCGCCAGCAACGTAGTCGATGGAGTCACTGTCTTCTCGTCCGAACTCGACGCACCGACCGTGGATATCAGACATGATTTGTTCGAGCTGACGCTCCATATCGGCAAGTGTCCACGACAGACGGGCAGAGTTTTGGCTCATCTCCAGCCCGGAAACTGCCACTCCCCCGGCATTGGCTGCCTTGGCCGGCCCGAACATTACGCCAGCATCGGCCAACATTGAGACGGCATCAAGCTCCGTTGGCATGTTGGCCCCTTCGCAGACGGCCGTGACGCCGCCGTCGATCAAGCGACGGGCATCCCCGGCGTCGATTTCATTTTGCGTGGCGCATGGAAGCGCGACGTCGCACGGCACCATCCAGGGTCGGGCGCCGGCATGGTAGGTGGCCGATGCAAATCGCTCCGCGTACTCGGCAATGCGGCCGCGTCGAACATCCTTCAATTCCCGCACCCAGCGTAGCTTTTCGTCGTCGATTCCGTCTGGGTCGTGAATGCACCCCGCTGAATCGGAAAGCGTCTGAACGATGGCGCCCGACTGCAGTGCCCTTTCAGCCGCGTGCAGCGAAACGTTGCCCGAACCGGAGATGCTGATGCGCAGGCCGCTCAAATTTCGTCCGACCTCATTCAGCATGTGTTCGAGAAACAGCACCACCCCATAGCCCGTGGCCTCGGTTCGAATGAGACTGCCACCAAACTCCAATCCCTTTCCTGTCAGGACACCCTCGAACGATCCGGTGATCCGCTTGTACTGTCCGAACATGTAGCCAATTTCTCTGGCGCCGACGCCAATGTCGCCGGCGGGAACATCGAGGTTGGGGCCGATGTGGCGATAGAGCTCATTGATGAATGACTGGCAAAATCGCATCACCTCAGCCGGCGACTTGCCTTTCGGATTGAAGTTCGCGCCGCCTTTTCCAGCGCCCATTGGCAATCCGGTGAGACTGTTCTTGAAGGTCTGCTCAAAGGCCAGAAACTTGAGGATGCTCGGCGTGACCGTGTGGCTGAAGCGGAGGCCTCCTTTGTAGGGGCCGATGGCATTGTTCATCTGCACGCGAAACCCGCGATTGACGATGATCTCGCCGGCATCGTTCTGCCAGGACACACGAAACGAGACCATCCGGTCCGGCTCCGTTATGCGCTCCAGAATCCGAAGCTCATGGTAAACAGGGTGCCGGTCGATGTAGGGCAGGAGGGTGTTCGCTACCTCGTAAACCGCTTGATGAAATTCGCGCTCGCCGGGATTACGGAGGACAAGGCCATCCATGAATTTCTGCAGTTGAGCCGGCTGGCATCGGCCAGGCATCGTTGCGTCCCATACGCCCTCGGTTCAGCCCGCTCGCGCATTCATGAATCCGAGTTCGGCCATTCCGGCGATCCCGATTGAACGCCGCCGGAAATCCGACCAGTTGTCGTAGATGCGCTGATTGATCTCATCGTCGGCGGCAGTTTCCGCCACGACTTCGTCGCTCACCTCGAACCACCGAGCCAGGATGTCGGCCGGCAGCCGCTCAATTGTGGCTCCGTAGTCCTGAATCAGCCGCTCGAGGGCAAGCGCGTTGTTGGACGTGAACTCCGCGAGCATCTGGGTGGTTTCCGCCTCGGCGGCCACTTGCACGAGAGATTGAAGGCGCTTCGGAAGTTCTTCAAAGGCTTCCTTGTTGACCATCAGGGAGAGCGTCGTGCCGGGTTCATGTACGCCGGGTCCGTAGCAGTAGGGGGCCACCTTGTAGAAACCGTGCGCAAGGTCCATCCAGGGGCCACCCCATTCGGCAGCGTCGATCACCCCGGATTGCAGGGAGGGCATGACCTCGCCTCCGGGAAGATTGATCGTCGTGGCTCCGAGCCGCGCAAGCACCTCTGATTGCAGCCCGGCCATCCGCACGCGAAGACCCTGCAGGTCCTCCAAACTCTCCAGGCGTTTGCGGAACCAGCCGATCATCTGCATGCCGGCATTGCCCGCGACAAACGCCTTCAGGCCGTAGCGACTGTAGAGCTCGTCCCACAGCTCCTGGCCGCCGCCGTAACGGATCCACGCGATCTGCTCGAGCGGCGCCAGACCGCCCGGAACGGAGCCGAAGAACGCGGTGCTGCGGTTCTTGGAAATCCAGTAGTAGGGCGAGTCATGGCCCATCTCTGCCTTGCCCTCGCGCACGGCGTCAAACACTTCGTAAGCAGGCACGAACTCTCCGGCCGCGAAGAGCTTGATCGTAAGCTCGCCATCCGAGAGCTCGGTGATGCGATCAGCGATGCGCTGGGCTCCGGTGCCGATGCCTGGGAAATTCTTTTGCCAACAGGTGACCATCTTCCAGCGCCGTTCACTGCGCGCATAGGCGGGAGCGCCGATGGTGGTTGCAGCAGCGGTCGCACTGCCAGCAAGAAACGTCCGTCGGTCGAGAGGTAGTTTTGACATAGATGGCCCCTAGCGAAGGCAGGCGCGGAAACGCCCGCTGCAAAGCATAGCCAGTGCAGAAGTCTCCGTGCTGCGGGGATGGGGCCTGGGAGCACGTTACTCGCAGCAGCCCCCGGGCGAAGGGCGCCGGGCGTGAAAAGCTCAGCCAGAGGACGCTCGTTCAGGAGCCTCGGTGTAGTCGCCGACCGTGCCGCCGCGCATTCCGAAGACACATGCGGTTCCCGAAACTTGGAACAGCGAAGACGTGACAGAGGCGTTAGCCGACGTGGACGTGGAGGCAGTGGTCAGCGGATTCGGGAGCGGCGTACGCAGGGAACAAGCGAACCGTTGGTCAGCTTCGGAGAAACGGTCACCATGTGTCAATGCAAGGGCGTTTCTTGCCAGTGCGGGGAGGGGGAGGAGGGCAGGCCCTAAGTCCCTCGACGATCCAACGGCGGGTGTCCGCCGGATCGATCACGTCATCGATCTCAAACAGCGAAGCGGTGTTGATTGCCTTGCCCTGCTCGTACATGCCGGCAACACGTTCCTCGTAACGTGCCTTGCGTTCCTCGGGGTCTTTGATCGCGGCAAGCTCGTCTCGATAGCCGAGCTTGACCGCGCCCTCGAGTCCCATTCCCCCGAATTCTCCGGTCGGCCAGGATATGGCAAAGAACGGGGCGTGAAAGCTTCCGGCAGCCATGGCCTGGGCGCCCAGCCCGTAGGACTTTCGCAATACGATGGTGAACATGGGCACGGTTACGCTGGAGCCGATCACGTACAGGCGGCAGCAATGCCGTACCAAGGCGGTTTTCTCGGCCTCGGGACCGACCATGTTGCCTGGGGTATCGCAGAGGCAAAGGATTGGGATGTCGAACGCATCACACAGCTGCATGAAGCGGGCTGCCTTGTCGGCGCCATCGCTGTCCACGGCACCGGCGAGATGCAGAGGATTATTCGCGACCAGCCCGATGGGACGGCCTTCAATCCGGATCAGCGCGGTTACCATGCCCGCGCCGAAGCCCCGTCGCAGCTCAAGCACCGATCCCTCGTCGGCCATGAGCTCGATCACTTTTCGAACGTCATAGGTGCGGAGGCGGTTCTCGGGGACAACATGGCGTAGCTGACGCTGGTCCGCTGCCGACCATTCTGCGATGGACCCCTGAAAGTACGACAGGTACTGCTTCGCGACGTGAACAGCTTCAGCTTCGTCCTCGACCTGGATGTCAACCACCCCGTTGGGCACCTGCACGTCCAGCGGTCCAACCTCCTCGGGTTTGAAGATGCCTAGGCCGCCACCTTCGATCATGGCAGGACCGCCCATACCGATATTGGTGTTTCGGGTGGCGATGACGACATCGCAGCAGCCCAATACGACCGCATTCCCGGCGAAACAGCGTCCAGACGCAATGCCGACGAGCGGCACGAGACCGCTCAAGCGCCCGAACAGATGAAAGGCCGGGATGTGCAGGTCGGCGGCAAACACGATGTCCGTATCGCCTGGTCGGCCACCACCGCCCTCCGTGAAGAACACCATGGGCAGGCGCCAGCTCTCGGCAAGCGCGAACATCCGGTCCTTCTTGTGATGATTGAACTTGCCCTGCGTGCCCGCCAGCACCGTGTAGTCGTAAGCCATCACCATGCAGCGCGCGTGGGCGTCGTCGAACAGTTCACCGTTCACCCGGCCCATCCCCGCGATCAGGCCATCTGCGGGCGTTCGGTCGATCAGCTCTTCCATCGGATACCGCTGACGCCTGGCTGCGATCACCAGCGATCCGTATTCAATGAAGGAGCCGGTGTCGATCAGGTCATTGATGTTCTCGCGGGCAGTTCGCTGGCCGGTGCGACGCCGGCGCGCCACGGCCTTGGGACGCCGTTCATCCTGGGTTCGGGCTTGGCGATCAAGAACTTCCGCAAGATCTGGGCGGATGTACTCAAGATCGAGCGATGACGTTTCGTCCGCGCTCGATGATTCCAGCGTGGCGGCGTCAATCACGGCGACCGGGCTTCCTTCGGCCACCGTGTCGTCCAGCGAAACCAGAATTCGGGATACGTAGCCTGCGTGCTCGGAGGCGATCACGTGCTGCATTTTCATGGCTTCCATGACCAGCAGATCGCCGCCCTCCGGGACAGCATCTCCTTCGGACACCAGGATTTCGACCACGGTTCCCTGGATCGGAGCTCGTACGGCGCCGGGCTCGAGCGTCAGGGGGACGTCAGACAGGGACACGGTCTGCGCCGCATTCTTCCCATGATCCAGGACCGCAAGCGGGTCAGCCGGATCGATCTGGGCACCGACGATAACGGGACCGCCAGCGGTTTCTTGCTCCGCACTGTCCGCTGGAAGTGCCAGCTGGTCCAAGAGACCTTCCACGAGTTCCGTGTGCAGGAGCCCGGATTCGACCTCGGGTCGCACCAAGAGCCGCCGCAAGAACCGGAGGTTGGTAGCCAAACCGGAAATCCGAAACTCGTCGAGCGCCCGGACGAGCTTCCTGGTAGCGGCCTGATAGGAGCTGCCGCGCACAACCACCTTGGCCAACAGTGAATCAAAACTCGGATGGGGAGAAAATCCGGTGCCCCCGTGCGTGTCCACCCGGATTCCCGGGCCGGTCGGCGGCTGAAACAGGTGAGCCGTTCCTGCTGCTGGTCGCACCTGGCCGTCCGGTCGCAGGATCTCCGCGTTGACACGGGCCTGAATCGCGCATCCCTGCGGGCGATGTCCGTTGACCGCATCAGGTAACGGCGCTCCTGCGGCTAGATCGAACTGGAGCCCGACAAGATCGATTCCGAAGACTTCTTCCGTAACCGTGTGCTCGACCTGAAGTCTGGGATTGGTCTCGATAAAGTGAAACTCGCCGGATTCTTCCAGCAGGAATTCGAACGTGCCGAGATTCGCGAACTGTGCTGCCTCGGCCATCGACACGGCGCATTCAACGATCTGATCGCGGAGATCGTCAGGCAGGTTGGGCGCCGGTGCAATCTCGAGCAGTTTCTGCCGCCGGCGCTGCAGGCTGCATTCGCGCTCGCCGAAAGCCACGACAGCGCCGCTGCCGTCGCCGGCAATCTGGACTTCGATATGGCGCGGCCGCGGAACCAAGCGTTCCACGTACAGCGCCTTGTTGCCGAACGCCCGCTCTGCTTCTTCCTCGCATCGCGACCACTCCCGGTCGAGCTCATCAAGGCTGCGCACCGCCCGCATACCCCGGCCGCCACCGCCGCCGGCCGCCTTGATCATGACTGCTTCGCCGTTCGTCAGGGGGCCCAGGAACTCGCGAGCATCTTCGAGCCCGGTACCAGCCGCCGTGCCCGGGAGTACAGGGGCGCCGCATTGCCGGGCAAATTCGCGAGCTCGGATCTTGTCACCAAAGAGCTCGAGCGTGTCCGGAGCAGGGCCTACGAACGTGTGTCCGTTTGCGGCTGCGGCGCTGGCAAACTTTGCGTTTTCGCTAAGGAAGCCGTAGCCGGGATGGATGGCGTCGCAATCGGCCGAGCTGGCCGCCTCGAGGATCTGCTCGTGGTTGAGATAGGCGGTCACGCCCCGGCCAGAGATTGGTTGGCGGAGCCAGTCATCGCTGCCTGCAGGAAAGGGCGAGTCATCCTCCGGATGGACCAGGACCGGTACAAGGCCTTTCTCGCAGGCCGTCCGCGCAATCCGGACGGCAATCTCGCCGCGGTTGGCAATTAGTACGCGCTTCAAAGCTGTCTCCTGAACGTCAGCACTGGTTTTCGGAGATGACCGGGACACGGTAAGGTGACCCGGGCTCGCAGCGGCACCACCGCCGGTACCACCCCAAGGGGATTAGCCGCTACAGTACTCGAGCATCCGTTTAATTGTGACTGCGGATCCCGCAAGTTGCAGTTGGGCCTTACGCGAGGGGCGCCGCAAGGCTACAACGACGCCCGGAAGGACCTGCGCAGGTCAACCTGCCCCCACCTGTTGCTGCCAGCCTGCTGCTGACGAAAGGATCGCCATGCCGCTTCCATCCTACCTGGAGGGACGTCTTTCGCTGCCGTTGATCGGGGCCCCCCTGTTCATCGTTTCCAATCCCGACTTGGTCATCGAACAGTGCAAGGCGGGAATCATGGGGGCATTTCCCGCGCTGAATGCCAGACCGCCGGAGATGCTCGACCAGTGGATCGGCCGTATCAAGTCGGAGCTCGACGCCCATGCCAAGGCGCATCCCGGAGCGATCGTGGCGCCGTTTGCGGTCAATCAGATCGTGCATCGTTCCAACGAGCGGCTCGAGCACGATGTCGATGTTTGCGTCAAGCACGAAGTCCCGTTCATCATTTCCAGCTTGCAGGCCCCGACGGCCATCGAGCGGCAAATCCATTCATACGGCGGGCGAATTTATCACGACGTCACAACCATCCGGCACGCGAAGAAGGCTCTGGACGAAGGCGCGGACGGGCTGATCTTGGTCTGTGCCGGGGCAGGCGGTCACGCCGGGACAATGAGTCCGTTCGCCCTGGTCGCCGAAGTCCGGCAGTTTTTCGATGGTCCGATCATTCTTTCCGGAGCCATGGCCACGGGGGGCCAGATTCTGGCTGCGCAGGCGATGGGAGCGGATCTAGCGTACTTCGGGACGCGGTTCATTGCGTCGAAGGAAGCCAACGCCTCGGACCGCTACAAACAGATGGTGGTGGAGAGCCAGGCCGCAGACATCGTTTACACAAGCCTGTTTTCGGGAGTGAAGGGCAATTACTTGGCTCACAGCATCGCCGAGGCAGGTCTCGATCCGGCCAATCTGCCGGAGGCCGACAAGTCCAAGATGGATTTCCGATCACGCGGGAGCGTTGAACGGCGCACGTGGCGCGACATATGGAGTGCCGGGCAGAGCTCGGGGATGATTGCGGACGTGCCGTCGACCACGGAAATCGTCGAACGGCTTCGCCGTGAATACGAATCGGCCAAACAGGGCCTGTGGGCACAGAGCGAACCGTTCCTGGCGTCTGCGGCATGACCTCCAGGGGCCGGCTCCATGTGTGGAACCGGTATGACTGATCGACGGGCTGTGCTGGTCCTCCGTGGTGTCTTCGCACAGCTCGCGGTCATGAGCGACAAAGACGTCAGCGGACTTTGCGGGGGGGCAGTCGAGTCTGGTGCGCAATCCTGCGTCAAACCGCATGCTGAACAGTGCGGACGCGATGCATCTTTCCACGAACCGTGCGGCGGTTATGGTCACCGCCTGATAAACCGCAGCAACGGTGTGGTGTGTCTGCCCAAGGCACTGCCCCCTCATCGCTGGCGGGGGCGGGCGGGCATCGACATGCCAACTTTGTCATTGGGAGTCGAACATGCGCAAGAGAATCTTGGGAGCGGCGGCAATTGTTGCGTGTATTTCCACTCCTGCATCGGCTGACATCAAGATCGGGTTTGTCACGACGCTGACCACGCCGGCGGCCGTCATCGGGCGCGACATGCGCGACGCGGTGGAACTGGCACTTGAGCACATCGATCATCGGATGGGCCAGGAGACCGTCGAGGTCATCTACGGAGACGACGAGTTCAATGCCCAGAAAGGGAAGCAGGCAACCGAGCGCCTCGTTCTGCGGGACAACGTCGATCTGGTGACCGGCTATATCTGGTCCAATGTCCTCCTGGCCTCAGCACCGGTGGTTCTGAACGCCGACAAGCTTCTGATCAGCGCCAACGCGGGGCCCTCACCGATGGCCGGTCGACGGTGTCACCAGAACTTCTTCAATATTTCATGGCAGAACGATCAGACGCCGATGGCGCTGGGCGAACTGCTTAACCAGGAGGGAGTCCAGACGCTGTACGTCGTGGCGCCGAACTACGTTGCCGGCCAGAACATGGTGGCGGGCGTTGAGCGCAGCTTCACCGGTGAGGTTGTCGGAAAGGATATGACCGTCTGGCCTTCACAGCGGGATTGGTCAGCCGAGCTCTCAAAGATCAAGGCGGCCGGCCCCGAAGCGGTCTTCATGTTCTATCCCGGCCCGGCCGGCCCGGCGTTCGTCAAGCAGTACCAGCAGGCAGGGCTCATCGAAACGGTACCCCTGTTCTCGGTATACACGTTCGATTCCATCAGCCTGCCATTGTTCCAGGACGCCGGAATCGATTCCGTGCTCGGGAGCAAGATGACCCAATTCTGGGCGCCGGACATGGACAACGATCAGAACAGGAAATTCGTGGCCGACTTTCGCGACAAGTATGGGCGCTATCCATCGTTCTACGCTGCTCAAAGCTATGATTCGATCTTCTTCATAAAGTCGGCAGTTGAGGCTGTGAACGGCAACATCCAGGATCTCGGCGGCATGCGTGCAGCCCTGCGGAAGGCCGAGTTTCCGTCGGTGCGCGGCACGTTCCGAATGGGAACCAACCACTTTCCGATCCAGAACTTCTACGAGCGGAGGGTGGTGCAGGACGCCGAGGGCAACTGGACCACTTCCGTCGGCCCTGTTGTCCTCGAGAACCACCAGGACCCGTATGCCGGCGAGTGTGCGATGGAAGGCTGACCCGCTGCAGCCTCAGCCGACGGCTCGCCCCACACGGACTGATCGACAGGGGGTGGTTCCCGGTCCCGAACGGGAGCGCCACGGGCAATGGACTACGTCCTGCTAGTTGAACAGCTGCTGAACGGATTCCAGCTCGGAATCATCTTGTTCCTAATGGCCGCCGGACTCACACTGGTGTTCGGGATCATGGACCTGGTGAACCTGGCGCACGGGTCCTTGTTCATGATCGGGGCATTCGTCGGCGGGACGCTGGCGCTCGCAACCGACTCGTTTGTTCTGGGCGCCGTCCTCATGGTGCCCGCTATGTTCGTCATCGGCATTCTGCTCGAAACGGTTGCCCTTCGAACTCTCTATCGCCGAAGTCACCTTGATCAGGTACTTGCAACCTTCGGGCTGATTCTGTTTTTCAACGAGGCCACGCGCCTGATCTGGGGGCCGGAAGGGCTCGTGATCCCGCTGCCGAATTTCCTGGAAGGTACGGTGGCACTGGGAGCGGGAATCACCTATCCGGTTTATCGGGTTGTCATCATTGGCGTTGGGCTGCTCGTGGCGCTTGGTCTCTACCTGCTGGTGGCGAAGACCCGGTTCGGGATGCTGGTTCGGGCGGGGGCCTCCAATCGCACAATGGCCGGGGCGCTCGGGGTGAACATTCCCGTACTGTTCACCCTCGTGTTCGGGATTGGGGCGGTCCTGGCCGGCCTGGCGGGCCTCATCATCACGCCAATCACCCAGGCAGCGACCGGAATGGGTGAAGACGTGTTGATCCTCGCCTTCGTCGTCATCGTGATCGGAGGGATCGGTTCGGTGCGCGGCGCGTTCATTGCCGCTGTTCTCACGGGCGTGATCGACACGATGGGGCGGTCGTTCCTTGACTTGCTGCTGTTGCTCGTGCTGCCGGCCAACGCTGCCGAATCAGCCGGACCGGCGCTGGCATCGATGCTGATTTACATCCTTATGGCCGGCATCTTGTTCTTTCGGCCGCAAGGTTTGTTTCCCCCCCGTGGGGCGACGGCGATCCAGTGACACACTGGTGGACGCCTGCCCGCGCTGTCACCGCCTTGGTGCTGGTCTTGTGCGCAGCCGTTCCGTACCTGGCGCCGGCGCTCGACGAACCGTTCTACGTCATCGTCTTCGCCCGGATCATGATCTGGGCCATCGCGGCGGTGAGTCTGAATTTGATCATGGGGTACGGCGGCATGATCAGCTTTGGCCACGCGGCCTACCTCGGCATTGGTGGGTATGCGGTGGCCATCCTGGGGTTCCACGACATCACCAGCGCGTGGGTGCAGCTGCCGGTAGCCATTGGGTTGAGCGCCGTGGTTGCACTGGTGTTTGGCGTCATCTGCCTGCGCACCCGCGGCATCTATTTCATCATGATTACCCTGGCGCTCGCGCAGATGGTCTACTTCCTGAGCGTGAGTGCAGAGCGATACGGCAGCGACGACGGACTGAACATTCTGTGGCGTAGCGATTTTGGGACCCGGTTCTTCGATTTGGAAGACAGCGTGGTCATGTACTACACGATCTTCGCCGTGCTCCTGGGATGCCTGCTCGTCAAATGGAGGATCGTCATGTCACGGTTTGGCATGGTGTTGAGGGCATCGAGTTCCAATGACACACGTGTGCAGGCCGTGGGCGTCCCGACGTTCCGGTATCGGCTTGTGGCATTCGTGATTGCCGGAGTCATGTGCGGGCTTGCCGGATTTCTGCAGGCCAACCTCGAGCGTTTCGTTTCACCGGACATGATGAACTGGCACCGCTCCGGAGAACTGATCCTCATGACGGTGCTGGGCGGCACGTCAACCTTGTTCGGCCCCGTCGTCGGGGCCGTCGTATTCCTCATGCTGTCCGAGATCTTGTCAACAATAACGATCCACTGGCACCTCGTATTCGGACCGTTTCTGGTGCTCGTCGTGCTGTTTGCGCGTGGTGGGGTAATGGGTCTGCTGGGATCGAGAGCGAGGCATGACTGAGGACATCCGGAATGCCGATCTGGTAGCGCAGGGATTGAACAAGAGCTTCGGCGGACTTCAGGCGGCGACCGATCTCTCCGTGAGCGCTCGGCGCGGCGAGATCCACGCGGTGATCGGACCCAACGGCGCCGGCAAGACGACCTTCGTTCACATGCTCTCCGGTTTCCTTCGACCCGACAGTGGCAAAATCAAGTTCCAGGGGCATGACATTACTGACCTTTCGCCCGCCGCCCGGGTAGGACGCGGGTTGGCGCGGTCATTCCAGATCACCAGCGTATTCCGTGAGTTCACGGTGTTGGAGAATGTGGTCCTGCCCGTCCAGTCCCGACAAGGCCACAGCTTCCGGTTCTGGCGACCGGCGCTGAACGATCCGACCTTGCTTGAGCCGGCTCGGGCGCTGCTCGAGGAAGTGGGACTGGGTGATCGGGCCGAGACCGTTGCCGGGCATCTCGCACATGGCGAGCAGCGTCAGTTGGAACTCGCGATTGCTCTGGCGACCAGGCCGTCATTCCTTCTGCTCGATGAGCCGATGGCCGGTATGGGGCCCGACGAGAACCGCGCCCTGATCGATTTCCTGGGAGAGCTGAAGACGGAGCACGGGATGCTTCTGGTCGAGCACGATCTCGACGCCGTGTTTGCCTTGGCCGATAGGATCACGGTGCTCGTGTACGGCCGGGCGGTGGCGTCGGGCAGCCCCGACGAGATCCGAAAGGATGCGCAGGTGCGGAACGCGTACCTCGGTGAGACGCAGATTTGATGCTCGAAGTCCATGATGTCGATGCCTTCTACGGCGACAGCCAGGTCCTGTATGGCATGACCATCGCCGTGCGATCGGGCGAGATCGTGACATTGCTGGGCCGCAACGGGATGGGAAAGACCACGACGGTTCGGGCAATTCTCGGGATCGTCAGGCCGCGCGCCGGAACGGTCACGTTCAACGGCACGCGCATCGACCGGTTGCCGTCCTATGCCGTTGCTCGGGCAGGGATCGGACTGGTTCCCGAAGGCCGTCAGATCTTTCCCAATCTGTCGGTTCGCGAAAACCTGATCGCGACCGCGCGTTCCCGAAGGCATCAGGGAGAGCCCTGGACGCTCGAAAGGGTCGTGGAGCTGTTTCCAGCCCTGGGCGCCAGGCTCGGGAGTGCGGGCAATCAGCTGTCGGGCGGCGAGCAGCAAATGCTCGCGATCGGCCGGGCCCTCATGACCAACCCGCAACTGATGATCATGGACGAGGCCACCGAAGGACTGGCGCCACTGGTACGGCAGGAAATCTGGGGATGTCTGGCCAGCCTGAAGGAAGCAAGGCAGGCAGTTCTGGTGATCGACAAGAACGTCGAGATGCTGACAAGGCTTGCCGATCTTCACCACATTGTCGAAAAGGGCACGGTAGTCTGGAAGGGGACGAGCGAGGAGCTCCGCGGAAACACCTCGCTGCAAACGCGTTACCTCGGGGTCTAGGTCCGCAGGCGAAAACGCTGGATCTTGCCCGTTGCCGTCTTGGGCAGATTGTCCACGAATTCCACCCATCGCGGATACTTGTAACGGGCCAACCCTTCCTGGCAGAACCTCTTCAGCTCTTCGGCCAGTGCAACCGGTTGGGCTGGAGGGTCCTTCAACACGACGAATGCCTCGGGCTTGATCAACCCGTCAGCGTCGGCGCGCCCGACCACGGCGGCTTCCAATACGGCGTGATGGGCGACCAGGCGGGCTTCGATTTCCACTGGAGAAACCCATATTCCGCCGACCTTGAGCATGTCGTCGCTCCGGCCGTGGCAGGTGAAGTATCCCTCTGCATCCCGGCTGTATGAATCCCCAGTGCGAATCCACCCACCGGACAAGGCCTGAGCTGTGCGCTCGGGTTGATTCCAGTACCTGGACATCACGGAGCCCCCTCGGACCCAGAGGTGACCGATGTCTCCGTCCGGAACTTCGGAACCGTGATCATCGAGGATGCGCGCTTCGTAGCCGGGCACCAGCTTGCCGCTGATCCCGGGCCTGACATCGGAATCCCGATTGGCGATGAAGATGTGAAGAATCTCCGTTGTCCCGATGCCGTCCAGAATCGCGAGGCCCGTTTGTTCCCGCCACCCCTCAAGAATCGTGCTTGGCAAGGGTTCACCAGCTGAAACACAAGCCCGCAAGCTCGACAAGTCGGGAGATATCTCATCTAGCATGCTGAGTTGCTGTGCAAACATGGTGGGAACAGCGTAGTAGATCGTGGGGCGAAAATGCTCGATGTGCTCGAACATGCTCATTGGGGCGGGACGCCCGGCAAACAGCACGGATTGCCCTCCGGTCCACAAAGGAAACGTCATGGCGTTTCCCAGGCCGTAGGCAAAAAACAGCTTCGCTGCCGAAAAGTGCACGTCATCAGCAGTGATGCCCAGCACGTCGACTCCGTAGCACTGGCTGGTGATCACCATGTCCCGGTGGGCGTGAACAACCCCTTTGGGCGGACCCGTGGACCCGGACGTGTAGAGCCAGAAACAGTCCGAATCCGCCGCTGCCGGAGCTGGAGATAGCTTCGGATCAGCCGTGGCCGTCAGAGTCGCGAACGTGTCGCCGGCTCCATCCACGGGCATCTGACGGGGCAAGGGCGACGACAGCGCGCCGAGCGCGGCCTCCATTTCAGCACCGAACTCAGGAGACCAGAGCACGCAAGCTGCTCCGGAATCCTTGATCATGTACTTGAAATCGTTGGAACGAAGCAATGTGTTGATGGGAATCGGTACGAAACCGGCCTTGATCGCGCCCCAGAACACGAAGAAGAAAGCGGGGCAGTCCTTGATCGCCATGACGACCCGGTCACCCGGATGCAGTCCGAGGTCCGTCAATGCGTTTCCGGCACGATTTACCTGTTCGAGGAGTTCTCCATAGGTGGTGTCTCCATCGACATCCCGAATCGCGACGCGGTCGCTCCGACCGTCCGCAACGTGGCGGTCGATGAACGCGACGGCAGCGTTAAAGGTGTCTGCAAATGTCAGCGTGGCCGGTTGCGTCGTCGTGTCGACGCCGACCGTGTTGGCATCCATGGCCTAGCGGAACAAGACGTATTCGTAGTCGAAGGGCTGGCCGTGGATACCCCGTTTCGGCGGGGCGATCCATCCTGCGATCTTGCCCGGATCGGTGACCGGGACCATCAGGGAGCGCACGAAGTCACGCTCTTCCTCCGTCGGTAGCCAGGAGTCCTTGCTGCGTTCCCAACGCTCGGCGTCGAGCAATTCGCCACTGGGGGAGGCCTCGATCTCGGAAAAGATTCCGATTGACCGGTTGAACTTCTCATCAGGCAATGTGAGTTCAAAATCGATGTCGTGCGCGCTAATGACCTTGTTGAAGCGATCCAGACCGCGTTGGCTGTCAAGCGTGAAATCGCGCCGCAGCAGCAGGTTCATGCCTGCCCGCGCCGAAATGATCTGGGTCTCGATCCCGCCTGGGCTCACTCTCGGAATCTCAAGCTGCGTATCAACAAGCCGATGGTCGTCGTCCCGTTTTTCCTCCTGATAACGACCCTTCAGGCCCATCCCGAAGTAATTGGCTGCATTGGTTGACCGTTCAGAACCAAACAAGTCCAGGCAAATCGAGTAGTGGAAGTTGATCCACTTCTGAATCATCGGCAATGACACGCCACCCACCGCGCGAACGTCATCAGTGTCAAACTCGCGCATCAACTCGCAGGTACGCTGCACCACCCGCATGAGACCAGTTTCACCCACGAACATGTGATGAGCTTCCTCGGTGAGCATGAAGCGACACGTTCGTGAAAGGGGGTCGAACCCAGATTCGGAGAGAGCCGCCAGCTGGAATTTGCCGTCACGGTCCTGGAAGTACGTGAACATGAAGAACGAGAGCCAGTCGTCTGTCCGCTCGTTGAATGCCTGGAGAATTCGAGGTCTGTCGGGATCTCCGGCGTGACGCTCGAGCAGGGCCTCTGCTTCCTCCCGGCCGTCGCGGCCAAAATGGGCATGTAGCAGGTACACCATCGCCCAGAGGTGTCGGCCTTCTTCAACATTCACCTGGTAGAGGTTCCGCAAGTCGTACAGCGAAGGGGCCGTGCGGCCGAGTTGCCGCTGCTGCTCGACCGAAGCCGGCTCAGTGTCGCCCTGGGTCACGATCAGGCGACGCAATTCCGTGCGGTACTCCCCCGGAACCTCGGTCCAGGCGGGCAGGCCCTTGTGGTCCCCGAAGCCGATCACGCGGTTTGCTTCCGGCCGCGCGAGGAAGATTCCCCAGCGGTAATCCGGCATGCGGACATGGTCGAAATGAGCCCAGCCGTCCGAATCTACACTGATTGCCGTCCGCAGGTAGACACGGAATTCGCTTGATTCGGCGGGTCCCATTTCGTTCCACCACTGAAGGTAGGCAGGCTGCCACCTTTCAAGCGCGCGTAACAGCCGGCGATCATCCCCTAGGTCGACGTTGTTCGGAATGGTTTCGTTGTAGTTCGCCTGCATGATTTCAGACCCGACCACGATCAAACTCGGGTTGCTTCCCCGATCCGTAGAGTTCCAGGGCTCCTCCGCTGCCAACGGCGTTCGGACGCTGAAAGATCCAGTTCTGCCAGGCGCTCAATCGGGCGAAAATCTTGCTTTCAATGGTCTCTGGGCCCGGAAAGCGGAGACTGGCCTCCATGCCCGTGAGAGCGTCGGGCGAGAATGCTGCGCGTTCCTCTACGGCCAGCCGAACCTCGTCCGTCCAGTCGATGTCGTCCGGTGCAAACGTCACCAACCCCAGTTCCTCCGCCTGTTCCGCGATCAGATCACGGCCGACGTGCTCCTGAAGGATCTCCAGCCCGGCCGCGTCGCCCAAGAAACGCGTCTCGAGTCGAGTTAACCCGGTACACATCGGGAGCGGCCCGAAATTCATGCGGGTGGGACAAATCGTTGCAGGCGGCAAATTGGAGCCTTCGAAAGTTCCCGTCAGCATAAAGGACCGGTCTGCTGCGAGAGCCAGTTCCAGGAGCGTGCCGGAAAAACAAGAACCAGGCTCGATCAAGGCAATCAGGGAGCGTGACGAAACATCGATACGCTTCAGGGTCCTTCGCAGGAAGAGCGTGATTTCGCGAACAAGCCAATGCTGCGAATTCTCCAGCAAGAAATCGTCGTGGGCGGAAACAAGGGGTACTTCGCCTGCGGTCCGAAACACCCAGGTACCGATGTCGGGTTCGTTGAACCGCAGATGGAGAACAGCGTCATCCAGTTCGCGCGCAACAGCCAGCGCCCAGAAACGGTCGCCACTGGCCATCATCTCATCCGGATTGCCAGGTGGCGGGCTGTCGGGCCCCTGAAGCAGAAAAGTGGCGGTTCTGGCGGCTCGATCGATGGCAACTGCGAGATTGCGATACCTGACTTCCTCTGAAGAGATCACGCGGTCAAGCTGCGTCAATGGCATGCCTGCGCCGTTGATTGGGCGATCAGAGTTCGCGGCCAGTGCTTCAGCCCGGGTGCGGGCGACCTCGGCAAGTCTTGTACGTGGCGCCAAGGCATCCACGAGCTTCCATGTCAGCGCCCGCTGCCCCCGCAGGCCTTCACCAGTGGTGCAAAAGAAGTCCGCGCGATCTCGCCGCACCTGCCGCTTGTCGACGATGCGGGTGAGGCCGCCGGTACCGGGCAGCACGGCGAGCAACGGCACCTCGGGTAGGGACACCGCGCTGGATCCGTCATCGACCAGCACGATGTCCTCGCAAGCCAGTGCCAGTTCGTAGCCGCCGCCTGCTGCAGTACCATTGATCATGCAAACGTAAGCTTGGCCGGATAGCGAGGTCGCTTCTTCGATCGCATTTCTGGTTTCGTTGGTGAATTTGCAGAAATTCACCTTGTCCGCATGCCTGGCCGCGGCCAGCATCGGGATATTTGCACCTGCAGAGAACACACGGTCCTTCGCGGACGTGATGATGACGGCCCTCACCTCCGGATGCTCGAATCGGAGGCGCTGCACGGCATCGTGCAGCTCGATGTCGACGCCGAGGTCGTAGGAGTTAAGTTTCAACTCGTACCCGGTTCGAATTCCTGCTTTCTCATCGACATCCAGCGTCAACGTGGCGACTCGACCGTCGATTGCCATTCGCCAGTGCTTGTAGCGGTCCGGCTGAGCATCGAACGTGATGATTGGATGTTGAGGAGTTGTCGGAGCCTGGTTGTCCATCGATCCCTGCGTATCCGTTCGTGGATGCGGTTCCGCGCTGTCGGTTGGCCGCCAGTATGCTCGTCCGACGGCGGACAGCGCGATCCGGAGCAGTACTTATCGTGTCAGCTCGGTTCGACCATGTTGTACAGCACGTTGTGGCGGCAGGCCATCGTCTCGAATACTTCTGGACCCGTGAACGTCGGAACCGTGAGCCGGTCCTGATCTTTCTGCATGAGGGTCTTGGATCAGCAGGGCTTTGGCGAGACTTTCCAGCGCAATTGGCGGGGGCAACCGGGCTTCCCGGGTTGGTTTATTCGCGGTACGGCCACGGTGCCTCGGATGTCCTCGAGGGTGACCGGGCTGTGACCTACATGCACGATGAAGCGCTCGTGAGTCTGCCCGAACTACGCCGCGAGCTGGCCCTCGATGACGTGATCTTGGTCGGACACAGTGACGGGGCCTCAATCGCGCTGATTCATGCAGCTGCGGCGGATTTGCACGTTCGTTCCGTGATCCTCGAGGCTCCCCATGTGGTTGTTGAGGATCTCACAATCGCCAGCATCGAGGATGCGGCCAAGGTCTACATGAACTCGACCCTGGCGGAGCGAATCGCAATGCACCATGCTGATGGGGCCAAGACCTTCTTTGGCTGGAATCGCGTCTGGCTGGATCCGGCGTTTCGAAGCTGGAATATTGAGGAGTATCTGCCGAACGTGCGGTGTCCGGTACTCGTGGTCCAGGGGACGGACGACGAGTACGGAACCTTGCTGCAGGTGGATCGCATCCTGGAGCGGTGCTCAGGCCCGGTAGAGACTTTCGTTCTTTCGGATTGTCGCCATGCGCCGCACCGCGATCATCCGGAAACGGTACTTAGACGGATGACGGAGTTCATAGGGCAGAGCCTTCGTTCGAACGTGCGGACAGAGCTTTCCACTTAGCACAACCCAAGAAGTCTCGGACGGGTGCGCGCGGAAGTTCGGCTTCGTGCTGACGAAACGGGACTGCAGTTCGACCACGACGGTGAAAAAGCGCTAGATCAACATCACCCCCGTTTTTAGCCGTTTTCATACATGATGGTATTACAATATATTAGATCGTAATATTCAACAATATGTGAGAATTGAGCGTCGCCTTTACGGCTGCTGAAGAGAAACAGCTCCTGGCGACGAACCCCGACGAATAGCGTTTTGCACCCCGGTTCCGTCAGCAGTGCCACCGGTACCACCCGGCATCGTGTCCTCGGGCCCGCTGCACCGGGCCCGTACACTCCTTTTTCGACCCATCCCAGTGAGGGGCGACGCCCAACGGGCTGTCCGCGCGCTCATGCGTCGGGTGATGGACCCGACACATGCGCCGGTGCCTACATCGGTTGAATTTGCCAGGTTCCGTCAGGGTTCCGGCAGGCCCGGCCTACGCCGGTGTGGAGCTCACCGCCAATAACGATTTCCTGGACGAACTCACGACAGTAGGTATCACCGACCAGTACGGCAGGCCGTGGAGTAACCGTGCCTGAGTTTCCGGAATCCGGATTCGACCAAGCAACGGCCGCACCACTCGGGGAGTGTTCGAGCGCATTCTGAGCTGTCCGTTCCGCATAGAGCTGGTCGGCCTTGTCGAGACTTGCGCCGATCTCTCCACCTATCGCTGCGCCGATGAGTGTGCCTACTCCGACAGCGACAAGCTTCCCATCGCCGTCGCCAATCTGCGATCCAGCGAGACCGCCAGCGATGGCGCCCGCCAGCGTTCCGAACTCCTGCTTCGGGCCACCGGACTGACAACCCGCCAACCCGACCGTGAGGGCAAGCAGCAAGATGGAGCTACAAGAGACGAGCTTGGTGTTCATGGTTGGGGTTCCTTGCAGTAGTGCGTGGGCGCGCCCGCAAACCAGACGGCGTACGTGCCAACATGGTCAACTCTAGAATGTAGGGTGAAAATTTCCATTTTCTTGTCTAGGCAGGTCTGAACAGCGAGGTGGTCCTGAGAAACAGCCGCGTCTAGCCGGAATTTTTTGGGGCTTATATCGATTACTCGACAGATCGGATGGGTCCCGAATTATTGCGTCAGTGTTCTTATGCTACAAGAACACATATGAAACATCCGTCACAGTCCAGCCTGCCCGACCAGAGCGCCAGCGAACCGATGCCCGACACGCTTGGCGGCGTGGAGCACCGGCAGATCGTCTACCGGGTGCTGTTCGATCGGCCGGCGATCGCCCGGCGCCTGGCCGCGGTTGCCGGCGCCTGCCGGTTCGTCTGGAACGAGATGCTCGACCAGCAGGCGCAGCTCCATGACATGGCGCGCATGCGCGGCGCGAAGCCGCTGGCGCCGACGTTCTTCACGCTGGTGAAGGCGTCCACGCAGCTGCGCCGGGTGACGCCCTGGCTGCAGGCCATGCCGTACGCCCCGGTGCGCTACACCCTTTCGCCTCGTAGGTCTTCCGCCCGAGCTGCGCCCGCGCCGAGAGCGTGGCCGGCACGTTCACCGAAACGATCGGCGGCCCGGCGCCGCCAGTGTCCCCGCCGTCGCCGAATTGCAGGTATCCGGCAGCGCCCAGGATCACCGCCAGGACGAGCAGGATCGCGGCCTGCTCAGTGACATGCCTTCCCGAGCGCCTTCAGCCGCCAGTAGTTGTAGGGCAGCGGAGTGACGAAGCCGGCGGCCAGCATGAGCGGCACGACCCACCAGGTCAGCATCGCGCCGCCGGTCAGCGCCCAGTCGACCGCGTTCATCACGGTTTCCATGGCGACCATCGAAATGAACGACATCCCGATCGCGGTCCGAAACGCCGTCCGCAGATCCATCTGGCGGGAGAGGATGACCGTTTCCAGCGCGATCGAGGTCAGCAGCCCGTTCGCGATAGCGAGGCTCATGATCGCCAGGGTTGGCCAGGGAATCCCGGTGAACTGGAAGAAGGCGATGGTTCCGAAATCGCCGATGGCGCAGCCCAGCAGGCACCAGGCGGTATTCTTCGACGCCGTTCGCCATGTGTGGCGGCAGCGCCAGTCGATCGGGAAACCCGCGGTGATGGCAGTCATGTCGATAGCGATTGATGCATTCCTGAGGACTATGTAAGGTTTCCAGTAACTGGAGAGTCAATGAGCCGAAAATGAATATCTCCACGGCCGCGAGGACGGCGGGGCTGCCCGTGAAGACCGTCCGCTACTATGCCGATATCGGACTGGTGTCGGCGCCGTCGCGGACGGCGGCGGGATACAGGACCTACGACGCGGGCGCGGTACGGAAGCTGGCATTCATCCGCCGGGCGCGGGAGTTCGGGTTCTCGATCGCGGAGTGCCGGGAACTTCTGAGCCTCTACGAGGACCAGCACCGGTCCAGCGCGGACGTGAGACGCATCGCAATGAAGCGGCTGGCGGAGATCGCGAAGAAGCGGCGGGAGCTGCGGTTGCTGCACGACGATCTCGCCCATCTGGTCGACGCCTGCAAGGGGGATGACAGGCCGGACTGCCCGATCATCGACGGCCTGGGCAACCGGCACGGAGGTCTATGAACGCCGCCGGGCGGGCGGCGCGGCACAGGCGGCAATACCAGGTGCCGCTCTCGGCGTGCATGGAGGCGGCCGCCGTGGTGGTCTCCCTTGGTTGCGGCGGCTCCGGCCGCCGCCTGCCCGGCAACATGTATCTGGAGGGCATTGAACGGGCTGGCGGTGGACGCACCACAGTGCCTCGCTGGACGATGCCATGCCAGCGTCCTTCGCCACCCGTCTTGCGCACTTGATCCCCTCGCACATGTTGAGCGATTCACTCGGCGACCAGTCGGTCGAGAGCGCCATCCGCACGCCCCCTTCCAGCGCGGGCAGCCACCCGACAGCGGTGGCCAACGTTACTCTCCCGTCTCGCGGAATTTGACCTCTATCGCCGCTGGTTACGGGTCCGGCAGGGGCGGGCAGGGGCGCCCGGCCCCATCCGCCGTGCGCGGGGACTAGCCGCCCTCCACGTCGGCGCTCATCGTCGACCGCCGTGTGTTGCTTGCGGCCCGGCTCATGCCGCCGGTTCCAGTCTGATATCGCCATGCTTGCCCCCTTCCGCGTCCGTGCGGCCCACCTGCCGGAACAGCCCCCGTCAGCGGAACCGCCTGTTCGTCTCGGCTTCCCGTCTGCTGCCGGCGTGAGATCGAGGGGACGTAGCCGACACGTCGCCTGGGTCCGAATCCGGGACAATCGCGGGTGGATGCGCTGAACGGGTCGCGCCATGCGAACATGCAGGACATGCGGTTGAGCGCGGCCGACGGCGAATGGCGCTTCGCCCAGGTCGCCGGACGAGCACGACCGTGACGTGCTCCAACCTCTGCTCCGTGCGGCTTACGATCGAACGAACCCCGGTGACGTGCTCACGTCGAAGCGCCTGCCGCTAGACGTCGAGCCGTTGCACCATGTTGGTAACCAGGGGGTGATTTGAGTCGGACAGAATTTCGAGAAAGCTGAAATGGTTGCAGTCCGCTGCGGTGATGAATTCGACAGGGATACCTTGGGCACGGAGAAGCGCCTCGAAAGCGCGTGATTGTTCCACCCAGCCGGCGGGTTCGGCTTCGCCGACGGCGACCAGGGTGGGCCAACTGTGCTGCGGAGTACGCTGTAGCACGTTGTTCCTTGCGGCTTCGGCAGCGTCAAGGCCGATTTCTTCGTTGACCGGTAGCGTGCGCGCAACTTCGGGTTCGTAGATCCCGGAAATCGCGAACACACCCCGGACCTGTTCCGGTCGGATTGCTTCCGGCGGAAAGGTTTCCGTCATCATCATGCCGGCTAGGTGGGCGCCTGCCGAATGGCCGTACAGGAAGATCCGGTTTGGATCACCGCCGTAGCCGCCGGCATGCCGGGCCGCCCAGATCAGACCCGCACGTATTTCCTTGGCGATTGTGCTCACGGTCACATCCGGGCAAAGGTCGTAGTTGAGGTTGAGGAACACTGCGCCGGCATCGACGAAGGGGAGCGCCAGATGCGTGTGGTCGTCCTTGTCGAGGGCGCGCCAGTAACCGCCGTGAATAAACACCACCAGCGGGGCGTCCTGACCACTGGACGGGCCCTTGAGGATGTCGACAGTCTGCTTTGTCCCGGAGCCGTATCGTACGTCGAAGTGTGAATCGCTGGCGAGCCGTTCACGGGCCGCTGCCGCAGCTCTTGCCGCATTTTCGAGATAGGTGTCTGCAGACGGAACCGCAATACGAGGATTGAAGTGAGCTTCGCGCTCCTGCAGCGTCAAAGTACTCCAAGTAGTTTTCATCGCGATTCTCTCCGCTATCGTCCGGTGGCTTGCGTCTTGCGGGCCGCGGCGCTGGACCGGTAACTGCCAGCTGCGCGTCTTCACTTGCCGGCGGCGGTTTCCATACTAGATGGCCTATCGCGGCGCCAACACATTCAGGGAACGCATTTCTCGGGTGTGTCTGATCCGCTTCGGACTCTAGGAGCAACGGGATGTCTGAGCGCCGCTACAAGTTCTGGGGCTGGGGGTATGAGGATCAAATCCCAGAGGCCGGACAAGCCGCGACCACGGTTGGAAGAGTGTCCGAGCTCACCGGAGTCAGTCCCGGAACGAAGATGAGGTGGCCCGCGCTTGATCGCGTCACGCTGCCTGACCCGCGAATTCAGGCGCCGTCTGTTCTTGTCAGCATCGCCTCCACAGACACGCATGACCGGGCTGCGCACACGTATGGGAAGTCGTTCCCTGACTATATCCGGGCGTTTGACCACGACTTCAAATGTGCCCCGGATCTCGTCATGTGGCCGAGAAACGAGCGTGATGTGGTGGCCGTTCTGGACTGGGCCTCCGACGCCAATGTGGCAGTCATCCCCTTCGGCGGAGGATCGAGCGTGGTCGGAGGGGTGGAACCAACCGTGGGCGATACGTTCGCCGGCACGGTCAGCATGGACTTACGGAAACTCAACCGCGTGATCGACGTGGATGTCGTGGCCCGTGCTGCCCGTATCGAAGCAGGCGCGCTCGGACCCGTGTTGGAACGACAGCTCAAGCCGCATGGCCTGACCCTCCGGCACTTTCCGCAGTCTTTCGAGTTCTCGACCCTGGGAGGCTGGATCGCGACCAGATCCGGCGGCCATTTTGCGACACTGCAGACCCACATCGAGGATTCCGTCGAATCACTTCGGGTCGTATCCCCACGCGGAACATTGGAGACTCGTCGCTTGCCGGGTTCGGGAGCGGGGCCTAGCCCCGATCGCCTCTTTGCCGGATCGGAGGGGACACTTGGCGTCATTACATCTGCGTGGATGCGCGTGGTGCCACGGCCGGCCTATCGACGAAGCACCGCCGTGTGGTTTGAACAGTTCCTGGACGCGGCCAACGCTGCGCAGGGAGTGGTTCAGGCCGGTTTGTGGCCGGCGAACTGCCGCGTGATCGACGCGGGAGAAGCGCAACTCACGGGCGTCGGTGATGGCAGCCGCCATCTGCTGGTTCTGGGATTTGAGAATGCGAACCATCGGGTTGATGCGTGGATGGAAGAAGCACTCCAGTGCACCGCCGAATTCGGTGGGATCTCCGACGAGAACAGCGGGGATGCTCCCAACCGAAGTGGCGCGGCAGGTACCTGGCGAGAAGCCTTCATGGGTGCGCCCTTCGTTCGCGAGACGTTGATTGCCCATGGCTTTATCGTGGATGCGGTCGAAACTGCGATCACGTGGGACCGGTTTCCAGACTTTCACCGCGCGGTCGCGGACGGCATTGGAGACGCGATTCTTCGGGTAACCGGTGCGCCGGGACATGTCACGTGCCGGTTCACGCATGTCTACGCCGACGGTCCCGCACCGTACTTCACGTTCCATGCGCACGCGCCGAAAGGCGGTGCCATCCAGGCTTGGCGAGCGATCAAGGCAGCGGCCAGCGAAGCGTTGCTGGCGGCGGGCGGAACGATCACCCATCATCATGCGGTGGGGCGCGACCACATGCCGTGGTACACGAAGCAGCGTCCAGCACTCTTCGGATACGCACTTGCGGCGGCGAAGAAGGAACTGGACCCGGCCGGAATTCTCAATCCAGGTGTGTTGATCGGGCACGAGTCATGAAGTTCACGCTGTCCGCGGTCGCCGCGGCATTCCTGTTGACTGGCCCCGTCGCGGCGGAGCCCTTTGCTGACTGGCTTGACGGCGTGCGCGCCGAGGCGCTGGCCAACGGCGTCGGACGGTCGGCGTTGGACGCTGCCCTGCGAGAACTGGAGGGCCCACTGCCGCGTGTGCTGGAACTCGACCGCAAGCAGTGGAAGAGGGACGTGACCCTTGATTGGTATCTCAATCGGGTGATCAGTGACGAGCGCGTCGACAGAGGGCGCGAAATGGGTCGGCGGTACCGAAGCCTCCTCGCGCAGGTCGGCGAGACATACGGGGTTCAGCCGCGTTTCATTCTGGCAATTTGGGGCATCGAGACCCACTACGGAAAGATTACCGGTGGGTTTCCGGTGCTGGGTGCACTGGCGACACTCGCCTTCGACGGTCGACGCCAGGAGTTCTTTCGAGGCGAGCTCCTGGAAGCACTCAGCATCATGGAACGGGAACGCATGGAACCTGCTTCCATGCTCGGTTCATGGGCCGGCGCCATGGGACAAAGCCAATTCATGCCAACGAGCTTCAGCAACTTTGCCCAGGACTACGATGGCGACGGGCGTCGGGACATCTGGACGACGGAAGCCGATGTTTTCGCCTCCATCGCCCATTACCTCAAGCGTCACGGCTGGCGCGATGACATCACGTGGGGCAGGGGGGTCAAACTTCCTCCAGGCTTTGATCCGGATTTGATTGGCCTTGACGTCACGCACACGATTCCCGAGTGGCAGGCGCTGGGTGTTCGGCGAGCCAACGGCACCGACCTCCCTACCCGGGCTCTGGCTGCGTCCGTGGTGGCCCCGGATTACCCGAACGGTCCCGCATTCCTCGTATACGAGAACTTTCGGGTTACGCTGACGTACAACCGGTCGAGCTTCTATGCGACCGCCGTGGGAATTCTCTCGGACCGAATTGCCCGGGGCCTCTGAGATGCATCTGGCAACGTTTTTCACGATGTTCGTGTGCGCGGCGATGTTGGTGTCGGCGTGCAGCAAGCCTGCGCCGGTGGTGGCGCCGCTGGAAGTGCCGCAGGAAGCGCCGCAAATCCCCAGCAGCGCCGGAATCTACAAGGTCGGAGCGCCCTATACCGTTGCAGGTCGCAGGTACACGCCAAGGGTTCAGCCGGATTACCGAGCAGAGGGGCTGGCCTCGTGGTACGGACCGAAATTTCACGGAAAACCGACGGCCAATGGCGAGATTTTTGATCAGTACGCGCTGACCGCCGCGCACAAGACGCTGCCGATGCCCAGCAAGGTACGGGTCACCAACCTTGACAACGGGCGCCAGCTCGTGGTGAGGGTCAATGACCGGGGGCCGTTCGTCGGAGATCGGATCATCGATCTTTCGCGGCGTTCAGCCCAGTTGCTCGGCGTGGAAAAAGTCGGGGTGGCCCCGGTCCGCCTTGAACTGCTGGACAGTGGCCCGCATCTCCTGACCGAGCCGCTGCAGCGGGAGCAGGAGGCACACGAACCCGTGATGACGGTCAGGACGGATCGCGTATACGTCCAGGTGGGCGCCTTTCGACTCCCTGACAATGCCCAGCGGTTTGCCTGGAGATTGTCGAAGTTTGGTGATCCAAGCATTCAGGTGAGCGAGGATCACCGGTGGCACCGAGTGCGATTCGGACCGTTCGCGTCTGCCCGGGAAGCGGACGTGTTCGTGCAGAGGCTGGAGCGTGCAGGGTATCTTCCGAATGTGGTGGTCCAGGTTCGCTAACAATCAGTCATGTGTCGCGATGGCCCGCCAGGCTTGTAGTCGGAGCAACGACGGCCCGGCTTCATATCGCTTGGGGTGAATTCTCCTCGCGAAGCGGGAGACAATCAGGCCCATGATCCGCGCTCGACGCCGTCGCGCTCGTGACAGAAAACGGGTCGACTTGATCTCCAGTTGATCAGGCGGCTTGGCGAACATCCTTTATGGGGCGCTGAGGCGAATGTTTCCGTCCGGGGCCGCACCAGGCGACACGGCATCCGTCCGCCAAAGACCCGGCGCCTGCTCGCCTGCCTATATCCGTCTCGGATCCGAAACGAACACGGAGGGCGGTGCGGCACTCGAGTACGTACCGTCACGTTCCTTTGGACAGGTAGGCGAGCCGAACTCGGGAACCCCGGAGCCTAGGACTCGGATCGGTCCCGCAACTTGCCCCCTTAGACCTCGAATCCACAGGATTCGGACGTGATCACTTGAACAAGTTGAAGTAGTAGCGGACGTTGATGTTGAACCGCTTCTCCCAGTCGGTGTCCGTGTTGGCGCCAAAGTCACCACTTTGCCCGACGAACCAGTTGCCGTCGGAGAACCCGAGGTCGGTGTACACGTACACACCGCCCCAGTACCACGAGGCGCCAATTGTCCACAAGGAACTGTTGTTGAATTCGTCGTTTGTCTTCAGTATCGAACTCCACTCGACGTATGGTGTGACGCTATCGACCCACGACAGCTCTGACGCATCGATGCCGCCATACCGAAGCGAAACGGAGGGAATCCATCCCTCGGACGCAATGAGGTCGGTGTAGTCGTACGCCCCCACGAGGATAAGGTCGCCGGTTTCCCAAGGGGTATCGTCGGTGATGTCGTACTTGTAATACGACAGTTGAGAAACAAGCTTCAGGTCACCAAAGGAGGTCGTCCCGTGTACAGAGGCAGCGAAATGATCGGCACCGTTGTCGTCGATGTTTGTCCCTTCTAGCTGTCCGTACTGGATGGACGCTCCGATGTCTCCGCCGCCGTCCATCGGGTAAACAGCCCGTACATTAAACTGACCGTTTTCCTTGAAGCCAGCCTCACCAATGTCTTCGTAGATCCTGGTTACCGGATCGTAGTTGTATCGCGAGCTGTCGAGGCTTTCCCCGTCCCAGTGTCCCTCATCCCGAAAGAAGTAGGCGAGGTCAACGTCCAGGCCTGCGACGGACGTCGTCCATCTGACTCCAAGATCCATGTCATCGATGAGCCCGACGTAAAAGTGCTGATCGAAGTACCAGCTCGACGACACTCCATAGTCGCCGGGACCGAAGGGGACACGCACGATACCAGCCCGCACCGTGCCAAAGGCGTCCGATTGATACCCCAGCCATGCCGTGTGCATCATGCTGTATCCGTCGTACCACCTGTATTCCACCCTGCCGATGAGGTTGTTGTGGCTAAGGTCGGCATTAAGACGGAAGATCTCTAGGTCCACGTCCCCTAGGTTTTCGCCTCGGCGGTTGTCGTAGTCGCCATACACCCAGTTCACTCCCAGTGCGCCGCCGATACTGACGGGGCTGTCCTGGGCCGTGGCGTAACGGAGTGGCATCAGGAGGAGGGCGAGGCCTAGCGCGATGATCCCGATGGGTGGTACTGCGTCTCGCATCAGTTTCTGCATGTCGTCAATCGCCTTATGGTCGGAATGCCTGGGATTCAGGCGCCATTGCCATCGTACGAGGGGCGTGAAGTATCGTTAGCTTGGTGGTCGCGGCTGGATATTCACTCCACGTAAAGGTGACACCGTACGACATTATCGCGCCACCGCCGCTACGACAACCCGATTCGCCAAGCCTGATCGTCCCATTAGGTCCTGCAGGTGGGACGATCATCCGTCTGGAGGTCACTCGTCTTGTGTGACCCCCTGGAAGTTGTTGGCAGTCTCACCGGACAAGCCTCGGGGGAGGCCATAGGCCCGGCGGCATTGCCGTAGGGTTGACTGCAGCTGGGTCCGAACAGAAGTGGATCTTTGCTTGCTGTCGTGACCGCCATTGGCCGCTCCTCTACGCCGCAGTGATCGCTCAACCGGTAGCAAGATCTCGAACGCGTGCGGAGAAGCGTCATTGCATGGGGGGAGTGGGCAGCCAGCGCTGGCCCGGCAGACCGATAAAGCCTGCACGGTGGCGCGGACCACGACGCATTGGAAGGCCCGGCGCATCTCGGGAGGTTTGTCGGGATAACAGGGTGATGTCCAGTATGGACACCAGTACAAGTGCTTAGAAGATAATCGTGAGGAATACCAGAACTTGTCATAATCCTCATTATGCGCACATGAAAGGTATCCGAACACGCCCTCTTTCGGCGGCGGCATCCGTATCCTCGCTCGTGCCGATCTTCGAACACCACTCCTCACATCCCGTAGACGGCCTCGGCAGCGAACACGAACAACGCTTCGATGGCCAAACAGGATCCTATGGTTACGCGGGTCAAGACGCCCTGGTAGCTCCTCCAGAGCCAAATGAGGAGCCCGGCGCAAAGAAGAAATTCAGCGGGAGCCAGGACGGCAGCTCCGTAACGAACATCCCAGTAGGAGAACGGACTCAGGTATGTCCAATCGGAGAACGGCCAGAATGGCGGATGACCGTCGCCTGCATGGAGTGGTATGTCCGTGAGCACGTGCAGGATCGCGGCACCTGCGAACGCGACGGCCCATCGGTGTCTTGTCAGGAGCCCAAGGGCCGCGAACGCAAGGAAAATCGGGATGGAGTTCGAGATCGCAAAGATCTCTTGCCAAAATTCCGTGAAATAGTCGGTCCCGAAGATTTGCTGGCCAGTCCGACCCATCACCCACCCTTGCCAAAGCACCATGGCAATGATGGTGGCATCGGGAAGAAAGGCGCCGGCGAAAGCCGCGGCGTTTCTGGACTTCATGCCGGGCCGACCGCAGGCTGCAAGTCCCATGAGCAGATGCGCGGGCGTGTTCATCGGTACATCGCCAAGACCACCGGCGTGGACGCGGTTACAGCGGAATACGGAACAGGGCGCGCAATCCCCCTGCCGGCGAGTCAGCTAGCTCGATCTCCCCGCCATGACTTCGAGCAATATCCCGGGCAATCGTAAGCCCGAGGCCCGTACCTCCGGACATTCCTCCGTTATCGAGTTGCCGGAACGGTTTGAAGGCTTCTTCACGTTGTTCGGCAGGAATTCCCGGTCCGTCGTCATCAATCACGATATGGGCACCGTCCCTCTGTTGCATCAGGCTGACTTTTAGCCGATGCCCTTGCCGCAACGCGTTTTCCACAAGATTTGTAATGGCCCGACGGACTGCTCCAGCCCGAACACGTGCGCGTACTGGCTCGCACCGACTGAGCTCGATGCGACCGGAACCATCGTCCAGTCGCACGACAACGTTGCGCAGGAGTTCGCCTAGGTCAACATTATCAGGGGCCTCCTCCCCTTCTCCCTGCGCAAACGCGAGATAGGATTCAATCATGAATTCCATTTCATCGAGATCGGCTTTCATACTGTTCCGGTCGTCAGTGTCACCCAACAGTTCCAGCTGTAGACGAAGCCGCGTGACGAGGGTCCGCAAGTCGTGGCTGACGCCCGCAAGAAACTCGGTGCGTTGTCCGATTTGAGCCTGGATCCGGTCCCGCATCGTCAGAAATTCCTGCGCCACTCTCCGGACCTCCGTGGCACCTCGAACAACAAGCGGGGCGTGAGTGTCTCCGCGACCGAACCGTTCAGCTGCTCTGGCGACGGCGCGAAGTGGAAGGACCTGTTGCCGTAAGAAATAGACGGCCAGCACGAACGCGAGAACCGAGCTCATGATCATCAGCGAGATAAAGATATTGGTCGTGGAACTCGACACATGCTCGATCGGCGCGACGACGGTCAGGACACCTGAAGGCAGCTCCACCTGCACCTCCACCGCGTCATCATGCGATCGGGTGTCATACCGGTATGAATAATCCAATCTTCTGCCGAGCATCCGTTCCAGCGCATAGTCCAGATAGCTGTCGGCCGGATGTGGGCGACCCGCGTCCAAAGTTTCGCCGGGCTCGAAGTGAAGGCGGATATTGAAAGCTTCTTGACTTTGGCTGATGACCGCGTCCGCCTGATCGGGGGCATT
>JAJEGJ010000042.1 GCA_022819905.1 Alphaproteobacteria bacterium
ATGCCGACCGTCACGGGGCCGTCGTCATTCCATCGGAGGCGGTGAAGGAACTCCCGTCGGCCGTGGACCTGCTGACTCGGCGCGAGGCCGTGCTTCTAGCGTGCGCACGCCAGCCCGAATTTGATATCGCGCAGCTCCGGCGCGCCATGGCCGACGCGAGGGACATTCACTAGGCGCCTGCCGCTGCGGGGAGCGGCAGCGGGGCCTTCGGCGTTGCGGGCTCAGTCGAACAGGAACACGCCCTTGCCCGTGGTCTGCGTATCGAACAGGCGGTAGGCATCCACGGCTTCATCAAGCGTGTACCGATGGGTGAAAATCTTCTCCAACGGAATCTTGCGGTCAGCGATGAAGCGGGCGCACTCGGCCTGTCCGGTCGCGTTGAATGTCCAGGAGCCGATGATGGAGAGTTGCTTCCGGATCATGTCGCGGCTGACGTCGATCGTGACGTCGCCACCCTCGCCGACAAAACACACGGTGCCCCATCGCCCCGTCGAACGCACGGCCGCCGAGCGTGCCGCGGAGGAAGCGCTGCAATCGATGGCCAAGTCCACTCCGCGGCCATGGGTAAGGTCCATCAGGGCCTCTACCGGGTCAGTGGAAGCGGCGTCGACAGTCGCGTCAGCACCGAACTCAGTGGCGAGCGCCAGCCGTTCCGACCCCACTTCGACGGCGATGACCCGCGCGCCCATGGCTTCACCGAGCAGTGCGGCGCTGAGACCGACCGGTCCGAGGCCGAAAACCGCGAGGGTCGAGCCCCCGAGTCTGGGCAGGCGGCACAGCGCGCCGTACGCGGTTCCGGTACCGCAGGCGATCGCAGAACCCTCGGCAAAGCTGAGCGCTTCAGGCAACGGAACGAGGCTGACGGCCGGTACCACGATGTAGTCGGCGTGCGCGCCGTCGGCGGTCACACCGTAGACCTTCACGGGGCCGGTCTCACACATCTGCGTCCAGCCAACCCGGCAGGAGTCGCACAGGCCGCACCCGGCATAGTGGTGGTTCATGACCCGCGCATCGATCGGTGCGGCTTCCGGCGTTACCCCGGCACCCCGCTCGGCAACCACGCCGCAGGGTTCGTGGCCGCCAATGATTGGCGGCACATCGTCACCTAGACCGAGTGCACGTTGTGCTTCCCCTGGTGGCGGCCGGTAGAACTTGAGATCGCTGCCGCACATTCCCGACGCTTTGATCTTGAGTACGACCTCGCCAGGGCCGGGAGTAGGGTCGGGGATTTCGCGCAAGTCCAGCTCGCGATTCCCAAGGAAATACAGTCCACGCATGACGGCCTCTCTCCCAGTTACCGGTCAGGGCGGGTCATGTACTGGCAGATGCTTGGGCTTGTCGCAACTGCCCCGGGGCGGGAACGCGCCTCGAACTACCTGAGCCGGGGATGCTGTCCTGCGATGCGCCGATCGCCGGCCTGCTCGGCTTATCCCGCTGAATCGGCCTCGGGAATCATGCCGGTCGCGCGTGACGGCCGCGCCGCGTCATGGGCCTGCTTGATCGGCCACGGACGGCCCCTTGCCTTCGCCTGCCGCTTCATGTGCAGCATGGTGGAGTGCGCATTGCTCCGATCCGGAGGTCGACCGACCGCCTCCGCGAGATCCTTCCACTTCTTGCCGGCAGCACGCATCTGATAGAGACGCTCGAACACGTCCTCGCCATCAGATGCCGCTTTCCACGATCTCCGCACGTCGCGTGAATTCGGGGTCCTCTGCAGCGACTGGGGTTGTGCCGGCCGCGCTCCCGCCGACGTTCCCCGGCGATGGGATCTCGCGGCGTCTCTGGCAGCTTGGTAGTCGGGCATCGACTTCAGGATCTGCTGCACGCGTGACCCCGACACCCCGAACTGTTCGCCTACGGCCCGCAACGACGCGCCTTGCCGGTAGGCGTTGAGCATTTCGATCCTGCGGTCGCGTGCGGGCCGCCGCTCCCCGGAATGGGCATCTTCTTGTGCGATCTGCCGAAGCTCACCCACGACCGCCGAAACGATACGCCGCATCGTCGTCCGAAAGCCGCGGATGGTCAGGTGTTCCTGAATCATGTTGGTTTCTCCAGACCGCCCTGGTTCCAGGGTTGGCGACCGCACCAAACCGGATACCGACGACGAAGCCGAGGTCCACCTCTCAGGCGGTCGTCGGTTCCTGTGGAGCCCGAGCGGCCACTGGGCCGACTCTCGACCGGTGCGGCTTTGTTCCCCTGAATTGCGATGGATGTCGCATGAACATTGCTCGAGGGCCCGGCAAGTGGGGACGGCACAGTCCCATAAGTTCGGGTCGTGAAAGACTGGACTGAAAATAAATTTATTTGCATTTCGCGCAATGTAGTATGTATTTCCGGATTGTCAAAGAATCAAGCGTGCCGCGCCGTACGTACCTTGCCATCCACAAGCCGGCAGCAGCGATACTTTATTGGTTCGGAATTGCGCCGGGCGCACGGTTTCAAGGGGTCTGGCTGAGAACGGTCTCAAGCGGTCAATTCGGTCCCGCTTCCCCCGAATTGCCGCCGCCTCCACGGTGCGGATCAGAGCGGTGTTGTGGCCCGACGAACGATACCGAAGCGGGCGGTCGCCAACTCCGGCTGCGACGGATGCCGGCGCCAATGAGCGGGCTGGGGTTCCTGCCGTCCAGGCGAGAGGAGTTGTTCCCGCCCCCTGTGTATTTCTCGATTGCCCCGCCCGCCATCCTGTCGTCCGGTGCCGGATCGGCGGAAGCGGGCATCCGGGTCTTTCCATGACAACGACGGCGACCAACGCCACCTCGCGCACGTGTCCGCCGGTGCAGTGCCCACCTGAGGATCGGTTCTCGCCACAGGGCCGCGCAGCGCATCAGATGATACATGCCACTGGCCGCGCCGGCAGTTGCGGCAGGCCAATGGTAGCAGTCTCGGGTGATCCGGATGCCAGCCTGTTACGATCAATAATTCATTGCGTTATTTGGAACGCTGTGGCCGCGAACTGATCGTTGCGTCGCACCTGCCGAACCGCGATGGGCGACAGTGTCGGCCGGGTGCATGGTCGGGGCGTATTGCGGATGTCGGTGGCTCGCGTCTGCCGGTCGCGGGCGGTCTGGGGAGGGACGTGGGCAGGAGGTCAGTCGCGGCGGTCGGGCCGCGTGCTCGCGATCTCGTGCGGGTGTCGGTACGGACGACGAAGGCCGTCCATGACGACTACCGGCAATGCCGAGAAGTCCCTGTCGGGGCTTTACCGACCGGGTCGCCCTGAACGCCGGCGGCCAAGCGGGGTGACGACAGCGTCGCGGGCCTGGTTGCGTCGGCGCACTCGGCGGGATCACGGCCGGCATGCCTGTCCGATCCAACCGTATGCATTTGCTGCGGCATCGTCATAATGCCGTCACGGAATACGACTTCTCCGACCGTAATATCCATGGCCGGAGCGTGCATATTGCGAGAGGTTGACGGAGACCCCGCGTGAAGTATCAAAACTTGGCGGCGATCATCCTGATACTGGCAGGGTGTTCGGCCCACGCCGCGGACATCAGGCCCGGTGTCGTCTACGACCTCGGCGGCAAATTCGACAAGTCGTTCAACGAAGGCGTCTGGAACGGTGCCAAGCGGTTCGCTGCCGATACGGGAATCGAGTTTCGGGACTTCGAAGTCCAAACCGATTCCCAGCGGGTTCAGGCGCTGCGTACGTTCGCCCGCCGCGGCTACGACCCGATCCTTGCCGTGGGTTTCCAGTACGCGTCGGCATTGGAGAGAATTGCCGCCGAATTTCCCGAGACCCGCTTTGCCATCATCGACTCGGAGGTTCACCGGCCAAATGTGCGATCGATCGTGTTCAGGGAACACGAGGGCGCATTCGTCGTGGGAATCCTGGCCGCGATGGCCAGCCGCACCGGAAAGCTGGGGTTTGTCGGCGGCATGGACGTGCCGTTGATCCGGAGGTTTGCCTGCGGCTATGTGCTGGGCTCGCGGCACGCGAGCCCCGACGTCGAGATCTTCCAGAACATGGTGGGCACCACCGGCGCGGCCTGGAACGACCCCGTGAAGGGGGCAGAACTCGCCAGGTCGCAGTTCGACCGTGGCGCTGACGTCATTTTTCATGCCGCGGGTACCACGGGTCTCGGAGTACTCCAGGCGGCGGCAGACGCGGACATGTTGGGGATCGGGGTTGATTCGAACCAGAATCATCTCCATCCCGGAAATATCCTGACGTCGATGCTGAAGCGGGTCGACGTGGCGGCCTACGAGGTATTTGAAAGTGCCCGTCAGGGCACGTGGACGGCCGGCGTGCGCGAACTGGGCCTCAAGGAGGGCGGGGTCGGTTGGGCGCTGGACGAGTTCAACGAAGGGCTTGTCTCCTCCGAGATGGAGGCCGCCGCAGAACGAGCGGCAGCGGACATCAAGCGCGGCGACATCCGCGTCCATGACTACGTCGCCGACGGAACCTGTCCCGCGGACTAGCCGAAGCGCGATTCCAGCTGGTGATGAGACGGTGACCGCAGCGAACGGCGCGCCAGCCGTGGAGCTGCGTGCCGTGGACAAGTGGTTCGGCCAAGTTCATGCCAACCGGCGGGTGGACCTGTCGGTGTCATCCGGGACGGTCCACGGCATCGTCGGCGAGAACGGCGCCGGCAAAACCACGCTGATGAACATCCTGTACGGGTTCTATCGCGCCGACCGTGGCCAGATCCTGATCGGCGGCAAGCCGGTCGGCTTCAGGCACAGCGGCGACGCCATAGCGGCCGGAATCGGCATGATTCACCAGCACTTCATGCTGGTGGAGACGTTTACTGTGGTCGAGAACGTGATGCTGGGAGCGGAGGGCAGCCCGCTGCTGGGCCCGGCTGGCCGGTGGGCGAGGCGAAAGCTGGCGGAACTGGAGGGCGAATTCGGCCTGCAGGTGCCGATGGATGTGCCCGTCGGTGAGTTGCCGGTCGGACAGCAGCAGCGGGTCGAAATCCTGAAGGCCCTGTACCGGGGGGCCGACATTCTGATCCTGGACGAACCCACCAGCGTGCTTTCCCCGCGGGAAGTGGAAGGGCTGTTCCGCATCCTCCGTACGCTGGCCGGTCGGGGCAAGACCGTCATCCTCATCACCCACAAGTTGGCAGAGATCATGGCGGCAACCGACCGGGTGGCAGTCATGCGGCGCGGTGCCGTCGTGGCCCGTCGGCGCACTGCCGACACCACGGTTTCCGAGATCGCGGAACTGATGGTGGGGAGGCAAATTCGTCCGGCAAGCAGGGGAGTACCGGTCGAGCCGGGGCGTTCCTTGCTGGATGTGGATCGGGTGACGGTTCGCGATTCAGCGGGCGTTGCGCGCGTGCACGATGTGTCGTTCTCGGTCCGCGCGGGTGAGATCATGGGAATTGCCGGGGTCGCGGGCAATGGGCAGAGCGAACTCCTGGAAGCGTTGGCTGGGCTCAGGCCCGTCGCCACGGGACGGATCCTGGTGGACGGGGAACCGGCGGTTTCAGGCAGTCGCGACCGCCGCCGCCGAGGCGTAGCCCACGTCCCCGAGGACCGCCGGCGCTCCGGACTGGTCATGCCCTTCCGGGCGTGTGAATCGGCCATCCTCGGCTACCACCACGATCCCCGCTACGGTCGCGGCCTGAGGCTGGATTGGCCGGCCGTCGCCGGCGACACGCGGGCCAGGATGGAGGCGTTCGACGTCCGACCGGCGAACCCACAGCGACGAACGGCCGAACTCTCGGGCGGCAACCAGCAGAAGTTGATGCTGGCCAGGGAGGTGGAGCGCGCCACCAAGGTACTGCTGGTCGGCCAGCCCACGCGCGGGGTCGACCTCGGCGGCGTCGATTTCATCCATGACCGCATTCGAAGCCTGCGCGACGCCGGCAAGGCGATACTGCTGGTCTCCGCGAATCTGGACGAGATCCTGGACTTGTCGGACCGGGTCATGGTCATGGCCGGCGGCCGGATCATGGGCGAAGTTCCGGCCGGACGGGCGGCTGAACCGGACCTCGGACTGCTGATGGGCGGCGTGCGCGGGTCGGACGTCCCGGACCGCGCCCCTTGAGCGTCACGGCACCCGATCCCGTCTCGGGCCTTCCCCGCTGGTCGGTGCTCGGGCTGTTGCCCGGGCTCAACCTGCTGGCCGCCTTCGCCGCCTGCGGCCTGATCGTGCTGCTCGCCGGAGAGGATCCGTGGCAGGCGGTGCAGGTACTGGTGGGGGGTGCCTTCGGGTCTGGCGAAGCGGTCGGCTACACCCTGTTCTACGCCACCAGTTTCATCTTTACCGGCCTGGCGGTGGCCGTGGCGTTTCAGTGCGGTCTGTTCAACATCGGTGGCGAAGGGCAGGCGTTGATCGGTGGGCTGGGCGTGGCGCTGGTCTGCCTGCACCTGGATGTTCTCCCGTTTCTCCTGCTGTTGCCAGTCGCGATCGCGGCCGCCGCGCTGTTCGGGGCAGCCTGGGCATTCGTGCCGGCCGTTCTTCAGGCCCGGCGGGGCAGCCACATCGTCATCACCACCATCATGTTCAACTTCATTGCGACGTCGATCATGGTGTACCTGCTGGTCAACGTCATGTCTCCGGCGGGTTCGATGCAGCCGGAGACCCGCGCCTTCGCCGAACACGCCCGCCTCCCGTACGTGCACGAGGTAGCCGGCGCGCTTGGATGGGAGATCCCGTCTTCGCCGCTCAACGTGTCGCTCGTTCTGGCCCTCCTCTGCTGCGCCGGGGCGTGGCTCTTCGTCTGGCATACCCGTGCCGGTTACCGCACGCGGGTGGTCGGCGCCAGTCCGGCAGCAGCGGTCTTCGGCGGGATATCGCCCGGCACGCAGGTGCTGGTCGCAATGACGCTCTCGGGAGCCCTGGCGGGTTGCATGAGCCTGAACGAGCTGATGGGTGTCCAGCATCGGCTCGTGCTCGAATTCACCGGCGGGTTCGGTTTCGTCGGCATCGCGGTGGCCCTCATGGGACGGGGCCATCCGGCGGGGATCGTGCCCGCCGCAGTCCTGTTCGGTGCGTTGTACCAGGGTGGGGCGGAACTGGCGTTCGAGATCCCCGCGATCACGCGCGACATGGTGGTGATCATGCAGGGGCTGGTCATCCTGTTTGCAGGCGCGCTCGAATACATGTTCGTCCCGGCGCTTCGGCCCTTCCTCGTGCGTCGTGCGGTCGACTGACATGGAGGTTCTGGTGGCCGCGGTCGTGGTTCTCGATTCCACATTGCGTCTTGCCACGCCGCTCATTCTCGCAGCGCTGGCGGGCCTGTTCTCCGAGCGCTCCGGGATCATCGACATCGGGCTCGAGGGCAAGATGCTCGGCGCGGCCTTCGCGGCAGGTTGCGTTGCGGCCGTCACGGGCTCGGCGTGGGTCGGGCTGACGGCAGCCATGGCCGCGTCCGTGCTGCTGGCGCTCCTGCACGGGTACGCCTGCATCACACACCGGGGGAACCAGGTGGTGTCCGGGCTCGCGATCAACATTCTAGTCTCCGGCCTGACCGCGTTCCTCGCGGTGGCCTGGTTCGCACAGGGTGGCCGCACGCCCCAGCTCCCCGATGCGGCGCGGTTCCTGTCCATGGATTGGCCGGGGGCAGGCGTGCTCGAAGCGGTTCCGTTCGTGGGCGTCGTGTATGGGGAACTCCTGAGCGGCCACAACGTCATCGTGTACCTGACCTGGCTGGCTGTCCCGGCGGTGGCACTGGTGCTCTATCGGACCCGGTTTGGCCTTCGTCTCCGGGCGGTCGGCGAAAACCCCTTCGCGGTCGACACAGCCGGCGTGTCGGTCGCGGGGGTCCGCTATCGTGCGCTGGTCTGCGCAGGCGTGCTTTGCGGCCTGGCCGGCGCCTATCTCGCGCTGGCGCAGAGCGCCGGGTTCCTTCGCGACATGACCGCGGGCAAGGGCTACATCGCCCTGGCCGCACTGATCTTCGGCAATTGGCGTCCCGTGCCGGCGGTGCTGGCCTGCCTCCTGTTCGGCTGCCTCGATGCCGTGTCCATTCGGTTGCAGGGCGCATCGCTGCCTGGTCTGGGGGAGGTGCCGGTACAGCTGGTGCAGGCGCTTCCCTACGTGCTGACCGTGGTATTGCTGGCGGGGTTCGTGGGGCGCGGCGTGCCGCCGAAAGCGATCGGTGTCCCATACGCGAAAGAGGGGTAACCGGGCGTTCGGGATGCGGCGGAACCTCCTGCCGACGTCCGCGGCACGCCGGCGGTCAGTCCTCGCGGCGCCGACCGTCTCGTGCCGGTGCCGAACTCGGGAATCTCGGCGGGTTGCGGCTCACCGCAACACGAACGGATTCGGAACTTCGCTGGCCGTGCTGATCCAGACGCTCTTCGTCTGCAGGTACTCGCGAATCGCGTCCGCACCGTTTTCCCGCCCGATGCCGCTCATCTTGTAGCCCCCAAACGGGGACATGAAGCTGACTGCGCGGTACGTGTTGACCCAGACCGTGCCGGCCTGCAGTCGGTCGGCAACGGTGATCGACCGCCGGACGTTCTGGGTCCAGACGCCTGCGGCAAGGCCGTACATGACGTCGTTCGCGATCGCGACGGCCTCGTCGTCATCGCGGAAGCGAATGATGGAGAGCACGGGTCCGAAGACCTCTTCCTGCGCGATCCGCATGTCGTTGCTCACGTCGTCGAAGATCGTCGGCTCCACGAACCAGCCATCGCCGCACTCCGGGCGCTGGGCGGCCCGGCCGCCGAGCAGGCAGTTGGCGCCCTCCTCCTTGGCAATCGAGATGTAGCTCAGCACCTTGTCGAACTGCGGCGGGGTTGTCACCGGGCCGACCTGGGTGTCCATGTCCATCGGATCGCCCAGGCGCGCCGTTTTGGCGGTCCGCAGCAGTCGTTCGACGAACTCGTCGTGGATGTCCTCCTGCAGCAGCAGCCGCGAACCGGCGACGCAGGTCTGGCCGGACGCCGCGAAGATTCCCGAGATGGCGCCCTTGACGGCATCCTCGATGTCGGCGTCCTCGAAGACGATGTTCGGTGACTTGCCGCCGAGTTCCAGCGTCACGCGCTTGAGGCCGCCGGCCGCCGTCTCGTAAACGTGCCGACCGGTAACGCTGCCGCCCGTGAAGGCGACCTTGGCGACGTCAGGGTGCGAGATGAGCGCCTCGCCGACCTCGCGACCGTACCCGGTGGCCACGTTCACCACGCCCGGTGGGAACTCGGCTTCGTCCACGAGCTTGACGAACTCGAGCGCCGACGCGGACGTGTACTCGGATGGCTTCAGGACCACCGTGTTGCCGGCGGCGAGCGCCGGTGCCAGCTTGTAGGCCGTCAGCAGCAGCGGTGAATTCCAGGCGGTGATCGCGACGACCACGCCGAGCGGCTCGTGACGGGTGTAGTTGAACATGTCCGGCTTGTCGGACGGGATCACGGCACCCTCGACCTTGTCCGCGAGTCCGCCGAAGTAGTAGTACCACTGGGGCACGTACCGGAGCTGCCCGCGCATCTCGGCGATCAGCTTGCCGTTGTCCTGAACTTCGGTGGCGGCCAGCCGGTCGGCGTCCCGGGCGATGAGGTCGCCGAGCCGGCGCAGCAGGTTGCCACGCTCCGTCGCGGTCAGGCGGGGCCACTCGCCATTGTCGAACGCGTCCTTGGCGGCGGCGACGGCGCGGTTCGCGTCGTCCGCGTTGCCGCGGGGAATCAGTGCCCAGGGCTTGCCGTTGAACGGGTTGTCGGTTTCGAGCCATTCCCCCGACAACGGGTCTACCCACGTACCGCCAACATGCATCTGATATTTCGGAAGCTGGGCCATGGTTCCCTACCTTGATGCGACCGGAGACAAGTGATCGGCGCATGGCATTGCGCGAGCCGGCGAGTCTATACGACGGCCTGACGGCGGCTGTGGCGTGCTGATGCCGTACCGAGGGGGGCGTGGGTCCGGTCGGCGCGGTCCCCCTGGCGGACCGGCAGGCGGGCGGTGGACAGGTATGGGGTGGGCAGCCGGGATAGCGTGATCGCGCCTTGGTATTCCGCCGCGGAAAGCACTACGTCATACGGGATGATGTGCCCACCCGGCAGGAAGCGAACCACTCCCTGCTCGAATCGCGCGCTGCGCGGGCCAAGTCTATGGTGCCGGGGGGCATGACCAAACGACCAGCTGGATAGTTCAAGCGCGATGACTTCATCAGATACCACGTTGCACCCGTACCTCTGCATCATTGGCGCCGGCTCCGGCGGATTGAGCGTCGCGGCCGCCGCGGCGCAGCTCGGCGTCGACACCGTCCTGATCGAGCGCGGCAAGATGGGCGGCGACTGCCTGAACTACGGGTGCGTCCCGTCGAAATCCCTGATCGCGGCCGCGCACGCCGCCCACGCCACGCGTCACGCCGGAAGGTTCGGCGTCGAGACGGCGGCCCCGAGCGCCGACTTCCAGCAGGTCCGCGATCATGTGCAGGGTGTCATCGATTCGATCGCGCCCCATGATTCGCAGGAGCGCTTCGAGGGTCTAGGGGCGACCGTGCTGCGCGAGACTGCCGCCTTCACCGGGCCGCGCGAGGTACAGGCGGGGCCGTTCCGGATCCGCGCCAGGCGCTTCGTCATTGCCACCGGCTCCTCGCCGGTGGTTCCGTCCCTGCCCGGTCTGGACCAGGTGTCGTACTTCACCAACGAGACCATCTTCGACAACGACAAACGGCCGGACCATCTGCTGGTGCTGGGCGGCGGGCCGATCGGCTGTGAACTGGCGCAGGCCCACCGGCGGCTCGGCTGCGAGGTCACCGTGGTGGAACGGGGACGGTTGCTGCCCCGCGACGATCCGGACATGGCCCAGGTGGTGTCCCAGCGTTTCCGGGAGGAAGGCATCACGGTGGTCGAGGGAGGGGTCGTGACGTCGGCAGCAGAGGCCGACGGCTCGATCCGGCTCACCGTGCGGGACGATCAGGGCACCCGCGAGGTCACCGGGACCCACCTGCTGGTGGCGGCCGGCCGCCGGGCGAACGTCGAGGACCTGAATCTCGAGGCCGCGGGCATTCGGCGCCATCGCAGGGGGATCGAGGTCGACGGCGGGCTCCGCACGTCCAACCGCCGGGTCTATGCGATCGGCGACGTGATCGGCCGCCTGCAGTTCACGCACATCGCCGGCTACCACGCCGGCATCGTCGTGCGCCGGGCGCTGTTCCGGCTGCCGGCGCGGGTCAACGAGGCGGCGGCGCCGTGGGTCACCTACACCGATCCCGAGATCGCGCAGGTCGGACTTAACGAACCGCGGGCCCGGGAGCGGTACGGGGATCAGGTGCGGGTGGTGGAGATGCCGGTCGGCGGCAACGACCGGTTTCGGGCGGAGCGCGAGACGGAAGGGCTGGTCAAGGTCATCGTGCACCGCGGCCGCGTCGTCGGCGCGAGCATGGTCGGCGCCCACGCCGGCGAGCTGATCCAGCCCTGGTGCCTGATGGCCACCCACCGGATGAAGATCTCGCAGATGACGGGCGCCATCCTCCCGTATCCCACCCGCGGCGAGATCAACAGGCAGGTCGCGGGGTCGTACTTCACGCCGGCGCTGTTTGGCGAGCGGACCAGGAAGATCGTGGGCCTCCTGACGCGTCTTGGGTGAGATGGCGACGGGGACGAGCGGCCGTCGCCGCGCTCGTCGGTCGCTGACGGCGCGGGTCCTCCAGCACACGCTGGCCTTTGCAGCCCTGTGGGCGGCCGCGTCCTATGTGACGTCGGTGTCGGCGTACTGGCTGTCGCAGATCGAGGACCAGCTCCGCGGCGCCTACGACACGATCAGGGTCGTGCAGGTGGTGTCGGAGGGAGAACTCGACCCCGACCTGCGCCAGCGCCTCCTCGCCTTCACGGAGACCAACGCCGTGATCCTGCGGACGGGCGACACGTCCACCCTGGTCATCGGCTCCACGCCGGCGGCGGTCGACAAGACCGTGCGACCCGCCGATATCACCTGGCCCGGTCGGGTCCGCCATGCGTTCGACACCCTGATCAACGGGCGCGGGCGCATCCTGAGGATCGTGGGTCCGGCCGAACAGGACCCGAGCGTCGTGGTCGAGGTGGTGGCGCCGGAGGCACCGCTCGCCGAGGCCGTGTGGCAGCACTCGCTCCGGATGGGCGCCAGCGCGATCGCGCCGTTCATCGCGGTCGGCGTCCTCCTGTTCTTCGTCCTGCAGCACCAGTTTGTCCGGCCCGTCACCGCGATCATCGAACGCCTGGCATGGTTTGCCCGCAACCCGGACGACGTGGACACGACGGTCAAGACGTCGGACCGCCGCGACGAGATCGGCGACCTGGAGCGTGGCGTGCTGTCGATGCAGGGGAGCCTGCGCGCCCTGCTGCATCGGCGTGATCGCGAGGCCGCGCTGGGCGCATCCGTGAGCCGGATCAACCACGACTTGCGAAACGTCCTGCAGACCGCCGCCGTGGCGTCGGACCGCATCAAGGCCGCGCAGGATCCGGCCGTCCGGAAACTGGTGCCGCTGCTGGTCAAGGCGGTGGAGCGGGCCGTGCAAATCTGCACCCGCACCCTCGACTACCACCGGTTCGGGGACACCCCGATCAGGCTGGCCCCGACGCGGCTGCGCGAGATCGCCGTGGAAGTGGGCGATTCGGTGGCGGCCATCCACGAAGGCCGAGTCGAATGGCAGGTCGATGTTCCCGGCGACCTGGTCGTCGAGGCCGACCAGGAGGAGCTGTTCCGGGCGTTGCTCAACCTGGCCCAAAATGCGACCGAGGCCATGCCCGGAGGCGGCAGGGTTTCGGTCCGGGCGCGGCGACGACTGAACCAGGTTCTGATCGAGGTGGAAGACAACGGTCCGGGCCTGAAAGAAGAGGTACGGGCGTTCTTCGAACGACCGTTTGCGGACACCGTGGTGAACGCTCACGGGCTCGGACTCGTCATCGTCCGCGAAATCATGGCCGCGCACGGCGGGACGTTCGAACTGGGCGAAACCTCGCCCGCCGGCACGCGTTTTCTGCTGAAGATGTCCAATTGACCTGGGCGGCTTCCGGGTCTGCAGGACAGGTTGTAAGAGCGTGCGATCGGGAACAGCGGACGGGCGCCAATGGCGATCAGCGAAGAGGTGTGGAGGGTCTTGATGCCGGCGGGAAGCGGGCGCGTTGCTCTCGAACGCCGCCGGGGTTGATCCGACGTTCGGGCCGTAGAGGTCCGCTTGCGCGCAGGACGCCCTAGAAGTCCTTGAGGAAGTACAGGAGGCTGGCGGCGGCCAGCAGCCAGACCGCCGGGTGCAGTTCGCGGGCGTTCCCGGTCACGGCGTTGATCACCGCGTAACTGATGAAACCGATCGCGATGCCGTTGGCAATGCTGAACGTGAACGGCATGACGATCGCGGTGAGGACGGCGGGTACGTAGGCGCCGGTGTCCTCCCAGTCGAGGTCCTTCCACGTCGCGACGAATCCCGTCCCCACGAACACGAGGGCCGAGGCTGCCGCCCAGCTCGGGATCGTCTCGACCAGGGGCGCAAGGAAGAGGCACAGCAGGAACAGCACGGCGCAGGTGACCGCGGTAAGCCCGGTTCGCCCTCCCTCCCGGATGCCCGCCCCGCTCTCGATGTAGCTCGTGGCGCTGCTCGTCCCGATCAGGCTCCCTGCGGTGGTGGTGACCGAATCGGCGAACACGGCACGGCCGATGTTGTCGATGCTCCCGTCGTCCCGGACCCTGCCGGCCACGACCGCGACCGAGGTGAGGGTTCCGGCCGTGTCGAAGAAGTCGAAGAACAGGAACGTCAGCACGACCACGACCAGGCCCAGCTCGAATACCGCGGCGACGTCGAGCGCGAACAGGGTGGGGGCGGGGCTCGGCGGCAGCCAGGTACCGCCGCCCCAGGACGCATCGCCGACAACAAGGCCGATCGCGGTGATCCCGATGATGGAGATGACGATCGCCCCGGTGACCCGGCGCGCATCCAGCAGCGTCATGCCGACGAAGCCGATGCAGGCGAGCAACACGGTCGATTGGGTGAGATCGCCGATCGTGACAAGCGTGTCCGGATGGCCGGTCACGATGCCGGCGTTGCGGAGGCCGATGAGGGCAAGAAACAGGCCGATACCGGCGCCGATGCCCAGGCGCAGGCTCTTGGGCATGGCTTCGAGGATCCACTGCCGGAGCCCGCTCGCGCTCAGGGCCATGAACAGGACGCCCGAACAGAAGACGGCCCCGAGTGCGGCCTGCCACGGGTGTCCCATGCCCAGGACCACGCCGTACGTGAAGAACGCGTTCATCCCCATTCCGGGGGCGAGCGCCACGGGCCAGTTCGCCCACAGCCCCATGATTCCCGTGCCGATCGCGGCGGCCAGGATGGTGGCCGTGAAGACCGCGCCGAAGTCCATGCCGGCATCGCTCAGGATCAAGGGATTGACAACGACGATGTACGCCATGGTGAGGAACGTTGCCGCGCCGGCGATGATCTCCCGCCGGATCGTCGTGCCGTGCTCCTGCAGCTTGAAGAAACGGTCAACGGCATTCATGGCGCACGCTCCGACATTTTGCCGCAACTGGAGGGCGAAACGGCGCCATTTCTAGAGCAATTCGCGGTTGGACGGGATGGATTGGAATGCCCGTGCGGATTCCGGCCGCATCGAAGCCTGCCGCGGAGGTCGCGCTCCCGCCACCGCGCACACGTACGGAGGCGCCGTTACCGCCGGCGAACAATGCCCATGAAATTGTCGTAGATCCGGCGCGCGTATTGATTGAACTCGGCCAGGTGCGCCGCCGTGTTAGCTTCGAATGCCGCGAGCGCCCCGGACCCAAGCGCTCTCTCCAGCTCCTGCTCGTACTCCGGGATCGCGCCCCATTCGCGGACGGTGTCACCGGTGATCTCGACGTGGTACTGGACGCTGAAGGCTCGGTTCCCATAGGCGAGCGCCTGGATGGCGCAGTCCCGGGACGACGCGAGTGTCAGGGCGCCCGGTGGCGCTTCCCGCACCTCCGCGCCGTGCCATTGCAGGCAGGCGTGGGCCGCCGGCAGCCCATCAAAGATCGCACTGGATCGGCCCGCTTCCGTCAGCGCGATCTCGAGGATGCCGATTTCCGGGGTCGCGGCAGGCCCGACCTCGCCGCCGAGCGCCTGCGCCAGGAGCTGATGCCCGAGGCAAAAGCCGAGGAACGGCATCCCGCGGGCCAGGACAGCCTCGCGGATGGCGGCCCGCTCGGGCTCCAACCACGGGTGGGCCTCGTCCTCCCACACGTCCATGGGGCCGCCCATCACCCACAGCGCGTCGAAGTGCCCGAGGTCGGGAATTGACTCCCCGTCGTCCAGTTCGACCGTGCTCCACTCGATTCCGTCCTCTCGAAGGAAGTCCCGGAATACCCCGGGGTGTTCGATCGCGACGTGTTGAAACACCAGAACCCTGGGCTCGGCTGCGGACATGGCGGACATCCGTGACGATGGCGGGACAGGGCTACCATATCGGCTTGCGCCAAGTTGTCGCCGATGCGCAGCAGCGCGGCTGGGGCTTACCGGTTGCGAACCCCGATGTGATCCAGCTCGGCGGAGATTGCGTCAGCCGACACGCACGAGCGACACGGCGTTCCAGCACGGGAATCCCAGGGTTCCTGTGGCCGCGGAGTTCCATCCCGGCCTGCCGCCTGCGGGCTGCTAAGCCCTGCCGGGGGTCGAGGAGTTTGGTGCGGCAATCACCGCTGCATCCGCCCCGGGCGGACCGGCAGCACGTCTCGGCCTACGGGATGCCTGCGGTGCCTTCCCGCCTCGGGTCGGCTGCCCCGGAAAGCCGGCCGTCTTCGCCAACAAGAATGACATTGAGGCCGCTCGTCATCGGTCGTGCGGCAACCGTGTGGCCCTGGTCGGAGAGGGGCTGCTCGAATGATGCGAAGGCAGTGTCGGCTTCGATTTCGGTGGGTCCGCCGCGATTGCAGATGTGCGGAAAATCGACCACGGAGGCCACATCGAGCTTCCAGTCGATCGCGAGGACGATGGCCTGCGCGACGTAGCAGATGATGCGGGAGCCGCCCGGAGAGCCCAGCACCGCCCGCAGGCGGCCGTCGGCATCTGTGACGACGGTGGGAGCCATGGAACTCCGCGGCCGTTTGCCTGCCGCGACACGGTTGGCAACCAGACCGTCAGGCCCTTCGGGCTCAAACGCAAAATCGGTCAGCTGGTTATTGAGGAGAAACCCTTCCACCATCAGTCCGGAGCCGAATGCGGTCTCGACGCTCGACGTCAGCGCCACGGCATTGCCGGAACTGTCGACAATCGACAGGTGAGTGGTCGATGGCTGCCCGGACGTACGGTCATCACGCTGGCCACCTGGGGCTCCCGGCGGATTGCCGGGCGCGGCCCGCCCGGCCGCCGCGGCGACCGGATCGATGCTCCTGGCCCGCTCCGCGAGGTACTCCGGGTCGACCAGTCCTGTGGTTGGCACCCGGACGACGTCGGGGTCAGCGACGTAGCGGTCCCGGTCGGCGTAGGCGAGGCGCGACGCTTCGGCGAAGAGATGCCAGGGTTCGACCGTGCCGGGATCCATGCGTTCCAGATCGAAGGTCTCCAGCATGCCGAGGATCGCCAGGACCGTCGTGGCCCCGGAACTCGGGGGGCCCATCCCGCACACGCGATAGGTACGGTACTGCCCGCACACCGGCTCCCGGAAACGGGAGCTGTAGTGCGTGAGGTCGGAAACCGAGAGCGTGCCGGGCCGATCCGGATCCAGATTCACCTTGCGCGCGATGGCTTCGGCCAGGTTGCCGCGATAGAGCGCCATCCCGCCGTCCGCAGCGAGTTGCGCCAGCGTCTCAAACAGCTCGGGATTGCGCAGTCGATGCCCGACGGGACGGGGATTGCCGGACGCGTCGAAGAAATAAGCCCGCGCCTCGGGGTCACGTTCGAGGTGTGATACGCGGGCCAGCAGGCCGTGCAATCGAGGCTGAACGACGAAGCCGTCCCTGGCAAGGGCCAACGCGGGCTCGAAGAGCGTGGCCCAGGGCCGCTTGCCAAACTCGGTATGGGCCCGCTGCAGCATGTGCAGCAACCCCGGCACCCCGACGGATAGGCCGCCGGCAACGGCGTCGAAGAATGGAAGCGGTGACGATGCCGTATCCAGAAAGAGATCGGGGCCGGCGCCCGCCGGGGCCGTCTCACGGCCGTCCAGCGTACGAATCGCGCCCGATGCGCCGTCCCGGCGCACGAGAAAACCGCCGCCACCGACCCCGGAAGACTGGGGTTCGACCAATGCCAGCACCAGTTGTGCGGCGATGGCGGCATCGGTGGCCGAGCCGCCGGCGCGGAGGACCTCGACGGCTGCTTCCACCGCACGGGCATCAGCAGCCACGACCATGCTGGCTGCGCCGGTTGCGAAAGCCGTGGTCCCGGTCCCGGTAGACGCTTCGGGTTCGGCTCGCTCGTGGTGATCTGCGCTCACCGTTCCGCCGCCGATCAGCAGGAACGGCAGTACCAGCAATGTCCCAAACGCGCGCGCCATATTCCGGACTGTACCACTTGCCGCGGTCCCGCGCCGGGCCCGGCGCGGGGGTTTCGTGGGCGATCGTGCGATGGGACGCCGGGAAGCTGCGACGGGCGGCCAATCGCCCGCAGGCGGGATTAGCCGTTGCCGGTCGCAACGTGGGCCCTTGGCAGCCGGTTCCGGCTACGGCGTGAGAATGGATCTGCCCTAGTCTGGTTCCATGGAGAATCGGAGAAGGCTCGCGAATATCGGGTTCTGGGCGCTGGGGCTGCTTTGGCTGCCGGCTGGGATCACGGCAACCGCCGTCGTGCGCTTCCCCCCGGACGCCGGGCCATCGACCGAACCCGCCGCGTGGGTCACCGTGGCGGTGATGTCGGCGCAGTCACTGGTGTTCGTGGCACCGTGCGGCCTGCCACTGGCCTTGGCCTGCCGGCGGCTGTGGCGACTCGGATATGCGCGCGCCGCCTGGGGTGCCGGCATCGGAGTTGGCGTAATCACCGTGGCCGCATCGCTGGTGGGGGGCCTCCTTGGTCCCGTCGGCATCCTGGCCTATGCGCTGGTGCTGAATGCGCCCGTGTGGATGGCGGCCTGGTGGCTGGCCCGCCGCCATTAGGGGGCTCGGAAGCTTTGGAGGCACCCGCGGCGAGGATCGCACGTCGAGAATGAAGCCCAGGCCGATACGGGTCCGGCACCGGTTGGGCCGGCCCGTTGCCCGGCGCGACCAATGATGATCCGGCGCCCGGAACCGGGTCTGCTTGAAACCGGCCGAACCGCGTGGTTCCATCCCATCCCGACTGGCTCTTCCCTGGAATGAGCGGGAGAAGTCGAAATCCAGTCGGTGGGTCAGGGCGGACGTCTCTGGTTCTCAGGGTGCGTCCGGGCTCGGGAGATCGCAATGAGTTCCGTCTACCTGTTTTCCGTCACGCCGGATACGCCCCCGGTGGAAACGATCGATTCCGGTACAGATGTGTCACTGGTGGTCCGCGGCGCATTCGCGGATGTCGAGGACATTCGCAGCGTCCCGACGCCGTTTACGCCCGCATGCGACGGACATCCGCTGGCGCCGGTCTCGGGTCCGATCAGGGTCAACGGCGCAGCGCCGGGCGATGCGGTTCTCATCGACATCCTGAAGATGGACGTCCACGAGGACGGGATGACGGCGATCCTCCGGGACTTCGGCGTGCTGCGGCAGGAGTTCGGCGATCCCAAGCTCCTCCATTGCCCGGTGCGCGACGGCAAGGCGTGGTTTGCAGACCGCATCCCCGTTCCGCTGAATCCCAACCTCGGTACCGTGTCGACGATGCCGCCGGAGGGCTACAAGCCGTCGTATGCAGGGCCCTACGGCGGCGATTTCGACCAGAAGGATGCCGGCGTCGGGAGCCGCATCCACCTCCCGGTCATGGTGCCCGGCGCCATGGTCTTCTTCGCGGACCCGCACGCGGCCATCAGTGACGGGATCATCACCGGGACGGGGGTCGAGTGCACGGCCACGGTCACGGCCCGGATCACCCTGGTGAAGGATCACCAGGTCGAGCACCCCATCATCGAGTACGGGGATTCGATCCAGTTCGTGGGAACGGGTCCGTCGGTGGAGGCCGCGACGGAGGCTGCGGCGGAACATGCAGTCGCCTACGTCGCGGCGAACACCGACCTCGACCGTGAGGAGGCGTACATGCTGCTCAGCATCGTCGGTGAACTGCGGATTGGCACGTCACCGCGTCCGATCATGGCCGCGCGGCTGATCGTGCCGCGCGAGACGCTGTTGAACACTGGCTGGAGCGGGCCCGTTACCGCTTCGGGCTGACGGACTTGGCCCGGTCGGCCGGCGAGCCGTACCGGCGGATCGTGCTAGGAGGACGATGGGTCGTCGAATTGCGGTGGAGCGGCAGTATGGCTCCCGGCCGGTCATGGGGCTGTCCCTTGTGCCCGCTCACGTCATTCGGGCTTCCAGCGACAGAACGCCCGGAGCGAAGCGGGGCCTGACACCCTGGCAGCTCGTGCGGTGGCGGCGTGCGGTTGGCCGTTGTGTTTCAGGCATCTGGAGGCCCGATTGAGGAGGAGGGCCCCAATCGATCGGCATCCTGATGCCGGGCCACAATCCCGCGCCGTGCGTCATCGACGGTCACGAGACAGCGTCGGTTTGCACCTGATGTCTGGCCGCAACACCGAGCGCCACGCAGGCCGATCCCGGACACGCCTTGACGCCGCGGGTCCTAGTGCCGCACCCTCGCCTTTGGATGTAGCGGAACCGGGATGGACGCGATGCGGGATTTTCTCGATTCGACCGATCTCATGGAAGACGGACCGGCGCTCGCCGAGCGGCTCTCGCGCGACGGCTATCTGTTTCTCCGGGGTTTGCTGCCACGCGAAGCGGTGTTGGACGTGCGTCGCCGCCTCCTGGAGAAGGCGGCGGCCGGCGGCTGGCTCGATCCCGACCATCGGGTTGAGGATGCGATCGCCAATCCCGCGGCCGCCTGCAAGGATCCAGAAGAGCGGTACATGAAGGTGTTCCGCGGCATCTGGTCGGACGAGGCGCTGCACCGGCTCCGGACCCTGCCGGTGGTGCTGGCGCTGTTCGAGCGGATCTTCGGCGAGCCGGCCCTAGTCCATCCGATGTTCGTCCAGCGCAACATTTTCCCCCAGAGCGAGAGCTTCGACTTCACCACGGGAGCGCATCAGGACAAGGTGCACATCGGCGGCGCCACCAACTACGCTATGTGGGTGCCGCTGGGCGATTGCCGGCGGGTGAACGGGCCACTGGCGGTATCGGCAGGGTCAAATCACGCGGGCGTGTTGGACACCAAGGTCGGCAATGGGGCGGGTGGCATGGACATTTCCGTGCCGATCCCCGGCGAGTGGGTCACGGGCGACTTCGAAGCAGGCGATGCGCTGATCTTTGCGGACACCACGGTGCACTGCGCGCTCCCCAATCGTTCGGCCCTGCTGCGGCAGTCCTTCGATGCGCGGTACCAGCCGGCGAGCCAACCGACGACCGAGAAGAACCTGTGCACCTATGCCGGATGCGGGACATGGGAAGAGGTGTATGCGGGTTGGTCGTCCGACGACCAGCAGTACTACTGGAGGGCCCTGTCGCCGAAGATCGTGCCGTTCGACAACCAGTACTACGATCGCCGCGACCAGATGGCCTTCGAAATGGCCGAGCGCGGCGATCTTTCGGCTCGTGACACGCTGCTCCGCATCGTCCAGCGCGACCCCGACGAGGCGAAGCGGCGGCGGGCGGAAGACCTGCTCCGTGATCTCTCGGTCGCGACGGCGCAGCAGCAGGGTGCAGTCACCGCGAGCGCGTCGACCTAGGCTGAGCCCCGGCCGAGCGTTCTGATCTAGCGGCGTACCCCGTCGCGCCCGGGGTCTGGTCCCGAATCGCCGCCGGTCGTCCGGCTCGCTTCCGTTCCTCGTCGAGGCGGCTAGGCGCAACTGGCCTCAGTCAGTTCAATTGCGAGCCTTTCTGGTATCGCGGGCCGGATGTGTAGGCCGGGTGTCGTCTGACCCTGCGGATGGCCGAGCAGTTTCACGATCTTCGGCAACCGTTCGCGTAGAGAATCCATTCGGTCCATCGCGCCCGGAACAATCCGGCGTGGTGGAAGCACAAGAGAATGTCTCTCTTCTGGAACGGAACCAGGACGTTCGCATCCAGCACGGCGACACAACGGTCCGCGAACGGCATCAAGACGCGTCGAATTCCTGACCGAGACGGGCGAGATCGTCGAGGGCCGCATGGCGGGCGGCGTCACGACGGTCCATGTAGGCCATTAGATCGGCGTGCCTGACGCGCCGGTGCGTACCGACCGAGACGAACGGGATCTTTCCCGACTTGAGCAGCTTGCTGAGGTGCGGGCGCGAGACGTTCAGGATGTCGGCCGCCTGCTGAGAGGTCAGCATCGCGCCGGTCGGAACGAGCTTAACGGTATGGCCCGACGCGACACTATCCAGAAGATCGATCACCAGGTCGGCGATCGCGGGTGCCAGGCGAACGGTCTCGCCGTCTTCGCGGTGGATGGCGAGGACGCCGTTCCTGGCCCGCGCATCTGCAAGCGCTGTTACCGCTCGCGCTGCACACGCAACTTCGTCCTGTGTCGGAAAACGGTGTCCCAGGTCCACCGCATCGGCGTTGCTCATCCTGCTCCTCCGCTTCCGCATTGTCCGAGGGCCCACATTGCGATATGGGGCCCCGCAGCCAAGTGCAATATTGCAAATAACTGTAACAAGTGTAACGGAAAGGCCGGTTCAGGTGACCACATCACGCACCTGACAATGCCCCAAGCCGGCGCTCTGTTGCCGCAGGCGTCGGAGCCTCCCGGATGTCGAGCCTCTTGCGATGCAGCATTTGGTCACGTCGAGAACAATCGTCGCGGTCGCCCATTCCGCAGTGTCTACGCGGCCGCCGCGGTACCCTGCAATGTTTGCGGGTGAACGTTCGTTTGAGCTGGTCCCCTAAAGATGTATATCCCGTGATCTAGGCCAGTCGCTGTTTGAGGTCCGTCATGTCTACATCGCCGCCCACCGACCGGGTTCGTCTGCGCCGGCAACACACCCGGGGCGCCTACGACAAGGCGAGCATTCACTCGATCCTGGATGTCATGCCGATGTGTTCGGTGGGTTATGTCTTCGACGGCCGGCCGATGGTCACGCCGACGTTCCAGTGGCGTGAAGGCAACGATGTCTTCTGGCACGGATCGTCTGCCAGCCAGATGCTGCGGGCGGTCGAGGCCGCCGACGTCTGCCTGACCGTCGCGGTGTTGGACGGTCTGGTTGTCGCCCGATCGGGGTTCCACCACTCCGTGAACTATCGCTCGGTGATGCTGTTGGGGAACGCGCGCAAGGTGGATGACCCCGAGGAAATGGAAGCCCGCCTCAAGACGTTCGTCGACGGCCTGTTTCCCCGGCGCTGGGACACGCTCCGTCCCGCCACCGCGCAGGAATTACGGGCCACGACGGTGATGACCATGCCGATCGACGAGGCCGCGGCGAAGGTCCGAACCGGACCTCCGGTCGACGACGAGGAGGACTACGCCCTGTCAATCTGGGGTGGCGAGATCCCGATCCGGATGCAGGTCCTCGACCCGGTCCCCGATCCCCGGAACATTCCCGGCGTCGAGCCGCCGGAACACACGTTGAACGATCGCCTCGGCTGAGCAGCCACCCGGGCCTTTGCATCCGTCGGGAACCGTTACGACTGGCGGCGCAAGCATCACCGGGCATTTGAAACCGGTCGGGCGATCAAGGCCGATGGGGTGGACCTGCAACAGCAGCGCGCGGCCGAGTAATTCCTGCCTGCCCGCAATAGGTCGCGGATGGGCAAACCCAGCGACAGTCGGGTGCGAGCTGCGCTGCCGGACGGGCCTAACGGGAACCGAGGCCGCGCTGACGCTCAAGCGTTGGTGGAGGGGCACGCCGAGACGCGGGGTCTCGCGATATTTCCGCCGGTCAGACGCGGGCAGCTTCGCCCCGAATGAGTCGGCCCGGCTGCGCCCCGGTGGGTTCCCCGTCCTTCAAGGTGACAGCGCCGTTGACGACGGTGGCGGCGATGCCGTCCGCCTTCTGGACCAGCCGGCGCGCGCCGCCGGGTAAATCGTGCTGGACCGTCGGCAGGCGCGGCTGGACCTTGGCCTCGTCGAAGATGACGATGTCGGCTGCGAAGCCGGGCCGCAGCAGGCCGCGGTCGTGCATGTTCCAGGCGGCCGCGTTCTCGAAGGTCAGCATCCGGACGGCCTCTTCCAGCGTGAACGCCTGCTGGTTGCGCACCCAGTAGCTCAGCAAGTGCGTCTGGAGCGACGAGCCCATCTCCTGGCATACGTGCGCGCCGGAGTCGGAAAAGGTGGCGAGCGACCGGGGGCTCTCGAGCATCCGCCGGACCTCTTCCGGCGCCTCGTTGACCAGCGGCTGCACGAAGAGGAGGTCCTCGTTCTCCGTCATCAGGTCGAGCATGACCTCAACCGGATTCCGGCCTGAGGTGCGCGCGAGTTCATCGATGCTGGGGTCATCCCAGTGCACGTCGAACATCGGAAACAGGTTGGCGTAGTCAGGCTTCCGCGGGTTGGTTGTCGCCGCGCCGCCGCCCTGGAATTCGGAACTCCTGGGCTGCATTCCCGCTTCGGCCGCAACCAGGCTGGCGCGGATTTCCGGGTCGCGGAAGCGGGCCTGCTGCTGCTCCACCGGCAGGTCGCGGATGTCCGACCAGACCGGCAGGGCATCGAACGGCAGGTAGGACTTGAGCGAGAACAGGGCGTTGATCGACCGCGTGGTGGCCTGGCCCAGAACTCGCCCACCTTCGGCCGCCACCCGGTCCATCCACTCGAACTGGTACTCGAGGGGATTGGGGTCGTCGCCCTGACGGGTCGACAGGACGCCCAGCATCAGTGGGCGCCGGCTCGAGACCGCGATCTTTGCGAGCTCGTCCAGGCAGGCGCGCTGCGCCTCGCCGCCGGAGACGTCGGGCCCGACTTGGAAGATGCCGGCGTTGAGGTCGGCCATGGCGTGCACGAGGTACGCAATCTCCGCCCAGCTGGCGATCCGGCTCGCGACCGGGCCGCCGTCCGGGCGGATGTGCGTGGTGGCCCTCGATGAAGAGAGGCCCATGGCACCGGCCTCGAGCGCCTCCTGCACGAGATCGGCCATGAGCTTGAGGTCGTCGTCGCCGGCCTCCTGATCGAGGGCGCGGTCGCCCATCGCGTACATCCGGAGGGCCGAGTGGCCGATGTAGGCGGCATAGTTGATGGCCTTGGGGAACGATTCGACGGCGGCGAGATACTCCGGGAACGTCTCCCAGCGCCAGTCGATCCCGACCACCATGGCGTCCTTGGGGATGTCTTCCACGGCCTCCAGGCACTCGGCGAACCACTCTCTCGCCTCCGGCTTGCAGGGTGCGAGCGCGAATCCGCAATTGCCCATGACCACGCTGGTCACGCCGTGCCAGCAGGAGCAGCTCCCCAACGGGTCCCAGGCCACCTGCGCGTCCATGTGGGTGTGGCCGTCGATGAAGCCGGGTGCGACGATCATGCCTTCGGCGTCGATCGTCTCGTCGGCAGGGCTGCAGATCCGGCCGATCTCCACGACCTGTCCCTGCTTGACCCCGACGTCGGACCGGTAGCGCGGCATGCCGGAGCCGTCCACGAGGGTTCCATTCCGGATCAGAAGATCGAACGCCATCAGCCAAGCTCCCCGCCGGTGTCAGCTACGTCGGAACGCTATCAGTCGGCAAGTTCGGCGACAACGCGGCGGACGGGCTCCCACCTCTCTATTGCCCGGCGAACCACGTCACCGGGAGGTAGGCCGGGCAAGAGGTCGGGGAACGGCGGCCGGGCGCGGCAATTGCATGAGCCGGGCGGGGCTGCCTAGCGCCGGTTTCCGGGAAGGTGCGAGGTGCAGGCCCGAACGGACGAGGGGGGAGAGCCCGCTGACATCGGCACCCCTGGACGTCGACGAGAAGTCCGGGCTAGCGTTCCGCTTTCCGGCAAATCACCTCGATCGGTACGGTGTAGCCCTCCTTCAGCGCGCGGCCGGTATTGGCCATGGCCTCTTCGGCGATGTCACCGTGGACAAGCGCTACGGCGCGGTGGGGCGGTTTTCCGCCGGCATCCACGACGGCGCGGGAGTGGGCCGCGAAGGCGAGTGCTGCTTCGGCCGTATCACGCCGGCTCTCGATCGTGAAACCCGAAGCTTCCAGATTCGCGTAGGTCTCGGCAGGCGTCGCGAGAAAGCTCGACGAGGCCGTCCGCGCCCATGGCGTCGGGTAGTCCGGGGCCCCGCCGGGTCCCTGGGCGATCTCGGACAGCCTGAACCACGCGCCAGGCTTGAGCACGCGGTGGATCTCCGCGAAGAACGCGCGCTTGTCGGCGATGTTCATGGAGACGTTCATCGTGTAGGCGCCGTCGAAGGCCGCGTCGCCGAACGGCATCGCGAGGGCGTCGCCTTGCTCGAAGGCAATGCGCTCCGTGAGCCCGAGCTGCGCCGTCAGGTACCGTGCGACGTCGCAGAACTCGGCGGTCAGGTCGATCCCGCTCACGCGACAGCCGAAGCGTCGCGCTAGGTAGCGCGCCGGCCCGCCGATGCCGCTCCCGACGTCGAGGATGTGGTCGGCCGGTGCGACCTCCAGATCCTGCGCCAGGTCTTCCGTGGCATCGATCCCGCGGCCGTGGAACTGGTCATAGGGGGCGAGCGCGTCGAAGGTCGGGCTGGCGGGGTCGACACCGTCTTCCCGCAACTTCGCCTCGAGCCGCGCGAGCAGGTCACCGCTCGTGTAATGACGCGCAATATCCGCTGGTGTGCTCATGGCCGGCTCTTCTTCCGCGGGAGAGTTCCGACGATAGCAGGCGACAGCAGCGGGCCCCGCAGCCGGCTCGAACTTCCCGCCGCGTTACCGGGATGCGGTGGCAGCCGGACGCGACCGTCCGCAGGGAAACGGGACGGAGGCCGGTCGGCGCGGTCACGGCAGGCGGAGCCAGTCGCGGCTGGGCGGCACCGGGCTGCCGCTCTCTGCCCGCCGGCGGTCAGTCCCTCGACCACTTGGTGCGGGGCTTGGGTTCGGCCACGCCGTCGACGAGGACGGCGTCGACCGCTTCGCTGAAGAAGCACATCATGGAGGCGATGCGCGGGCACTCCGCGATCGGGCGCGGGTAGCTCCAGACGACGTCGTTGAGCGTCCGGTCCGGCAGCCGGGCATGCCAGTACACGGCTTCGCCCTTGTACGGGCAGCGGGTCCGTGTGTCGCTGGGCGCCAGGAGATCGGTGCGCACATCCTCCGACGGAATGTAGTAGCGCACCGGCAGACCGGTTTCGTGGAGCTGCCGGGCCCGGCGCGTGCGCGCGACCGTGATTCCGTCGACGACCACCTCCACCTGGCGGAAGCACTCGACCACGGTGATGCTGGTCCGCGGGTCGCGGGCATGGACGAACACCTGCTCGTCCTCTTCCCACCACTCGTCCATGGCGTCCCAGTAGAAGGCGATCAGGTCCGCGAGCGGAGCGAGGTGGGGGAGGGGTTTCGGGTACCCCCAGGCCGCGTTTTCCGCGCTCTTGGACCCGGCGGAGACGGTCCAGTAGCTGGCGGTGCCCTTGTGCGGGCAGTAGGTGCTGCGGTCGGTCGAGCTGAGGCAGTCGTCGGCGATGTCGGCCCGGGGGAAGTAGTAGACCGGGAGGTGACCCTTCTCGAGCAGGACCCGCGTGTCGAGCGAGTCGACCACGGCCGTGCCGCCCAGGTAGGCGCGCACGCGCCGTCCGACCGGCTCAAGGGAGATGTGGTAGTCGACGGAAGCGGTCCAGGCACCGTCAACCTTGACAGCGTGAATGGGTTCAGCGGGGATCGCGGTCATCGGCTGGCTTTTTCGCGTGAATGGAGGGGCGGGGGCGGGTGCTGCCCGCGCACGGGCTCGCTGGCGCAGGAGGAAGCACGGCGATTGTAGGCGGCGGCCGCGCGCAGCGAACCGTCGCCGCCGTCTGGCCGTTCGCCCGGGTCCGCGCGGATCGAATGCGTCGAATCTTCGGGCGCCACCCGGACGGGCTTCACGGAGATGCCGTGGGGCCGGCGTCGGTCTGCCGCGGGGCGGTGAACCCGGAGGAGTCGGCTGAGTTTTGCCCGCTCAGATTTCAAACGGGGCAGGGTCCAGGAAGCGGTCGAGGACGTTCTTGGTGATGCGCGAGATGTTGTTGTCGTAGCCGTTGTGCGAGAGGCTTCCGCAGTAGGTGATGGACCCGACGGAGAACACGGCCCCGCCCCGCCCGGTCTCGAAGAAGGCCATGTCCGAGCGGATGAGGGCGTCGGGCGGCTCGCCCGGCCAGGTCGCGAGATGGGTGAGAAGCTCCTCGGGCACCACCATGAAGGTGTCGCCGTGCCGCTCGGAGGTCGCGAGGATGATCGTGTTTGGCGGCGAGCCGAGGCGGTAGTCCACCCGGTCGAGCTCGAAACCGGCGGCACCCCCGCCGGAAAGCCCGAAGTCGCCAAGGATGCGGTCCGGTACACCCGCGAAGATCCAGGCGGCCCGCGGGTCGTCGGCGCCGGGCGCGCGAACGTAGTACGAGCCCACGAAATGCCCCTGTGCGGAGAACCCCACGCCGACCATCCGCTGGGGCGGCCGGTCGTTGCGCCGCCAGAGGCCCCCGTACTCGCCGTCGAAGGCGTTGTAGTACTCGCCCGGCTCCGCCGCCCACGCGCGGATGCCCCCTTCTCCCCGGCGAATCTCGATGGCGCCCGGCACGGCATCGCTGAGCGCCACCCGCCAGTAGAAGCCGTTGCCGCCGAGGTACATGAGGCGCCCGCCCTCGTCCAGATGCCGCCGGAGGGCGTCGAGGGTGTTCGCGGTGTGGTACTCGGGATGCGACGGGGTCAGCACGACCCGGTAGGACGCGATGAGGTCGTGCCCTTCACGGTGCAGGTCGTCGTCGATCACGACGTCGAACTCGTAACCCTTCTCGTGCAGCCAGTCGAGGAGGTGGGTATCGGCAGGGAAGTGGCGAAGTCCAGACCCCGCGGTGTCGACGTAGCCCAGGAAGGCGGAGCGGAGGTTCAGCACCGGGCGGAGTTGCGATGCGAAGCCGATGCCGCTGTCGTCGGTATGGAAGTTGTAGGTGGACAGCCCGTACTCCCGGTGGTCGTCGGGCGTCGCGTCGCGTGCCCCCCAGGCGCGGGTCCGGGCCCGGTACTCGTCGTTCGTGACTCCCCGGGCGTAGTTCCCGTACACGGTGTAGGTGAAGGTGGGAATCAGGACGCAGACGGGCGTTTGCCGTGACCCGCGCGGCGGCAGCACGAAGAAGGGAATCATGTCCTCGTGCTCGCCGCACTGGAGCCGCACCGCGTACGCGCCACTCCTAAGGTCGGCGGGTACCGTGAACGAGAAATCGGTCTCCCAGCCGCAGTCGTGGAGGTCGTCCTCGTGGAAGTGGATGGCGCCGTACTCCGCGGGCGCATGACGCCAGCACTGCTCGCGCCCGGTCCAGTTGGAGCCCTTCATCGCCCGCGCGGGCAGGTTCACCAGCTCGCCGTGCCAGCCGTTGGGTCCCACGTCGACCACCCTGAGGGACGGGATCTCCAACGAAAAGTCCCAGTCCGCGATGACCTCACTGCTGGACGGCGCCTCGTCGGGCAGCGGGTCGTCCGAGCGGCGGGCGCCGCGCACGATCATGGGCCGCTCGATCTTGCCGTTGAAGTGGCCGCCGACCGTGGCCCCTCCCAGCGCGCCGATGAGGAGATCACCGACGCCCGCGGGCGTCGGCGCGTCCAGGGTCGCGCTCGCGGTCCCGGTGTCGTCCACCACGGCCAGCGGCTCGAGGGCCTGCTGCCCGACGTGGACCGCGCCGTTTCGGGGGTCGACGCTCGCCCACACCTTGTACCAGGCACGCGAACGAAGCGGCTTCCCCACGGCAACCGTCTCGGGGCCGCGTGCGGTGGCGACCCGCACGCTCGCGCCGCGGTCGCCGTCGAGCAGGAGCGCAAGCCCGCCTGCGTTGCCGAGCCAGGACACGATGCCCTGCGCCCCGCGGCCGGGGAGTGTCGGCCAGACCGTCGCGGATATGGTGAGGACCTCGGCCTTCACGGAAGCCCCCTGGATCCGGGCGTAGGAGCCGAGTTCGGCGTCCTGGGCACGCGAGGGCCAGCTGCCCTCGAAGTCGGCCGCCACCGGCACCTCCTTGATGCCCGGGCCGGCCGGATTCGGGTCGCCCGAGATGACCCGCACGAGCCGTGCCCGGTACGGCTCGTCGGAGCGGCTGCTGATCTTGAAGGAGATGGTGTCGCCCGGGCGGGCCGACCACCGGTCGGCGTACCCGATCAGGGCGATCGTGTTCTGGAACATCGGGACGTTTCGATTGGGGATCGGCTACGTGAACGAGCGACGATAGGCAACGCCGCAAGGCAAGTCATCGCCTGCTGCAAGCCGAGTTCCCGGTCGCGAGCGGTCAGATCATCGAGGGCCGCCCGGCGCCGATTATGTCCGCGAGGCCGAACGACTTCTCCGCCCCGTACCGGTGACTCATCTCGTAGAGCCCGACCGCGATGATGGGCCCGCCGAACATGAAGCTGGCCGCCAGCGGCAGCAGCAGGTAGACCAGGTCGACAAAGTAGAGGCAGGCCAGCACCGCGTAGCTGAGGAGCGTGACGAACAGCCCGTAGCCCGGGCTGATCGCCGGGCGCATCCAGAGATCGCTCCAGCCTGCGGAGAGCCACCCCCAGACGTTGTCCGACCGGATCGGCCGAATCCGGATATCGGCCAGAGACACCGCCGTCATGCCCGTGCGCCCGTCCGTTCGCAGGACGCCGTGGCGAGCCCGATCGCCGCCCGTCGCCGGGAAACGCGCCCGATGGAGGGCTCGCGCGCTGCCGCCGCACGATGGCGCGGGCCGCCCACAGGGCCCACCGGGGGCCGG
>JAJEGJ010000045.1 GCA_022819905.1 Alphaproteobacteria bacterium
CAGGCCGCTCGCGCGGTCACCTTGGCCCGCAGCTACGCGACGACAGTGGAGGACCTCTGGGACGCCGTGACGAGCGCGGAACGAATCCCACGCTGGTTCCTGCCAGTCAGCGGCCGCCTCGAACTCGGCGGTCGCTACCAACTGGAGGGAAACGCAGGCGGCACGATCAGGCACTGCGAGCGTCCCTCGTATCTCGGGCTGACGTGGGAGTTCGGCGGTGACGTGAGCTGGGTAGAGGCGCGTCTGTGCAACGATGGTACCGGCCGCTCGCGCCTGGCGATTATGCATACCGCGCTGGTGTCCGACCACTGGCACAAGTTCGGTCCCGGTGCCGTCGGCGTCGGTTGGGAGATGGGCTTGCTGGGGATGGAACTGCATCTTGCGCGGCCGAACGAACCCAAGCTGGACGGGGCAACGTTCCACACGACTCGTGACGGAAGGGCGCTCATCGTCGGAAGCAGTGCGGCGTGGAGCCGGGCGGCCGAGGCAGCGGGAACGGATGCCGACGTGGCGCGCGCCGCGGCGCAGCGTACGGCGGCCTTTTACACAGGCGACGCGGTCGCGCCGGATTGATGCGCGCTGTCGACGTGCTCCGCGCCCCGGAGCGCTGCGGCGCTATTGTCGATGCGTATCGGTCGTGGGCGTTGACTCGCCATTGCGGTGGCGATGATTGCTCCGATCTTTTCCGCCGCTTCGGCAAGGTGCGCGTAGCCTGCCGTGGTGCGATGCCGGTTGTGCCCGAGAAGCGGGCCGACAAGCGGCAGACATTCGCCCGACATAAACGCCTGACTTGGGGCGGTATGGCGCAGGTCATGCAGGCGCAGGCTGCCGAGCTTCGCATCCGCGCAGACCGCGCGCCAGCAGGCCGCGAGGCTGTACGCCCCCCGGCCTTCCGCGTGGCGCGGAAACAGGAACGCATCGGGGCCTACCGCACACGGCGGCGCGGCGACATGCGCCCGCGCGGCTTCGCCGAGTGGGCCCGCGCGCGGGTCAGTCTTCGGATCTTCCAGGTCCAGCGCATCGGCTCCGACGTTCCGCCAGCGTAGATTGAGCACTTCGCTGCGGCAGCATCCGGTGAGCACCAGCAGCCGGTCCGTGGCGACGGCCTCGGGCCATTCCGCTTCGCGGGTGTCGAGCGCGCGTCCGAGCCAGGCCAGCTTGTCCGCGTCGTGGAACCGCGCGACATGGTTGCGCGGGTTCTTCGCTATGCCGAGGCAGGGGTTGTAGCCGCACGCCGGGGCGGGACGGGGCGAGCGGTAAGGTTCTGGAACTAGGGCAGTTTCCGCCAGTTCACGCGATGGCGGGTGCCAGCCGGAAGTGCACCAGCGATGCGCCGGGTGTGAAACCACTTTCCAAGACTGAGGATTGTCCTGTCATCGCCCCGACGGCCGACGAGGTGGATCCCCACCGGCAGCCCAGTCGGCCCCACCGCGCCAGGAATCCCGGCGATCGGGACGTTGAGAAGTGTCCACATCGCCTGGAAGACGGGACTTCCCGTCGCCGAGATGCCCTTGGGCGCTTCGCCCACGACACTCGGACAGAGCAACGCGTCCCGGTCGCCGAAGGCGTGGTTGATTGAAGCCCGGCACTCCTCAGCGTGGGTGCGCAGGGCCTTCTCCTGGTCCCTGGGCACGGCGAAACCCGCCTCGATCATTCGGCGAAGCACCGGGCTCATTCGGTTCGGGTGGTGCCGGTAGTCTTCGCCGAGGCTCCGGGTGAGTGCGGCCTTGAGGATGGTGGCATGGGTCTCCAGTAGATCCTCGAAAGCTGACGGCAAGCGAACCTCCTGGACGTCGGCGCCCATCGATCTCAGCTGCTCCGCCGCTTCCTCGACGGCATCGATGCTCGCCTGCTCGGCATAGGGCCACATCGGCGTCCGGCAGAGCCCGATTCTCGGTCTGCGGCCGATGCCGTCAGGAAGCCGTCGCAGCGTGTGGTCGTGGACGATGGCGAAGAAGGTCGCGAGATCGTCGAAATCCCGTCCCATGTAGCCGAGCGTGTCGAAGTCGGGTTCCAGCTGCAGCATCCCGGAGATGTCCGTGATGCCGCGCGTCGGCTTGAATGCGCAGATGCCACAGAACGCGGCCGGCCGGATGAGGGAGCCTGAGGTCTGGCTGCCGAACGCGACGGGCACCATGAAATCGGCGACCGCGGCTGCGGATCCGCTCGAAGAGCCACCGGGGGTGTGGGCGAGGTTGAGCGGGTTCCGGGCCTTGCCCGGATGGTAGAGCGCGTACTCCGTGGTGACGGTCTTGCCCATCATGACTGCCCCGGCCGCCTTCATCCTGGCGACGCAGGCCGCGTCCTCGGTTGGCCGGCGTCCGGCGCGAATCGGCGTGCCGCATTCGGTCGGCAGGTCCGCGGTGTCGATGATGTCCTTGACGCCAAATGGTATGCCGTGGAACGGGCTCTTGGGTTCGGTCGCATCGGCAACGCGGGCGGCGTTCAATGCCATGTCCTCATCGAGATGTGCCCAGGCGCCGACTTCTCTTTCCCGGGCGTGGATCCGTTCGAGGCAGGCTTCGACGAGCTGCACCGAAGTGAGTTCGCCGCTCGCCATCCGGACCGCTGCTTTCGTCGCAGTGATCTTGCACAGATCCGACACGTCTTGTCTCCTTCGATGCTTATCCGGAGAGTCTCAGGGAGTGTTCAGGGAGCGGCCGCCATGGATCGCGGCGCTTGTTGGCAGGTGGAAAGAGCGGCCTGTCAAGCCGCGCCGCCGGTTCCTATCGGTCGCCGAAATGCCGCTTCCAGATGGGTCCCACGACGGGGTGTTCGCGAACCCGGTTCTTGATTGCGGTGAGGCGTGGCACCGCGATCCCGTCGTGATGCCAGACGAGGAACATGGCCAGATAGATGTCCGCGACGGTCAGTTCCTCGCCGAGCAGGAAGGGTCCCTCGACATGCGCCTCGACCAAAGCGAGCGCCTCGTCCAGGCGCTGGATGGCGGCGCTCCGCAGCGCATCGTGGCCGTCGGAGTCATGCGTGAAGCGGAATGGGTAGCCTCGCCGCAGCACGGCTTCGTAGAGGTTGACGTTCGCGAAGGTCGTCCAGCGCAGGAACGACGCGTGTGCCGGCGTGCCTGCCGCGGGAGCGAGGCGCTTGTCCGGGAAGCAAAGCGCAAGGTGAACCAGAATCGCCGACGTCTCCGTCATGGTCGTCCCGTCCGGGAGGATCAGTGTCGGTAGCTGGCACCAGGGATTGGTTTCGCGAAAGCTCGCGGGCAGGGGCGTGCCCGGCTTCGAATCCAGCTCGATCAACTCGAACGGTGCGTCCGCCAGGGTGAGCGCCGCCTCGACCACGAACCCGCCCGAACCCGGGCGGTTGTAAAGGGTGTAGCTCACGGCAACGTCCTTCGCGCCTGCAGTGCGATGGCCGGCCCCATGGTCGCGGCATCGGCGACGCTGTGGCTGGTCTCGCGCACTGGGCGAGCGGCCACGCGCCTGCAACCGGCGAACAGCGCCAACGGTGATATCCGGTCGCGTCGCGGCACGCGTCCGTCCGTCCTCGTCAGGCCCCTTCGCCGGCCTTTCGCTCGGCCCGGCGGCGGTGGAGCACGGGTTCGGTGTAGCCGGAGGGCTGTTCCCGGCCCTGGAAGACGAGCTCGCAGGCGGCATTGAATGCGGGGCCGTCGAAACCCGGCGCCATCGGCGTGTAGGCCGGGTCGTCGGCGTTCTGGCGGTCCACCATCTGGGCCATCTTGCGCATCGTCGCCTGTACGTCGTCCTCGGAGCAGACCCCGTGGCGCAGCCAGTTGGCCATGTGTTGGCTGGAAATCCGGCAGGTGGCCCGGTCCTCCATGAGGCCGATGTCGTTGATGTCCGGAACCTTCGAGCAGCCGATGCCCTGGTCCACCCAGCGGACGACATAGCCGAGGATGCCTTGGGCGTTGTTCTCCAGTTCGGCGCGAATGTCCTCCGGCGTCCAGTTGGGGCGGGGCGCCACCGGGATCGACAGGATGCTGCGCAGTTCGGCCCGCGTCCGGCCGGCAAGCTCCTCC
>JAJEGJ010000100.1 GCA_022819905.1 Alphaproteobacteria bacterium
CCTGATTCTCTGCACCTCCGACAACCACTTCCGGCAGCTCCCGCAGGTCGCGACCTGTTGAGCCCGGCCCAATACATCCAGACCGGCCTGTTCTCGGCCTCACCGACACGGTCCGGCGCTCGTGGCCTCCCGCACAGATCCCATGTAGGCCGCCTGGCGCCTGGCGGCGACGGTGGACGGATCTGTTCACAGCAGTTCGGCGGGATCAGGCCGCCGGACGGCGTACATGTGGCCGTTCCGCAATCCTTTTGTGCTCGGGCGGGCTGGCGCGTCGCGCCAGCCTGTGTCGTGAGGTCAATCGCAATACCCCAAACTGCTAGTTCCGGAACGGCACGACCAACCCCAATAAAAGCCAGTTTCTCCTGTTGAGACCGTGTGTTGCGGTTGATATTTGTCGTCGACCGCCGTCCAGCCTGCCCGCCCGGGCGGGCTTGACGTCGAGGTCTGGATCTGCGCTGAGGGGGAATCAACATGGCTGACGATTACAGGGCCAGCACCAAGACCACGGGGACCGTCGCCGTCGACCCGAGTTCCGCGAGGCCGGACGTTTCCAGGTCGTCGGCCGGGCGCCCCACCGCGCGCACCCGCGACGCGCGCCCGGTCGGCGAGAATGGCTTGACGACGTAGTCGGCGCCGCCCGCCGCCAGCACCCGCGCCGGGGTCTCGTCGCGCCCGTCCCTTGGGATGAAGATGACGGGCAGGTCGGCGTGTTCCGGCAGCGTGCGCATCAGCCCGGTGTCGTCGGCACCAGGTAGCGCCCGCGCCTGTGGCTCGAACGCTGGCGATGCCGTGCTGGACAGCATCGAACCCGTCCGTCCACGCGTCGACGAGGACAGGGCGCCGATGCGGCACGGCTACTGGATTTGCTCTAGGACCGCACCGCGGCAGGTGTGCATCGTCGTCGTCTCCCGCCTTGTCCGTTACCGCGTCGAGAGGATCCGGCTGCCGGACTGCTCTGGCCACGACATTCCCCTTGAGCGCGAGAAGGAGGTCGACCTGCGGCTGAATCTGAATTCGGAGCCTTCGCCCGCAAGCTCCTGTTCGAATCATGCAGCCGGGCAGGGACTCGGTCAGCGGGTGATAGAGCGGAACCGTACTGCTGCCGATGTGACGGAAGCACCGGGCCAACCGGGCTCGCTCAGGACGCTGAACGCCATCGACTCCGAATTCCCACTCGGTGACCGAACGCAAACGAACGGTTACCCGGAAGGTCGTGGCCGGCGCACAAGACAAGTCAAACGCTATCTCTCACGGTCGGAAAACAAATTCAAAGTGTTTGCCAACCGGGCAAACAGGTGCCGCAACGAGCACGACACAGCCTCGGTTTATTATTGTCACTCAGTGACTTGTGGTGGCGCGCCCTGCAGGACTCGAACCTGCGACCTGCGATTTAGAAGACCGCTGCTCTATCCGCCTGAGCTAAGGGCGCTGAACAGGACACTACCCGCTGTGTTTGCGACGTGCACCGCGCGGCGGCCGGATGGAAAGTTGCACCGCAGGGTGCGCCTCTGGTGCAGACGTCGCGTTGGGTGGACAAATCGGCACCGTTCGGGGGCAACGGACGCGCGCCGCGGTGCTGTCTCCCTGACGCAAGACTCCCGAGCTAGGCGGCGAAGACGCCTGTCTCCCCCTCGGGCAGCGGGACCTCGAACGCGTTCAGGATGAACGAGACCAGCGTGTAGTAGCCGACGAGCGTGACGAGTTCGACCATTCCGCCGTCGCCAACCAGCTCGCGGGCATCTCGGTAGGTCCTGTCGTCCACCTTGCCGGTCTTCAGGAGCGCCTTCGCCACGTCGTACGCCGCCTGCTCGACGGGGTCAGGGAGGGACGGGGTCTCGCCGTTCAGGATGGCGGTGAGGGTCCCTTCAGGGACGCCCTCCTGTCGCGCAATCTCAGCGTGGGCCCACCATTCGAACTCGGCCCTCCAGGTGGCTCCCACTACGAGAATCGCGATTTCCCGGGCGCCGCCGGGCAGCTCACCGCGAAACCGAAGCTGCGCGCCGAGCGGCAGCACGCTGTCACCCAGGTCCGGCCGGTGGGCCCAGGCGTTGAACGGCCCGGCGAGGCCGCCGCGCGGATCGATGAAGGTGTTGGGGGTGTGCCTCCGTGCCCGCTCGCCGCCGGTGACGGCGTCAAAGATGGCGCGCTGCGCCGAGGTGGCCTCGCGAAGGGTGATGGCGGGAAGTCGGCTCATGCTTGCTGCTCCGGTTCCGGTGAGTGATGCGGGTCGACGATGGTCCCGAATCCGGTCTGCCCCCGGCACCGGGTGCGAGTGCCGGGCGTCGGGACGGTGGATGGCCGGTGAGCCGGTTCGCGCGGGGACCGCGCAACGCAGCTCACGTCGGGCGTTGGGGACGGAAGTTGTCGGCGTAGCTTTGCTGTCCCGGCCGCTGACTGGCGGGATCGGCGATCTCGTACTGCAGTCCGTGAGTCTCCGCGAAACGCACGGCCGATGCTCGGTCCGGGAAGGACAGGGACACCTGCTCGGCCGTGTCGTTGGAGGCGGTCCAACCCATCAGCGATTCCACGCTCTGCGGCACCTGCGCGAGAAACTGGAGCCGCCAGCGACGGGTCTTGCGCAGGCCCGACTGCATGGCCGTGCGCGCTGGACGGTAGATTCGGACATCCGCCATACACGACTCCCAGTGGTCGGGGCGGCGTGATTCGAACACGCGACCCCCTGCTCCCAAAGCAGGTGCGCTACCAGGCTGCGCTACGCCCCGTGCCGTGCAGGCTACCCGATGTTCGCGTCATACGCTGCAGTCGTAGGCTACGCGAACGCCGGAAAGGATATGCCGCGTGGTCGGCGTGTAGTAGTTGCGAAAGGTTGCACGCCGGACTTCGGGTTCGCTGAAACGGCTGCCGCCCTTGAGCACGTAGTGTCGTCCG
>JAJEGJ010000118.1 GCA_022819905.1 Alphaproteobacteria bacterium
TGCGCGACCGCCTGAAGTGGGCAGTCGTCGCTTTCTTTGTGTGCTTCGTGATCGCGTACGTCTTCGCCGAAGACATCTACGCATTTCTGGTCAGACCGCTCGCGAAGATCTACGAAGAGCGCGGCGTCGAGAATCCGCGCATGATCTACACGGCGCTGACCGAGGCGTTCTTCACCTACCTGAAGGTCTCCTTTTACGCCGCGCTCTTTGTCTCGTTTCCCGTCATTGCGACGCAGTTGTACAAGTTCGCCGCACCGGGACTGTACCGCACCGAACGCCGCGCATTTCTGCCCTTTCTGGTCGCCACGCCGGTGCTGTTCGCCTTGGGCGCCACGCTGGTCTACGCCTTCATCTTCCCGCTCGCCTGGTCCTTTTTTCTGTCTTTCCAGACCGCCGCGGTCGATACCGGTCTGGCCATCGAGCTCGAGGCCAAGGTCAACGAGTACCTGTCGCTCGTCCTGAAGCTCATGTTTGCCTTCGGCCTGGCGTTCCAGTTGCCCGTCGCCATCACCTTGCTTGCCCGGGCGGGCCTCACGACTGCCGCCGCCCTGCGGAAGCGGCGGAAGTATGCGGTGGTCATCGCATTTGTCGGCGCTGCCCTGCTGACGCCGCCGGACCTGATCAGTCAGGTCGGCCTCGGGATCCCGATCATCGTGCTGTTCGAGATTTCCATCCTGCTGGCCGCCGCAATGGAACGGCGCTACGCGCGGGAGCACGACGATCTTCCGGATGACGGCGATGACGGGGACGACACGCCGCCCGATGACGGGACGGACGACGACATTCCTGAAACCGACTACCACATGGGCAGATAGGCTGGCGTTCCATGTTTGCGATGTCGTGGATTCGGGCGAATCCGGAGCAGTTTGACGCGGGCCTGGCGCGGCGCGGGCTCGAGCCGCAGGCGGCGGCAGTGCTCGAAGTGGATGCCCGCAGGCGCAAATGCCTGACCGATCTGCAAGCCGCCCAGACCGAGCGGAACGCGAGCAGTCGCGACATCGGGGCGCGCAAGGCTGCCGGCGAGGATGCGGCGGAGCTTGTGCGGCAGGTCGGCATCCTCAAGCGCACCATCTCCGAGCTCCAGACACGTGCCGATGAGCTGGACGCTGAGGTTCGGACCATGCTGTCGGAACTCCCGAACCTGCCCGCCCCCGACGTCCCGGACGGCCCCGACGAGAGCGCGAACCAGGAACTCCGGCATTGGGGCGAGCCGCCGGAATTCGGGTTCGAGGCCCGTGACCATGTGACCCTGGGTGAAGATCTCGGCCTGATGGATTTCCAGCGGTCCGCCCGCATGTCCGGGGCACGGTTCGTGATTCTGACGGGCGCGCTCGCCCGGCTCGAGCGGGCCCTGACCGCTTTCATGATGGACCTGCAGACCCAGGAACACGGCTACCAGGAAGTCAGTCCGCCCGCGCTGGTACGCGAAGCCGCGCTGTACGGCACCGGTCAGCTTCCCAAGTTCGCGGAGGATCTGTTTCAGACCACCGACGGGTACTGGCTCATTCCTACCGCCGAGGTACCGCTCACGAATCTGGTCGCCGGCGAGATTCAGGACGGCGCAACGCTCCCCCTGCGGTACACCGCTCTCACGCCGTGCTATCGGGCGGAAGCCGGCGCCGGCGGCCGGGACAATCGCGGCATGATCCGCATGCACCAGTTCAGCAAGGTCGAACTGGTATCGATCACCCGTCCGAAAGATTCGGACGCTGAACTGCAACGCATGACGCACTGCGCTGAAACCGTGCTGCAGCGACTGGGGCTTGCCTACCGCGTGGTCTTGCTCTCGAGCGGCGACATGGGGTTTGCCGCTCGCAAGACTCTCGACCTCGAGGTCTGGCTGCCCGGTCAGGAGGCGTTCCGGGAAATTTCCAGCTGTTCCAACTGCGGCGACTTTCAGGCCCGCCGCATGAACGCCCGGTATCGTCCTTCGGATTCCGGGGACCTGCAGTACGTCCACACGCTGAACGGATCCGGCGTGGCGGCCGGACGCCTGCTGATCGCCGTGATGGAGAACTACCAGGAAGCGGACGGGTCCATCGCCGTTCCCGTCGCCCTGCGGCCCTACCTTGGTGACCTCGAGCGAATTTCCGCTACTTCAGACTGACAATCAGACCTTCGTCTACAGGAGATCCATGATGGAATACGTGAACTTTGGACATACAGGGACCAAAGTTTCAAAGCTTTGCCTGGGCATGATGACGTTCGGCACCCCGGGTTGGCGGGATTACGTGATGGAGGAGGGGCCAAGCCGGCCGATCATCAAGGCGGCAGTCGACGCCGGAATCAATTTCTTCGATACCGCCGACGTCTATGCGCTGGGAGGCAGTGAGGAAGTGACGGGCCGGGTGTTGGGAAGCCTCCTCCGGCGTCACGAGTACGTGCTGGCCACCAAGGTCTTTCAGCGCATGGGTGATGGTCCGAATGAGCGTGGCCTGTCACGCAAGCACATCATGGAGAGCATCGACGCCTCGCTTCGCCGGCTCGGCACCGACTACGTCGACCTCTACATCATTCACCGCTGGGACGACGAAACGCCGATCGAAGAGACGATGGAGGCGCTGCACGACGTGGTGCGCGCCGGCAAGGCGCTGTATCTCGGTGCGTCCAGCATGTACGCCTGGCAGTTCATGAAAGCCCAGGCCGCAGCACGGCAGAACGGTTGGACGCCGTTCGTGTCGATGCAGAATCACTACAACCTGATCTACCGCGAGGAAGAGCGGGAGATGATCCCGCTGTGCGCCGACCAGGGCATTGCGGTCACTCCCTGGAGCCCGCTGGCCAGAGGCTTTCTCGTCGGCAATCGACACCGCCAGGGTGGTGGCGGCACCGTCCGCGCCAAGACCGATGACATCGCCCAGAGCATGTACTACCGGGACATCGACTTCGCGATCGCCGACCGGGTTGGAGAAGTTGCAGAGCGTCTGGGCGCTTCCCGACCGGAGGTGGCCCTTGGCTGGCTGTTGGCGCAACCGGCCGTTACCGCGCCGATTGTCGGGGTATCGAGCCAGGAACAACTGGACACACTGTTGAAGGCAGTCGACCGAACGCTCGACGCGGGCGACCTGGAATATCTCGAAGAACTCTACGAGCCGCGCGCGATAGCCGGGCATTCATGAGTCCGGACCGGCGGATGGGGAGGGATTCGAACCCCCGGATTCCTTGCAGAATCGCCGGTTTTCAAGACCGGTGCTTTCGACCACTCAGCCACCCATCCACTTCGGCCATGACCTGCGGAGACTACGGCCACAACGTCACGCCTGCCAACCTCGGGCCGCTTGCCGACCGTGCGCCGGACGAGGCCTGAGTACATCAACTGCGAGCCGCGACCCACGACCATGAACAGCAACGAACACGCCATCCCCGTCGGTGACCTGGTCGCCGAATTTCTCGATGTCATCGGGGTGACCACGGTCTTCGGTGTGGTCTCGATTCACAATATTCCGATGCTGGATGCGATCGGACGCCGGAACGCGATTCGGTTCGTGATGGGGCGCGGAGAGGCGGGGGCCGGGCACATGGCCGATGCGTATGCCCGGGTGACGGGCGGGCTTGGCGTGCTGGTCACGAGCACGGGCCCCGGGGCGGCGAACGCCTCGGGGGCCCTGGTCGAAGCCGGGTTTGCCGGCACCCCGCTGCTGCACCTCACCGGCCAGACCGCGAGCGGGTACCTGGACCGTGCGCAGGGCCCGGTGCATGACGTGCCGGATCAGCTCGGCATGCTGGAATCGGTGTCGAAGGCGGCGTTTCGGGTGCGGAGCGCGGAGACTTCCTTCGGGACGCTCGTCAAAGCCGCCACCCTGGCGCTGACACCGCCGACCGGCCCGGTCAGCGTCGAGATTCCGATCGATATTCAGCGGGAAACGGTCACCCGGCCCGGGGAACTCGAATTCCTGTCCCTGCCGGTACCGCGTCCCGACCCCGGCGCGACAGCCGGCCTCGATGCGATCGCGGCACGGGTCGCGAACGCGCGCCGCCCGCTGCTATGGACCGGCAACGGGGCCAAGCATGCCCGGGCTGCGGTGGAACGCTGGCTGGAGCTCGGCATCCCGTTGGCGACGAGCTGGAACGGCCGCGGCGTCGTGCCGGAAGAGGGTCCATTGGTTCTCGGTCCCCTCATGACCACGCCCGAGTGCCTCGAGTTCCTGGGCTCCGTCGATCTCTTGGTGGTCGCCGGGTGTCGACTTCGCGGACAGGAAACCGTCGACATGAGCATGCCGCTCCCGGCAAGCCGGATTCACATTGACGTGGACCCCGCGGCGTCCGGGCGCACGTACAGCGCTGACCTCTTTCATGTGGGCGAGGCCGGGGCGGCCCTCGATGCCATCGCCGGTCGCCTGGAAGCAGCATCGCTCTCGATCGACTCCGGGCACGCTGCCACGGTTGCCGGAACCAAGGACCGGGCAGTGGCCAACTATACGGACGGACTGAATGCGTACCGGGAGTTCCCGGCCCGCCTGCGCGAAGCGATGCCACGCGATGCCGTCTGGGTTCGCGATATCACGCTCGCGAACAGCACGTGGGGCAACCGGATTTTTCCGCTCAGCGATCCGCGCACCAACGTCTTTCCGATCAGTGCGGCGATTGGCCCGGGACTGCCGTTCGGCATCGGCGCGGCCATCGGGGCCAACGGCCGGAAGGTCGTCTCCATGTGCGGAGACGGCGGTTTCTGCCTCAGCCTGGCCGAGGTGTGGACCGCGGTGCAGGAACAGTCCGACGTCGTCTTCGTCGTCATGAACGACAACGGATACGGCGTCATCCGGCACATCCAGGACGCGCTGTACGGCGGCCGGCACTTCTTCGGCGATCTGCTGGCCCCGGATTTTCAGCAGTTGGCGGCGCTGGCCGGGCTGCACTTTGCACGGGTGCAGACGGTGGATCAGCTCGACGGGGCGATGCGGGAGGCACTTGCGGTAAGTGGCCCGGCGCTGGTCGAAATCGACATGGCGGCGATCGGCGAGTACCCGCGCTACTTCAGGCCCCCGCCGTACACGCGGCAGAGCGACCGGACAAGTTCCTGACGCGATAGGAATCCGCAACTGCGGTCCCCGCTGAGGTTCGACCGGTCGAGGGCCCGGCGCCGGTCCCCGGCTCGTCCGGTGTCGGGGAAACCCCCTCCTGCTATCCGTCGATGGCCGCGAACTGCCTCAGGACTTCCTGATGCATTAGCCGCTCGAACGCGTCTTCCTTGGGTGCGGCTTCGATGCGGGCAAGCAGCTCCTCGGCCTGGCCCCGGAAATCGTCAGCGTCGAGCTGCAAGAGCCCGATGGCGTAGCCGGCCATCACGATGACATTGTCGGGTGCGAGTTCCGTCGCGCGCTGGAAGTGGGCGAGCGCCGTATCTTCGCTGGCTCCGTAGATCACGGCTCCCAGGAAACCGGCTGCATCGATGATCTTGGCGTGCCAGCCGCCGACCGCGAGGTGCCCGTACACGAAGTCGGGATCGATCTCGAGGCCCCGTTTCATCGACTCGATCGTCTTCTCGGCATAGCCGCCACTCAAGGCTTGGGTGGTCGGGAGCGTTTCCGCGTACCGGCCCATGGCATGCGCCAGCTCCTGATGTGCGAGCTTGTTGGAGGCGTCGAGTTCAACGGCCCGCTCGCCCAGACCGACGGCCCGGGACAGAACAGCCTGCTTCTCTTCCTTCGTCTCGGCGAGATGGTGCCCGTAGATTGCCAGGGCCTGCGCGGCCAGCGCATACCCTTCCGACGTGCCGATCGCTTCGCCAAGATCCGCCGCCTCGAGAAATCTGCCCTCGAAACGGGCGGTCGTCACGTCTTCGATGGTCTGCGCAGCGGCTGCTCCCGAGGCTAGCATGACAACAGCCAGCAGGGCGGACGGTCTTGCAACTTTGGCCACGGGACACCTCTAATGTTGCGTCATGGACTGACATCGATTGTACCGGCTGTCACGCCTCGTTCCACCGTGTTCGGCCTGCCGCATCGGGAAGCATCCGCGGGACGGGCTTGTGGTGCCCTGGTGTCGCGGCCTCCGTCGCCGCACGAGCGGGACGGAGCGGTGCGAGGTCGGGTGCGCGAGTTCACTCCATGCAGTCAGGCGGCTGGCCGGAAAACGGCCGCGGATCTGCAACTGCGTATCGCCGGTACGGCGCGGCTCAGGCGACCGCGTCTTCGTACTTGCACCCGCTGGAATCGGTTTGGATGCACGGCACCGTGACGCAACCTGCCCTCCTCGCCATCGATCAGGGGACCAGTAGCAGCCGGGCCATCGTATTCAGCCGCGACGGGAGCCCGCTGGTGGTCGCCCAGGAGGCGATCTCCTCACGATATCCCGCCAGCGGCTGGGTCGAGCAGGACCCGGAGGAGATTTGGCGCGCCACGCTCTCGACATGTCGCGCCGCTGTCCGCGCCGCTGACGATCAGGGACTGGCGATTGTCGCTGCCGGTATTGCCAATCAGCGTGAGACGACGTTGGTGTGGGACCAGGTCACGGGCCGACCTGTCTATAACGCGATCGTCTGGCAGGACCGCCGGGGGGCGGCACGCTGCGCCGAGCTTCGACGGGAAGGGCTGGCGCCAGCGATATCGAAGGCGACCGGCCTGGTTCCAGACTCCTACTTTTCTGCGACCAAGCTCGAATGGCTGCTCGGGCACGCCGGGGAGGTCGGTGCGGGTTCCGCCAGTCGAGCCCTGTCGTTCGGGACGGTTGACAGCTTCCTCCTGTGGCGCCTTACAGGAGGCCGCGTGCACGCCACCGACGCCACGAACGCTTCGCGCACCATGCTGTTCAACATCGGTACCCAGCAATGGGACCCGGATCTGCTTGGACTGTTCGGGGTAGCCCGTTCGGTGCTGCCCGAAGTGCGGGATAGCGTGGCCGACTACGGAACGATTGATTCCGGGTTGTTTGGGGACGGGATTCCGATCCGGGGTGTGGCCGGTGACCAGCAGGCGGCCGCGGTGGGCCAGGCATGCTTTACGCCGGGCATGACCAAGTGCACGTATGGAACGGGCGCGTTCCTGATGATCAATGTCGGCGGTGACCAGCCAGACGCCGGGGGCGGGCTGCTGGGGACCGTTGGCTCCCGAATCGGGAATCGCGTCAGCTACGCCATCGAAGGCACGATCTTCAATGCCGGCGGCACGATGCAGTGGCTAAGCGAAACACTCCGGCTGGTGGCCGACCCCGCCCGTTCCTCGGGGCTGGCCGGGACGGTCCCCGACAACGGCGGGGTCGTGCTCGTGCCGGCATTTACCGGATTGGGGGCGCCGCACTGGGATCCGGAAGCGCGCGGCGGGATCTTCGGTTTGACGCGTGATACAACACCGGCACACATCGTGCGCGCAGGCTTGGAAGCAGTCGCCTACCAGACCCACGATCTGGTCACGGCTGCCGGTGGGCTCGGCCGGAATGGCCGGCTTCGCGTCGACGGGGCCATGGCCAACAACGATTGGCTCATGCAGTTTCTCGCGGACACCCTCGATGCGCCCGTGGAGCGGCCGGTAGTGCGCGAGACGACCGCTCTCGGGGCGGCCTTCTTGGCGGGTCTCGGTGCCGAGGTCTACCGCGATACCCAGGAATTGAGCCGACTGTGGAAGGAAGACCGCTGCTTTGAACCGACCGGCGCCGATCCTTCCGCCAACCTTGCGCTCTGGCAGGAATGTGTCCAGCGCGTGCGGCGGTCCGGCGACGAGACGTCCTAAGCCAAGCCGAGGCCGGCAGGCGGATCAACTTCCGGCTGGCCGCGCCGTTCCGCTTGCAAAATCCCCTCTTTCCGCCTAGAGGAAGGCCAGTACTCACACGGGATCGGCCCGGCGCTGTCTGCGCCCGGCCTTCCGGTGCCGGATTTCCGGTTTCTCCCGTGGTGGTTCAACCGGATAAAGGAGCTCTCAATTGTCCATTCCCCATTTCACCATGCGCCAGCTTCTGGAAGCTGGGGTGCACTTCGGCCACATGGTTCGCCGGTGGAACCCGCGCATGGCGCCGTACATCCACAGCGAGCGTGACGGCATTCACATTATCGATCTGCAGCAGACGGTACCGATGCTGTATGCCGCCCTGGCGTTCTTGCGAGAAATCGCAGCCGGGGGGGGCCGCGTGCTGTTCGTCGGCACCAAGCGGCAGGCGCAGAATCCGGTCGAGGAACATGCCAGGCGCTGCGGTCAGCACTACGTCAACCAGCGCTGGCTGGGCGGCATGCTGACCAACTGGAAGACCATCTCGAAGTCCATTGACCGCCTGAAGCAGATGGAACAGCGACTGGAGGAGGATGAAGGCAACCTGCCGAAGAAGGAGATCCTGAACCTGCAGCGTCAGCGTGTGAAGCTGCTCCGGTCTCTGGGCGGAATCCGCGAAATGGGCGGGCTACCGGATGCGATGGTGGTCGTCGACACCAACCACGAGCGCATAGCGGTGGCCGAAGCAAAGTCGCTCGGTATTCCGGTTGTGGCGATTCTGGACACGAACTCCGATCCGGTCGGAATTGATTACCCGATCCCGGGCAATGATGACGCGACCCGTGCCGTGATCCTGTACTGCGAGCTGGCCGCCAACGCCGTGCTGGGTGGGCTGGAAGAAGAACAGAAGCTGGCCGGAGTGGACGTCGGGGCATCGGAGGAAGGTGGCGTTGGAGACGCATCCCTCGAGGTGATCGACGAGACGAGCGACGAGAGCACCGGTGCCGAAGAGGAGCCGGCCGAAGACGGGTCCGGGCAGGCCGATGATTCCGGCGAGCCTGCCTCGGCTGGCGGCGATAGCGACGGTGGCGGTGACATCGATAGCCAAGGCGAAGCCGCACCAGCGGAACCCGCGCCGTCCGATCCAACTGCATCGGAAACGGCTGTGGAGACAACCCCATGACACAGATTTCTGCAGCACTGGTCAAGCAACTCCGGGAGCAGACGGGCTCGGGAATGATGGATTGCAAGCGCGCGCTTTCCGAGACGAACGGCGATCTCCAAGCAGCGCAGGACTGGCTGCGCGCCAAGGGCATTGCCGGTGCCGAGAAGAAGGCGGGACGTGCTGCGTCGGAAGGACTCGTGGGTCTCTCGGTGGATGGCCAACGTGCGGCGCTGGTGGAGGTAAACGCGGAAACCGATTTCGTAGCCCGGAACACGGAATTCCAGGCATTCGTCCGCGAAGTGGCGGATGCGGGTCTGGACGCCGGAGGTGACTTGGGAGCGCTGTCTACGTCGACGCTGTCCGGCGGCGCCACGGTGGCGGAGCGGGCAATCGAGGTGAGCGCCAAGACGGGCGAGAACATCGTGGTCCGCCGCACCGAATCCGTGATCGTCGAACGCGGTTTGATCGGAAGCTATGTGCATGGGGCCGTTGCCCCCGGCCTGGGACGCATCGGGACGCTTGTGGCGGTGGAAACGGACGGGGCCCCTGGGGGCTTCGAGGATTTCGCGAAACAGCTTGCGATGCATGTGGCCGCAGCGAGACCGCAGGCGCTTCGCCGCGATGATCTGGACCCGGCCACCGTCGATCGCGAACGGGCCGTGCTCATCGAGCAGGCCAGGGAAAGCGGCAGGCCGGACAACATCATTGAGAAGATGGTCGAAGGCCGTATGCGCAAGTTCTACGGCGAGGTGGTGCTGACAGAGCAGATATGGGTGATCGACAATAAGTCCAAGGTTGCCGATATCCTTGCGTCAGTTGCCAAGGGCGCCGGTGTGGCAGCGCACCTGTCCGGCCTTGCCTGTCTCGTGCTCGGCGAGGGGGTGGAAAAACGCGTGTCGAACCTGGCTGCGGAGGTGGCCGGCACGTTAAGGAGCTAAGCGGATCCGCGAACGCCGCTCGCGAAACAGATTGATGGGTACGCGTGACGGGAAGAAGGCAGGGGGCCTGGCGTTGCCGCCCGGGCCCTTCTACCGCCGCGTCCTGGTCAAGTTGTCCGGCGAGGCGTTTGCCGGCGCGCAGGGGCACGGGATCGACGGCGAGAAGGTTAGCCACATCGCCAGAGAGATCCGATCTGTCTATCGTCTCGGCATCCAAGTCTGCATCGTGATCGGCGCGGGCAATATTTTTCGCGGCACTGAAAGCAAACTGAGATACCTCGATCGTCCTACGGCAGACGAGATGGGGATGCTGGCTACCGTCATCAACGGACTGGCGCTGCACAGCGCACTGCGCGCGCAAAACATCAAAGCCCATGTGATGTCAGCGATTTCAATGCCGGAAATCTGCGAGCCGTTTGTTCGCTGGCAAGCGCACGCCTACCTTGAGCAGTCAGAGGTCTTGGTGTGTGCCGCTGGAACCGGATCTCCGCTTTTTACCACTGATACCGCGGCCGCGGTGCGTGCCGCGGAATTGCAGTGCGACGCGATCTTCAAGGGCACACAAGTGGATGGGGTCTACGATTCCGACCCGCACCGCAACCCCAACGCCAAACGCTTCCTTTGGATTTCCTACCAGCATGCGCTGGCCAAGAATCTCCAGGTCATGGATTCGGCTGCCCTGTCGATCGCCAGAGATGCGGAGATACCGATTCTCGTATTTTCGCTCGAAGGCACGAACGCGCTTGTTGACGCCGTGCAGGGCCAAGGGACGTTTACCATGGTCAGTGACAAGCCCCGCCACTTGGTGCTGCACGACCGCCGTGTCGGCGAGAGGGCATTCGGTATGATGGAAGCTGAGGAAGGCTGAACCGATGACCGACTCGAATCTCGCCGATGCCAGACGTCGCATGGAGGGCGCCATTCGCGTCCTCAAGGAAGAGTTCTCCGGACTCCGCTCTGGCCGGGCCCACACGAGTCTGTTGGAACCCATTCAAGTCGAGGCCTACGGACAGACGATGCGACTTTCGGAGTTGGCGACCGTCGGGGCGCCGGAAGCACGTCTGCTGACCGTCCAGGTATGGGATCAAGGAAACGTGAAGTCGACTGAACGGGCCATCCGGGAGTCAGATCTCGGGCTTAACCCGATCACCGAAGGGACGTTGCTCCGCGTCCCATTGCCGGAACTGACGGAAGACCGGCGCAAGGAGTTCGCCAGAACCGCCGACCGGTACGCCGAACAGGCGCGCATAGCCGTTCGAAATGTCCGCCAGCACGTGATGCACAGTCTTCGGAGCGCACAGCGGGAAGGGGACCTGTCGGAGGACGAACACCGCCGGGAAGGCGAAGAGGTACAGAAGCTCACGGATGATTTCGTTGGGCAGATTGACCAGCTGGTAGCAGTCAAGCGTCAGGAAATTCTTCAGGTGTGAGGCGTACGATCAGCCCTCGGTTTTCGGAGAGCGCGCGGGCTGACCAGTCGAGGGAGCAACCCTCGCACGTTGCCGTGATCATGGACGGCAACGGCCGGTGGGCGGTCCAGCGCGGGCTGGCCCGAGTGGACGGGCACCGCAAAGGCGCGGATGCAGTCCGTGAAACGATTGCTGGAGCAATTGCCTGTGAGGTGAGGTACCTCACGCTCTACGCGTTCTCGACCGAGAATTGGAAACGGCCTCGTAGCGAGATCGAGGTTCTCATGTCGCTCATGGTTCGACATGTGCACACGGAAATGGACGCGCTGGTGAAGCAGAACGTGCGCGTAACGTTTATCGGTGACCGGGCCAAACTTCCGCCAGAAGTGGCGGAGGGAATGGCGATGATGGAGGACAGGACCTCTGCAAACAAAGGCTTACGGGTGATTGTTGGGCTGAACTACAGTGGCCGGAGCGAGCTCGCATGGACGTTTCGGCAGCTGCTGGAGGACGCGGCGGCAGGTCGTATTGACGCTTCGCAGGTGGACGAGACCGCCCTCAGCCAGCGCTTGATGACGGCAGGCGTACCGGATCCTGACCTGGTCATCCGGACTGGTGGCGAGCACCGGATTTCGAACTTCCTCCTTTGGCAGATCGCATACTCAGAACTGTATTTCACTTCCGTACTATGGCCGGACTTCACCAGGCAGGACTTTCAGGACGCGATCGCGGCATACAACTGCCGCCGCCGCCGGTTCGGCGGAATTGATGCGTAGGGAAGCAACGCGGGAGCTCGCCGTTCGAACGGCGTCGGCGGCGGTGCTGGTGCCCCTGGTACTGATCCCCGCATGGACGGGGAACTGGCCGCTCGCAATCTTGCTGGTTGCTACGGGCTGGCAGATCGGTCACGAATGGTTCCGCATGCTTGGCTGCCGCGGGCTGGAAGCGTATGGGCCGCCGTTAACCGCAACTGGCATGGCGCTGGCGGCGTATTACGCCGCAGGGCCCGTCGGCGCCGTAGCAGGTGCGTTTTTCGGAGCTGCCGTAGCGAGGATCTGGATCTGCTGGCCTGGCCGGACCTGGCCCAATGGCTTACTTGGGATCGCAGTACTCGCGTTTCCGTTGACCTTGATCTGGGAACTTCGCGGTAATGGTGAGGAGGGACGCAATCTGCTGTTGTGGTGCCTGCTCGTCGTGTGGACGACCGACACGTTTGCCTATCTGTGCGGACGCGTTCTTCAAGGTCGGCGTTTGGCGCCGGCGATCAGCCCGGGCAAGACCTGGAGCGGGCTGTTCGGCGGCATCTTCGCAGCGGGCATCGCAGGCGGATTAGCCGGGATAATGCTAGGATTCCCTGCGGAAACAGCGGTCATCAGTGCCGTCAGCGTTGGGATGGCCACGATCGTGGGTGATTTGGTCATGAGCGCGGTCAAACGCGCGCATGGGTGCAAGGACACCGGCCGGCTGATACCCGGTCACGGCGGCGTTCTCGATCGGGTCGACGGATTCCTGTTCGGCGTCACGCTTGTGGCGATTTGGAAGCTAGTCGTCAAAGGGACCTGACGTGATGCAAGCGGGGAAGACGGTCACTGTTCTCGGCTCCACCGGCTCGGTGGGGCAAAGCACTGTCAGCCTGCTTCTTGAGCACCCTGAGCGGTGGGACGTTGTCGCACTGGCCGCGGGGTCTGACGCCATCAAACTCGCGGAGCAGGCCCGCTTGCTGAACGCGAGGTTTGCGGCCATCGCGGACACGGGCCAGGCCAAGGTTCTGGAGGAGGCGCTGGCAGGTACCGGGATCGAAGTGGGTGCCGGGGCGGACGCCGTGGTCGAAGCTGGCGCACGTCCGGCGGAATGGGTGATGGCGGCGATTGGCGGGGCGGCGGGGCTCGCGCCGACTGCAAAGGCCCTGGAACGAGGGGCTACGGTAGCCCTTGCCAACAAGGAAAGCATGGTCTGTGCCGGCGCGCTCCTCAAGCGAGTGGCCGCTCGGTCAGGTGCCAGCATCATTCCGGTAGATTCAGAGCACAGCGCGATTTTCCAGGTATTCGATTCGGAGCGGCCGGAACGGGTTCGAGCGGTTGTCTTGACTGCGTCCGGTGGTCCGTTCCTTGATCGGAGCCCGGACAGTCTTTCGTCGGTCACGCCCGAAGACGCGGTTGCACATCCTGTGTGGAACATGGGAGCCAAGATTTCGGTGGATTCAGCCACCATGATGAACAAGGGGCTGGAACTGATCGAAGCCGCGCATCTGTTTCCGGTTCGACCCGACCAGCTTGACGTTCTTATCCATCCCCAGTCCCTCGTCCACGGGCTGGTCGAGTACGTCGATGGGACCCTGTGTGCCGTGCTCGGCATTCCGGATATGCGCGTACCCATCGCATGCGCGCTTGCCTGGCCGGATCGCATGGAGCTGGAGCTTCCTCGCCTCGATCTGGCGGATCAAGGCCAGCTGACCTTCCGGAAGCCAGATCCGACGCGTTTTCCGGCCCTTCGAATCGCGCGAGAAGCCTTGCAACAGGGGGGGTCGGCTCCTACCATCTTGAATGCTGCCAACGAGGAAGCTGTAGCCGCGTTTCTTCACGGCGGGCTGCCTTTCCCGAGAATTACCGCCGTGTCCGAGGAGGTCTTGGCGACACTCCCGGATACTCCCATCGATGACTTCACCACTGTCGTCGCGGTCGACGCGCGAGCCCGCGCGTCTGCCCGCGCATTGGCCAGTGTGCACTAGGGTTCGTAGCGTTCGTGATTTCGTCCTTGCTCTGGTTCTTGCTGGTCCTTTGCGTCGTGGTATTCGTCCACGAGCTGGGCCATTACTTGATTGCTCGCTGGAACGGCGCCAAGGTGGAGGTATTTTCGATCGGTTTCGGGCGCGAGCTGTTCGGGGTGACCGATCGCGCGGGCACGCGGTGGCGATTTAGCCTTATTCCACTCGGCGGATACGTCCGTTTCCCAAATCCGCCGGAACAGCGAGAAGACGGCAGCGAAGCGGAACCAGGGCCGGACGAAAGCCTTCAGGCGCACGCGCCGATCCGCCGGATCGCGATTCTTGCAGCCGGGCCCGGCGCGAATTTTCTGTTTGCTGTCGTGGTCTTTTTCGCGCTTTTCCTGGCGTTCGGAAAGGCCGGCACTTCGAATACTGTTGAACAGGTGCTCCCGGACAGTGCGGCCGCCAGCGCGGGCATCCTTCCGGGTGACCGAATCCTGTCCATTGACGGACAGACCGTGACACGTGCCCAGGAAATCCGGGACGCAGTAAGCCCGTATCCCGGAATCCCGCTGACGTTTGTCATCGAGCGGGACGGTCGCGTGACCGAGCTTGATGTGACCCCGGTCATGGTCGACTGGACGGACCCGCTCGGCACGGTGCATCAGGTTGGCCGGGTAGGGGTGGCCATCGCCCGGCCCGAGCGCGAACCGGCGAGCGTCATTGAAGCCGCCAGGGACGCCTTCGGAGAGACGTGGTACTTGACCAGTTCGGTGCTGGAAGCGTTCGGCGAAATACTTACAGGGCGCCGCAGTACGGACGAGCTGGGTGGTCCGGTGATGATCGCGCAGGTATCCGGCGATTTTGCCGAACAGGGCCTGCTCCCGCTGTTCGGCTTTATCGCGTTTCTTTCGGTCAACCTGGGAATCATCAATCTGTTCCCGATTCCGATGTTGGACGGTGGACAGATCGTGGTGGCGGTGGCCGAACTCGCAAGCGGTCGCAGGCTCAGCGAACGCTTCATGTACTGGTTCCAAATGACCGGCCTGGTGACGGTCGGAGGGCTCATGCTCTTCGTCCTGGCGAATGACCTCAGTCGGCCAAGTGTGGTGAATTTTGTTAGCGGGTTGTTTCAATGACGGGAAGTCGAACTGCAAGAACCCTTGGGCTCATGCTCGTCGTTGGAGTGGTGCTGGTATCGGGGAGCCCGGGAACCGGAGAGGCCCAGGAAAACACCATCACTGAGGTTCGGGTCGAAGGCAATCAGCGCATCGAAGACTCAACAATTTTGTCGAATTTGACCGTTCGGGCCGGGCAGCAGATCGAGCCGGGCAGCTCGTTTGATCCGCTGCTGCTCGATACCGCGCTTAAGTCCCTGTTCGAGACTGGGCTATTCGCCGACGTAACGTTTGTCCGTGACGGCACGACATTGATTGTCCGCGTGGTGGAAAATCCGATCGTCAACCAAGTTGTGTTCGAAGGCAATCAGAGGATCGACGACGAGGACCTGGCGGGCGAAATCAACCTTCGACAGCGTACGGTCTTCACCCGAAGTCGGGCCCGCACCGATCAGGAACGCCTTCTAACCGTCTATCGCCGCAGCGGCCGGTTCGGCGCTGCGGTCGTGCCGAAGGTGATCTTGCTGGACCAGAACCGGGTAAACGTCATCTATGAAATCGATGAAGGGCCCCTCACCGGCATCGAGAGCATCAATTTCGTCGGAAACCGCCGTTTCAGCGATGGCGACTTGCGCGATGTCATGCGGACGCGGGAAAGCCGGTGGTGGCGGTTTCTGTCGTCGAGCGACCGCTACGACCCCGACCAGCTGGCCTTTGACGAAGAGCTGCTGCGCCGGCACTACTTCGACCGAGGCTATCTCCGGTTCAAGATCCTGTCGTCGTCGGCCGAACTGCTGCCGGATGGGGACGCATTCCTGATCACGATTGCTGTGGAGGAGGGCGCCCACTACACCTTCAGCGACGTGACGGCGACATCAGAGCTTCCCGAGGTGGATGTCGATTCGCTTGTGGAACTCATCGAGACAGAGACCGGAGACGAGTACAGCAGGACCGCGATTCAGGACACCATCGGAATCCTCTCGGATGCCGTGGTGCAAGCGGGATTTCCGTTCGTTCAGGTGGACGTGGAACCAGACATTGATGACGAGGCCAAGACGGTCGCGCTGCGCTACCGCCTGGTGGAGGGCGAGCGACTGTACGTCGACCGAATCGAGATCAAGGGAAATGTCCGCACCCTCGACCATGTTGTTCGCCGGTACCTCCGCTTGTCCGAGGGTGATCCTCTCAACCGGGGCCTGCTTGCCCGCTCACGAACCCTGGTAGGAAACCTGGGATTCTTCTCTGACGTGCAGTTTCAGGAGGTTCCAGGGCGTGCGGCTGATCAGCGCGACATCGAACTCACGGTGGAGGAACGCTCGACCGGTGAAATCAGCTTCGGCCTGGGATACTCCACCAGTCGCGGCGCGATAGGAAACATCTCGCTTCGGGAGCGCAACCTGCTGGGTACCGGCAGCAGCCTCACGATTGCCCTGGAAAACGCACGAACCGGGGGACTGTACAGCCTGGCCTACTCCGAGCCGTACTTCCGCCAACGGGACCTGTCCCTCAGCACGAGCGTGTTCTCGTCCAATACCGATCGGATCGGAACCGCGTACGAATCGGATGAGCAGGGAGCCCGGATCGGCTTTGGGTTCAGCCTGGGCGAATATCTCCGTCAGCGGCTGACGTACGGGCTTACCTGGGTGCGGGTGACCGGTCGGGAGGAAGTTCAGGTTGATCTCGGCCGCAGGGTGATTTCCGCAGTCACTTCCGCCTGGTCGTACGATCGCCGCGACAGCGCACTGCTTCCCTCAAAGGGATACAACGTCAATCTCTCGACAACCTTGGCCGGCCTTGGTGGCGACGATCGATATGCCCGACTGACCTTGAACGGCGGCTACTACACCGATGTCCTGTGGGACGAGTGGGTCCTGGGATTGCTGGTGAGTGCCGGAATCATCGAGGGGATTGGCCAGGACGTCAGCATCTACGATCGGTTTCTGCTGGGCGACCGAACGTTCCGGGGGTTCGAGTACGCCGGCGTAGGCCCTCGCTACCTGGGAACCGGTCGCTCCAGTGGCTTGGGTGGAAACATGTTTGCTACGGCGACGGCCGAACTGAAAGTCGACCTCGGCCTGCCGCGGGAACTCGGAATGCACGGGCGGATATTCGGTATCGTCGGTACCTTGACGGGAATTGATCGTGCAACGGTCGTCACTAACGGGGGAACCGTGGTGGATTCCGGCTCGGCGCGGGCATCTGCTGGGGTGGGCCTGTCGTGGAGTTCTCCGGTGGGACCGGTTCGAATTGACTGGACGTCCGCTCTGGCCAAAGAACCGTACGATCGGACTGAAACGATCCTCTTCAGTCTCGGGAGCACATTCTGACCTCCTACCTGCAATTTTCGCTGAAGGATTCCCCATGATGCACCCCTGCCTACGGGCCCTGGCCGCCGCCGCACTGATCGCGCACGCCGTCGCGGCGCATGCCCAGGAGGACGAGGCCTCCCCGCCGCCCACCATTGCCGTGCCCGAAGATTTTGCGATCGGCCTCATCGACATTAACCGCATCTTCCGGCTTTCCACCGCGCTCAACGGCGTGCGGGAAGAGGTCAATGCCCGCGAGCAGCTTTACCGCGAGGAAATCACCGCCGCCGAGGAACGCTTGCGCCAGCAGCAGGAGGAACTCTCGCAGAAACGCGGGGTGCTCTCTCCGCAAGAGTATGCGGTCGAGGAAGCCAGTTTTCGCAGCGAAGTAGAGGGCTTGCAGAAGCGGGTGAACGAGCGCAGCCAGGAACTACAGGAGATCATGGCCCAAAGTCAGCAGCAGGTGCAGGAGGAAACGGTACGTATCGTCGCGGAGATCGCGCTGGAACGGAACTTCGCGCTGGTATTCGATGCCTCCCAACTTGTGATCGCCGCCGAACAGATCAACATCTCGGATGAAGTAGTCGAACGACTCAACGAGCGGGTCCCGCACCTTGAGATTCCCGAGGCCGGTTCCACGCAGGAGGTTGAGGGCGAGGACGGTTGATCGATCATGCCGGACTCACGTTTTTTTTCATCCAGAGGACCGCTCTCGCTCGCAGTACTTGCGGAAGTGGGAAGGGCCCAGCTGGTACGGTCGGACGATGGTGACCGACTGATCGCCACGGTTTCGCAAGGCCCTGCCGCTACTGCCGACGCGTTGGCCTATTGCGCGTCCAGATCAGCTGTTCGGCGTCTGGCAGTCGATGCGGGAGCTTGCGTGACGACCAGCGCATTGGCGGCGGAAGTCCCGCGGGGCGTCGCCTGTTTGACGGCGGGCAATCCACGCCTGGCGTTCGCCCGTATCGCCGCAGCGTTGTTCCCGGCACCGCCACTTCGGCCCGGCGTGAGCGAACGGGCGGTGGTGGATCCTGAGGCGTCGTTGGGTCAGGACTGCCGTATTGAGGCCGGGGCGGTGATCGGAGCGAACGCCGAAGTTGGCGCAAGGGCATGGGTAGGACCCAATACGACGATCGGCCCAGGGGTTGTGCTGGGACCACGTACGCGGGTCGACGCCAACGTTACGATCGTGTGCGCGGTGATTGGCGCTGACGTCCGCATTCATGCGGGTGCCCGCATCGGTCAGGACGGATTCGGGTTCGTGCCCGCCAGCACGGATGAGGGACACGTGCGCGTGCCTCAGCTTGGCCGGGTTCGAATTGAAGACCGGGCCGATATCGGGGCGAACACCTGCATCGACCGCGGCGCTCTCGGAGACACGGTGATCGGTGAAGGTGCCTTTCTCGACAATCTTGTCCACGTTGCCCACAACGTCCAGGTGGGTCCGCATGTCGTACTAGCCGGTCAATGCGGTATCGGCGGCAGCAGTTCCATCGGCGCATTCAGCACAGCGGGCGGTCAGGTGGGCATTGCAGACCACATCACGGTTGGGCACCGGTGCCAGATTGGCGGCAAGGCCGGGGTAACGCGCGATCTTGATGATGACGCCAAGGTTGCCGGTATGCCAGCAGTCCCGGTAGCCCGCTATCTTCGTCAGGCGGTTGCTCTTGAGCGCCTGGCCGCCCGTCGGGGGCAGGCAGGTGGGGGTGCTGCATCATGACGAAGCCGGGCGAACACGAAGCCAACGCCAACCTCGCAGCCATCCTGGAGGCGATTCCGCACCGCTATCCGTTCCTGCTCATCGATCGGATCACCGAGTATGTCGCGTACGAGCACGCGGTGATGTTGAAGAACGTGACGATCAATGAGGGTTTCTTTCAGGGCCATTTCCCCGAGCACCCCGTCATGCCCGGCGTGCTGGTCGTTGAAGCCATGGCCCAGGCGGCCGGCGTGTTCGCCGTGCGCTCGATCGGCAAAGAGGGACAAGATCACATCGTCTATCTGATGGGTCTTGACAACGTCCGGTTCCGTCGCCCCGTGGTGCCGGGTGATCAGCTGTGGATTCGCGTGGAGAAGCAGCGTATCCGTGAGAACGTCTGGCGCGTCGGGGCGACAGCAGAAGTCGACGGGGAGCGCGCTGCGGAAGCGGTCCTTACCGCCATGATCCGACATCGTGACCAGTGGACCGAAGACGGATGAATCGCTGGCACCCCACCGCGGTGGTGGACTCGCGGGCAGAGGTAGCCGACGGAGTGGAAATCGGGCCGTATTGCACGATCGGCCCAGGGGTGCGGATCGGTTCCGGAACCCGCCTCATCTCGCACGTCACGATCGAGGGCGAGGCCACTCTGGGCACCGACAATTTGATCTATCCCTTTGTCGCCATCGGCTATCCGGCGCAGGTGAGACCCGCGGTGGACGGCGTGACGCGGATTGACATCGGTTCCAACAATGTGATGCGCGAGCACGTCACCCTCCATACCGGCACCCCCAGGGGAGGAGGGGTGACGCGGATCGGCAGCAATGTGCTCTTCATGGTGGGTACTCACGTTGCCCACGACTGTTCAATCGGCAACCACGTAGTCTTGGCAAACGGTGCACAAGTCGGTGGTCACGCGGTCATCGGTGATTTCGCCCAGGTCGGCGCATTGACAGGCGTGCACCAGTTCGTGCGCATCGGCTCGTACGCTTTCATCGGCGGATGCTCCGCCGTTGAGAAACACGTGATCCCCTATGTGCTGGCGACCGGCAACCGGGCATGGTTGCGGGGGCTCAACATCATCGGGCTGCAACGGGCAGGTTTCAGCAAGAGCGAGATTGACGACTTGCGAAAGGCGTACGGGTTTCTGTTTTCCGGCGACGAACTGTTCCGTCTGCAGGTTGCGAATCTTCAGATCGAGCTCGACGGATCTGAACGAGTTGCCGAGATCGTGCGCTTCTGCGGGGAAATCGAGCACGTGCCGGAACTCGCCAGGCGCGGCATGTGCCTGCCGCGCGACGGTCGCCTCTGATATCCGTGTCCGACACCGGCACCGAAGACTCCCGGTCTCCGGTTGGGATCGTTGCCGGCGGGGGGTTGTTGCCGGGGCTGGTGGCCGAGGCCTGCCGTTCAGGCGGTCGGCCGTATTTCCTGCTGGCATTGGCTGGGCAGGCAGATCAATCTGCCAGCAGGTTCAAGCCCGACGCATGGGTTCGTCTCGGCGCGTCCGAGGAACTGCTCGCAATCCTTCGCGACGCCGCCGTTGAGACCGTGGTGCTGGCGGGGCACGTACGGCGCCCGTCGCTGGCTGAACTCCGCCCGGATGCGCGTGCGTTGCGCGTACTAGCCCGGGCGGCCCGGTTCGCCCTGGGCGACGACGGCCTGCTACGCGCCGTCGTTGATGAATTCGAGCGTGAAGGATTCCGGATCGTCGGGGCCGACAGTCTTGTGAACGAACTCCTGGCCCCGCCAGGCCTTTGGTCCAGGAGCGAGCCGGACGAACAGGACAGCATTGACATCGCCCGGGGAGCTGCCGTTGCACGTGCTCTGGGAGCAGTAGATGTCGGCCAGGCCGCCGTGGTTCAGGGCGGCCATGTGCTGGCGGTCGAGGCTTCCGAGGGGACGGCTGAAATGGTCCGGCGGGCCGGGCAGCAGCGGCGGGCGGGGAGCGGCGGAGTACTCGTGAAAGTCGCCAAGCCCGGTCAGGAGCGGCGTGTCGACCTGCCGACGATCGGTCCTGACACCGTGGCTGACGTGGCGGCTGCCGGCCTTGCCGGAATCGCCGTGGAGGCCGGCTCTGTCCTCGTCATCCGCCGGGAAGAAGTCATCCGGCGTGCCGACGCGCACGGCCTTTTCCTGCTCGGCTGCCGCGTCGACGACTGATCCGGTGCCGCACGTATATCTGGTTGCCGGCGAGGCTTCGGGCGACGAGCTCGGAGCACGCCTGATTCGGGCCCTGACGGCAGAGACGGCAGGAGCGATTCGTCTGGACGGGGTCGGTGGGCCCGGGATGGAGGCTGCAGGCCTGACTCCGCTGTTTCCGGCCGACGAGATCGCACTGGTGGGAATTGCAGAAGTCCTGCCGCGCGTACCGCGTGTTCTCCGCCGGCTGCGCAGCGTGGAAGCACAGGTACGTGCCCTTCGACCCGATGCCGTGGTGACGATTGATGCGCCAGGTTTCAACTTCCGGTTGGGCGCGCGGCTCCGGGGCGCAGGGATTCCGCTCATTCACTACGTTGCTCCCACGGTGTGGGCGTGGAAACCGGGACGAGCCCGAAAGGTTGCCCGCTTCCTGAATCGGATGCTGACGCTGTTCCCCTTTGAACCTCCCTATTTCGAGCGCGAGGGGCTGCCGGCAACGTTTGTCGGACACCCGGTCGTGGAGACCCCCGTTCCCGCGCTGTCACCCGGCTTTCGCCAAGGGTGGGGCGTCAGCGCCGACGCGCCGGTTCTTCTGGTCCTGCCGGGAAGTCGGGCCGGGGAGGTGCAGCGTCTGGCACCGCGTTTCGCAAGCTGCGCCCGCATGCTCCTGCAGCGCCGCAACAATCTTCGGATTGTGGTGGGCGTGGCTCCCGGGCGGAAACGGCAAGTCGAATCCGCTTTCTCCGGCTTGCCCGCCATCCTCGTCGACGGGGACTTCGACAGGCGGTGTTGGTATGCGGCTGCCGATGTCGCATTGGCCGCCTCAGGCAGCGTGACCCTTGAGCTCGCGCGTTGTCGGACGGCCATGGTGGTCGCCTACCGGATGGCTCCGGTTTCCTGGGAGATTGTCCGGCGGATGGCGACCATCAAGTACGCGAGTCTCATCAATGTGATGCAGGACGCCGAGGCGATCCCGGAGTTTCTCCAGCGGTCCTGTCGCCCGGATCGGCTGGCGCGGGCGGTCGACTCGCTCCTGCAAAGCCCGGAGGCCCGGGCGCGTCAGGTCGAAGTCACTTCCACCGCCATCGAGGATCTCCGGAACGGCGACCTGCCACCCAGCCAGCGCGCAGCCAGGGCAATCCTTGCTACGCTTGATCCACAACCAGATCCACAGAAGGGGGAAAAACGTTGACAGCAGCCCGTCCAGACGCCTTTCGCATGCTTCACACGATGATCCGTGTCCGCGACCTCGAACGCTCGCTGGCCTTTTACACCGGTGCCTTGGGGATGCAGGTGCTCCGGCGCCAGGACTTTCCGACCGGCCGCTTCACGCTCGCGTTTGTGGGCTACGGCCCAGAGGAAAACCACACGGTCCTTGAACTCACACACAACTGGGATCAAGAGGAAGACTACGCCCAGGGCGATGCGTGGGGGCACATAGCTCTCGGTGTCCCGGACATCTACGGGACATGCGAGCGCCTCGAAGCTGACGGAATCCGCATCCCGCGCCCGCCCGGCCCCATGCAGCACGGCAGTACAGTGATCGCATTCATCGAAGATCCAGATGGTTACAAGATTGAATTGATTGAACGGTGAGCAGCAGCAGGGCGGTTCATTTGCCCCCGTCTGGGGGCCTAGGTACGGTACTGCGTGATCCCGGAATGCTGACCGCCTTGACGTGAGAGAGTGACACATGGCCATGGATGCGGAACGACAGATGGCGCAACTGACGCTTAGCGACGGCCGTAGTCTTCAATTGCCGGAACTATCGGGGACGATCGGGCCCGATGTGGTCGATGTGCGATCCCTCTATGGCAGCGCCGGTGTGTTTACGTACGACCCGGGCTACACCTCGACCGGTTCGTGTGAATCCAAGATCACGTTTATCGATGGTGAAGCCGGAATCCTGCTGCACCGAGGCTACCGCATCGAGGATCTGGCTCAGCACTGCGATTTCCTGGAAGTGGCTTACCTTCTCTTGCGAGGTGAGCTGCCGGACCCGGCCAGCAATGAGGACTTTGCCTACACGATTAGCCGGCACACCATGCTGCACGAGCAACTGACGTACCTGTTCCGGGGCTTTCGGCGCGACGCCCATGCCATGGCAATCTTGTGCGGCGTCGTCGGAGCGTTGTCAGCCTTTTACCACGATAGTACGGACATAACCGATCCCCACCAGCGGATGGTCGCTTCCCACCGGCTGATCGCGAAAATTCCGACCATCGCGACGATGGCCTACAAGTATTCGATCGGCCAGCCCTTCATCTATCCGCGTAACGACCTCGACTACGCGGAGAATTTCCTGCACATGATGTTCGCGGTGCCGGCCGAGGAATACGTCATCAGCGACGTGCTGGCACGGGCGATGCATCGAATTCTCATCCTCCACGCCGACCATGAGCAGAACGCCTCGACTTCCACGGTACGGCTCGCGGGTTCGTCCGGCGCAAACCCCTTTGCGTGCGTGGCTGCGGGGATTGCGTCGCTGTGGGGACCTGCGCACGGCGGCGCCAACGAGGCAGTGATCAGCATGCTCCAGGAAATCGGTGATGTTTCGCGGGTGAAGTCGTTTATCGACCGCGCGCGTGACCCCGCCGACCCGTTCCGCCTGATGGGCTTCGGGCACCGTGTCTACAAGAACTACGATCCCCGGGCGCGCGTCATGCAGTCGACCGCCCACGAAGTCCTCGGCGCCCTCGGTAAAGAGAACGAACCGATGTTTCGGCTTGCCCGGGAGTTGGAGCGCATTGCCTTGGAGGACGACTACTTCGTTGAGAAGAAGCTGTATCCCAATGTAGACTTTTATTCTGGGATTACGTTGCAAGCCATTGGTTTTCCCCCCAGTTTGTTCACCGTGCTGTTCGCGGTCGCTCGCACGGTCGGATGGGTCGCCCAGTGGAATGAAATGATCGAAGATCCCGCACAGAGGATCGGACGTCCGCGCCAGCTGTATACCGGCGTGCCAGAACGCCCGTTTGTTCCAATCGAGGACCGCGGCTGACGCGCTGACTCGGCCAAATTCGCCTTTGCCAGCTTGCCGAATCTGGCGCCCCAAACTACAATGGATGAAACCGGGGTCTGTCGTTGCTCGCTTGCAGCTTCGCCACTTTGGCGAAACTGTGTGGTCGGCGGTTCCCCTTTGTATTCCTGAGGAGGGATTATGGCTGTTCTTAACATCAACGGCGTGTCGCACGTCGTCGATGCACCGGGGGACACCAAACTGCTGTGGGTCATTCGCGAAGGTCTGCGTCTGACCGGCACGAAGTTTGGGTGCGGCATTGGCCTCTGTGGGGCCTGTACGGTTCACCTTAATGGTGAAGCGGTGCGGTCCTGCCAGCTGCAGTTATCGGACGCCGAAGGTGCGACGATCACTACGATTGAAGGCCTCGACCCGAAGGGTCAGCATCCGGTGCAGAAGGCGTGGCTGGAGTTGCAGATTCCCCAGTGCGGGTACTGCCAGTCCGGGCAGATGATGAATGCCGCTGCGTTCCTTGAGTCCAACTCCAGTCCGAGTGACGCAGAAATTCTCGATGCCATGCAAGGCAACATCTGCCGCTGCTCAACGTACGCTCGGATCAAGCAGGGTGTCCGTCGGGCTGCCCAGATGATGCAGGAGGCCTGACCATGACCAAGCACATGAAAGACTTGGGTGGCGCAACGCGCCGCGACATTCTGGTTGGCTCCGCTGTTGCCGGCACTGGATTGGTGGTCGGCTACTCAGTCCTGCCACACTTGACCGGCGGCGCCCGTGAGGCCCTGGCGGCTGGCAATTTCGAGCCCAGCCTGTTCCTGACCATGGAGCCCAGCGGGATCGCGACTGTCCACATCACCAAGACGGAAATGGGGCAGCACGTCGGGACCGCATTGGCGCAGGCAGTTGCCGAAGAGCTGGAAATCGACTGGAACGACGTCCGCATTGATTACCCGGACAGCCACGAAAAGTGGGGTCTGATGATCACCGGCGGTTCGTGGTCGGTGAACTGGACGTTCGACCGCAACTCGCGGATCGGTGCGGCCGCGCGGATGGCTCTCGTGGAGGCTGGTGCCAACATGCTTGGCGTGCCGGCCAGTGAGTGTTCCGCTGCAAACAGCACCGTCACTCACACGGGCACCGGTCAGTCGACGACCTATTCCGAAATCATCAGCGGGGGCCCGATCGACCGGACCTTCAGCGAAGATGAAATGAAAGCCATCGAACTGAAGAAGTTCGGCGAGTACAAACTCGTCGGCACGTCGGTTCCGGCTCTCGACATTCCGGCAAAGATCGACGGCACCGCCCGGTACGGGATCGACGTGTTCGTTCCGAACATGGCCTATGGCCGGATCGTCACCTGGCCCACCCGCTGGGGTGCGATGCCGAACTCGGTCGACGACTCGGCCGCGAGCGGCATCGATGGCTACATCGGAACCGAGATCATCGAGGATCCGACCGGAGTCCAGCGCGGCTACGCGATCGTGCTCGCAGAGACGATCTGGGCAGCCGAAAAGGCCGCGGCCGCCGTTTCCGTCGATTGGGACCTCGGTCCGAACGCTAACGTCAGCACTGCAGACATCCTTGGCTACGCCAAGAAGGCAACTGCCGACGGCGAAGGATTTGCCTGGGTAATCGACGGTGACACGGACGCAGGCATGAGCAATGCCGCGACCGTCGTCGAGGCCGAGTACGAAACGAGCCTCGGCTACCACGGCATGATGGAGCCGATGAACTGCGTGGCCATGGAGCAGGATGGCGTCTGGCACCTCTTCACGGCGTGCCAGTGGTCCACACGATGCACGGCTATGACGGCTGAAGCACTCGGCGTGGAACCGGCCAACGTGGTCCACCACCAGCAGTACGCAGGTACTGGCTTCGGACGGCGGCTTGAGCCGGATGCAATGATTCCAGCGGCCCTGGCGGCCAAGGCAGCCGGGCGTCCCGTCAAACTCGTGTTCACGCGCGAGCAGGACGTGATGTTCGACTTCCACCAGTCGCTCACCTACCAGACCGTAAAAGGTGGGGTGAACGTCGCTGGCGATCTGGACACGATGGTTCACACAGTCTGCTCCGCTTGGGCGACCAAGCGACAGGCTCCGGGCTTCTTGGCGGAATCAGTCGACAAGAAGGGCAAGATCGACCCGTTCTCCACGAACGGTTCGGACCACTGGTACAACGTTCCGAACCAGTACGTGCGTTCCATTGAGAACATCGTTGGTCAGAGCGCGACCCCTCCGGGACAGCTCCGTGCAGTTGCACCGACCTGGACAATGTGGGCAGTTGAGTCGTTCCTCGACGAGGCCGCACACGCAGTCGGGCGCGACCCGCTCGAGTTCCGGACTTCGCTTCTGAAGGCTGTGGGCAAGAACGTCGGTACCCCGCCGAACACGGTGGGTGGCTCGGAGCGTCTACGCAACGCCCTGCTGGTTGCTGCGGGACGCGCGGGTTATGGCGTGAAGCCTCTCCCCGCCAACACGGGTCAGGGAATTGCCAGCGTTACGTCGCAGGAGCGTGGCTCCCCGACGTGGACGGCGTGCGTCGCTGAGGTGCACGTTGACCCCGAATCCGGAGAGCCGACCGTAAGGAAGCTTTCCGTCGCGATGGACGTGGGCACCGCCGTCAATCCCGACGGTGTGCTGGCGCAGATCCAGGGTTCCGCGATCTACGGGACGTCGAGGGTTCTCTACGAGAACATCACGATGAAGGACGGTTCGATCGAACAGTCGAACTTCGACACCTGGACGCCAATGCGGATCAACCAGGCGCCTGAAATCGACGTCAGCATCATCCAGAACGGCCACTACCCGGCCGGGACAGGTGAGCCCGTCGTGACGGTCGTCGGGCCCGCGATTGCCAACGCCATCCAAGCAGCGGTGGGCGCGCGCGTACGTTCTTGGCCGATCACTGCGGAGAAGGTCAAGGCGGCAATGCAAGAAGCCTGATACCTATTCCCTAGACAAAGCCTGGGCGGCGGTCATCCGACCGCCGCCCTTTTTTTGTGCCCGCATGGCAGGACCGGTCGCCCGCTGTCTGTAATCTGGCAGATGGGGCCCCAGGATCATGCCCCATGGTGGCAATCGAAGGGCGCTTGAAAGCGACCGAGCGCCATCACCAGGGCAGTGTCCTCAGCTTCTCTTCGGGACGCAGGTTTGCGCCGCCCGGTCTATCCGGGAAACACCAGGACAGCCCGTTCCAGGCTGGAGTTGGCGCGGCCGGGTTCCCTCCGGCCTCGTCTTGAATCCGACACCGGCTTCGCGGGCACCCGTGCAAGTGCTTGAACGGCTGATGGTCATCGATACCCCTACGGCGGTGCGATGTGCGGTCTTGCCGCCATGGAAGCACCGGCAAACGCCGGGCAATGGCACGGTTTTTTCCTTGTCTTCCCACCGAACACCGATTTCAAAATAGTCCGCGCAATTGCGATCAGGTACCGCTATGCTTCAGGGGTGGTAAACGAAGGAGGAGCGTATGCCACAAGATTCGACCGATTCTCAGCGCAAGTCCCGCCGTCGCGGCCTAAGTCGCCGCAACCTCTTCGCCGCAGCAGGTGTCACCGGGGCGGCAGCATTGGCCATACGCCCGTCGACGACCGCCCCCACCTCGTCAAAGCCCTCCAGATCGCACGCCCGCTACCGTGAAACCGAGCACGTCCGCACGGTGTACCGGTTGGCGCGCTTCTAGCGGTTTTCTTCAAGCTTACTGCAGGTGTCCTGATGTCTTCTCGATCATCCATCGCTGGCACCGCGCTTGACCGCCGGGCCTTTCTTCGCAACTCGGGCGTCGTTGCCGCTGGCTCTGCGCTCGCAGGACTCGTCCCGGGAGGGCGGGTTGAAGCCGCGGACACGACGCCCGCCGGTAGCGACGGCATTGAAAACGTGTTGTCCGTTTGCACGCATTGTTCAGTCGGGTGCGCAGTTACGGCAGAAGTCCAGAACGGGGTCTGGATTGGTCAAGAGCCCAGTTTCGACAGCCCGTTCAACCTGGGAGCACACTGCGCGAAAGGGGCGTCAGTAAGGGAGCACGCCCACGGAGAGCGCCGTCTCAGATACCCGATGAAGTTGGTTGGGGGGCGCTGGGAGCGGCTCGATTGGGACCGTGCGATCGAAGAAGTTGGCGCAGAACTTGAACGGATCCGAACGACGGCGGGACCGGATTCGGTGTACTGGCTCGGGTCAGCCAAGCACAATAACGAACAGGCCTACCTCTTCCGGAAGTTCGCTGCATTCTGGGGCACCAATAACGTCGATCATCAAGCGCGTATCTGTCATTCGACCACAGTTGCGGGCGTGGCCAATACATGGGGCTACGGCGCAATGACGAACAGTTACAACGATATCCACAATTCCAAGTCCATTTTCTTGATCGGAGGAAATCCGGCCGAAGCGCATCCGGTTTCCATGGTGCATTTACTGAAGGCCAAGGAAAAAGGTGCGCCGTTCATCGTGGTCGACCCGCGCTTCACGCGTACCGCTGCGCACGCTGACGAGTATGTCCGCATCCGTCCGGGCTCGGACGTGGCCCTGGTCTGGGGCATGCTGTGGCACTTGTTCGAAAACGGCTGGGAGGACCAGGCCTTCATCCAGTCGCGGGTGTGGGGACTTGACCAGATCCGCGAGGAAGTCGCCCGCTGGACTCCAGCCGAAACCGAGCGGGTCACCGGTGTTCCGGGTGAGCAGGTTCGCCAAATTACCAAGACGATGGCGGAGAACCGACCCGGAACGGTCATCTGGTGCATGGGAGGGACCCAGCACACCACGGGAAACAACAACACGCGCGCGTACTGCATCCTCCAGCTGGCCTTGGGAAACATGGGCAAGGCCGGAGGCGGGACGAACATTTTCCGCGGTCATGACAATGTCCAGGGCGCTACCGACCTCGGGGTGCTGAGCCACACGTTGCCAGGCTATTACGGGCTCTCGGAAGGCGCATGGAAGCATTGGGCACGGGTTTGGGGGGTATCGTACGAGACCCTCGCCACGCGCTTCTCTTCTTCGGAATTGATGCAATCGAAGGGAATCCCGGTGTCCAGGTGGGTCGACGGCGTTCTCGAGGACAAAGAGAACCTGGATCAGCCCGAATCCCTCAAGGCAATGATCTTCTGGGGACACGCGCCGAATTCCCAGACACGTCTCCCGGACATGCGCCGGGCAATGAACAAGCTCGACCTGCTGGTCGTGGTGGATCCGTATCCCACGTTGACAGCTGTGCTGCACGAACGACAGGACGGCGTATATCTCCTTCCCGCGGCAACCCAGTTCGAGACCTACGGCTCCGTCACTGCGTCGAATCGCTCGCTGCAGTGGCGCGAACGCGTTGTCGAACCACTGTTTGAGTCGAAACCCGATCACGAGATCATTTTCCGGCTCGCGAAGCAGCTCGAAATTGACGGACCACTGTTCCGCAACATCGAAGTTCAGGACAACGAGCCGGTCATTGAGGACATCACGCGAGAGTTCAATCGTGGAATGTGGACGATCGGGTACACCGGTCAAACGCCCGAACGTCTGCGCAAGCACATGGCCAACATGGGCACCTTTGACCGCACCACGCTCAAGGCGGAGGGCGGCCCCTGTGACGGTGAGTATTTCGGGCTTCCCTGGCCCTGCTGGGGCAACGAGCAGCTGGCTCACCCGGGAACTCCCATCCTCTACGACACCTCACAGGCCGTCGCTGACGGAGGGTTGACCTTCCGAGCGCGCTTCGGCGTTTTAAGGGATGGCGAGAATCTGCTGGCAGACGGTTCATTCAGCAAGGATTCCGAAATCGAAGACGGGTATCCCGAGTTCACTATGGCGATGCTGAAGCGACTCGGTTGGGACGGAGACCTGACAGAGGAGGAGCGGGCTGTCATCGAATCGATTGCCGGAGACAAGACCAACTGGAAGACGGATCTCTCCGGCGGGATCCAGCGGGTGGCCATACGCCACGGTTGCGCACCGTTCGGGAATGCGAAAGCCCGTGCGGTTGTCTGGAATTTTCCGGACCCGGTCCCGCTTCACCGTGAACCGCTCTACACGACGCGCCGCGATCTTGTGTCGGACTACCCCACTTACGAGGACACGCGCGGATATCGAGTCCCGGTACTTTATCGCTCGATTCAGCAGCGGGACTACTCCAAGGACTATCCCATCATCCTGACGACGGGACGGCTCGTGGAATACGAAGGGGGCGGCGACGAGAGCCGGTCGAACCCATGGCTGGCTGAACTGCAGCAGGAGATGTTCTGCGAAGTTCATCCGCGCGACGCGAACAATGCCGGCTTCCAGGATGGTGACGACATCTGGGTCGAGGGACCGGAAGGAGGGCGCGTGCTTGTCAAGGCGCTGGTGACCCGCCGGGTCGATCCGGGGGTGGCATTTATGCCGTTTCACTTCGGTGGCCGGTTCATGGGGCAAGATCTCCGTCACCGGTACCCGGAAGGCGCTGACCCGTACGTGCTCGGAGAATCGTCAAACACCATTGGTACTTACGGCTACGATTCTGTGACCCAGATGCAGGAGAGCAAGGTGACGCTCTGCCGCATCACAGCGGCCTGAGGAGGACTTCACAATGGCCCGCATGAAGTTCCTTTGTGATGCTGATCGCTGCATTGAGTGCAATGCCTGCGTCACAGCGTGCAAGAACGAGCACGAGGTACCGTGGGGAGTAAATCGCCGGCGAGTGGTCACGATCAATGACGGGCAGCCGGGCGAGCGGTCGATTTCGACAGCCTGCATGCACTGTTCCGACGCGCCCTGCATGGCGGTATGTCCGGTCGATTGCTTCTACCAGACCGATGAGGGCGTGGTACTGCATGACAAGGACCTGTGCATTGGCTGCGGTTACTGCTTCTACGCTTGTCCGTTCGGAGCTCCGCAGTATCCGCAGGCAGGTAACTTCGGTGGGCGCGGCAAGATGGACAAGTGCACATTCTGCGCCGGAGGCCCCAAGGAGGACGGGTCCGAGGAAGAGTTTGCGCTTTACGGCAGGAATCGCCTGGCCGAAGGAAAGCTTCCTCTCTGCGCCGAGATGTGCTCGACCAAGGCGTTGTTGGCGGGGGACGCGGATGCCGTGTCGGACATTTACCGGGAGCGGGTTACAGCGCGCGGTTTCGGGGGCGGAGTTTGGGGATGGAACACGGCATACGGTTCCGATACCTGAGCACGCTCTGCTTCGTTGTCTTGGTGGCCCTGTGCGGTTGCAGGGAAAGCGAGCAGGGCCGCCGACTGGACACCGGCAAGGGAACCTACGCCGGCGCGCCTGACCAGCAGCTGAGTGCGGAAGCCCGAGAGGCGTTAGGGCGCCGTGCTGAATACCAGCGGTTCTGAGTGGTGATGTCGCAGCAGTTGCGTTCCTTCCTGATGGCGGTCGGCGTCATTGCCGGGTTGACCGCAGCTGGTTACGGGGTCGCCATCATGGGCGCTGCCGTCGTGATCGGTGATTCTCATGCCGTCGTCGAACAAAGCAGCAAGTCAGACGGATGGCGAGGCGTCCGCACTGGTACCGCTGGTCGAGTATCGATCCCGGATCCTCAGGCCGCGTTTCTCATACAGTCGGAAGGTGAGATTTGGCGGTCGATTCGAAACGGGCCGGTTACAGTCATAGGCGCATGGGGCATGTTCGCCATACTGGTACTGCTGGTCCTGTTCTATGCGTGGCGTGGGCGTATTTCGCTGGCAGGCAAGCCGGCCCACAGGGAAGTGGTACGGTTCAACGGAATTGAACGCTTCGCCCACTGGATGACTGCAACCAGTTTCATTGTGCTCGCCCTGTCTGGCCTCAATCTGTTGTACGGCCGGTATCTCTTTATCCCCGTCATTGGTAAAGAGGCATTCGCGATCGTGACCGAGGCAGGCAAGCTCCTTCACAACTTCGTGGCATTCCCATTCATGTTCGGCGTCGTGCTGATGTTTGTCCTATGGGTGCGGCACAACCTTCCCAGCCGAGTTGACCTGAAATGGCTTCGACAGGGTGGCGGCCTGTTCTCGGACCGGCATCACCCGGCCGCGGAGCGGTTCAATGCCGGTCAAAAGGCGATCTTCTGGATCGTGGTGCTGGGTGGGATATCCGTAAGCCTTTCCGGCCTTGCCCTGTTGCTGCCGTTCGCTTTTCCGATGTTCGGAAAGACCTTCGCCTTTCTGAATCTGTTCGGTTTCGGTTTTCCGGAAACCCTAACGTCTATGCAAGAAATGCAGCTTGCACAACTGTGGCATTCAGTGGTGTCGTTGGGGCTGATTGTGGTCATGTTCGCACACATATACATCGGTACAATTGGCATGGAAGGGGCGTTCCAGGCGATGGGGAGCGGCCGTGTAGACGCGGCGTGGGCCGAACAACATCACAGTCTCTGGGCAGCTAGCGCTGAGGAGGCACCGGCGGAGGACGACGCTGTTCCATCCGCCGTTAGGGAGGGCCAAGGCTAGCCACAACAGAATTCTTCGGCGCTCTCAGATGCGAAGTTCGCTGACGATTAGAGGGCCCAGAGCGCTGCGCTGACGATCGCACGCGAGACCCCGGGCTTCGCGCGAATCATCGCCAACAAGTGTTGAATGGTCGTGGACGGCGCGCGGTTGTCACCGCGTCACGTCCGTTATGCGTCAAGTCGCGAAGAAGCACGCCGCGCGAAGAACAGGCGGAACGTGGCAGCTGGTCCAACGGTTGCATTGGAGACTTGTCTTTGAAGTTTCATCAGGTTTCGGGCGCATCACATTTGCTGCGGCGGTTACGACATATCGATTCAGTCAGGTCGGCATCCCTCCGAAAATATCTTGCGAACGCCCCGTCCGGCGGGAGCCGAAGTCGAATTGCTCGGCTGCGAGACGGGGTTCGTCAACTGGTCGATACCAGAGGGTTTCGCTACACGACGATGACCCTGATCGTGCTGAACGCGATTGCTCTGGGTTTCGAAACGTCCCCGTCGGTGATGGCAGTCGTCGGTGAGGAACTCCGTATTTTTGACCGCTTCGTCATCACAATATTTTGCATTGAGATTGGTCTCAGGATCGCCGCACGCGGGCTCCGGTTCTTTCTTGATCCCTGGGGGATCTTCGACTTCACCATTGTCGCTATCACGCTTGCTCCCGCTGCAGATTCGTTGTTGGTGCTCCGTGCCCTGCGCGTGCTCCGTGTATTGCGTGTGGTCTCGGCAATTCCTCGGCTGCGGAGGGTGGTGGGTGCGCTCTTGCACGCAGTGCCAGGCGTGGCCGCAATCGGAGTGCTGCTGCTGCTGATCTTCTACGTCTATGCCGTGATAACCACCAACCTGTTTGGGCAAGCCTTTCCCGCGTGGTTCGGCACGGTCGGCGATTCGATGTTTTCCCTCTTCCAGATCATGACCCTGGAGAGCTGGTCAATGGGAATTGTTCGTCCGATTCTGCAACAGTACTCATGGGCCTGGATCGTATTCGTTTCCTTCATCGTCATTTCCAGCTTTACGGTGCTCAATCTATTCATTGCAATCGTGATTGATTCGATGCAGACCATGCACGCGGAAGAACGTACCGCCGCATCGATGGGAGCAGAAAACGAGCCCGCTGAACCGGATTCAGTGCTTCACGAACTGCGGTCGCTGCGCAAGGAGTTTGCCGAGTTTCGCGAAGCGCACCGCAAGTAACTGCGCCAGGGGAGGGGATACGCGGAAAGTAGAACAGGCCTGCAGCCCAGTCGGGCCGATGCCGAGACGCCTAGCGGTGCCTACAAGCGTACGTCTGTGCCGACTCGCGCGTCCTGACCGTAACAGTCCGCCCAGCTCGGCAACGTCATTGCAGTAAGAACAGCTATCGCGCCCGTGGCGAACAATGCCACCAGAAATGCCTTCATTAGCATTCTCCAGCAAGTTGGTTCAGTACGAGCTACATGTATCTTGCACGTATTGGATTGATTCCGCCACCATGGCGGAAAGGAGACCGACATGGACGAAGAAACACTCAATCGGAGCCTGCGTCGTTTTCTGAAGACACTTGGTGTCAACGCCCAGCGCGAAATCGAGACCGCCATTCGTTCGGCCGCTAGCGCCCAGCGGCTGCCCGATAGTCCGCTTAAGGCAACTGCCGAGATTCACATTCCGGAAATTGATTTCCGATTCGAACTCAATGCCGTTATCCAGTCTTCGTAAGTCACATGCCTGAAGAGCGTCACGTGACCGGACTACCGGAATGCTCTGGCCAGGACCTGTCCGGGGAGTTCTTGATCGCTCCCAGTCCTGACGATCCGAACCTGACGCGAGAGGTCTCAGGAATCGATCACGAAGGCCGGCGAGTGACGACACACGTGGTTGCGGAGCGACCGTTGACCATCTTCCTCAACGACCAGGAAATCGTGACGGCCATGACCGTCGGTGACCATCCTGAACTGCTAGCCGTTGGGTACCTCGTGAATCAGGCGATGCTCCGCCGGGATGACACAATCAACTCGGTGGAGTACGACGAAGAAGGTGAGGCGGTGATTGTTCGGACCGAACGTACGACTGATTACGAAGAAATGATGCGTCATCGCATCCGCACATCCGGCTGCGCGGTGGGGACGATCTTCGGGCAGGTAATGGAGAGTTTTGAAGACACCGAACTGGATCCGGACGTCCGGTTTCGGACGTCCACGCTGTATTCCCTTAGCCGAAAAATCACCCTGCAGCCATCTCTGTATCTCAAGTCCGGCGCGATTCATGGCTGTGCGCTCTGCGACGGAGAACGAGTGCTGCTGTATGTCGAAGATGTTGGTCGGCATAACGCCGCGGACATGATTGCCGGCTGGCTGTGGATCAATCGCGTCGATGCCTCGCGCATGCTGCTCTATACGACTGGACGCCTTACCAGTGAAATGGTCATCAAGACAGTACAAATGGGAATCCCAGCCCTGGTGTCGCGATCTGGGTTTACGGCCCAGGGCGTAGAGCTCGCCGAACGGGCCAATCTGACGTTGGTTGGCCGGGCGCGTGGCCGGCGATTCCTCGCACTGGCAGGAACCCAACGTCTTGTTCTCGATGTCGATCCGGCAAAGGTGCCCGACGATCCGCCAACCAGCATTCGAAAGGGTGCGGTCCGCCGATAATGCCCGCCATCATCCATGTCGGCGCCCTGCTGGCGGGCGGAAAAGGCAGGCGCCTGGATCGGGGTGACAAGGGATTGGTCCGCGTGGGTGATCGTCCCATGATCGCGCGAGCCCACGATTGCCTGATGCCTCAAGTCGATCGAATCGTGATCAATGCCAACGGCGACCCGGGTCGGTTTCAATTCTTAAATTCTCCGATTGTGCCAGACAGCTTTGCTGACGAGGGAGGTGCGGGTCCTCTGGCCGGCATACACGCGGTGCTGGCCTGGTCGACGCGCGAAGCCGGCCCTACAGCACTGGTCACCACCGTTCCCGTCGATGCTCCGTTTCTGCCGACAAATCTTGTGGCCCGTCTTGTTGAAGCTCGCCATTCCAAGGAGGCAGCGATCTCGGTTGCCGGTTCCGGCGGTCGCCAGCACCCGGTCGTTGCGTGCTGGCCTGTCTCTGTTCTTGCCGAACTCGAGCAGGCCCTGACCGACGGCATCAGAAAGATCGATGTGTTCACTTCGAATTTCCGCGTTGCCGTTGTCGAGTGGGACATCACGTCCGTGGATCCGTTTTTCAACGTCAATACCGCGGAAGATCTTCGAAAGGCGGACTTGTTCGTAAGCGACTCGCCAACCATGACGGATTGACACACTCGGCGAGAAGGCCGAGGACGCTTGGACCCTTCATGGATTGTCGATAACCAAGTTTCTGAGGTGATGGGGCGGGCGCGGTCACGACCGCCGTGATCGTCACCCCGGCAGCTGCGTCTCGCCGCGCGGAACGAACTACGCTGTACTGGCGGCGATCCGTCGGTGCCGGGTGATTCCGCTTGGCTTATGCCGGGCCAATTGACGCTACGACCACGCCGGTGACCGGGATCCTCGAGCAAGGTGACGCTCGCGATGGATCGCTAGATTTCATGTCCTGCTCGTCGGTGAAAGTGGATTCCCCACTTATACTGCCGGGCGAACTGGAAGCGATCAAACCGGAGGGTCGGCGCGTGTCGAATCTCGCACTTATGGACGGGATGGAGCGTCTCGGGACCGAGAGCGCATTTGTGGTGCTCGGCCGTGCGGCCGAACTTGAACGGCAGGGTAAAGACGTCATCAATCTAGGCATCGGTCAACCAGATTTCCGGACTCCCGGCCATATCGTTGAAGCGGCCGTCGGGGCCTTGCGGGATGGCCATCACGGGTACACGCCAGCCAACGGAATCCTTCCGCTTCGAGAGGCAGTGGCCGCCGATATTTCCGTCCGCCGCAAAATCGAAGTGAACCCGGACCATGTGGTGATCGTTCCCGGGGGGAAGGTGACCATGTGGCACGCGATTCTCATGTTTGGTGCGCCCGGCCGAGAAATCATGTACCCCAACCCGGGCTTTCCTATCTATGAATCGGCGATTCGATTTACCGGCGCGACACCCGTGCCGATTGCGTTAGCGGAGGCAGACGGATTCACATTCGACCCCGACGAAGTGCTTGGACAAGTAACGGAGAAGACGCGACTGATTATTGTCAACAGTCCCGCCAATCCCACCGGTGGCGTGATCCCAGTTCCAGTGCTCGATCGGCTTGCAGAAGGACTCGCCGATCATCCGCATGTGGCCGTCCTTTCCGACGAGATCTATTCGCGCATCGTGTATCCGGGCTCTGAATTTGCGTCGATGCTGCGCTACTCGCATCTCCGTGACCGTCTCATCATGCTGGATGGATGGTCCAAGACCTACGCCATGACAGGTTGGCGCATCGGATATGCGATTTGGCCGGAATCGCTTGTTGAGCACGCAGTACGATTGAACATCAACTCGGTCAGTTGCACGAACGCTGCGACACAGCATGCGGCAATTGCTGCGCTGGAAGGTCCCCAGGACGATGTCGACGCGATGGTCACTGCATTTGCCGAGCGCCGTGAGGTGTTGATCGAAGAGGTCAAGACACTTCCCGGGTTGCGGATGATTCGCCCAGAGGGCGCGTTCTACGCCATGCCTAACGTCGAAGGCACCGGCATCCCGGCGTTGGAATTGCAGGATCGACTGCTGGAGGAGCTGCACATTGCGACGGTGGCTGGAACCAGCTTCGGTGCTCTGGGCGAGGGCTACATCCGTTTGAGTTACGCTGCGGGCGTCGACGAGATCCGCACGGCCATGAAACGAATTCGCCAGTTGGCTGTAACCGAGGGGTGGGGCCACCACTAGTGAACAGGGTCGCGGAACTGGTACCGGAGCGAACCTCGAAGATCTCCAACAAGTTCCAGCTGATCGCGGAGGTGGATCCTGCTGGAGATCAACCGAAGGCAATCGCGGAACTGGTCGATGGGCTCACGCAGGGTCGACGCGAGCAAGTACTTTTGGGTGTTACCGGTTCCGGCAAGACCTTCACGATGGCGCATGTCATTCAGCGGTTGCAGCGCACCGCACTGATTCTTGCCCACAACAAGACCCTGGCGGCACAGCTGTATGGCGAGATGAAGTCGCTGTTCCCACGCAACGCTGTCGAGTACTTCGTCTCGTACTACGATTACTACCAGCCCGAAGCCTACGTCCCTCGGACGGACACATACATTGAGAAAGACGCTTCGATCAACGAGCACATCGATCGTATGCGCCATGCGGCGACCCGGGCACTTTTTGAGCAGAGCCACGTAGTCATTGTGGCCAGCGTTTCATGCATATATGGAATCGGACCGCTCGAGACCTATACCCGAATGATCATCGAACTGAGGACCGGTGGCCGTGTGGAACGGAATGCGCTCCTCGCCCGCTTGGTCGAATTGCATTACCGCAGAAACGACATGAACCTGGTTCGGGGAACGTTCCGTGCTCGAGGAGACACGATCGAAGTCTTTCCGGCTCATCTTGAAGATCGTGCGTGGCGGATTGATCTCTTCGGCGAGACGGTAGAGCGACTTTCCGAGTTTGACCCACTGACCGGAGAACGCACCGCCACAATGGACGAGGTGCGCATTTACGCGAACAGCCACTACGTCACGCCGAAGCCGACACTTGCACAGGCCATCGAACGCATTCGGGTTGAACTCGCCGAGCGATTGGCGGAACTGGAGGGCTCGGGGAAGCTGCTCGAACGTCAACGATTGGAAGAACGGACCAATTTCGACCTGGAAATGATGGCAGCAACCGGAAGCTGTGCCGGCATCGAGAATTACTCACGCTATCTGACGGGGCGTCGCCCCGGAGAGCCGCCGCCCACTTTGTTCGAGTATTTGCCGGACAACTCGATCTTGTTCGTGGATGAAAGCCACGTCACGGTTCCCCAGCTGCGCGGGATGTTTCGAGGGGACTTTAACCGCAAGACCACGCTGGCCACTCACGGTTTCAGGCTCCCGTCGTGTGTCGACAACCGCCCCTTGAAATTTGAGGAATGGGATGCGATGCGCCCTGCCACCGTGCTGGTGTCTGCAACGCCCGGTCCATGGGAACTCGAGCACACCGAAGGCAAAGCAGTCGAGCAGGTGATCCGGCCAACTGGCCTGGTGGACCCTGAGTGTGAGGTCCGCCCGGCGAGCAACCAGGTTGATGATTTGCTTGGTGAGGCACGCATGGTCGCCGAACGGGGAGGTCGCGTGCTCGTTACCACCCTCACCAAGCGCATGGCCGAGAATTTGACCGAATACCTGGAAGAAGCGGGACTCCGAGTTCGTTACCTGCACTCCGACGTCGATACGCTGGAACGAATTGAGATCATTCGCGACCTTCGGCGCGGTGTGTTCGATATCCTGGTTGGCATCAACCTCTTGCGAGAAGGTTTGGACATTCCCGAATGTGCTCTGGTCGCCATTCTCGACGCCGACAAGGAAGGATTTCTGCGATCACGTACGTCCCTGATTCAGACGATCGGACGAGCGGCAAGGAACATAGACGGCCGGGTCGTCCTGTACGCCGATCAGGAGACTGATTCGCTCAAAGGGGCTTTGGAGGAGACGCGCCGGCGCAGGGAACTGCAGATGCAATGGAATCGTGCTCACGGCATTCAGGCGGAAACGGTGAGGAAGGAGATCGCTGACGTATTGGGCAGCATTCATGAGCAGGATCGCGTAACGGTAGAAATCAGCCCCGAAGTTCCGCATCGCATTGGGCACAACAGGGAGGCTTACGAATCCGAACTGGAAGAACGGATGCATCGGCATGCTGCTGCGCTTGAGTTCGAAGAAGCTGCATTGGTACGCGATGAACTGAAGGCGCTACGGGACAATGAACTGGGATTGGCTCCGAGCGTAGCGCCCAGATCGCCGCCACGACGCCGGCGAACCGTCGGGAATTCCGGCCGGACCCGTTCAAGGCGTCATTGACGTGGGGAGCGATTCTGGTCGAGGAATGGCCCTGGTGACCGGGGGGGGCCGCCGCATCGGCGCAGAATTGGTGAGGGCGCTTGCACGGCTTGGATACCCGGTCGCGATACATCACATGCGCTCCGGAAATGCGGCGTCAAGACTTGTCAAGGAGATAGCAGATGGTGGAGGCGTGGCTCACGCGTTCTCTGCGGACTTGCGATCGGACGAAGCTGCACAACAGCTATTGCGGGCGGCAACACAGCAGCTTGGTCCTTGTACGATCTTGGTCAACAATGCTTCGCATTTCGCCCACGACACGCTGCTTACCGGAACTCGGACGTCCTGGGACGACCATCTCGAGCTAAACCTCAGAGCTCCCTTGGTACTTAGCCGTGTGTTTGCAGACCTGCTGCCTGCCTCCACATCTGGCCTGATCGTCAATCTGCTGGACCCCAGAGTTTGGACTGTGACGCCGCACTACCTTTCCTACAGCGTGAGCCGGGCGGGCCTGTGGGCCGCGACCCGCATCCTTGCCCTGGAATTGGCCCCGCGAATTCGCGTCAATGCGATCGGCCCCGGGCCGACACTGTCCAGCCAGTCTGAAGGAGAGGCCGGTTTCCGTGCCACACGCAACCGACTGCCGCTGTCACCTGGTCCGTCGCCGGAAGATATTTCCGACGCGCTGGTTTACCTGGTCAGCGCGAAGTCAGTTACCGGGCAGATGATTGCACCGGACGGAGGCCAGCATCTTGGCTGGCTTCACCCTGCGCCAGATGAGCCGGTCCGTGGCTGACTCTCGCACACTGCTTGTCCAGGGTCTGGAAGTTGAATGCCTGATTGGCGTCCATCGGCATGAACGCAGTAGTGTGCAGCGCGTCCTTGTCAGCGTCGAGTTGGAGGTCGAGCCAAATCGACACGGCGATGACCTCAAGCGCGTCGTCAGTTACGAGGATGTAGTAGTGGCCGTCCGGCGCTTGGCGGCAGACGGCCATATCCAGTTGGTCGAGACGCTTGCCGACCGTGTAGCTACCTGTTGCCTCGGTTTTGACGGCGCTGTCAGCGTCAATGTCACGGTGCTAAAACCTGACGTGCTCCCCGATGCGGCCGCGTTGGGAGTAAGGGTGCGGCAGACTCGTTGAAGCCTGATTATGCAAGATGCAAGCGCTACCAACCTGTAGTTGCAGCACTTTTATTCACAAGAGGTAAGTTTCGTGGTGTGACTGACCAACCAGAGACACCAATCCGGCAGTCGCAGCTTGATCGAGAATTGGGATCACTGGATTAGTATTGTAATTCAACCGGTTAGAATCTCATGACTATACTTAGCAATTGCGCTTTCCAAGCAGTTTATCCATTAGACACAAGCGATTGAGCGGGCCACGGTGAGTTTTTCCACAAGGTTTTCCACAGTGCCGGTTCAGCGATAAATCGAGGGGAGCGGTTGATTGCCCGCTTTCGGCAAGTCAAAGTCAGGCATGGAACCGCAAACATCTGGTCCTTTGAAACACTTGACTCCGTCCGATCGATCTGGCGCCGGCCCGAATGCAGCTGGGCAAAGCGACCTGCAAATCGGGGCGGAAGTGGTGCGCGCCGCAGCGCGCTCACTTCCTTCCAGACCCGGCGTCTACCAGATGGAAGCGGCAGATCGGGAAGTGCTGTACGTGGGAAAGGCACGTGTGCTGAGGAACCGGGTGGCCACGTACTCGTCGGTTCAACGTTTGCCGATCCGTCTTCGGCGGATGATCGCACAGGTCAGACATGTCGAGTTCACGGTGACGGAACACGAAGCCGAAGCGTTATTGCTAGAGGCCAATCGAATCAAGAAGCTTCGGCCTCGATACAACATCCTTCTGCGGGATGACAAGTCTTATCCCTACATTCACCTTCGCACCGATCATGCATGGCCCCAACTCCTGAAACATCGAGGACGCAAGCGAAGGGACGGTCACTATTTTGGACCGTTTGCCTCTGTCCGCGCCGTCAACGTGACCTTGAACGCCCTCCAACGTGCGTTTCCCTTACGCACTTGTACCGATCGGGAATTTGAGGCGCGTGACCGACCCTGTCTCCAGTATCAAATCCGTCGCTGTTCCGCCCCTTGCGTCGGGAAAGTCGAAGATTCCGAGTATGCCGGATTTGTCGAACACCTGAGGCGTTTCCTGGGCGGCGGCGGCAAAGAAGTTCAAGCATCCTTGCGCTCCGCCATGGATCGTGCCAGCGCCGATTTAGAGTTCGAACGCGCCGCGGTCCTGCGAGATCGGATTCAGGCGCTGAATACCATCCAGACTGCCCGCGGCGGTGATTTGCAACATGTGGGCGATGCGGACGTTTTTGCCGTCGCGGAACAGGGCGGGCAGATCGCGGTCCAGGTATTCTTTTTCCGGGGCGGCAGCAACTTTGGCAATCGCACGCATTTCCCGATGCACGGCAAAGAGATTCCTCCTGCCACGGTGCTGGGGGCCTTCATTTCCCAGTTTTACGACACCCAAGCACCGCCGGCGACCCTGCTGCTCAACGAGAAAGTGCCGGACATGGAACTGTTGGCGGAGGCGCTTTCCATCAAGGTCGGGCGGCGTATCGCGATCCTTGTGCCGCAGCGGGGCGACAAACGACAGGCGGTGCGCGCCGGCGAAGACAACGCGAAAGCCGCGTTGGCTCGCCGCATCTCCGAACGTTCCAATCAGCTGGAACTACTGGATGCCTTGGTGGAAGTCTTCGGCTTACCGCATGTACCACGGCGCGTTGAGGTCTTCGACAACAGTCATTTGCACGGGACCCACCCAGTGGGAGCAATGATCGTCGCCGGGCCGGACGGCTTTGCGAAAGCATCGTATCGCCGGTTCAATGTCCGAAACGCCGACCCCAGTGATGACTACGCGATGATGCGGGAAGTACTGCTGAGGCGCTTCAAGAGACTCCAGCGCGAGGATCCAGACCGGAGCAAGGGGCAATGGCCAGACCTGGTTCTGATCGACGGAGGCGCAGGTCACCGCAGTGCCGCGGTCGCGGCGTTGCGAGAAGTCGGAATCAGCGGACCTGCTGTCATCGGTGTTGCCAAGGGGCCGGACCGCAATGCAGGGCGGGAGCTCTTCTACGCTGGCTTTGAGCGCCCAATCTCGCTAGCCACGGATGACCCGGTACTGTATTTCCTGCAGCGACTTCGCGACGAGGCGCACCGGTTCGCGATCGAAGGACACCGTGCTCGCAGACTGCGTGCGGGAATACAGTCGGAACTGGATCAATTGCCAGGTATTGGGCCTCGCCGCAAGCGGGCGCTGATCTTGCATTTCGGCTCGCTCCGGGCGATTCGAGATGCGACATTCGCCGAATTGCTGCAGGTAGAAGGCATCAGTGCGACAGTGGCCCGCACCATCCACGATCATTTCTCCAGCGATGTCTGAAGCCAACCCATTGAACGCGGCCTTGCTGGTGACCTGCGGGCGTATCGTTCTGGTAATTCCCTTCGTAGCGTGTTTCTATTTGCCTGGGCCTTGGGGGGTTTGGGGTGCCGGCAGCATATTTGTTGTGGCGGGCATCAGTGATGCGCTGGATGGATGGATGGCCCGTCGCCTGAACATGGTGACCAAGCTTGGGGCGATCCTGGATCCGGTTGCGGACAAGATCATGCATGCGGCAGCACTGATCATGCTAGCTGCAGATGGTCGCGTTCCGGCGCTGGCCGCAGCAATATTGATTGCCCGCGACTTCCTGGTGGGCGGCTTGCGGCAAATGGAGGAAGGCAGGGGAGTGTTGACCGTCTCACTCGTCGCCAAAGCCAAGACAGCATTGCAGTTCCTCGCCCTAAGCACGATCTTGCTGGCGCCGGGCGTAGCGACAGTTGAATGGCTTGCCGCCGCCGGATTGGGGCTCCTGTGGACCAGCGTTGCACTTAGCATTTGGAGTGGCAGTCTCTACACCTTGAGATTCGTCCGTGTCCTGAACTCGGAGCGAACTTGAAGTCTTTGGCTTCGCCGCACGAGCGTTGGGACCCCATTTGGGCCGCCTTCTAGAATGCCGGGGCGCGCAAATCCGCACTCCTGCAAGCCGTGAAGAGCACGAGGCCCCTGGCCTTGACACCGTCACAATTGGCAATCGCGAGGAACGATGTTGGAACGAGTTATGCCCGGGTACCGCATCCCGCGCACCGTATTCGCTGGTCGGGCCGAAACCGAGGGCGACGGGATTGAAGTCAGACGCCTGATCGGCGTTCCGGAGCTCGACATGGTCGACCCGTTCCTGTTGCTGGATGTGTTCTCGGTGAACCCTCAAGAAGACCGGAGTGCGGGGTTTCCGCCACATCCGCATCGTGGGTTCGAGACCGTAACGTATTTGCTCACAGGCGAAGTCCGACACATAGACAGTGCCGGTCATGAAAGCGTGCTCCGGGCCGGGGGCGTGCAGTGGATGACCGCTGGCAGAGGTGTGGTGCATTCGGAAATGCCGGAAAGCAAGACTGGATTGGTAGCTGGCCTGCAGCTCTGGGTGAATCTGCCGAAATCGCACAAGCTGACAGACGCCAACTACCAAGCGTTTGATTCTCATGAAATCCCGGTGGAAGAACGGGGGAGTCAGGTAACGGTCAAGGTAATTGCGGGCACAACTGGGAGAGGTACCACCGGACCGGTCCGCCAGCCGCTGACCGAACCGCGCTATTTGGACTTTGACTTGGGTGCTGGGGCCGCCGTCCTTGAGCCGATTCCAAGTGATCACAACGCTTTCATCTACATGATCAACGGCACGCTGGAGTTTCCCGGCGACGATTTGAGCGTGCAGCCACTCGGCGGTGAGACGTTTGCGGTACTCTCCCACGGTACGGAGCTTCGTGTGTCAGCGGGAGCAGACGGAGCCCGGTTCCTGTTAGTCTCCGGACGACCGCTTCGTGAGACGGTTGCGCGCAGCGGGGGGATCGTCATGAACACGCTGTCGGAAGTTCACGCTGCCCAAGAAGATTTTCGTCGTGGTCGACTGGCGGGCTAGGGCGCGGTCCGTGGAAGTGCTCTATTTCGCGTGGGTGCGTGACCGCGTCGGGACGGCCCGGGAGCATGTGAATCCGCCGAACACGGTGACCACAGTAGGCGAGCTGGCTCAATGGCTCGCGACGCAAAGCAGGGAACATGCTGAAGCTTTCCGGGACTGCGATGTGCTCCGGGCAGCTGTCAATCAAGAGCACGTCTCGTTTGCCCATCCAGTTGCCACGGGCGATGAGATTGCTTTTTTCCCGCCCATGACCGGGGGATGATGCGGTGATTCGGGTTCAGGGCGCTGACTTCGAGCCTGGAGCTGAAATCGACCGACTGTTGGATGGGAACACCGTTGTCGGCGGTGTGGCGAGCTTCATCGGAGTGGTTCGAGACGATCCTGAGAACGGTCCGGCACTGCGGGCGATGACGTTGGAGCACTACCCTGGCATGACTGAGCGCATGCTCGAGGCCATCGAGCAGGAGGCGAACCAGCGCTGGGACCTGTGCGCAAGTCTCATCGTCCACCGATACGGCCGCATGGCACCTGGGGACCGTATCGTGCTGGTAGTAACGGCCGCTCGCCACCGGCAGGCGGCCCTGGAGAGTTGCCAGTTTCTGATCGACTGGCTTAAAACCAAGGCTCCGTTCTGGAAACGTGAAGAAACGGAGGATGGTGAACATTGGGTGCAGGCCCAAGCTCGTGACGACGTCGCGGCGGCGAAGTGGAAGGTTGAACCGTCTGTTAGCTAACTCGAATCGAACGGCCGTGCCCGATCGCCCCGCATTCTATTGGAACAAGATCGATCCCGGATTCACTTACGCAGCGATGGGCTGATCCCATGGCTTCGGAACAAGCAGCAGACCACTTCTTCCATCGTCGAAGTCAGCCGCAGGTAAGCTTGGCGTATTCCTCGATCATTAGCCGGCAGATTTTGCCCGGCTTGTAGGTGTGCTGCCCGATTACTGACACCGGCGTGACCTCGGCTGCAGTGCCGGTCACGAAGACTTCTTCCGCCCGACTGATTTCGTCGGGCATGATCACTTCCTCAATTACCTCGATTCCATTTGCCTTGGCGATCCCGATAGCCGTGCGACGGGTAATTCCATCCAGAAAGCAGTCCGGCACCGGTGTGTGAATGACGCCATCCCGCACAAAAAAAATGTTGGCGCCTGTGGTCTCCGCAACGCGCCCGCGATGATCAAGCATCAATGCGTCGTCGTAACCGTCACGCTCGGCGGCGTGCTTGGCCAGCGTGCACGTCATGTAGAGCCCGGCGGCCTTTGTATTGACGGGCGCGGTCTCGGGGGACGGACGCCGCCAGTCGGCAAGCGCCAGGCGGATCCCTTTCAAGCGGGCTTCCGGGGAGAAATAGGACGGCCATTCCCAAGCAGCGACCGCGATGTGGATGGTGTTGCGTTGGGCCGAAATCCCCATCATTTCGCTGCCGCGCCAAACCACCGGCCGGACGTACCCATCGACGATTCCGTTGGCCTCAAGCACGGCGTGCCGGGCCTGGCTGAGTTCCTCTCCGGAGCAGGGGAACTCCATCCCCAGTGTGGTGGCGGAGTGGATCAGGCGATCCGTGTGCTCCTGCTCCTTAAAGATCTTCCCGCCGTAAGCCCGCTCGCCTTCAAACACGGAACTGGCGTAATGCAAAGCGTGGCTGAGCACGTGTAGCTGCGCTTCACCCCAAGGCAGCAGTTTGCCGTCAAGCCAGAGCTGTCCGGGCAGTCGGCCATAATCTTCAATCATGGGAGGTGCCCCGCAGGAATCACTGGTACCGTTCCGGAAAGGACCGCATCGTAGTACCTTACCGCTAGAAACGTCAACATGGCTGACGCATTTATGTCGGACTTCGCTACACGTGCAATCGCAGAACGCCTTTTCTTCGGCTACCGCGCATTTACCGGCGATGCGGACCGCGTCCTGGCTAGTCGCGGCCTAGGGCGCGCGCACCATAGAGCGCTTTATTTCATTGAGCGTGCCGGAAGCATTCCCGTGCACGAGTTGCTAGCGACGTTAGGAATTACCAAGCAGGCTCTGACCAGGGTCCTGCGCGAACTCATGGAGGCAAGACTGGTCGAACGGCGGCGGGACCCGACCGACGGACGACGGGGCATTTTGACCCTAACCGACGCTGGCCGCGCTCTTGAGCTGTCCCTGCTTCATGCGCAAAGAGCGCGGATTGAATCTGCCTTGCAGCACGCTGGCCCAAGCGGCAGTGCAGCGGTTCACGCGTTTCTCGAAGCGCTCATGGAGCCGGGTGATCGTGAACGGATCGGAACTTCGCTGTGAGCAGCTCACTGCATGCCAAGACCCGATCGCTCGATTCCAGGCTGCTTGTCGTTGACGATGATTCTCGGCTGAGAAATCTCTTGCAGCGGTATCTTTCTGGGCAGGGGTATCTCGTTGATGTCGCTCGAGATGCCGGCGAAGCAAAGGAACGCCTGAAGGGAATAGCGTATGACCTGATCGTGCTCGATGTAAGCATGCCAGGCGAAGATGGCCTCACCTTCGCGCGTTCGCTGCGCGCGGTGGGCAGCGTCCCGATCCTGTTTCTGACAGCACGGAAAGAAACCAGGCACCGCATAGAGGGGCTGGAAGCGGGAGCGGACGACTACATGGGAAAGCCGTTCGATCCGCATGAGCTTTCGTTACGTGTCGCTAGCCTCCTGCGCCGCGTTAAGTCGGACGCCCCTCCAGGATGGGTGCATTTCGGTGAGTACCGATTTGACCTTGAACGCCGTCGCCTTTGGAATCGTTCGGGACCGGTCATGCTCACCGCGCGCGAGGGTGAAGTGCTGGTGCATTTGGCCAGGGCCCTCGGCAAACCGGTTCGGCGCGACAAACTGGGGCACGAGAGCTCACTTGGGGAGCGGAGCGTCGACGTCTGTATTAACCGTCTCCGCCGGAAACTTGGGGAGGACGCCCGTTCAGCTCGTCACATCATCTCGATTCGTGGCACTGGTTATGCGCTTCGCGCGAGCCCCTGATGAAGCTCCTGCCATTTGAGCGCCCCAGTTTGGAAGTACGGCGCGTACTCCCACGAGGGTTCTTTGGACGGGCCCTCGTCATCGTTGCCGTGCCCTTGGTACTCCTGCAACTGCTCC
>JAJEGJ010000092.1 GCA_022819905.1 Alphaproteobacteria bacterium
TCCCGGACGGCGCTTTCGGGAGCGCCGGTATCTGCCGTTGCCTCCGACCGTCGCCTAGAAGAAGACGTAGGAGCGGACCACGACGTTCTTGCGGCAGGGTGCGTCGATGGGCGTGGTCGGATCGATGCAGGCGGTGTGGAACGACCAGCGTGAAACCGAGCCGTCCGTGACCGAGTCGTAGCACTTCAGCATCGACACCTCGGTCGGTGTCTGCTGGGGAATCCAGTACCACTCGTGTTCGGAGCGGTAGGTGAAGCGGGTGGTCTCACCGACACGGTCGTCGTAGATGCGGTAGTTGGTGATGTAGGGCTGGTCCGCGAACGACGGCCAGGCGCAGAGCACGAACGGGAACTGGCCCACCGTCTCCATCGGCTTGGCGAGATTGATCGACATGAACCGCCGCGACATCTTCGCGTCGGCTTCGGCCTCGGTGTAGTGCTGCGTGCGCCCGAAGTTCCGCAGGTTCTTCGTCAGCAGTTCGCGGCAGCGTACGCGACCGCTGTTGTCGTTCAGGTCGTTGTGGACAAGGTTGGCGTACCTGGCGTTGACGCCCGGGTTCTTGGCGTCCTGGTCTTCCGTGCGGTCGCCCTGGTAGTTCTTGTCAAAGACGTCGTGGTTGTAGACCAGCGCGTCGGTCGCACCGGGAAAGAACTCCAGGAGGAGCTTCTCGATCTCCGGATAGAAAACGCGCTGCACCTCCGTCGAGTCGTAGAAGTTCGCGCACTTGGATTCGAGGTGGGCCAGCGACACCCCGAGCCTGTCCATGCACTCGGGGCTGTTGGCGGAAAGTCCGGGGTGGTACTCGCCGATCCGCCGCGCGTCGCGCATCACCTGCGGGAAATAGAGGTTCCGCCGTTGGAGGTCGTCCTCGGCCTGTCGCAGCAACTTCGTCTCAGCCGTACGTGCCGGATCGCGCCAGAGCGAGTTGGAGGGCACGACGGTGTAGGACGGCTCCTCGTAGACGGTGTAACGCAGCGGCAGCGCCAGGCCGCCCTCGGGGGCTTCCATCCCGGTTGCCCGGATGTAGTCCAGGCATTCCGCGTACTTCCGGAACCCGACCCCCCACTTGGTCTGGATCGGGCCCGGAGGCGCGTTGCCCAGCTCCTCGACAAACGCCCGCGCTTGGCCATCCGCGATCTGCTTGAAGGCAGCCTCCAGCGCGGCGCCGGTACCCGCGTCTCCGTCGCGTTCGAATGACATGTAGGACACGCCGCCATTTGCGGCGATCGGCGGTGGCTGGCCTTCCGTGAGTTCGAAGGTCGGCACATAGGCCGACGACACTGCCTCCGCCTCCGTCGCAACGTGGTTCTCGATGGCTTCGTGCTGGTCCATGACATGCGTTCTCCCGCCGAAGGTCGCACATCGTGGCATACCGGACCGGCATTTTCTAGCGCTCCGGTTTGCCAACTGCGCGCCGCTGGATCGACCCGGCGGACGCGGCGCTCGGCACCGATTCAGGGGGTTAGCCTGGGAGGCTGCGCCCTTCCGCGCAGCGAGCCGCGGTTCGGTTCCGGGCCCCTGGTCACACAGGGTCGGTTTCCGCCCTTTCGGGTCTGTGCGGCATGCGTCCGCCGTTCAATGCAGCTCCGCTACGCGGTGACGCTTCCCGTATACATCGCCCCGATCGCGTCGATGATGTCCGGCGCCGCCGCGAGGTAGCGGCGGCGGGCGGTGTCGACGAGCTCGCCCGGGACCCCGTGCAGTGCTTCCGCGATCGGGCCCGCAATCGCGGCAAGTGTGTCGGAGTCCCCGCCGAGCGAGACCGCGTTCCGAATTGCGTCCTCGAAGGAAATCGACTCGAGTGCGCTGGTGATCGCCTCCGGAACTGTCTTTTGGCACGTCTCGTCGAAGCCGTATCCCGGCCGGATCTGATCGACGTTGCGGGAGAGGTCGTACCGGTAGGTGCGTTCGATGGACCGGCGGATCCGACTTGGCGGGGTGCCGGTATAGGCGAGCCAGATCGCGTGGGCGGTTGCCCGGGCACCCTTCATCCCCTCGGGATGATCGTGCGTGAACTCGGTTACTCGGTCGGCCGCGCGGAGCGCATCGTCAAGGGGCCGGTGCCGGTTCAGGTAGGCCGCCGGGGAGACCCGCATTGCGGCGCCGTTGCCAAAGCTGCCGTAGGGCGCCGGGGTCGCGCTGTCGATCCAGTGCGCAAACATGCCGCCGTATCCGCGGCCGGGATGGCGTCGACACCACGCCTGGACAGTCGCAGCGGCTGGGAGCCCGTCCAGCAGGGCTCGAGCCACCGCCGCGGTGCACACGCTGTCGTCCGTGTACTCGCAGCCAGACCCGAACAGGTCGAACTCCTTGGTCTTGATCCGGTCCCATTCGAACCGGGAACCGATGATGTCGCCGATGATTGCTCCCCACATGGTCGTGGCTTCCCGTTGCCGCAGTTGGTCATCCGGCCGGCCGCCACGGCAGCCCTATCCGGAGCGGCGGCTGCACTTTATTCTGGATTGCAGTCCTGAGCCCGATTCGTGTCTGTCAGGAACACCGGGCGCCGGAGGGAGCCGATGAACGGAGAGGATCTCTGTTTCGCTCCCGCGAGCGTGCTGGCGTCGGCCGTCGCAAGGCGCGAACTCTCACCCGTTGAAATCGTTGATACGGTGCTGAGCCGCATCGACCGGCTTGAACCGAGGCTCAACGCTTTCGCCACGCTCACGGCCGAACGCGCCCGCGACGCTGCGCGGCAGGCGGAAGCCAAGGTGATGTCGGGCGATGCACTCGGCGCTCTCCACGGTGTTCCGGTCACGATCAAGGACCTGACCAATACCGCGGGCATTCCGACCGAACGAGGTTCCTTCACTTCGCAAGGGGTGATACCGACCGAGAACGCCCCATGCGTGGACCGCCTCGAGGTGGCCGGCGCGATATCGCTCGGCAAGACGACAACGTCCGAGCATGGGTGGAAGGGGGTCAGCCAGAGCCCGCTGACCGGCATCACGCACAATCCCTGGGCTCACGGAATGAATGCCGGCGCATCTTCGGCGGGCGCCGGGGCTGCCTCTGCCGCCGGCTACGGACCACTTCACCAGGGCTCGGACGGCGCCGGTTCCATTCGCATGCCGAGTCATTTCTGCGGCGTCTTCGGCCTGAAGCCGAGCTACGGCCGCGTTCCGCACCTTCCCATTGGCAATGTCGACCAGGCAAGTCACGTGGGGCCGATGACCCGGACAGTCTTGGACGCAGCATTGATGCTGCACGCGATCGCGGGTCCCCACCCACTTGACCACTACAGCCTAGAGGCTCCGCCGGTCGACTATCCGGCGCTCCTCGGCCAGGGCGAACGGCTGAAAGGCGCGCGCGTCGCGTTCAGCCCCGACCTCGGACATGCCCGGGTCGACGCCGACGTCGCAGACCTGGTCGCAAAGGCGGTCGGGGTATTCGATGAGTTCGGTGCCGAAATCGAGGAGACGGTGCCGGCGTGGGGCCCGGATGGCCCGGAGCTCGGCGGGTTCTTCTGGGCAGCGCACGAAACCAATTTCGCCGGGCATCTCGAAGAGTACGGGGACCGGATGGACCCCGGTCTGGTTGCCTGCATCCGCGCCGGTCACGGCCACCGCGCCGAGGACTACATCGCCATGCGCGCGCGCAAGCTTGCCTACGTGGAGGCGATCCACCGCTTCTTCATGGAGTACGACTTCCTGCTGACGCCGGCCGTCTCCGTGGCCGCGTTTCCGGCCGACCGGCTGTCGCCCGCCGACTGGCCCCAGCACGAGTGGAACTGGCTGCAGTGGGCGCAGTTCAGCTACCCGTTCAACATGTCGCACAACCCCGCTGCGTCGGTCCCCTGCGGGTTCACGCCGGCGGGCCTGCCGGTCGGGCTGCAGATCGTGGGCCGCCGGCTGGACGATCTCGGCGTCCTGCAGGCTGCTGCCGCATTTGAGACGGCGCGGCCTTGGGCGCAGCGCCGCCCGCAGCTTTGAGCCGATCCGTCAGGTCGGTCGACCGGCCCAAGTCCGCCCGGATCACGGAGTGCCGCGCCAGGTCGGCGTCACCGGCAGGTCGGGTGAGGGGGCAGTCAGGTCAGGCTACCGGGCCGGCCGGTCGCGCTTGGGCAACGTGCGTCGATCCTGGGCCGCCTTCTCGCGAGCGATCGGCGAACACCGGCCATCGCGGGACGGTAGAGTAGGGGAGAGGGAAACCGCGGCGATCAGCCTGGAGTGGCGGACCGGACGGCTGTCCAGAACCATGCATCCGGGCGAAGCTGCGAATGCGGGAGGCGACAGGCGATGAACGAAGGCACGATGAGCAACGTCACCATCGGGGCCGAGACACTCCAGGACCTCTACGTCACCATGCGCCGCATCCGGGCCTTTGAGGACAGGACTGCCGACCTGTTCGAGGAAGGCGTCGTCAAGGGCACGGCACACAGTTACAAGGGCGAGGAGGCCATCGCCGCCGGGGTCTGCGAAGCGCTCCGCGATGACGACATCATCGCTTCCTACCATCGCGGCCATGGTCACTGCATCGCCAAGGGCGCTCGCATCGACCGTATGATGGCCGAGTTGATGGGTCGCCAGACCGGCTACTGCCAGGGCCTCGGCGGCTCCATGCACATTGCCGACATGGAGCTCAACATCATGGGCGCCAACGGCATCGTGGGGGCCGCCATGCCACTCGCTACCGGTGCGGGTTTGGCGGCCAAGCTGCAGGGGACCGACCGTGTGGCAGTGGCGTTTTTCGGCGACGGCGCTTCCAACCAAGGCGTCTTCCACGAATCGCTCAATCTGGCGGCCGTGTGGAAGCTGCCGGTGATTTTCGTGTGCGAGAACAACCAGTACGCACTCTCGACGTCGTATCGGAACACGACCTCTGTTTCCCAGGTCGCGAACAGGGCGGCTTCCTACGAAATTCCCGGCATTACCGTGGACGGCAACGACGGGGTGGAGGTCTACCTGGTGCTGCGCGAAGCGGTGGAGCGCGCCCGGGCCGGGGAGGGCCCGACGCTGATCGAAGCGATGACCTACCGCCACGGCCAGCACTCGCTCCGCGTCAACCTGCGCGACCCGCGACCGGAGGAAGAACTTGAGTCGTGGCTGGACCGCGACCCGATTGCGCGCATGGAAAAGCGGCTCACCGGCGAAGGCGGCTTCACCGACGAGCAGCTCAGCGAAACCAGCCGGGCAGTGGAAGAGGAGCTGGAAACCGCTGTCAGCTACGGCCGCGACAGCCCGGAGCCGCCGGTCCAGGTGATGCTGGATGCGGTCTACGCCCCGCACGCGGCGCATACGGAGCCCGGGCCCGACACGGAGCGAACGCTTTCCTACCCCGAAGCGCTCAACGAGGTGCTGAACCAGGAAATGCTGCGGGACGACCGCGTGTTCCTGATGGGCGAGGACGTCGGCGCCACCGGCGGCATCTTCGGCGTTTCCAAGGGACTGATGGATCAGTACGGCTCGGAGCGGGTGCGCGACACGCCGATTTCCGAGGCCACGTTCGTCGGTTGCGGCGTTGGCGCCGCCATCGCCGGGATGCGGCCGGTAGTGGAGATCCAGATCTTTGATTTCGTGGCGCTCACCATGGACATGCTGGTCAACCAAGCGGCGAAATTCCGCTTCATGCTGGGCGGCAAGCCGTCCGTGCCCCTGGTGGTGCGCGGCCCCCAGGGCGGCGGGATCCGCCTCGCGGCCCAGCACAGCCAGAGCCTGGAAGCCTGGTTCACCCATGTGCCGGGATTGGTGGTGGCGGCACCATCGACCCCGTACGACGCGAAGGGATTGCTCGTTGCAGCAATCCGCGACGACAACCCGGTGATCTTCCTGGAGCAGAAGCTTCTCTACGTCGGCGCTACGGGTCCGGTGCCGGAGGAGCTCTACGCCATCCCCCTCGGCAAGGCGGACATCAAGCGCGAGGGCACGGATGTGACCGTGGTGGCAACCTCTGCCATGGTGCCCCGGGCGTTGAGTGCCGCCACGGTGCTGGAGCGTGACGGCATCAGCGTGGAGGTCGTTGACCCCCGCACGCTGCAGCCGCTGGACGAGGACACGATCCTCGCGTCCGTGCGCAAGACCAATCGCCTCCTCGTTGTGCACGAGGCTTGCGTGCGCGGCGGCTTCGGCGCCGAGGTGGCGGCCATGGTGGGGGCCAAGGCCTTCGATCATCTCGATGCCCCGGTCGCGCGGCTGGGCGCCCCCCATACGCCGATGCCTTACAACGACCGCCTTGAGCTCGAGGTCATCCCCTCTCAGGAACGGATCGTTGAGGCGGTGCGGGCATTGCTGTAGCCCGCCGGGATCGTCAGCTTCCGCAGCCTGCGTGTCGTTCCCGTAACGATCAGCAAAGCCAATTCTTGGAGGGAGTATTTTCCCTATCGTCTAGCTGACAGATCTTTACCGCCTGGCGGAGGATTGCTGGATCGGGCGCATCCAAACCTGGAAAACACGGTTCCTGGAGCGCCGGCGGACCCGCGCGCCCGGGTCGGATGGCCGGGCGGATCGAATCTGCCTGTGCTTACCCGCTAGGTCGAAGCGGATTGAAGGTTTCGACGCCGTGGAAGTCTTTCTCGTTATCAGTCACAACAATGCAGTCGTTTGCTTCCGCGATCGCCGCGATCATCGTATCCAGCGCGCTGCGCGAGCGGCCTTGTGTGCTGCCGTCAACCATGAGCCGGGCCCAGACTAAGCCCGCTTTTTCGTCAAACGGCAGCACGCGATCCGCAAACAGTGCCGATGGCCCCTCTGGACCGGAGAACCACGCTTCGAGTTGATCTCGCTTGTGGCCTGGAGGTTTTTCCAGCACGCCACGCCTGATCTCGGCGATGGTGAGCGCGGAGATATACAGGGTTTCGTCCGCCTGCTCTGCCATCCAGGCGAGCAGGGCCTCCGATGGCACAGCCTTCGTGACGTTGCTGATGATATTCGTGTCGAGAAGGTAGCGGCTCACAGGTCCACCTTGCGGCCTGTCTCGAACGGGCGTGGCACAATGGCGTCAGCACCAACCAGCGGCGATCGGCGCAGCGCTTCAAGGATGCCGCCTTTCCGCGGGCCCTTGCCGGCGATGCTCTGACTGACGGTCGCCCGCAAACTCTCGGCCTCGGGGCAGTCCTCCGCCAATCGTCTGGCCAGCGAGCGGATAAGGTCCCGGTCCGCGTCACGCCCCAGCACCTCGAAGCGGGCCAGGCCGCGCTCAGCCAGGCGGGTTCGGTATTTTTTCACGGCGCGTCTTTGCGATGCTCCACTCAAGGCACATCTCCCGTTTATTACCAGTAATATATCCGGCTATGCGTCATTCGACAATATTGATCCTGATCCAAAGAGAGAATGTGAACCCGCCCCAGACCTCCGCCGCGCTGACCTAGTCCTCAGCCGTCAACGGTACTGTTCCCGCCTGCCGGCGGCGTTCGTGCTATCTCCTTTCGCAATTCGCTATACAACCTTTGCCAATTATAAGTCTGAGAAAGTGGTAATGACTTGACATACAGCGATAATAACCCTACTTTTTCGCATATAAAAGTTGTGAAAGTAGGACATGCTGCATCTTGTTGGCGAAACCATCGACAAACACCGGGTTCAATACGGTGTGGAGACCGGCAGGCTCGTCCAAATCATGCGGGGAATCTACGTTGCCGCGGTGGACGACGCCGACGCCGTCCTGTTCGATCATGCCCTCCGGATTGCCGGCTACCTCTACCCGAATACCTATCTTTGCGGGTCCAGCGCCGAGCGGCTCGCGCCGACGCCGGACCGCCGCCTCTTCCTGAGCGGCAGACGCAACGCACGCACCCGCCTGCGCGGTCTGGAAATCGTACAGACGCGCGCTCCCGGCGCTCCCGAGACCGAGACCGTCCAAACCGCTGACCCGATGGGCGAACTCAGCGTCCAGCGCTCGACGCTGCTATTTCGCTACTTGGAATCGTTCCGGCGGCGCAGCGAAACCGGCGCCGCTATGCCGATTGAAATGCAAGCCGATATCGCCACGCGCCTGGTCGAAGCAGCTGGCGGCCAGCGGGAAGCGATCATCAGATGCTGGCGACTGGCCGAAGCCAATGGATGGCGGGCGGAGGCGGCGCGCGCAGAACGGCTCATCGCCACGCCGCTGCGAGAGGGGCCGCCGGCGAGGCCAGCACTTCATGTCGGATGGCATGGCGAAGAGATCGGGCTTCTGTCTCATGACGGATCGGCTTGGCGGTGGGAGCCGGCTGTCGCCGGAGGCCCAACGCCGGTTCAGAGTGGCCCGCCGGGCCGCTTGCCGCCCTTCATTGAGAGCCTGTTGCCCGAAGGCTGGCTAGCACGCGTGTTGAAGCCGAAGTCGGAGCCGGAGCGGTTTTCCGGCAGGCGCTACATGTCGAACATCACCGTCTCCGAGGACAAGGAAGATCTTCCGAATCTCCCGGCGGATGTGCTGGAGGGACGCCTCGAGAGGTTCGCGCATGCGGGCGCATTTGCCGGAGGCTACGCCGGGCCAGCGCCGACATTCGATGAGACGCTGGAAGACCGCATGGCCAGATTGTTCGCGGTGGCGGCAACACCGCGCCTGTCGGGCGTTCAGATCAAGGCGCCGATGAACCTCTCGCATGACGGCATGCTGTGGCCGGCCCAGGATCAGCGCGCGTTCACCCATATCCTGAAGCCGTCGCCGGGCGCCGGTTTTGAAGAGCTTCCCTTGGTCGAATCAGCCTGCTTGGCGGCCGCGCGGGTCTGCGGGCTCGAGACGCCCGCTCATGCGACCGTCTCGATGCCGGACGATTTGCCCGATGCGCTGCTGGTCGAGCGCTTCGATATCCGGCGGGACCGAAACGACCGCCGCAGGATCGCAATGGAAGACATGGCGTCCGTTCGGGGGGTCGCGCCCTCGGAGAAGTACGAGGGTTCCATCGAGCAGGTTGCCCGGGGGCTGCGCGGCGTCTCCAGCGATCCCGAGGCGGATGTGGCGGTGTTGCTTCGCAGGGCCATATTCGCGTGGCTCATCGCCGACGGCGATTTTCACTTGAAGAACATGGCCGTCCTCAGGGTGGCGCCGGATGGCGCGCAGAATTTCTCGTCCGTGCGGTTCGCGCCGACCTACGATGCCGTGACAACGCGGGTCTTCCCGGGCCTTGAACGGGATGATCTGGCGCTGTCGCTGGCCGGCAAGAGGGGCCGGTTGTCGTCCAGGGACTTTGTCCGGGCCGGCATGACGATGGGCATCGATGCGCATCTGGCCCGGGATTGCGTCGAATCGCTGTGTGAGAGTTTGCGTGCACATCTCGGTAGCCTTGAACCTGCTTCCGGACGCGTGGGTCGGGCGCTGGAGATCTGGAGGCAGAGAATCGATGCCACCGCGGATTGATGCAGTCGACCAGATCGGTCGGGCCTCTGCTAACAGTTTCTGAGTTGGGCGAGAGGAGGCTTAAAGGCCTGTAACGGCGCTCAATTCCTCCAGCTCGCGTGAGCGCGGCCGTTGGCGGAAAGGGAATCGGCGATGCGCCGGGTGTGAGAACCACGCGCCGTTGGGCGTCGTCGACCCGCTTCCTGGCCAACCAAGCGACCGCGCACTGCAAACCGTTGCAGGCCGGGCATTTGGCCCGAGCGGCGCTTGAGCCGCAGCGCCGGCCGCGCACTTGCGGGAACACGTCCCGAACCGTCGCGCGGCTTCCGGGGGGCGGTACAGGAAGCACGAGGTAACAAGACGACGCGGGGCGGCAGGACAGCCGTCGGCCTCGTTGTCGCGGGCGCGAAGTGCTGGGTAACGAATACATTGGCAAAGAGCGGAGGCGGCCATCAGATTGCGCAACGGTCGCCGCGCCGCGGGTGACAGTTGCGGGGAAGGAAGTGCCGACCATCTGTCGGCGCTCGCGCTCGTCGAGGCGTGCCGCCATTGGGCGGGCTTCCGACTTGCTGTTGTCGGACGGTCTGCGACCTTGTGGACGGTCCGAGCCATCGTCCACGCGGTTCGATTTGCTGTACGTAGCGGCATGTACTTGGATGATCGCCTGCTCGACGAAACGGAGAAGCCATGAACCTGGATGTCGAACGCCTCCTCGGCGCCGTGGAGCGCACAGTGTCATCCTTGGAGCGCGACGGACAGGCCGCACGCGCGGTCACCCTGGCCCGCAGCTACGCGACGACCGTGGAGGACCTCTGGGACGCCGTGACGAGCTCGGAACGAATCCCACGCTGGTTCCTGCCGGTCAGCGGCCGCCTCGAACTCGGCGGTCGCTACCAACTGGAGGGAAACGCAGGCGGCACGATCAGGCACTGCGAGCGTCCCTCGCATCTCGGGCTGACGTGGGAGTTCGGCGGTGACGTGAGCTGGGTGGAGGCGCGTCTGTGCAACGATGGTACCGGCCGCTCGCGCCTGGCGATTATGCATACCGCGCTGGTGTCCGACCACTGGCACAAGTTCGGTCCCGGTGCCGTCGGCGTCGGCTGGGAGATGGGCTTGCTGGGGATGGAACTGCATCTTGCGCGGCCGGACGAACCCAAGTTGGACGGGGCGACGTTCCACACGACTCGTGACGGAAGGGCGC
>JAJEGJ010000108.1 GCA_022819905.1 Alphaproteobacteria bacterium
GCGCACATGGCCGCGCCGTCGAAGGTGGGCGCGCAACACGCCACGCATTGCCCGGCAGCGCGGCGGGAATGGTAGCGTGCCCGGGCGGCGTCGCGGCAGGACCGGCACTCGGCGGCCCCGTTCGCGGGCTGCCCGCATCTCGTGCATGCGCCGAGGGTCCTCCGGAATTCGTAGCGCCTTCGGTCCGAGGCCCGCTTGGCCTCCTTGTCGCGACGCCGGCGCGCGTTCCTCTCGGCGGCGCAGTCATCGCAATGCGCCTTGCCTCCTGGGACGGGCACCGAGCACCGGACGCAAAGGCTGGCCTCGCGCCGCTGCCTGTGGCGGGCCTTCTTGGCCGCGCGACGGTTCTCGCGGCAGGGCTCGCACATCGACCGGCCCTCCGGCGGCGGAGCGTGTCCGCAACGAATGCAGAGGCCGGCGGCGCGACGGGCCTTCGTTCGCCGACGGCCATGCTTCCGGCCGGCCTCACGCCGCTTCTCGGGATCCCGGCCGCAGTAGGGCAGGCCCTTGGCCTTCGCCCTGGCGAGACGCTTCCGGTCGTGCGCCCGGTGCTTCTCTGCGCAGGGCTCGCATGTCGTCCGGTCCTGGCGCGCGGGAGCGTTTCCGCACTTGGTGCAAGTGCCTGCGGCGATCCGCTCGGCATAAAGGCGGCGGCTTCGCTCGCGTTCGTACTCGCGGGCTTTGGCCGGATCCCGTCTTGGCGTCCCCTCGGCACGCAGCCTGGCGTCCCTTTCCCGGCCGGCCAGGTTCCGCCTGTCGTTGCAGGCGGGGCAGAGCGCGAGCCCGGGCCCGGGTTCCGACTTGCCGCACCTCGGGCAGAGGCCTTGGGCGATCCGCGCCTCGGTCCGGCGACGATGGCGTTCCCGATCGGCCTCCCGCGCCTTGGACGCGCATGGCTCGCACCGGGTCCTGCCCGGAACGGGAGGGCGCTTGCCGCAAGCCAGGCAACGGCCGTTGGCGCGCCTTTCCCCGGCCCGGCGATGCCAGCGCGCCCGTTCGCGCGCGCGCCGGGCTTCAGTGTCGTCCTGGTCGCACATGGGACGCTCTCCTTGCCCAATGCTGGATGCTGGAAACGTGACGCGGGCCGCCCGGCAGCCGTCGTCGGGCCGGCCGGACGTCCGTGTCGCGCGGGCGGGTTCAGCCGCGCTGGCGGCGGTCGCACAGAAGGCCTGCAGCGAGACTCCCCCAGGATTGCTTGCCGCCGCGCGTACGCAGGCCGGTGCAGATGATGATCTCGGTGCGGTCGGGACGCATCGCCTCGGCCTCCTTGCGCGAGACCACGGTGCGCCCGGACCTCCGCCCGCCCTTCGAGTTCGCCGCGCCGTCCGGAACCGGGCGTATGTCGCCCGACGAAAGCGCCTTGAAGCGCTCGACCACGAACCGGTCGTCGCCGTCGAGGCCGCCGCCGAAATAGTGGATCAGGAACGTGTCCGCCGTGTTGCCTGGGATTGCCATGGCCGTGCTCATGATGCCGCCTCCTTCATGCCGCCTGGGAAAAAGCGGCGACCGGAAGACCCTTCCCCGGACATCCCGGCCGCCGCCCCGATCCCGGCCACGCCCGGCCTCTTCACGACGCACGGCGCGACGGCGGCGCACGGAAGGCGAAGGCGGTCAGTCCGGCCGTGATGGTTTGAGATCGGAGCGGTGACGCTGATTGTGGCAACAGGTGAAGTGCCTGCCGCATCGGCGTTCGGCATTGCGCACCGTTCCGAATCTCAACGGTCCGGCAGAGCGCTCGCTGACGGCCGGCGGCGGTCCGGCGGCACGGGCGCCAGGACCGGACACGGAACGACAAGCCTTTGAAATCAAGCGATTGCGACGCGATTACGGGGCGAAGAGGACCCTGGTGCAGGGAGGCCGGAAAGGCCAGAGAATGCAGGGCCTTTGGTCGGCACGCGGCCAGGACATTGCACAAATAGCAAGAAAATCGTGAAGAGCTTGGTGGAGGCCATCTGGGCGAAGCCACGCAATGGGAGCCACGTCCCGGTCGAAAATGGCCTGCCAGTCGTGAGTCAATGGCCCGTGCAAACGGCACATTGCGGTTGGCCGCGGCGAAGCCTTGCGTTGCGCGCGCCCAAGATGCGCGCTCGCTGTCGTTCTGAGGTGCCTTCCGCAAGATCGTCGCCCGGTGCCGACCGGATTGCGGAGCATCAGAATGTGGCAGATGTTGAAGGGCTGGTCGACCCTTGGGATCGCGCGCGGGCTCGGCGTGTCGAAGAACACTGTAGGTATGGTCGTACGTGGCAGCGGGACGGAGCATCGGCATTCAAGCCGGTCGCAGCAGCCGGTCGCGAAGCTCGACGGTCTTCCGGAGAAGTGCGCGAGATGGCCGCCATGCGTGAGACTGACCCTCAAGAGATTCTGGGAGCAGTTGGGCGACCGCGGATCAAAAAAGGTAGCCTAGGAGATCAATCTGTCCATCGGGCCACGCATCCCCACCCAATTGCTTGACCATGAAGATGTCGCTGAGGTCGCGGCGGATCACGCTGTGGCTGCGCAGCTCATCGATGGCCAGGAACGTCACGCTCGCGGCAGGAAGCAGGCTGTACCCTGTCCGGTGGTAGAGTCTCTGGTCGTCGGCCATGGCAAGCGAGAAGGACTGTGCTTTCGCTCGTTCCTCCGCCCGTTGCAACAGCGCGGCACCAATTCCTTGCCTCCTTGCTGGTGGAGTGACGCAAAGATCGATAATCCCAAGAATGGGCAAGATGGCCTCGCCAACGCGCACCATCCTGAAATCCATCCCCACATGGCCGATGAGATCGCTGCCGCTCCAGACGAGTAGACACTCATGAGGGACCTGCTTGTAATACGTGCGGCCTCCATGCACAGAGTCGAAACACGTATCGAGCAGATCAGCGATGGCCGCATTCCGGACCGAATCCG
>JAJEGJ010000038.1 GCA_022819905.1 Alphaproteobacteria bacterium
CGCGCTGCTCTACAGCAGATCCCACACCCCGAAGGCGGCGCGTTCGCCGGATTCCATGGCGCCTTCCATGCCGCGGTTGGCGGTGGCGGTGTGCTCGCCGCAGAAGTGGATGCGGCCGGCCGGCTCGATCAGGGCGGGCAGGCACTCGGTCACCTGGCCGGGCGCCCATATCGCCCAGTCGCCGCCGGCGTACGGGTCGGTTTGCCAGGACTTCACCCCGGCCAGTTCCAGCTTGCCCTTTGCGGCGGGGCGCAGCTGCTCATAGGCGTCGCGCACGCGCTCCATGCCGGCCTCCGGCCCCAGGGTGTCGAGGCGGTCGGCCAGATGTCCGCGGGCCCAGGCCATCAGGCAGGTCACGGAATTCGAATCCTCGCCTTCCCTGAGCGCGCGGATCTCGCCGGCGTCCGAGTCGGTCCACATCGCCGGATTCAATCCGTCCTCTTCCCAGAACGGGCTTGTCGGCACCATGATGACCTTGGTGATCTTCTGCACCTGCACGGTGTTGATGGCCTTGGCCTTGGCCGGCGGCAGCAGCGGGTCGAACTTCACCCAGCGCATCGTGGGAATGGGAAGCGAGCAGATGACGCGCGACGCCCGGTACACGCTGCCGTCGTGGCAGTGCACCTCCACATCGGATTCGTCGTTGCGGATGCCGATGACCCGTTTGCCGTAATGCACCTCGCCGCTGAGCGTGTTCGCCATTACGTCGGTGAAGCGCTGGTTGCCGCCATGCACCTTGTAGGACACGCGCGCCATGTCGCTTTGCAGCTTGAACCAGGCCTGGACGAAGTACCACATCAGCATGGAAACGTCGTGGGCCGACGTGCCGTACTGCACGTTGGTGTTGTAGTTCAGCTCGATGGCCGCGTCGTTCCAGCCCAGTCCCCTGAAGAACTCGTAGGCCGAGCCGTCGAATTGCGCGCTTTCCGGTTCCGCCCAGTCGGCGAACGAAGCCAGCGGGTTGTGCTGGGCGATCACGCTCTGGAAATAGCCCCGCCCGGGGAAGCGGTCGCGGGCGCCATCGGGCATGGCGTTGAGCGGATGCGTGGGCCATTCGTCCCGAGGGATGACCTTGCCGCCCAGCGCCAGTTCCACCCGCGCGGGATCGCGGTGGGCTTCCGGCGACATGTCCCGGCGCGCATGATGATCGATCAGCGGGATGTCCAGCCGGCGGGCGGTGTCCTGCATCCGCGCGTAGGCGCCGAGGATGGAGTCGCCGCCCCATTCGGGGTTGCCGGCCACGTCGGGGTGGCTGAGCAAGCGTCCCCCGGGCCTCTCGCGCCCTTCCAGGCAGATCGCCCGCACGCCCAGTTCCTCGAGCATGTGCATCGCGTTGAGGCCGGAAAGCCCTGCGCCGATCACGATCACGTCCGGATCGGTCGCGGCGACGGCGGTCCGGACGACGCCCGCGCTCAGGCCCGCCGCCACGCCCGCCTTTACGAAATCCCGCCGGTTGATCGCTGTGCTCATTGCGCCTCCCGTCCTTCAGGTGCCGCTCATGTTATATCCGCGAGCACCGCGGAGAGCTGGGCGTTGAAAGTTCCCGGGTCTTCCAGCATGAGGAAGTGCCCGACGCCGGTCATCTCGAGGTACAGGAATTGCTTCGCATTGGCTTCGAGATGCGCGACATCGGTCGGCAGGAAGTCCGAATTGATCAGCACGAACGGCACGTCGAGCGATGCGATTGCCGGCGTCGCGTCGTAGCTGCCGCTTGCCTGCCGTGCGCCGACCGCCGAGGCGTAGGGCGCCGCCACCATGTCCGCCATCACCCATTCCTTAATGGCCGGGTCGCTTTGCTCGACGAAAGTACGGTCCACGAAGGTCGCGATGAAGCCTGCCTGGTCTTCGGCGAGCTGTTCGAACACTTCTTCCTGCTGTTCCGGGGGCGTTTCGCGGCCGCCGCCGTGAAAGGTGTCCACGCCCACCACGCCGATAACGCGGCCGCCGAGCTGCCGGGCGGTTTCGACGATGACCTTGCCGCCCATGGAGTGGCCGACCAGCACGATATTGCGCAGGTCAAGCGCGTTGACGACCGCGGAAACGTCTTCGCCGAAAGCCTGCATGGTCCACAGGGTGCGGTTCAGACCCGAGTCGCCGTGACCGGCCAGGTCGATGTTCACGACACGATGCGATTGGGCGAAGTACTCGAGCTGTCCGGACCAGTAGCTGCGGTCGCAGCTCCAGCCGTGCACGAACACCAGCGCGGGTTCGCCGGCCCCCAGGTCGTCGTAGCGAATCGTCACGCCGTCGGGCGACAGGACGGTATGCGCGCTCGCGTCGCCGGGCGCGCCGTCCGCCGGCGCAGGCGTCTCCACCGGCGCGCATGCGGCCAGCAGCCCGAGGGCAAGCAGCAGGATCGCGCGCCTGTTCATTTCCACCATGCCATCCGGAAACCGGAAGCGGTGCTGCGGACCCGGCCCGCGGTGGGCGTCGGGAAGTGCGCCGGCAGCAGCCAGGCGTCTTCTTCGGCGACGGTGGCCAGCGTCTTCACGCGGGTTTCCGCGGACATGGCCGGGTCCCAACAGAAGCAGCTCGACCACTCCGGGCGCTCGACCTGGACCGGATGATGGATTACGTCGCCGGTCAGGTAGGCGCGCTCGCCGCCGTCATCGAGCCTCACAATCACGTTGCCCGGCGTATGGCCCGGCGCCCCGATCAGGTCGATCCCGTCGGCGACTTCGTGGTCCATGGCCACCACCTCGGCCTGCCCCGCATCGAACACCGGCGCGACGCTGTCGGCCCACGAACCGTGGTTGACCTCTTCGGCGGGGGTGGTTTCCAGGACCTGTTGCCAGTGCTCCACTTCCGATTTCGCGAACAGGTAGCGCGCGTTCGGAAAAGTGGGCACCCATTCGCCGTTCTCCTGCCGGGTGTTCCAGCCGACGTGATCGACGTGCAGATGGGTGCACATCACGATGTCGACATCTTCCGGCGTCACGCCCGCGGCGGCCAGATCCTGCAGAAAGGTGCCCCGGCGCTGGTTGAAGTTGGCGTTGCGCGACCGCGGTTTGTCGTTGCCGATGCAACAGTCCACCAGGATCGTCAGGCCCGGCGTTCGCACCACGATGCTGTGATAGGAAAGGACCAGGAAATCGCGGTCCCGGTCGTAAAGTCTCGGATCGCTTCCCGCGGCGGTGGCCCGTAGCTCCTCGCGGGTCGCGTCCGGGAAAAGGGCTTGCGCCGCGTGCAGCGCTCCCTGCATCTCGACGATGCGCTGCGCCCGGAACGGGCCGGGGAGCGGGAAAACGTTGTCCGAAAGGCGGCGTTCAGCCAAGGTGGTACGAGATCTGCTGCGGTCCGTGATACTGCTCGACCGTTCCATCTTTCTGGTAGAAGATGTTCTGCACGAAGGTGCCGCTCTTCTGGCTGCGCACGATCACCGCGGTGGCCCGCGCGTGCTCGTCGTTGTATTCGGCGTGAATCTCCCAGGGAGCTATGCAATCGACGTGGCCCGCGCCCACGTGAATCGTTTCGGTGGCTTCGACCTCGGCGCGCTTCGGCAGGTCGCCCGGCTCGCCGCCGTCGGTGCGGCGAAAGCGCAGCACCGACTCGGCGCCGTCCACCACGCCGTACAGCGTCCAGGACAGGCCATGGTCGTGCACGGTGGTCTTTGCGGCGGGCTTCTTGATCAGCCCGTTGATAACGAAGCCGTAGTCCGGATCCTCGTAAAACAGCAGATTGGCGTGCTTGCCCTCCAGCCCCAGTTTGGCGGGACTGGCCGGCCAGCCCTCGGCGTGGGCCTTGAGGTCGGGATCGGCCAGCACCGCCTTCAGCAGTTCGGCGGCCTGACTCCAGCGCGCGGATTCGTCGGGTTCATGCTCGTGCAGATCCCGCAGCGCCTCGACAAAGCACGCCACGGACGGCAGCATGGATCCGGTGGTGGCCCGGCCTTCTTCGCCGAATTGCGAATCGGTGTCCATCACCATGAGATCAACTCCCCGTATCCCCTCCGGATCCTTCGTCCCGCCAGCCGGAACGACCCTCGACGGCCCAATGTACCACAGGGCCCGCAACGACGCCCAAGACCGGTACGGAGAAGGCGCATCGTGAATCGGCCGTGTGGGGGACGGTGGTGGCCGGCTGGCGACACCGAGCCCACCGGTTTGTGCTTGCCGGCGTGCCCCCACAAGGCCGATTCACGCTGCGCCGAGGGATGGCTCAGCAGCCCGGCGCCAGTTGGCTCGGCAGTGGCCGGGGAGACACCGCCGCCGATCAGGCGCGTTGCAGGATTTCCACGGCGGCGCGCTCGCCGCTTTCCAGGGCCGATTCCATGCCGAAATCCATCCGCCGGGTGTGTTCGCCCGCGAAGTGCAGCCGGTGGTGGGG
>JAJEGJ010000106.1 GCA_022819905.1 Alphaproteobacteria bacterium
CGCAGGCAGCGGTGGGCCCGGCGCAACGCGATCAGCCGCCGGGTGAATCGCAGCAGGGCCATGTCGGCCTCCGCCCAGTCGATCCAGCCGATCTCGTTGTCCTGGCAGTAGGCGTTGTTGTTGCCGTGCTGGCTGTCGGCGATCTCGTCGCCGGCGCGCAGCATCGGCGTGCCCTGCGCCAGGAAGACGCTGGCGAGCAGGTTGCGCCGCCGCCGGTTCCGGCGCATGCGGACTTCCGGATCCTCGCTCTCGCCTTCCTCGCCGCAGTTGTCGCTCCAGTTCTCCTGGTGGCCGTCCCGGTTGTCCTCGCCGTTGGCTTCGTTGTGCTTCCGGTTGTAGGCGGTGACGTCGGACAGGGTGAAGCCGTCGTGGCAGGCGACGTAGTTCACCGAGGACCAGCTCCCGCGTCCGTCGCGGTCGAAGGTGCCGGCCGATCCGAGCAGCCGCTCCGCCATTTCCTGGGCGCCGTGGGAAGCGCCGCGCCAGAAGCGGCGCACGCCGTCGCGAAAGCCGTCGTTCCACTCGGCAAATCCGGGAGGAAACTCGCCCAGGCGGTAGCCGCCGGGCCCCAGGTCCCAGGGCTCTGCAATCAGCTTCACCCGGGAGAGCACCGGGTCCTGCCGCAGGGCGTCGAAGAAGCCGCCGGAGGGGTCGAAGCCGTGGGCTTCCCGCCCCAGGGTGGTGGCCAGGTCGAATCGGAAGCCGTCGACACCCATGGCCTCCACCCACCAGCGGAGGCTGTCCAGGACCAGGCGCAGCACGAAGGGATGGGAGACGTCGAGGGCGTTGCCGCAGCCGGTCTCGTTGCAGTAGTAGCGCTCCTGCCCGTGGCGCAGCCGGTAGTAGGCGGCATTGTCCAGCCCGCGGAACGAAAGGGTCGGTCCGTGCTGGTCGCCTTCGGCGGTGTGGTTGTAGACCACGTCCAGGATCACCTCGATACCCGCGGCGTGGAGCCTGCGCACGGTCTCGCGAAAGCCGCCGGGACCCGCCGGACCGAAGTAGCGCGGCTCGGGGGCGAAGAAGCCGATGCTGTTGTAGCCCCAGTAGTTGACGAGGCCCGCGTCGAGCAACCGGCGATCGTCCACGAAGGCATGGACCGGCAAGAGCTCCAGCGCCGTGACGCCGAGCGAGGTGAGGTGCTCCAGCACCGGCTCGGCGGCGAGGGCCTCGCAGGTGCCCCGCAGCTCATCCGGCAGCGTCGCCCACAGACGGGTGAGCCCCTTGGTGTGGGCCTCGTAGATCACGGTCTCCTCCCAGGGCGTGTCGGGCCGCTCGCCGGCCGGCACCGGCGGTGCGGGGGCCGTCACCACGCACTTCGGCATCGCCGGGGCGCTGTCCGCGCGCGAGAACGACAGGTCCCGCTCCGGCGACGCGGGATCGTAGCCGAGACATGCATCGCCGGGGGCAAGTCGCCCGTGCAGGGCCCGGGCATACGGGTCGAGCAGCAGCTTGTTGGGATTGAAGCGGTGGCCGCGCTCGGGCGCATGGGGGCCGTGGGCGCGGAGACCGTAGAGCGCTCCGGGCGCGAGGCCCGGCAGATAGCCGTGCCGGACCGGCCCGCTTCTTTCCGGTAGGGCCAGGCGTGCCGTCTCGTGCCGGCCGTCCTCGGAGAACAGGCAGAGCTCGATGCTCGTCGCGTTCTCCGAGAACACGGCGACGTTCGCACCCGCGCCGTCCCAGTGCACGCCCAGGGGGTTCGGCTGGCCCGCCCGCCACTCGCGTCCGACCTCGAGCTTCATGTCGCGGGCTCGACCAGCTCGGAGTAGAGCCTGGCGTAGGCCTCCGCCGAAGCCCCCCAACCCACCGGGTGTCGCATGGCGCGGCGCACCATGGCCGACCAGAGCTTCCCGTCGGCGAAGGCGTCGCACGCCCGGTCTACGGCATCGGCCAGTGCCGCGGCCGACACCGGGGAGAACTGGAAGCCCGTGGCCGCTCCGGCCCTGAGTGCCGCCTCGTTGGCATCGATCACCGTGTCCGCCAGGCCACCGGTGCGGGCTACCACCGGCAGGGTGCCGTAGCGCAGGCCGTGGAGCTGGGTCAGACCGCAGGGCTCGAAGCGCGACGGGACCAGGATGGCGTCGGAGCCGGCCTGCATCAGGTGGGACAGCGGCTCGTCCCAGCCGATGACCACGCCGATCCGTCCGGGGTTGTCCGCGGCCGCCGCCTGGTATTCGCTCTCCAGATCGGCGTCGCCGGAGCCGAGCAGAGCGAGGCTCGCGCCGCGCGCGAGCAGCCGGGGCAGAACCTCCAGCAGCAGGTCCAGACCCTTTTGCCGCGTGAGACGGCTGACGACGCAGAACAGGGGGCCCGTGCCGTCGTCACGGAGCTTGAACCGCCGCGCCAGTGCGGCGCGATTCCCGGCCTTGCGGGCCGGCGACCTGGCGGAGAAGCGGGCGGCGATCTGCGGATCGGTCTCCGGGTTCCAGACCTCCAGGTCGATGCCGTTGAGAATGCCGTGCACCTCGGCGCGCCGCGAAGCGACGACCCCCTCCAGCCCCATGCCGAACTCCGGCCGCGTCAGCTCGCGGGCGTAGGTCGGGCTCACCGTCGAGATGCGATCCGCGTACACCAGGCCGGCCTTGAGGAAGCCCACCTGGCCGAAGTACTCGAAGCCCCCCGGGTGGAACCCGCCCCTGGGCAGTCCCAGCGGTGTCGTCGCCGCCGGCGGGAAGAGGCCCTGCAAGGCGATGTTGTGGATGGTGAACAGGCTGGGCGGCGCGGGCCGGCGGCCGAGCTTGAGATACGCCGCGGTCAGGCCCGCCTGCCAGTCGTGCAGGTGCACGACATCCGGCCGCCAGCCGCCGACCCCGTTGGTGGCGATTCGCGCCGCGGCGCGGCAGAAGGCGCCGTAGCGCAGATGGTTGTCGGACCAGTCCCTGCCGTCGGGGCCGAGATAGGGATTGCCGGGCCGGTCGAACAGCCGTGGCGAATCCAGCACCATGACATCGACGCCGGCGGCCTGTGCACTGATCACGCTCGCCCGCCCGCCGGGCAGCCGCGCGAGCGCGCGGGGTTCGGCGTCCTCGGGAAGTGCCGCCTTCATGGCCGGGTAACCCGGCATCAGGACACGTACCTCGACACCCAGCCGAGCCAGGGCGCCCGGCAAGGCGCCGGCCACGTCGGCGAGGCCGCCCGTCTTGACGAAGGGCACGCACTCGGAGGCAACGGACAACACCTTCATGCGCTCTCGGATCCCCCGCCGTTCCATCGGTGCCCGATTCAGGCCCATGGATTCTCGCCATCGAGGAATCCAGTGGGTTCGCGATCGGCCACGCGCACGATTTCGTCAACCGATCACGCTTGCGTGCCGTCCCGGGTCCCGGCGCGGTCAGCGGTCCAGGGCGTCGATCATCGCCTGCGTGATCAACGTGATGCCCCCCTCGGTGACCCGAAACCACTTCGCGTCCTCCTCGGGATCCTCGCCCACCACCAGACCCTCGGGGATGTTCACGCCCCGGTCCAGGACCACCCCGGTCAGGCGTGCATTGCGGTGGATGACGCTGTGGGGCAGGGCGACCACGCCTTCCAGGTGGCTGTAGGAACGGCAGTGAACGCCGGTGAAGAGCAGGCTTCGCAGAACATTGGAGCCCGAGACGATGCAGCCGCCGGAGACCATGGAGGAGACGGCGGAGCCGCGCCGGTCCTCCTCGTCGTGGATGAACTTGGCCGGCGGCGTCACCTCGCCGTAGGTCCAGATGGGCCAGTCGCGGGAGTAGATGTCGAGCTCCGGCTCGAAGTCGGTCAGGTCGATGTTGGCGCGCCAGAAGGAATCGACAGTGCCGACATCGCGCCAGTAGGGGCGCGTCTCGGTACCGGTCATGACGCAGGAGTCCGAGAACCGGTGGGCCACCGCTTTGCCGTTCTCCACCAGCCAGGGGATGAGGTTCCGGCCGAAGTCGTGGTCCGATTCCGGGTCCGCCGCGTCCCTGCGAAGCTGGTCGATCAGGAATCCGGTCTCGAAGACGTAGATGCCCATGGAGGCGAGAGCGGTGTCGGGGTCGCCCGGGATGCCGGGCGGATCCGCCGGCTTCTCGACGAACCGGACGATGCGACCGCTCTCGTCCACGTGCATCACCCCGAAGCCGGTGGCGTCGGTGCGCGGCACCTCGATGCAGCCGACCGTCACGTCGGCGCCGGAGTCGACGTGCTGGGCCAGCATGACGCCGTAGTCCATCTTGTAGACGTGGTCTCCGGCCAGGACGACGATCCAGCGCACCCCGTAGCTCTCGATGATGTCGATGTTCTGGGTGACGGCATCGGCGGTGCCGAGATACCACTGTCTCTCGTCGACGCGCTGGGAGGCGGGCAGGACGTCGAGCATCTCGTTGCGCTCGGCCTGGAAGAAGCTCCAGCCGCGTTGCAGGTGGCGGATCAGGCTGTGGGCCTTGTACTGGGTCGCCACGCCGATGCGGCGAATGCCGGAGTTGACCGCGTTGGACAGCGCGAAGTCGATGATCCGGCTCTTGCCGCCGAAGAACACCGCCGGCTTCGCCCGCCGCTCCGTCAGCTCCTGAAGGCGACTGCCCCGCCCCCCGGCGAGGACGAAAGCCATCGTCTGGCGGGTGAGCGAGCCGGTACCTCCCGGGACTGCGTTCATTCCCTTCTCCCCTGGCTGCGGCACCCGCCGGTGCGGGATCGTGCCTCGACCGTATCGGCCTCCAGCCGCCGAGCCACCCTTTCGGCCTTGCGCGGCCCGGCGCATCCGTGTTCGGTGCACGAGCCTGCGAGGAGCATTGGTCCGAACACCCATGGATTCCGGCTCCCCGCCTTCGCGAGGACAGGCTTCGCGGGAATGACGGCATCGACACGGACAGGGTTGTCGCTCCACCGTCATTCCCGCGAAGGCGGGAATGAAAGTCCGCACGGTGCAACCCGGAACGCCCTCTTCCGTCATTCCCGCGAAGGCGGGAATCCATGCGGCCTATCCGAACACGAATGCGGCCCGGCGGCCAACGGCCCGTGAATCAGACGCTCCGGCAGAGCTCGAACGCCAGCGGCAGCGGTGCCTGCCCGGCGCCATCATCGCCGATCCCTTGCTGCCTGCCAATAAGAAAATCAATGTCATTTACATATTGACAAACGGTGCTCGGCAGGGGTAAAAAGCTGGCAGAACGACGTCGGAGTACGCGGATCGGCCGGTCTCGCCGGGTGCGGACACTCGGGAAGCTTCTCGACACGAACCCTGGCGGCTTGAATCGCCCGGTGCAGAGGCGGACCCGGATCCGTCAAGGCACCGGCATCGGTCCCGGGACAACTCGCGGCTCGTTGAAGGGAAACGCGATCAAGTCAACCAGATTGGGCAACTCGGGAACACCGGGAGGAATCACATGAGCTTGAAGACCACACTCCGTGCAGCCGGTGCGCTTGCGTTCGTCGCGAGCGTCGGCGCCTACGCGGACTCACACACCACCACCGTCACCATTGCGACCGTCAACAACGGCGACATGATTCGAATGCAGGGGCTGACGGACGACTTCACGTCCCGGAATCCCGACATCACCCTGGAGTGGGTGACGCTGGAAGAGAACGTGCTGCGCCAGCGCGTGACACAGGACATCGCCACCAAGGGCGGTCAGTTCGACGTCATGACCATCGGCACCTACGAGGTTCCGATCTGGAGCAGGAACGGCTGGCTCGTGTCGCTGAACGATCTGCCCGCCGAGTGGGATGCCGACGACCTTCTGCCCGCGATCCGCGCCGGCCTGACCGTCGACGGCGAGCTCTACGCCGCGCCGTTCTACGGCGAGAGCTCCATGGTGATGTACCGGACCGACCTGATGGCGAAGGCCGGTCTGGAGATGCCCGAAGCGCCGACCTGGGACTTCATCAGGGAAGCGGCGGCGGCGATGACGGACAAGGACAACGAGATCTACGGCGTCTGCCTGCGCGGCAAGGCCGGCTGGGGCGAGAACATGGCGTTCATCACCGCCACGTCGAACTCCTTCGGCGCGCGCTGGTTCGACGAGGACTGGAAGCCGCAGTTCGACACCGAGGCCTGGGCCGACACGCTCGACTTCTACATGGACCTCATGACCAGCTACGGTCCTCCGGGCGCCTCGACCAACGGGTTCAACGAGAACCTGTCGCTCTTCCAGCAGGGCAAGTGCGGCATGTGGATCGACGCGACCGTGGCCGCGTCGTTCGTGACCAACCCGAACGACTCGACGGTG
>JAJEGJ010000082.1 GCA_022819905.1 Alphaproteobacteria bacterium
CCGGATCGCCGGATCGCCGGATCGCCGGATCGCCGGATCGCCGGATCGCCGGATCGCCGGATCGCCGGATCGCCGGATCGCCGGATCGCCGGATCGCCGGATCGCCGGATCGCCGGATCGCCCCATCTGCGCGCGCCTGCCGGTCATGATCGGCTCCGCATGGCGGCGGCTCCTCCGGTCTTCCTCCCCGCCTGAGACATCCGCTCCCGCCGGCCGCGGCCTTCGGCGCGGCCTGCTGGCGGCGCTGCTGTGCCTGCCGCTGCTCGCGGGCCTTGCCGCCCCGGCCGCCGCGCAGACACTGCCCAATGTTTTCTTCACTGCCACTTCCCATGGACAGTCGGAGGATGGCGGGGTTTGGCAGATAGGACTCCAATCCACCAAGGCGCTGACGGCGAACCTCACCGTCAGCTACACGATCGGCGGGACGGCAACCGGAGGGACGGACTACACGCTTGCGGGCGCCGACTACCAGGCCGGGACCGGCACCCTGACTCTGCCTTCGGGAACGGCAGCGTGGACTACCGTTAACTTTCCGCTCACGATCATTGACGACGCGAACCGCGAGGGCAGTGAGACCATCATACTGACCATTGTGGACGGCGGCGACTACAACCTAGGCTCGGGAACGCAGCTTACCATCACCATCGACGACAACGAGGCGGCCCAGGCCTACGAGGCGGCCCAGGCCTACGAGGGCATCGTGATCACGGCACCCCCGGACGCGCCAGAGGGACATTCGGGCACCACGGACCGCACCTTCAAGGTGCGCCTAACCGGGCCGGTCTCGGGCGATGTCAACTACAAGGTCTGCTTTTCCGGCACGGCCACGCGCACGCACGACTACGACCCCACGGTCGGCGGCACCGTTCAGTCTGCCAATTGCGCCTCCGGCCTCATCCGCAGGGGGCGGACGATTCCTGACAGCGAGATCGGCATCCGCGTGGCCGGCGACACGGTTTCGGAAAGCGGAAGATGGCGCGGCGAGTACGGCGAGACGGTGACCGCGCATCTGACCTTTGTCGGCGCGCAGCCGTGGGACCTTGACGGCCGCCGCGCCCACACGGTCACCCACACCATCCTGAACGACGACGTGGCCGTGAGTTTCCGGAAGGCCGACGTCGAGGGCCGCGAAGGGAAGCGGGTCCGCATCCAGGTCGACCTGGTGGAAAAGACTCACGGATACCCTTGGGACGTCACGGTCCCGTTCACGTATACCCGCGGAACGGCGTCGCCCGGCGGCGACTACGACGCCTCGCGGACCTCGCTGACCTTCCGGCGGGGACAGACCTCGCAGGACCTGTACGTCGACCTGCCCGACGACAGCAACCACGAGGGTGACGAGGCGTTCACCATCGATTTTGACACGGCCAGCTTTGATCCGGGCATGTACGTCGGCGTCGGCACTGGCGCCAATCGGCAAACACGGGTGACCATCAAGGACAACGACTACGAAATCAGCACGAGTTACAGCTCCTATTCAGCCCGGGAGGATGCGGGGGGTGCCAGCATCCGGGTGACCATCAGCCCCGCGCAGGAGCGCACGGTGGGCGTGCGCGTCGATTTCAGCGACATTAACGCTTCCGGCGGCCAGGACTACATCGCGAAACACCACAGCTTCCCGGACGGCATCCTGACCTTCCACCCCGGGGAGACCGCGAAGTCGATCTTCGTCCCGTTCGTCGACGACGGCGCCTTCGAGACCAACGAGCTGTTCAAGGTGACGCTGACACAGACGGTCGGAGCGACAAACCCGGTAAGCGCAGATCTCATCATCGAGGATCGTCGGCCATCCCAGGGCGATAAAACCAGCAAGCTGATCCTCGAACGGACCAGCCGGGACACCGTCTCGGAGGGGCAGAGCGCGACGTTCAGGCTCACGATGCATCCGCCGGTGCAGAGGTCCTCCACCGTCGCGGTGCTGCTGTCGCAGTCGGCCGACGACGGCGGGCGGGCGAACTGGATCGCCGGTGCGCCGGAGACGCACGCGCACTACGTGACCGTCAGTTTCGCCCAGAGGGACAGCGTGAAGACCCTGACGGTGCCGATCCGGAGCGACGGGCGCGACACCAACGGCACGCTCACCGTGGCGGCGACGGCGCCGGGCGACCCCCCCGCCACCAGCACCGGCCCCTTCACCGCGCGCGGGCAGAAGGTGACCGCGAAGGTGCGCATCCAGGACACCACGGCGGACGGCGATCGGTTCAGAAGCGCCCCCGCCCAGCAGGCAGCCGCGATCCAGGTCCCGACCACGGCGGTCTCCGGCCTGCAGGTGACGGCGGTGGACGGTAACACGGCGAAGGCGACGTGGAACGCTGTCCCGCACGCCACGGGCTACCGTGTGGAGTTCCAGTCCACCAGCACCCTGGTCGATCCGGCGAACTACGTGTACGGGGCCGAGGACAGCTTTGCGGGCACGGCGTGGTCGTACACGCACAACGCCGCCGAGGCCATGACGCTGACGGTGACGGTGACGCCGGAGGTCCGCCAGGACGGCAATGTGCAGCGGTTCGACGACCTCGCGGGCACGGCGACCATCGAGGTGGGGCCGGGCGGCACGCAGGACTCCGTCGTGCCGTCCGCGTGCTATGCGGCGTCATTGAAGTCGGACATCGCGGGCTATATCGGCGAGCAGGCCGACGGGACGCCGCACGTGACACGGTGGAAACGGGTGCTGTCCACCCTCGGCGATGCCAACGGCTACACGGTGATGACCGCTGCCGAGGCGCAGACCTACGCCGACCGCGGCTGGTCGCGCTGGGACCCGGTG
>JAJEGJ010000010.1 GCA_022819905.1 Alphaproteobacteria bacterium
TCGACGAGGTCGGCGATCCCGCGCCGGACGGGCCCGTCCCGAAGGTCCTCGCCGAGCTTGACGCCGGCGTCCGCGAGTACGACCGCCGGATCGAGGAGCTGATCGCCGGCGCGGAGGAGCATGCCGGGAGCTACGGGATCCGGACCTCGGTGCCGGGCATCGGCCCCGTCACCGCGGCGGCGCTGATCGCCTGGATGAGCGAGCTCGGCGCGATCGGCAACCGCCAGGCCGCCGCGCTGATCGGCGTCGCTCCCTTTGCTCGCGACAGCGGGAGCCTCAAGGGTGGGCGCCACATAAGCGGCGGACGGAGGAGGCCGAGGGACGTGCTCTACATGAAATGTTGCGCGCAACATTTCGAATTGGCTTTTATGGGTCGTGCGCAGCACGGCCTATAAAAGCGATGAGCTGAGCCGCGCGCGCCCGAGGTTGATGCTCTATGGGATTTCTATTCGCCCCGGTGCGTCTTGTCGCGCAAGGGAATTGCGGATCGCCCTTCGCTCTGGCGATGCCGCGATGCTTCCGGCCGGATCCGGACAGTGATCTGCCTGTACCGGGGACCCGCAAAGACGGGTCTCGCGACCGCCGGGAAGGTTCGTACAGCAGCATGCCGTCCCGGTCGAGTGTCAGGCCGAGGTCGGATGCGGATTGACTGGAAAGAGCACGTCGTCATGGCGGAGGCCTTGGCCTGGGTGCCTGCCAGGCGGTTTCGGGGGACGCCTTCGGAAGGGGGACCTGCCGCAGCGGGCCGTGCCCGCACCGCTCGCAGACGGTGATGTCCTTGCCGGTCAGGCGCAGCATCATCGCCGACACGGATTCCGGTTCGCGCGGCTCAGGCTCCGGCTGGGCGAGCAGCTCCCTGCACCGGGCGAGCTTCGCTCCGCGACAGCGGTTGGCGAACAGCCCGTAGTGGCGGATCCGGGTGAAGCCCTTCGGCAGGACATGCAGGAGGAACCGCCGGATGAACTCGCCGACGTCGAGGCGCATGACCCTGACCTTGTCGCCATGGGCGTAGTCGCGCCAGCGGAAGCGGACATGCTCGCCGTCGAAGTCGACGAGACGGTGGTTCGTGATCGCGGTCTTGTGCGCGTAGCGCCCGAGGTAGCTCAGCACCTGGTCGGTGCCGGAAAATGGAGCCTTGGCATAGACCACCCAATCCTTGCCTTTCAGCGCGTCCTTCAGACGCCCGAACTCGTCGGCGTCGCGAAGCGGGCGAAGTTCCCCGCGGTCGCGGGCGGCGGAGAGCAGATCGAGATACTTGCCGCGAAAGACCTTCGACAGGGCACGGACGGGGAACAGGAAGCCTTTGTGCCGCGGGGCGAGCCACCTTTCCCTGTCCGGGCTCAGGCCGCCGTCGGTGACGATGCAGTGGACATGGACGTGCTGCCCGAGGTTCTGGCCCCAGGTGTGCAGCACCATGATGATGCCGATCTCGCCGCCGAGCCAGCGCGGGTTGCGTCCGAACTCCAGCAAGGTCCTTGACGCGGCCTTGAAGAGCAGCCCGTAGACGAGACCGGGCTTCGCCTGCGCGAGCGGGTTGAGTTCGTGCGGCAACGTGAACACCATGTGCCAGTGGTCGATGTCGAGCAGGTTGGCGCACTGCCTCTCGACCCATTGGGTCTGCGCGAGCGACTGGCACTTGGGGCAGTGCCGGTTCCGGCACGACGCGTACTGGAAGCCCACCGCCCCGCACTGGTCGCAATGGGTTCTGAAGCCGCCGAGCGCGGCGGTGCGGCAGGCTGTCAGGTCGTTCACGGCCCGTTGCTGGCGTGACGAGAGCGGACGGGTCGCGCCATATGCGTCAGCGCCTGCGCGCAGTATGTCGGCCACTTCCAGCGCCGGCCTCTTGGCCGGCGCTGCGTGGACTGCATGCGCCACCGGTCAGGCGCGGACGGCCTGCGGGAACTCCAGCAGATCCAGCGGGGACGGCGTGGCGCTCGTCTTCTCGTGAGCGAGATGCAGGTACCGCATCGTCGAACGGATCGACCTGTGTCCGAGACGGCGCTGAATGACCGGAAGCTCGACCCCGGCCTCCAGGAGCCCGGTGGCATAGCAGTGCCTCAAGGTATGGATGCCGCCGGACTTGGTGATCCCCGCCTTCTCCTTCGCTCGATGAAAGATGTGTCCTGCGCCGTGGCGGGACATCGGCCGGTCGCCGTACCGGCTGGGGAACAGCCAGGATGCCGGGCGTTGGTGGCGCCAGTAGTCGCGCAGCTGCACAAGAAGCCGCTGGGAGAGCGGGACGTAGCGGTCCTTGTTGCCCTTGCCCTGGTCGACGCGCAGGCACATCCGTCCGGAATCGATGTCCGTGACCTGCAGGTGGCAGATCTCGCTGGCCCGGAGTCCCGCGGCGTAGGCCGTCATCAGCACGGCGAGGTGCTTGACGTTCCGGGTGACCGTGAACAGCCGGACCAGTTCGTCATGGTTGAGGATCTCCGGCAGAACCGACGGCGTCTTGGCGCCGGGCACGTAGAAATGCGGGTCGGGCCGACCGAGCGTGATGCGGTACAGGAAGCGGATTCCCTGCCGAGCGCAGTTGCAGCTCTGCCAGGTCAGCCCGCGCTCCTCATGCAGGTGAAGCAGGTAGGCCTGAACTTCCTGCGCGGAGATCTCCTCGGGACTGCGGTTGTAGTGGTGCGCAAGCCCGGAGACGGAGTAAAGATACAAGCGTATCGTGTTCTCCGCCAGGCCGCGAACGGTCATGTCGTCGATCATGCGTTTGCGCAAACGTGTCATGTGTCTTCTCCCATGATGTGTCAACGGTCACGGAGAACACCTGCAGCGATGCGCGGCGGTGCATCCGAAACCGGTTACCAGGATAGCAGGGAGAGACGGACACGGCCGAAGCGCCGACGAAAACCGTCAAGTCGCGACCATGCCGTCCACAAGGGAACAACAGCCGGGGTGGACACCCTTCCGCCGCGGAACGCGGCTCAGTTCTTGCACAATAATGGAAAGCGCGCGGCAATGGTGAGTTGGAGCGGCTCCGGCCCTTGAAGCGAGCGCCAAAGGGCCGGATTCGCTCTACATTACTGTAGGTTCTCTTCGCTGTTTCATTTCGAAAGGAGAACCGACATGTCATCTACTACAGCAGCACCATGTTCGCAGTCGGCGACGGAGCACGACCCCTTCCGTGGGTTTCTTCCGGAGTTTCTTGACTGGCTTGAGAAGGCGGGCTTGTCCGCGAACGAAGTCGCCAGCGCCCTTAGGGCGTCGCGCCACTTTCTCGTCTGGCTGCAAGACGACGGCACGCCGATCAACCGGATTGACGATGCGGCATTGTGTCGATTTCGACACCATGACTGCCGCTGCGTCCATTCGAGGCACGGCAACTACAAGAGGCATCGCAGA
>JAJEGJ010000009.1 GCA_022819905.1 Alphaproteobacteria bacterium
CCGGGGACACCCCTCCCGAACGGCCGCGGCACCGGCAAGCCGGCCATCGCCCGAGAAAAAAAACACAAGAATCGAGTAAACGGCCCGCCCGCTCCCTTCGTCTATCTCGTCCCAAAGACAGCTTCTCAGACGATGATCGCCAACGAGACAGCATCCTCGGATCGCCAGGAACGGGCTGCCGCCGATTCCCGGATCGCCGACGCCGTCAGTGCGCTGGTCGCCCGCGGAGATCGGATCGCGGCCGGCGAACGCTTCGAGGAGATAGTCGAGCGCCACCAACGGCGCGCGGCCCGTATCGCGTACTACTATCTGCGTGACCCGGCGGAGGTCGACGAAGCGGTGCAGGATGCATTCCTGAAGGCCTTCCTCAACATCCAGTCGTTCCGGGAACGACCGTTCTTCGAACTCTGGCTCACGCGGATTCTCGTCAACACCTGCCTCGACCGCTTGAAGTCGCGGCGGCGCCACGACCGGTGGATCGTTTCGGCCGACGACGATATCCGCGACGGTCGGCACCGGGAAGGGCTGGCGGGCCGACCGGCCCAGGGTCTCTCACCCGAGGCCACGCTGCTCGACGCCGAACGGCGCGCGGAGTTGCTGGCGGCGGTAGATCGCCTTCCCGCACGACAGCGGGCCGTAGTGATCCTGAGTCAGTTCGAAGGACATCCGACCCGTGACGTGGCAGCCATGCTGGAGCTGACGGAGGCCACCGTCCGCGTCCATTTCTTTCGGGCGATTCGCTCGCTGCGCCGTATCCTCGGCGCCGAGCACTGATCGGCGAAGGAGCGACCCAGGCCAGGACGGGACAGGTTGGCACAGGCATGAGGACGAGGATGCAACGCAGGCCGGAGACGCCGCTGGCATCCGTCGGCATCGCCCGCGAGTCGAGCCACCTCGCCGACCGCGAGCTCGTGCGGGTCCTGGTGGAAGCCGACGGAAGCGATCCGGCACCTCAGAAGGCGCATCTGCTCCGCTGCACCCGTTGCGCGAGTCGCGTCAGGAACTTGCAGGCGCACCTCGACCACATGGCGAAAACCGCCGAGGCGGCGTTCGACGAGGCCGTGCCCGCGTGGCGGCTGCTTCGTCAGCGCCGCCGCATCATGCGCCGCATCCAGCACGCAACAGGCCCGCAGCGATCCGCACGCATTCTGCGATTCCCGACTGCTTCTCGCCCCGTGGCTGGCGCACCGCACGAGACCCGCCGCTGGCTGTCACGGGGAGCCGCCGCAGGCGTCCTCATCGCAGCGGTCATCGGCCATGTAGCCATCGATCACCACCAGCCTGCCACCAATCCGCGGCCGGCGGCCACCATCGCCCCCTCCCGGCAGACCATGGGATTGCCGGCCGGGGCGCCACAGAGCGTTCCGGACGAACAGTTCATGCGCGAACTGGAGGAAGCCCTGACCTCCTCCCGTATCGCGCCGCTGACTGCCCTCGACGAGTTGACGCCGCGGGTACGCGACTTGGCGCTGGACATCCCATAAGGGATCCCCGGCCACGCTGACGGGGCGAGCTTCCCGCTGTCCATCCGAACCGCATGGTGATAGGGTAGCGTTGAGTGGAGTGCCTCCGGCCGGCGAAGGGTGGAAGGCCGGCCGAAGGCACCCCGTGGTGGGCGCCCCCGGCCGGGGACAGCGTGGCTTTGCAGTAACCCCGACCGAGGATGCCCGTCAGGAGAGGATCCAACTCTCCCGATGCTTCTAGACGCCGGTAGTCGTCTGAACCTTTACCATTGTCGTGACAGATTCCGTTTCTCCATGACAACCGTCGGCGACCAGTGTTCCCCGTCCATCCGAGCCTTGGTCCTTGACGTCCATTGGAACCCGGATCGCGGGTTCCGCACCGGGGACCGGGAGGCCGAGACCGCTGGCGGGAGGAATGCGCTGCAACGCTGCGGCGCGGATCCGTTGCTTGCCACGCGCGACGCGCGAGTGAACCGTGCCGAGCGGGATCCCGAGCCGCCCGGCCAACTCCCGGTAACTCAGTCCTTCCACCAAGTGTAGCCGAAGCACCTCCTGCTGCTGGTCGGGCAGCGCATCGATGAACGGCTCGACCGTGGACCAGGAATCCGTGGGAACACCGGTGTGCCGAGTGGGGCACAGCGGCTCATGCACCCGCCGCTCCCGGCCTGTACGGGCTCCAGCGATCCCGGGTACGTGAGTGAGGATGACGTCCGCGGCCAGCGCCGCCAGCCAGCGGTTCATCGCGAGCAGTTTGGAGTTGTCCATCGCTCCGACCGAATCCCGTAACGCAATGAGAGACGCCTGAAGGCTGGCTGTCATTTCACCCGCAAAGGTCGTTTCGTAAGAAAGGCGCCGGGACGGACAGGCATTCAATTATTTGAACGGGACACGGCGCGGGGGAACGGTATGGGGACAGAGGGACACCCCTACGGGAATCCGTATCGGGGCAGGACGACGCCCCTGCGGCATGGCGGTTGCACCAATTGGAGGCGGTTGACGCACACCCCGCTACCTGGAGGCGGCAAGGATTCGAAGGAGGAGGGTGCTTCACGAACTCGTGCAAGCATTCCTCGTCGGAACAGCGCGCACGATTCGGCACACCATCGTCGGTTTCGATCCGGATGTCTACACCGTCACGATGACCCTGCGCGGGTTCTCGACCTTCGTGCAGGAAGGCATCGAGCTGTAGGCACGGTCACTTTCGCGGTCAACGGCGCGCTGTCGGTCGGCGCCCTCGAAGAGACGGTCACCGTCACCGGCAAAGACGCCCATCCAGGCCTGCCGAGCATCGACGCACTGCAGAGCGGCGCCTCGTCGGTACCGCAGACAATCGAACGCATCGATGCAGCCCTCGGGATTCCGAGCCGACCCGCCGAGCGAGAGAGCGCCGCGACGCCGGCCCATAGCCGTGTTACGGAAATTTAACGCCGCCCGTACATCAGCGAAACGGAAGACGGCCTATGCTGGATGTGACAGGAACGCCGGCTTCCATGCCGACAGCCGCCGACCTGGAGGCCCGGTATCACCCGCCCGACGACGCTGGCGTCGGGCCTGCCTGAACTCGCACCCGTGGAGCCGCGGCGTCGCTGCGGAAACCGGGCGTGGGCGCCGGAGAGATGGAAACCAGATGAAGCCATTCGTCGTGAACTCGCACCGCCGCCTCGTCTTCCCGTCCAACTTCTTTCCCGAGCCGGATTTCTCGTCCATCGACACCGTCGATGACCTCGCCGCCATCGTGCGGCGCGATTTCGAGGCCAAGGCGCCGACCGGTTCCGAGATCGCGGCGCGGGCGGACTCGGGCGGTTACGCCAATCGTTACGAGCTGCTGCGCGACCTGGGACTGCACCTGTTCTGGATGAACCGGTACGTGATCACGATGTACGAGAAGCGGCCGACCCGCTGGCGGGACGTGCCCCGGCGGCGCGACGACATCTTCATTCCGGCGCTGACCCCGTGGGAGGACGGCGAACGCAAGGTGACGGCCGTCGAGTCCTGCTACCGGCAACTTCCCGCGGCGTGGTCGGCCGAGGTCGAGGACGATCTGTACCGCATGCTCTTCGACCTGTTTCGCCACAAGCGGCACCATGCGACCGACCTGCCGGCGATCAAGCCCACGGTCGCCGAGGCCGGCGCCACCGGCTCGCAGCTCGTGTACCGGCTCGGATCGTACGAGCCGGACCACCCCCGGTTCAGCCTGGACGACATCCTCGACTGCCACGAGAGCGTGCCCGAGCTCGAGGCCCTGCGCCGCTGGGCCATGACGCTGCACAACCAGTATCCGTGGGACCGCTCCGACACCGGGCTGGTGCCGGTGGATGCCCTGCGGGACGATGACGTCGTGGTCGTCTACCACCCCCGCACCCCGGACGTGATGGACTTCATCCGGCGCGTGAAGAACGGGGCGCCGCGCCGTCCCCGCACCCCGCCGGCCCGGCCGCCGCGACAGCCGACCGCACCGTTGGCGCCGGTCGAGGTGCGGTCCCAGTTCAGGGTGCAGCCGCGCATCGAGGCGCTCGCCGTGCGCCGCGGCGAGATCGCGTGCACGAACGACGACATCGTCCGCAACTCGGCCTCGAGCTGGTCGCCCATGAGCGCGGCGCAGATCGCCGCCAGGACCGGCATCGAGAGTCGCTGCTATACCGAGGGCGGCCTCGAGAACCTCGCCCTCGACGCGGCAACGAGCGCGCTGGAGCGGGCCGGCCGGTCGCCGGAGGAAATGGGGGCGGTCCTCTTCTGCACCTGCACCAGCTCCCGCCTGCTGCCGTCGGCCGCCACGTGGCTCTCCGGGCAGCTCGGCATGTTCCAGACCCACACGTCGGTCGACCTCGTCGCGGCCTGCGCCGGCTTCCCCTACGGCTTGGCGGACGCGGTTCGCATCCTGCAGGAGGTCCGCCGTCCCATCCTGCTCGTTTGCGCCGAGAAGTTCTCCGACAAGGTGGGCAGCGTGCGCACTTCGCGCATGATCTTCGGCGACGCGGCCGCCGCGCTGGTCGTGGCCCCGGCGGCGGCGGGAGTGCGCGGCGACGTGGACGTGCTGCAGACCTGGGCCAGCGGCCCCGCGAGTCAGGTGAACTCGATCATCTGGCCCAACGCCGAGTTCGGCTGCGACATCACCGTCTACGGTCCGGAAGTCAAGGCGCTCGTCGGACGCTACCTGGAGCAGATGATCGACGAGCTGCGGACCCTGCCCCATCCCGACGGCCGGCCGGGAACCCTCATCGACGCCATCGACCTGATCGTCCCGCATCAGGCCAACAAGCGGATGGTGGTCGACCTGGCCGAGCAGGCGGGCATCGGCCGCGACCGGATGTACTTCAACATCGCCCGGGTTGGCAATACGTCGGCCGCGAGCATTCCGCTCGCGATCCACGACGCGGTTCGCGACGGCGTGATCTCGACCCCGACCCGCGTGTTCACGCCCGGTTTCGGGGCCGGGGCGGTCGCCGGCTATGCAGTGCTGCGTGTCGACCCGGCCGTCGTCGCCGAGGAGCGGGCCGCGGCGCCGGAAACGGACGGCGCCCTGTCGCCGGCGCGTCCCCACGTCTCCGCGGCGACCGAAGTCTGCGCGGCCGTGGCGGGCTGACCGGCAACCGGCCGGCCTCGAACGCCGGCGTATCGACACGCCCGGCCCCCGCGACGACCGTGCTACGCTTCTGGTCGGCTCGCGGGGTAACCGGCGGCGCAGGGGAATCAGCATGTTCACAGGAAAGGTCGCCGTCGTCACCGGGGGATGCCGGGGCATCGGCGCAGCCATCACGAAATCGCTGGCCGAGGCCGGGGCTCACGTCGCGGCCGGCTACAACCACGGAACCGACGCGGCGGAGACGCTGGCGACGGGCCTGCGGGCCGAGGGCCGCTCGATCTCGCTGCACCAGGGCAACGTCGCCGAGCCCGAGGCCTGCCAGCGGGTGGTCCGGGAGGTGCTCGACGGGTACGGGCGCATCGACTTCCTGGTCAACAACGCCGGCATCAACGTCGACAAGACGGTGCGCAAGATGTCCGTCGACGACTGGCACGCGGTGCTCCGGGTGAACCTCTCCGGCGCGTTCTACATGATCAAGGCCGTGCTCGACCACATGATCGAGCGCCGGAGCGGCCGCATCGTCAACATCAGCTCGGTCATCGGCCAGAGCGGCAACATCGGACAGGCGAACTACGCGGCTTCGAAATCCGGTCAGTTCGGCTTCACGAAGAGCCTCGCTCTGGAAGTGGCCCGCAAGGGGATCACCGTCAACTGCGTCGCCCCCGGATTCATCGAGACCGAGATGGTCGCCTCGGTCCCCAAGCCGGTCCTCGAGCAGGTGATCGGCCGCATCCCGGTGGGCCGCCTCGGGCAGGCCTCGGAGGTCGCGCGCTGCGTGCGGTTCCTCCTCGAGGACGAGGCCGGGTACATCACCGGCGCGGTGCTGACCGTCAACGGCGTCGCCCCCGGCACCGTGACCATCACCGTGACCGCCCGGGACAACAGCGGCGAAGCCAACGCCGAGTCCCTGCCGGTGCGGTTCAACGTGACCGTCTCCGGCGGCTGGATCGAGGGCCACTTCGAGCCCGCCTCCCAATTCAAGGACTTTTGCGCCAACCCGCGTGCACCCAACGGCGACACCTTCTATGCCGACATGCCGGGCGCGGTGTTGGACGAAAACAACTGGCTGCGCTCCTGGAGCAACGACCTCTACCTGTGGTACGACGAAATCGTTGACCGGGATCCGGCCTTGTACGACACGCCCGAGTACTTCGACCTGCTCAGAACCTTCGAAAGGACCCCCTCCGGCAACGACAAGGACCGCTTCCACTTCACTTATCCCACGGCGGTATGGGAAGCCCTGTCCGGATCCGGCACCTCGGTGAGCTACGGTGCGCACATCGCGTTGCTGAGCCGCCGGCCGCCACGGGAAGCGGTGGTCGCCTACGTCGAACCAGCATCGCCCGCCAGCCAAGCCGACTTGGCGCGAGGGACGCGGATCCTCGAAGTTGACGGCACCGATCTGGTCAACGGGAGCACCCAAGCCGACGTGGACGCCTTGAACGCCGGGCTGTTTCCTTCCGAAGAAGGCGAAAGTCACGAGTTCGTGGTCCAAGACCTAGGGGCCGACGGGCCGCGCACGGTAACCATGCAGGCCACGGCGTTCACCTTCGACCCCGTACAGTACGTCCAAGTGCTCGACTCCGACCAAGGTCCGGTGGGCTACATGCTGTTCAACGACTTCATCGCCACTGCGGAACGGGAGCTGATCGAAGCCGTCAATGAGCTTGCTGCGGCAGGGGTCACTGACCTGGTTCTGGACCTACGCTACAACGGCGGCGGCTTTCTGGACATCGCCAGCCAACTCGGCTTCATGATCGCCGGGCCGTCGGCCGCCCAAGGCCGGACGTTCGAGACGCTTCAGTTCAACGACAAGCATCGGCAATTCAATCCCGTCACGGGACGGGTGCTGGAGCCGACGCCCTTCCACGACACCACCCTAGGCTTCTCAGCGCCCGCCGACGAACCGCTGCCGAGCCTGAACCTGCCCCGGGTGTTCGTGCTGACCGGTGGCGGCACCTGCTCGGCCAGCGAATCGGTCATCAACGGCCTGCGCGGCATCGATATCGATGTAGTGCAGGTGGGCAACACCACCTGCGGCAAGCCCTACGGCTTCTATCCCACTCCGAACTGCGGCACCACTTATTTCACGATTCAGTTCCGCGGCGTCAATGAAAAGGGGTTCGGCGACTTTGCGGACGGCTTCTACCCCAGCGGCTCCGGCGGACCGGATGCTGCGGCGCTGCCCGGCTGCGCCGTCCCTGACGACTTCGAGCACGGCTTCGGCGATCCCGCGGAGGCCCGCCTTGCCGCAGCGCTGCAGTACCGGGTGGACGGCACCTGTTCGTGCCCGGACGGCGTCGCCTGTGGGGCGGGCGCGGTGGCGAAGCGCCAAGCAACCGGCATCGAATGGGTGCCCAAGCGGTTGCACGGCCTGAAGATCGCCTCGCCCTAGCCCCTTTAAAGTCGCATCCGGGAAGGGATCAATCCCCCATGTTGAAATCACTGCTTCGCCTGCGGCCCTTCATCGCGCCCTATCGCTGGCGCCTGTCTTCGGGCGTGGCAGCCTTCGGCTTGGCAAGGCTGTTCGAGGGGTTGGTGCCGTTCTTCCTCGCCATGGGCATCGACCGGATCGCCGCCGGTGATGGCAACGTGCGCGCCCCGGTGCTGGGCATCGCCGCCGCAGTCGCGGCCCGCTACCTGACCGTCACCGCCGCCCGCTACGCGGTGCGCACCACCGGGCAGCGGGTGGCCTTTGACCTCCGCCAGCGGCTGTACGGCGACTTGCAGCGCCAAGGGGCTCGGTTTTTCAATCGGCACAGCATCGGCGACATGATGACCCGGGCGGTGGCCGACATCAGCCTCATTCAGCGGCTGATCGCCATGGGCACCATTCTGATCATCATCCTGGCCTATGCCACACTGGTGGGCTTTGGCTTCATGCTCTACTTCTCGCCGGCGCTGACCCTGCTGCTGCTGCCCCCCATGCCGTTCATCTACTACAACGCCAAGCGCCTGTCCCGGCAAATGGGCTCGGCGTCGATGGACGTGCAGAACCGCCTGTCGGATCTGGCGGCGCAGACCCAGGAGAACCTGGCGGGCATTCGCACCATCCAGGCCATGGCCCAGGAAGAGAACGAAATCGCCCGCTTCGCCACCACCAACGAAAGCTACGCCGGCGCGTTCTACCGGCAAGCCCAGATCAACTCCCTGATGACCGCCTGGATGCCGACGCTGGCGGCGGCCTGCTCGATCACCATTCTGGGCTATGGAGGATACCTGGTGCTGAACGGCGAGATGACGCCCGGCGCCTTGGTGGCCTTCTTCATGTACGTCAACATGGTGGTGCAGCCCTTCCGGGTGGCCGGCTTCATCGTCAACCTCGTGCAGCGGGGGGCGGTGGCCAGCAATCGCCTGTTCGAGGTGTTCGATCTCGAAGCGGAAGTGCCCGACCGGCCCAGCGGCGCCTCACCCGCCTTCATCCAGGGCGCGATCGATGTCCGCGCCTTGACCCTGCGCCACGAAGCAGGCCGCGACACAGCGCTCAAGAGCGTGGACCTCGCCATCCGCCCAGGTGAGATGATCGCCATCATGGGCCGCATCGGCAGCGGCAAGACCACGCTGCTGAAGACCCTCGTCCGACTGTTCGACCCTCCACCGGGCACCGTTTTCATCGATGGGATAGACGTGCGCGACTACCCGTTGGCCCAACTGCGGGCGCAGGTTGCGCTGGTGCCGCAGCAGGCCTTCCTGTTCGGCTTGCCGCTTAAGGACAATCTCTCCTATGACGAACCGCTGCGACCGATTGACCGCATCTGGGCAGCGGCGGCAGCGGCCGACCTGAAGGACACCATCGAGGAGTTTCCCGAGGGGATGGACACCATCGTGGGCGAGCGGGGCGTCACCCTGTCCGGGGGGCAAAAGCAACGGGCGACCTTGGCTCGGGGATTGATTCGGGAAGCCCCGGTACTGATTCTGGACGACTGCTTCTCCAGCGTGGACACCGAAACCGAGGAGCGCATTCTGGCGGAACTGAAGCGCTCCCGGTCCGGGCGAACCACGTTGATCGTTTCGCACCGGGTGTCCACCGCCCGTCACGCCGACCGCATCCTGATCCTGGACGCGGGCCGAATCGTCGAAGGCGGCAGTCACCGGGAGCTGATCGAACAGGACGGCTTCTACGCGGAGCTTGAACGCCTGCAGCGGGGCGGCGAGCCGCTCGGCAAGGCGATTCCGGCCTGGGAAACCGGAGCGTCCCCATGACGGCCGCATCGGTCAAGCGCGACTACTCGATGTTCGACGCGGACCTGTCGGGCAAGGCGCTCAACTTAAGCCTCCTGCGGCGGCTGCTGAAGTGGCTTAAGCCCTACCGCATCACGTTCGCGCTCAGCGGGGCGCTGGTGCTGATCGCATCGACCCTGCAAGTGCTGCTGCCGGTGGTGGTTTCCATCGTCGTGATTGACCGGATCATTCAGGGCAACACGGCGCACCAAGCCCCGGACTTCGGCATGGCGGATATCGCGGATTGGCTGTCCAACACGCTGGGCGCCCATCCACTGGCGGCGGCCTGCATTCTCTACGCCCTGCTGCAAATCGGTTGGGCGATCACCGGCCATGCGCATCGCATGACGCTCACCCAATCGGTCATCAAGGGCCTGCGGGACCTGCGCTTGGACCTCTTCCGCCATTTGGAGACCCGCCCCGCCGCGTTCTACGACCGGGTGGCGGTGGGCCGGGTGATGACGCGGGTGACCAATGACGTCGAAGCCCTCTACGACCTGCTGCGGGGCATCGGCTCGCTGATCGGCGAGTTCGTGCCGTTCCTGGTCGCCCTGCTCATCATGCTCTCCATCGATCCGGCGCTGACCGGCCTCCTGCTGCTGGCCCTGCCGGTGATGGCCGCGGCCACCATCGTCTTCCGCCGCGCCACCCGCAAGCTGTTTCGCCTCACCCGGCAAACGGTCTCGGCGCTGAACCAGAACATGCAGGAAAACCTGGCCGGTTTGCAGGTGGTGCAACTTTCCGGGCGCGAGCGGCAAAACCTGGCGGACTATCGGCGCATCAACCAGCGCAATCTGGGTTTGGAGACCACCACCGCCCGCTGGGAGACCCTGTACGGCGCGCTGAACGACTCCATCGGCCACATCGCCATCGGCGTCATTC
>JAJEGJ010000007.1 GCA_022819905.1 Alphaproteobacteria bacterium
CGCCTCAACCTCCGGCTCGGAATGCTTTCAGCGAAGCTTCTGGATCTCCGGCAGCCCGGCGGTTTCAAAAGGGGCCGGCGGGAGGACGATTGCCCGCACAGGAGCAAACCGTGTTTGCGTAGTCCGTTTGTTGCAAGTGGAGCGACCGGGAATATGAAGTCGTTCAGCCGGAGCCAGGTGTTTGAAGTTGCTTGGCAGGATAGGGTAGGAACCAAGTATGGGTCGGGAGCATTCCGCCATGCAGACAGACCGCATTGAGACCAAAGCTGGAGTGATGTTGGGTAAGCCCGTGGTCGCTGGTACCCGGATCCCTGTGGAGTTGGTACTCCGCAAGCTCGGTGAAGGCGCGACCACGCCTGACTTGCTCAGCGCTTACCCGAGGCTGACTGAACAAGACATACGCGCTTGCCTCGTCTACGCAGCAAACACCATCGCTCACGAAGAAACCCTGTTCTTGGAGTCTGCCTAGACTTTCGACGAGTCTTCGATGATGCGGCTTCTCGCCGATGAAAGTTGTGATTACGCCGTGGTTCGGGCGCTGTTGCGCACTAACCCCTTGAGGCCCTGGCGGTAGCCGACAGTTCTTCGGGGCCAGTGACGAGTGGGTGATCGAATTGGCTCCGCGGGAGAGATGCATCCTACTGACAGAAGATAAGGACTTCGGCCAGTTCGTGCATGCAAGTGGTGCGCGTTCTGTCGGCGTAATCTTGGTGGGGTTTCCGGCGGACTCCGGGTCGCACGTTCGTGAAGACGTGGCGGAACTGGTCGACCGCTGAGATGGCGGTCTTATCGGGAGGTTCGTCCTCGTTCAGCCCGGTAAGACACGTATTGGCCCCCGGCTCAACCAGTAGCTCCGGGCATGTGGACCAATTACGTATCGTTCCGGTTGCGCATGCAACAACAGTAGTGGGCAAAGTACCGTGGCGAACAGAACGCACATCGGGCGGAAGCGCGGCTCCAGATCAGAAGGCTTCGTTCGACACGATCAGAGGTCATCGACCTCTGCGGGTGCGTACGTCTAGCTGAGCATTGCTAGGCTCGGTCGAGGGAATATTGAGCAGCTAAACGACTAGCGCCACAAAGCTCAATACATTGGTCCCCTTGCACCCCGCCTTCATCCGGCGACCGCCCGCCGCCCCGGTGACGAAGACCGGGGCGGCAAGGCTGTCAATTGCTACCGACTGAACCTATTCGTCAATCTCGCCGGTGAAATAGTTGACGTGGGTGTCGCCTTCGTAAAACCTGAAGAAATAGTCGTCCGACACGTCCTTGCCGGCATAGAAGTCAGCCAGGCCCTGATTCCAGTCCGCGCCTCCGAGCACGCCGACCTTGCCGGAATCAGGATATTCGGTGATTTCGGGCATGTGGTTGGTCGACAGGCAGAGATAGACCAGGTCGCTGTCGCCGGTGTTGACCAGCTTGTGGGCCAGGTGGCGGCCGATCGGCAGGGCGGCGTAGTCGCCCGCCGACACCACGATATCGTCGTCGCCGATGGTCAGCGTGCCGGTCCCTTCGAGGATGAAGAGGGCCTCCTCGTTGCGAATGTGCGAGTGCTTCGGAAAGGCATATTTTCCGGGTGCGACTCTGAAATGGCTGCAGCCCAACTCGACATTGCCGGTCGAACTGCCCAGCCCCCTGACGATATGGTGGAACTTGTCGGCAACCGAGATTTCCTTCGGCTCGACGTCGTTGACGTTGATCACATGCTTGTGGCGGGCCATGGCGGGATCCTCCTTCCCTGGGGTTGTATTCCCGGTGTTACAACGGGCCGCTAGGCGACCCCTTGTCAATTGAAAACGTGACCGGCGCAGCCTTGATGTGCACGCACTGCGGTGAAGCCGGATCTTGGTCCCGGAGGCAAAGCAAGTCGCAAGTCGGAACGCACGTGTGGCAGTCGTCTAGGTCACGACATCGCTTGGCAGGCAGCATTTCGTCCCGCAAAGTTGCGGAACCGGAACCGCATCGCGGTTCCGTCACGCCTGCGACCAAGGTGATCGTGTCGGCGCGATCAGGCAGCGCCGGCTTGGCGGCGTTCAGGTGGTTGACGGCGGTCCTGCGGGCGGGCAGCTGCCTTCGTTCGCATTTGGGCGGCTGCGGGTGGGCCCACAAACTGGTGTCGCTGATCACCGCCGCAACCAACTTGGCGCAGGAGCCACGGTCCGGTTCGCTGCCGACTGCGGTGAAATTCAGAGAATGCCCGACGCCGTGCGGCCGCGCGGCGAATGCAAGCGGTGCGCGGACATCGCTGGTCACGTCGCCAGCGACGGTATGCGCAGAGAGCGCTTCGGGGTTGGACAGTCTCATTTCGCGATCGTGCCCCGAGGGAGAGCGAACCGGAACTGAACGAGCCTCGTGCAGGCTACATCAACAGCGCCAGCATTTGCAGATTTTCCGAACCTACGCCGCCTGGAGACCCGGTCTGCATTCGGGTGTTGGATCGATTGGCCGGGTGCCCAATTTACGGAAAGCCGGTCCTGAGCCGCAGGCAAGGCATTGCCGTCGTCCGCGAGACTATTCAGGGATCCTGGTTCCAATCCGGGTCGTCGCTCGGCGAGAGCGGCGTGTCGCCTACGAGCAGCCCTTTTCCCGGGACGTAGTTGATTTCGAGACGGATCCCGTCCGGATCTTCAAAAACGAAGTAGTAGTAGCCTGGAGCCCAATCGCCCTCGAGTGGCCCCCGGTCGATCTTCGCCCCCATCTCGCGCAGTTTCGCTGCCGCCCGGTCCACGTCCTCTCGCGAGCGGGCCCTCAGACAGAGATGGTGCAACCCCACCCGGTTCGGCACGAAGCGTTCATCCTTGTACTCCGGTGCGGCGCGCTGGATACCGAGCGCGGTGCGCCCGCCCACGTGATAGACGAAATTGTTGCCGTCATAGACCATTTGCATGCCGAGGAAGGGCAACAACTCGCAATAGAACTCCCGTGCTTCATCGAAACGGCTGACGGTCAGGATCACGTGGGCCATGCCGTTGACTTCGATCATTGCGTCGCTCCCGGATTCGGATGGGCCATCAGGTGTTTGCGGGCCTCGGCGTCCCAGTTGCCGGTAGGTCGCCCAAACTCCCTGCCAACCTCGTAGCCCCGCCTGAGCCCTGGGCGCTGCTGAAGCGCCTTGTACCAGCGCTTGACGTTGGGAAAGCTGTCGAGATCCACTTCCTGGCGCTTGTAGGTGATGACCCAGGGCCAGCAGGCCATGTCGGCAATGGAATAGTCACCGGCAATGTATTCGCGTCCTTCCAGGCGCCGCTCAAGTACGCCGTAGAGACGCAGCATCTCGTTGGTGTACCGCTCTACCGCGTATGGAATCATCTCCGGCGCGTAGAGGCGGAAGTGTCCCGCCTGACCGAGCATCGGCCCGAGCCCGCCCATCTGCCACATGAGCCATTCCATGACCTCCACGCGACCTCGCAGGTCGGACGGCAGGAACCGGCCGGTTTTCTCGGCGAGATACAGCAGTATCGCCCCGCTTTCGAACACCGACACAGGCGCTCCGCCGCCCGGCGGGTCGTGGTCGACGATCGCCGGCATCCGGTTGTTGGGGCTGATTCTGAGGAATTCCGGCTCGAACTGGGCGCCGCGGCCGATGTTGACCGGGACAACGCGATAGTCGATTTCCATCTCCTCGAGCGCGATGGAGACTTTCCAGCCATTCGGTGTTGGCCAGTAGTGGGCATCGATCAAGAACCGTACTCCTGATGAGGACCGTCGATCGGGTTCTGAGTTGAGGCGTGGAACCAGAGTCGTTTTGCGGCGCATCCGCCCATTCTGACCAAGGTCCACCGCGATGCGACGGCGGCTTGCCACACGTGTTGGCAGTTCCCGACATTCGGTCGCCTTCCGCGTGCAAGCACCGCGACTTGCTCGATGGGCGAATTTCTGCGAGGCGACGCCGTTCGGCACGCCCGGACGACTGCCAGCATTGTCGGCGTGGTCAATAGCCGGGCGGCGGAGCGAAGCGGTGGTATCCCTCCTCGATCAGCGCGGCCATGTGCAGGCAGGTGCGATCGTCGTACTGGCGCCCGATGATCTGAATGCCGACGGGGAGGCCGTTCGCCAGCCCGATCGGCGCCACGGATGAGGGCAGGTAGTACCCGCAGGGATAACCGGCCCAGAAGAGCTGATCGACGACTGGCTGGGTCCTGCCGTTGACGGTGATCGTTCGGTCGTGGCGCTCGCCCGACTGGTCGTGTGGGAAGGCCGGTGAGGCTGCGGCGGGGCAGAGCAGCAGGTCGTAGGTCTCAAACCACTCTTCCCAGCCGGCCATCAGCTTGTACCGGCGTTCGTTCCACCTCAGCCAGTCCCGGTGCAGCATGGCCTGGGCTTCCAGCATCCGGCGGCGGTAGGGAGTCGCCTCCGCCGGGAGACGGGCCAGGTCTTCGTTTCCCTTCGCGATCACCTCGTCGCCCAGGCGCTTGGACGTCGCCGCTCGCAGCAGCATGGTGTAGACCTCCATCGCCTCCGCCGGCGCGAAGGCGGGCTTGGCGTCAAGCTCAACGGTTGCCCCTTCGCCCTCCAACCAGTGGGCAAGCGCCGCGATGGCGTCCTGGTAGGCATGCTCGACCTCCGCCTGCGGATCGCTCAGCATGACGCCCACGCGGTATTCCCGGAGACTTTGTTTGCGCGGCTGCGGCAACGTCAGCTGCCATCCCCGCGCGGCAGGGCCGTCGGCGCCTGCCAGGAGGCCGAACGCCAGCTCAAGATCCACGGCCGATCGGGCCAGCGGGCCAACGACCGCGATGTCGGTGGGGGCAACGTCGCCGGGCAGCGCCTGGCCGCGACCCGAGATGATCCCCCAGGTCGGCTTGTGACCGAAGACGCCGCAATAGTGCGCCGGGTTGCGGATGGAGGCGCCGATGTCGGAGCCGGCGTCCAGCCCCGTCATTCCCGTGGCCAGCGCCGCCGCCGATCCGCCGGAGGATCCGCCCGGTGTGCGGGTGAGATCCCAGGGATTGTTGCAGGTTCCGTGGATCACGTTGAAGCTTTGCCAGTCGGACAGCATGAACGGGACGTTCGTCTTGCCGAAGACGACGGCGCCCGCCCGCCGATACTTCTCGACCAGGGCCGAGTCGGCGGCCGCAACGTTGTCCCGGTACTCCGGAACCCCCCATGTTGTGGGCGCACCCACCAGATCGAAGCTTTCCTTCACCGTCACTGGCATTCCATCCAGGGGGCCGGTGACTTCGCCCGCCGCGCGACGCCGGTCCGAAGCGTCGGCTTCCGCACGGGCGCGCTCGGTGTCCTGCCAGATAATCGCGTTAAGCGCCGGATTGTGCTGCTCGACACGTTGGAGAAAGTGATCGAGCAGCTCCCGAGCACCGATCTCTCTCCGATCGAGCAGCGACATCAGTTGGGCAGCTGACTTGTAGTGGATTTCAGGCATTCTGCGCTCCCTGTTCCGAGGCAAAATCAGAGTCGCGGGTGACTTGGGTCAGGTAGAGGTCATGGCAAACTTAGCTGGACTCGATTGGCGACGTGACGCGGCATTGCTCCAGTGGAATCAGGGCAGCAGCTGTCCGAGTCAGGCGACAGCACCGACCGCACTCTCAGATTCCGGGGTCTCGTCTCGGTTCCCGTAGCAAATGGCCGCGACGAACTCGCGATACTGCGTTTGGAACGCACGGTCGGTCGCGAGAACGCGTACCAGGGCTGCCACACTTTCCGCCGGGGACAATGTGGCGATGGTTGCGCGGACGTCGGCACGCCGGGTATCGATAGTGATCAGCTCTGCGACCAGTCTCGGGAATTCTCGATGATCGGCAGCGTATTGTTCAAGCGCGGCTAGGTCATGCAGATGGCGCACGAGATTGCCGTCTTCGGCCTCCGCTTCACGCTTCCCGAAAAGGACTCGCCAGGTCAGCGCGATCAACTTGTCGGCCGCGGTTTCTGCCGGTGTCACGCATGCGATGCTGGCGATCTCCGGTGGCTGACCCTGGGCCTCCGCAATCAGGGATCGTAACTTCCGACGTTGCGGCGTAAGGGAGGGTGCCTGCAGAGTCATTTCCAGTCGGAGGCGGGTGCGCGCCGGTACCGAGGGCGCGAAATTGGGTGAATACTCAACATCACAACGAAAAAAACGGTTCTCGTTGCTGGCGAGGATGGCTCGGTCCCTAAGCGTCCACCTATCATGGGACCGAATTACGCGGACGATTGCTGCCCGGTAACCACTGCGAGCCCTGCGTCCGATACGGTTCGCGGTTGTAGCAACCTTGAAGTCGACGTCTTCCGAGAAACGCCGGATCAGGCGATAGCCCTTAGACAGGCTGGTTCCGCCAGAAAAGACGGGCCGCAGGTCGTCAGGGGTGACGGCTGCGACCGTTGCGATTAGTTGTGTGGCGTGCCAGTCCTTTTCGACAAAGGACGGGTCGACGGCCAGTTCGGTTGCGACCGCGACGATCAGGTTTCGCTCAGGCGAATCGCTCAAAGCTGACGTATTTGCCGTCGTAGCCGATCTTGCGGGTGATGCGCCCTTTTACGGCGATCAAACGACCGGTCGGGATTTGCGTTGTCTTGCCCCTGTTGTTGGCCTGGGCGAAGCGAGACGGACGAGTTTCGACTTCGAGGCGAGCCAAGGCCTCGAGGGTAAGCGAGGGCAACGGTTGCGCGGGCACCCTCTTCGCGGAAAGCAGAGATCGGACGGTGCGAGCATAGAGGCCGTAACCGATCCTGATGAGACGGCCTTGGGAGGTAAGCCGTCGCAAAGCGCGACCGACTTGGTCGTAACCGCCGAGATCTTGGAAGTCGCGGCGTAGGAATACGTTACCCTTTTTCCGTGCAATACGCTCGGCAATTCGTCGCTCTAACGACTTGGAACGACTTGCTTTCATGGGTAAACCGCCATGCAAAAATACGACAGTTATGATCTTTAGATACGGTATGTAGCAGCATTGTCAACCATATCGGCGGTGCATGGGAAGTTGTGAGTCTCACTTGGTCGGTGCAGCCTCTGGCCCTCCCTCCTAAGGGAATGCCTTGAATGCTTCTGATGAGCAGATTGGCCGAGGGTGCCGCGCCGCTCTACGGCGACCGAGGTCTCGAGCATCCTGTTGCATCTTGTGAACGCCGGCGTCCACGATGCGAGCGGGGCCGGCCGTCGCGCATCTGCACCAGGCCGTCGGAAACTGCCGCCGCTCCCCAACGACACCGTGGGTGGCGTGAGTGAGGCGCACATGACACAAATACCGGAGTAGGGGGATGATCGATCGGATTGACCACGTGGTGCTCAACTGTCGCGATGTCGACGCGATGGCGGAATGGTATGAGCGGGTGCTGGGGTTTAAACGAGTCGACTTCTTCGGGCCCATTCCGCGGATAGCGCTCAAGTTTGGCAGGCAGAAAATCAACCTTCGCCCGAGCGGAACAAGTAATTGGATGACCGGTAAGGTCGACCCCCCTGGCGCGCTGGATCTCTGTTTCATTACCGAAGGCAGTCTTGACGCTGCCATCGAGCGCCTGCGCGCGGAGGCGATCGAGATCGTCCACGGCCCTGTCGCCCAGAAGGGCGCATTGGGCGACATGACATCAGTCTATTTCCGGGACCCGGAGGGCAACCTGCTGGAGATTGCCTCCTACGGGGAGCGTTAGCGCCCGGATTGCCGGCTGTTTCGGACGACGGTGAAGATCGGCGGGTGGTACCGTTTCCTGCCGCGCATGGAAGGTATTCCCGATGCTTCTTCGCCCGAGCGCTGGCCCGCGAGAAAAGCGGTGTCGAGGAGCCTCCCCTGCGCCAAGATGCGGTGAGCGTTACAACCTAGCGAGATTCCTGCATGTCTCCTGAGATCGTGAAAGACCTTGCCCCGAGCGGTACGTTGCGGGCTGCCATCAACCTGGCCAACTTTCTTCTGGTTACCGGCCGCACGACCACCGGAGATCCGGACGGCGTTTCGCCCGACATGGCGCGCGAACTCGCCCGTCGTCTCGGCGTCGGAGTCGAACTGCTGCCCTACGCGTCTCCGGGCGAGATTGCCGACGATGCGGGAACCGGTGCCTGGGACATCGGCAATATCGGCGCGGAACCGAAACGTGCCGAAAAGATCGATTTCACGGCGGCCTATTGCGAAATCCAGGCGACATACTTGGTGCCGGCTGGATCACCGGTCGAAAGCATCGCGGATGTGGACCGACCGGGAACGCGCATCGCGGTCTCAGCCCGCAGTGCCTATGACCTGTGGCTGGAACGAAACATCAAGCACGCCGAACTGGTCCGCAGCAACGGAATCGACGCGTCGTTTGAGCTGTTCGTGAACGAAGGGCTCGATGCACTTGCCGGGCTGCGACCCCGGTTGACGACGGATGTCGAGAACCTGGCCGGTGCCCGCATTCTCGATGGTCAGTTTACCGCGGTGCAACAGGCGATCGGCTGCACCCGCGGGCGCGAGGCCGGTGCCGCCTTCCTCAGGGAGTTCGTGGAAGAGACGAAGGCCTCTGGATTCGTCGCCGAGCGCATCGAAAAGCATGGGGTGACAGGTCGCCTGTCGGTTGCGCCGCCGGCGCGCTAGCGAACTCCCCGGGGCAGGGGGACCGGGGCAACTTCGCGCGCGTGGTCAACGAGCCGCAGATGATCTGGAGGGTGAATGCCGTCCGGTTGCAGAAAGAACCACGGATGATCCGCCCGTCCCGATTGGGCCTGATGGAGGCGGTCGGTTCAGACCGCCGCGCCGAGCTGTGACCGACAACACGTTGAGCCTCCGACACTGGGTCGTATGCCCCTTTTGCGTCGGGGGTTGACTGTCTGATCCCATTTTGCTTCAACTACGGCATCAGGACGCGCTCATCCAGAGCGGCGGAGGGACAGGCCCTTTGAAGCCGCGGCAACCGCTTTGAGCGGTGCCAATGCCTGATCGATGAGTTAGCCGGAGGCGGAACTCCGCTCTCGGCGCTCTTAGAGAGAGCGCGTAGGAAGCGAGAGAGGAGGCCGCAGTATGCTGCCGCTTTGTGCAATGTTCGGAGCTGAATGGCGCGGCCAGTCCGCACTCGGCCATTCGGTCGACGGCACCTCTTTCACTTCGCTGCCTGAGAGCAGGGAAGGGTCTCGGGGCCTCAGGGCCGGTCATCTTATGACCGTCCTGGCGCCGAACCTTCCCACTCCCTAGTGCGACATCCCAGTGAGGAGGATCCGATGACCTCAACTTCTGAAAAACCCGCCGTAAATGGCGTTAACGTCGAGGCTTTGCTCGGTGCGCGGAATGCGTTGGGCGAGACTCCGGAAGCCGGCAAGTTCACTTGGCGGGCGACCAATGAATGGCTGCACGGCACCCACAGCCGATCCTCGGTGGCCGGCTACTTCGGTTTGGGGGAGGAGCACGAGCACAAGGCCACGTTCGGCTTCGAGTCCGATCATCCTTTGGTGTTCGCGGCAGAGGACAACGCAGCGACGCCGGTCGAGATCGTCCTGGTGGGCTTGGCGAGCTGCCTAACGGCGGGCGTCGCTGCTGTTGCCCAGAACCGGGACATCCAGCTGCGTTCGGTGAAGGCAACGGTCGAGGGCGACATGGACATCCAGGGCATTCTGGGTGCCGACCCCGACATCCGGAACGGGTTCAGCGACATTCGGGTCACGTACGACATCGATGCCGACGCCAGCCCGAACGACATCGAAGCGCTGGTCGCGCAATCGCAGAAGCGTTCCGCGGTGTTCGACATCCTGACCAACCCGACGAACGTAACCGTCCAGGTCAGCTGATCGCCACCATGCGCACGACCACGGTCGTGGTCGGGGCCGGCCATGCCGGCCTCGCCGTCAGCCATTACCTCGCGGCGTGCTCGATCGACCATGTGTTGATCGAGCGCGGCGAGGTCGCCAATTCGTGGCGAACGGAGCGTTGGGATTCCCTGACGCTGCTCACGCCGAACTGGCAGGCACGGGTTCCGGGGCTTGCCTACGACGGCGACAATCCTGACGGCTTCATGGACGTCAGCGAAGTGGTGTCATTCATCGAGCGGTATGCCCGTCTCGTTGGGCCTTCGCTCGAGACCCGCACGAATGTCGAATCAGTTCGTCAGAACGGTGCCGGCTATCAGGTGGTGACCGATCGCGGGGTCTGGCACGCCCCCACGGTGGTGCTCGCCACGGGCGGCTGCAACATCCCGAAGGTTCCGCCATTCGCGGTGGATCTTCCGGGCGCGATAACGTCCTGCACGCCGATGGACTACGCGAACCCCGCCGCGCTACCGGACGGAGGTGTTCTGGTCGTGGGAGCGTCGGCCACCGGCGTCCAGATTGCGGAGGAAGTCCACGCTTCCGGCCGCCCGGTGACGCTGGCGGTCGGCGAGCACGTCCGCATGCCCCGAACGTATCGCGGCAAGGACATCCTCTGGTGGATGGACCGGACTGGGCTCCACGACGAGCGGTACGACGAAGTCGACGACATCAAGCGGGCGCGACGTGTGCCGGCACCCCAGTTGGTGGGGAAACCGGAAAGAACCACCCTGGACCTGAACGCACTGACCGAACAGGGAGTCCGCCTGATCGGCCGGTTTGCCGGGATCGCCGACGGGAAGGCCCAGTTCTCGGGCTCGCTTCGCAACAAGTGTGCTCTTGCCGACCTCAAGCTGGGGCGGCTGCTCGACACGATCGACGAGTGGATCGATGACGAGGGCCTCGACGGTGAAGTGGAGCCAGCGTGCCGTTTCCCGCCAACACGGGTCGAGGATTCACCGCCGCTGACCCTCGACTTTACCGAGTACGGCATCCGGACGGTCATCTGGGCGACCGGGTTCGAGGCTGATCACTCCTGGCTCGACCTGCCCGTTCTCGATCACAAGGGAAGGCTCCGTCATGACGGCGGGGTGGTGAGTCAATCACCCGGTCTCTATCGAATCGGCCTCAACTTCCTCCGGCGCCGCAAGTCGAGTTTCATTCATGGAGCAGCAGACGACGCCCGCGATTTGGTCGACCACCTGGCGGCCTGGATCGGCGCCCCTGCGCCTGGCTAGGTCGTCTCCGCATTAGGCCGGATGGCCTTGCATTCCGGGTAGGGCCCACCGGGTCGTCCGGAGCGGTCGTACCGGCGAGATGGCCGGGACGGCAGCAGATGACCCGCGGCCGATCCCGGTCTCTGATCTCCAGGCCGTCGCGCCACGGTGTCAGGACACGCTCAGCACCGAATGGTGCGAGAGCCCCCTGACACCTTGTCGCTAAGACGCTGCGGAACGCGCCCGGCGGCCCTGATCAGGCGTGTTCCCGAGAGGGTTCCTCGGCCACCGCGAAGCGGGAGCAACAATCGCCCCGGGTCTCCTCCGCCACCTGGCGCCAGGCCACCAGAGCAGCGTCGCGATCGGAATAGGGGCCCATCACGCGCTCGCTTCCGCTCACGAGCTTGCTAAAGCCCGTGTCCGTGTACTTTCCACCGATTACCCAGAACCTCGTGTTCATCGTTCTGTCTCCCGTCGCTTGACGCGCGCTATGCGGCCACCAGGGCCGGCGCTTGGAATTGGGCGGTCTCGGTCGACTCGCCGAGGGCGGTCGTCGATGAGTGCCCGCCTGCGATCACCTCGCCGACGGCATCGAAGTAACCCGTGCCCACTTCGTGCTGGTGGCGCGTCGCGGTGTATCCGCGGGTCTCCGCCCCGAACTCGGATCCCTGCAAGTCGGCATACCCGGCCATGCCCCGGTCCCGGTACGCCTCGGCGAGTTCGAACATGCCGTAGTTCAGCGCGTGGAACCCGGCGAGGGTCACGAACTGGTACTTGTAGCCCATGGCGCCGAGTTCGCGCTGGAAACGTTCCATCGTGGAAACGTCGAGATGGGCCGACCAGTTGAATGAAGGCGAGCAGTTGTAGGACAGCAGCTTGCCCGGGAATTCCTCGTGAATGGCTTCGGCGAAGCGCCGCGCCTGGTCCAGGTCAGGGGTCGACGTCTCCATCCAGATGAGGTCGGCGTACTCCGCGTAGGCCAGGCCGCGAGCCACGCAACGCTGGAAGCTCGTTCCTTCCTTCAGACGATGGAAGCCTTCTGCCGTGCGCTCGCCGGTAAGGAACTCGCGATCCCTGTCGTCGATGTCGCTCGTGATGAGCTTGGCGCTTTCCGCGTCGGTTCGCGCAAGGATCAGTGTCGGCACGCCCATGACGTCGGCCGCGAGGCGCGCCGCCTGCAGGTTGCGGATGTGCTGCTGGGTGGGGATGAGGACCTTCCCGCCCATGTGGCCGCATTTTTTCTCGGAAGCGAGCTGGTCCTCGATGTGGATACCCGCGGCGCCCGCCTCGATGTAAGCCTTGGTGACTTCGAACGCGTTCAGGACGCCGCCGAACCCTGCCTCGGCGTCGGCGACAATGGGGGCGAACCAGTCGATTCCGCCGGTGCAGTCGAGCGTCTGGATCTGATCGGCCCGACGCAGGGTGTTGTTGATGCGCCGGACGAGTTCGGGCCCGCTGTCGCTCGGGTACAGGCTCTGATCCGGAAACATCGAGCCTGCCTTGTTGTTGTCCGCGGCGACCTGCCATCCGGACAGGTAGATGGACCTGAGACCGGCCCGCACCATCTGCATGGCCTGGTTGCCGGTCACGGCGCCGAGCGCCCGCACGGGCTCGTCCGACTGCAGCAGCTCCCACAGTCGCTCCGCACCCCGGCGCGCGAGGGTGTGCTCGACACGAAGGCTGCCGGCGAGCCGCTCGACATCAGCAACGGTGTAGTCCCGGCGGACGTTGGCAAAGCGGCCGGATGGGGCCCGCGTGAATCGCTCCATTTCCCGTTGCATCGGTCGTTTCTCCGCTCCCAGCTCCAGCTGGTCCGTTGTCTGCGTCAAATCTAGTTCACAAAATCTGACGTAGTCCATAGTCTTCTGTATGAAAAAGAGTCACAGAGATAATTTTGCAAATTTGTATTTTGTGAAGTAGTAAAGGTTGAAAATTACCCGCCTGCGGACCGCGCCAATGACCGACCGATCCATCGAACGAAAAGTCCTGCTGGGACACAAGCTTCGCCGGTTCCGCGCCGGGCTTGGTCTCAAGCAGAGCGAGATGGCGGAACAGCTCGAGATCTCGCCAAGTTACCTCAATCTCATTGAACACAATCAGCGCCCGGTGACGGTCCAACTCCTGTTCCGGCTCGGACAGGCGTTTGACATTGATCTCAAGGAATTCGCCGAGGACGACAATGCCCGGCTCTATGCGGCCCTCCGTGAAGTCTTTGGCGACCCGCTGTTCGGGGACAGGCCGGTACGCGAGGCGGACGTCCGCGCCGTCGCGGAAGCGGGGCCGACGGCGGCCGAGGCGGTTCTCAGGCTGTACAAGTCCTACCGGGAATTGCGCGAGGATTCCCAGGTCCTGGCAGAGCAGGTGGCAAGCCGGGACGCGGCGCAGGGGATTGGTGGTGCGGTCTTCCCCGTGGAGGAGGTCCGGGACTATCTCCAGTCAGAGTCAAATCATTTCCCCGAGATCGAAGCGAGTGCCGAAGCCTTGTGGGCCGAAGCCGGTCTGGATCCGACCGACGTGTTCGGCGGTCTCAGCAAGTACCTGCTCGATGTCCACGGAATCTCGGTCCGCGTGCTGCCCGTCGACGTGATGCCCGAAACGACGCGCCGCTTCGACTTCCATCGCCGGCGCGTGCTGCTATCGGAACTGCTCGCGCCCGCAGGGCGATGTTTTCAGCTGGCTGTCCAGGTCGCCTACTGGGCGCACCGTGACCTCCTCGACCGCCACGTGGAGCGCGCGGAACTCTCCAGTCCGGAAGCCGAGCGCCTCTGCCGCTTGTCGCTCGCCAATTACCTCGCGGGCTGCGTCATGATGCCCTACGGGCGGTTCCTCGACGCTGCCAAGACCCTGCGTTACGACATCGAAATCCTGCAGCGCCGTTTCGGCGCCAGCTTCGAGCAGGTGTGCCACCGCCTGACCACGCTGGAGCGGCGCGGTGCGCGCGGAGTCCCCTTCTTCTTCATCAGGGTCGACAACGCCGGCAACGTTTCCAAGCGCCTGAGCGGCGGTGGATTTCACTTCGCCCGATTCGGCGGCACCTGCCCGCGCTGGATCGTGCACGACGCCTTTCGCATGCCCGGCCAGATCCGCACCCAGATCGCGGCCATGTCGGATGGTTCGCGGTTCTTCACGATCGCCCGAACCGTCGATCAGATCGAGTCCCGCACCTGGGAACAGCCGCCGCAACACGCCATCGGACTGGGATGCGATATCCGGGACGCCGGTCAGCTCGTCTACGCGGATGGCCTCGACCTCGGAAGCGAACGGACGGCGACGCCGATCGGTGTCGCCTGCCGTGTCTGTGAGCGCCTGGACTGCCGGCAGCGGGCGCATCCGCCGCTCAACTATCGCTTGAAAATCGACGAGAACGTGCGGCGCAGCACGCCGTTCACGTTCACGCCGGCGTGAGGAAGCTCAGGCCGCCGCTGTACGCGGTCGGTTGTGCCGGAACTCCCGACAGCGGCACAGAGTGGTCGCGGTCGACGGGTAGGCGGGTTCCCAACGGAAGCCGGTGGCTGGCGCCTATACGGCTGACCTGATGCTGTCGCGATGTTCGCTCGTTGCCGGCAGCTGCGCCCTGGCGGCCCATTGCGCACTGGCCGCGATACCGCCAAAGGGGAACAGGTGAATCTGTTCGATATTGCTGTCGGGGTGAAGCCTTTTGAAATCGTCGACGGCGAGCACGAGATCGTCCGGCGCATAGGATTGGAGCAGCTTCGTCAGATCGCGGGCCCGTTTCCTCAGAACCGACAAGGACGGACCAATCCCGCAACTGAGCGCAAAGTGTATGAGCGTTCTGAGCTTGGCCGGGCCCGCAACGCCCACGTGGACGGGCAAGGTCGCCCCCAGGTTCTGCAAGCGGCGGGCCCAGGCGACGACCGGTGCCGGATCAAACGCGAACTGGGTGACCACGGCCATTTGGCAGTCGGTCCCGTCCCGGGCGAACCTGTCCTTCCAGAGCAATGTTTCGTCGACCCGTCGGGTGCCGCCGTTCGGGTCGATGTCGCGGTTGCCTTCGGGATGGCCCGCGACATGGAGCCTGGTGAACCCGAGCCGGTCGAAGAGCCCCGTTTTCAGAATTTCGACGGCGCTGGAATAGGCGCCGGCCGGGACAGCCACATCCCCGCCGATCACCAGCGCTTCCTCGACGCCCGCCTCTCGGTACTGTCCCAGCCAGTTCTCCAGGGTCGATCGGCCGTCGACCAGGCGGGCGGGAATATGCGGCATCACCGGAAAGCCCTGTTCGCACAGACGTCGGGCAGCAGCGACCATGTCCGCGATCGGGGTGCCCGGAACATGGGCGATGTAGATTCGGGTTCCTGTCGGCAGCAGTTCGCGAAAGTCGGTCTCCAGTGCCGCCGTCCTGGGCAGCGCTTCGATCGAGAAACCTTCAGTGATCTTCATGGTCACTGTCCTTGGACCATTGATCGCAACGCAATACGAGCACGAAGCGCCACGATTGCGCGTTAGCCCGGATCTTGCACCATCGGGGGTGTAGACGGGGCAGAATCACGCGGTATGGGTAGCCGGTTCAAGAACTTACCGAACCAGGTGGAGCCGCCCCGTGCAGTCAGAGTGTATCCCGGCCGAGCTGGCATTTGTAGGTCTTGGCCGCTGTCGGGTGGAGGGCCGGTTCGACGGCGGTCGGTTGACGACGGACGTCGGCGTGCTGCGGCTGCGGGAGGTGGGCCGGCGGTTCCGGGTGACGGCCCGTCTGGCCGGTCGCTTCGGGGACCAGCGCTCGGTGGAGCTGATCGAGCACTGTCTGGAAACACTGGCCTCCCAGCGGGTGCTGGGCCTGGCGGAGGGCTGTGCGCGGACAGCGTGCTGTCGCTGGCGAGCGGCTGTACGGACGTGACCAGTGAGCGCCACCGCCAGCGTCTGCCCCGCCGCGCGGACATACATCCATAGCCACCAGCAAATCCGGCCGGCGAGGCCCACGCAGACGGGGCGGAACTCCCCGCCGGCGGAAACCGGAGCCGATGGTCATGAACGACGGCGCCGAACGTCGCCCGACGCCATCGCACCCAGCGTTGGCGAGACATGGGGGCCAGACATGCGGCCGGGGCGAGGCAAATGTTTGCCGCAATAAATTCTTGGTCGGGCCAGATCCCCGGCGCCTACGTCGTACGCCTGCCCGTCGCCTGTGGTTCCGCATGAAGCGCAGTCGGTGAGAAGCCTGACTGCTAAACCGTGCCGAGCGGCTACTGGAACGTACGATAAACGGCCTACCGCAAGACCGAAAACACCGCCGCTAAATTGCTGACGCTGCAGTCGCCAGCGCATTGCCTCCGGGCGCAAACCCTATCCCGTCACGATGGGTACCGAAGCTTGACGTACTGGCGGGACGCGACAACGACGCGCCGCCGGGCCGCAGCGAACCCACTGGAAGCCGCAACGGTCTCCTGTCGTCTGACGGCGCCAAGACAGATGCTCATCCTGAAGGCCGCCCGCAAAGGTCATTCGAATAGGGCCGGGTCATGGGTCCGGTTTCCAGTGCCAGCAAAACCCATCTGAATCACATCCTTGCCGGAAACGGAATCCTCCCTGGGATTCTCTCAATGATAGAAAGCCGTAGCCGCACACGATCGGGGAGGGGTAGGAACCACGGTATAGGGGGTAGTCACGGTCCTGCGAGGCGCCACCCGGTCAGTCCTTCTTCTCGTCCGCCACCACAGGGGTCTCCTGCTCAGCGACAGCGGCATCGAAACCGGGTTCGAATCCAAAGCTCTTCGCAATCCGGTAGGACTGCTTGGCCTTGTTCTGGTAACGGATGACACGTTGCGTATGCGCGGCCCGGTCCGAGCGGTTCCTCGGTGCCAACTCGCTCATGACCATATAGGTATCACCCAGCTCCTTGTGTGTGGCCGCATGGCGCGCCGGAAATTCTTCGACCGTAAAGACCTTGAGGACCTGTTCGTAGCTCTTGACCGCCTTCTGCAGTTGCCGGTGCCGGTAGCCCTGTTCAGCCAGCAAGACATGGGCCCGCGCGACATCCGCCAAGGTGTCGCCGTGGGCAATCGGCTCCTCCACCGGACCCGCAATCCGCAATGCTTCGTCATAGTGGTGCATCGCAGCGTCCATCGAGTGCCTTTCGGGGTCCAGCTCGTGCAGTCGCCGGTGCGCGTTGCCCATCAGGCGCAGGCCGTTCCCGTAGAACCCAGCGTCATGCTCGACCGAGAGGACGGCGAGCCCTTCTTCGAAGGCGCTGATGGCCGAGGCAACATGGGCGGCATCGCCGGTCATTCGGGATTGAGCCATGCGGGCCCCGCCAACGCGGTACAGGATCGCGCTCCGCATTACCGGCGCCGCTTCCGGGACCACCGTGAGCGCTGCCCGGTACGATTCGACGCCGCGCTCGAAGCTGCCTTTCCCGTTGCCGGCCGCTGCAAGTTCGACTAGGCAGGTACCAACGTGGTCCCGCATCCGGCGTTCCGCTTCGGCAGCCAGCTCGCCGACGAATCCGTCCAGGACGTACTCGTACTCGCTGAGCGCGGTCTCGTACTTGGACCTTGCGAACAGCGTGTCGGCGCGGGCGATCTCGCGGGCGATCATGGCCTCGCGCGCTGCCGCCTCCCTCGGGCGCACGACGGTTTCGACGTACACCGTGGCCGCCCAGAACGATATCGCCAAGACGCCCAGGATGAACATCGTGACGATCCCGGGGAAGCGACCGAGGAACTTTCCGATCACGGGCGCCCTCTACCTACGACAGACCGCCGCCGCCACGTGCTTTGACCGCACACCTTCTCACTAAGGCCGAGGGCGCGGACTAGCCCGGCTTTGCGCCAGCGGGCGGAAGGTCGATGGGAAACTCGACCCGCATGACCGAGGCTTCCCCGCCCATGCGCATGGAAATCCACCGGCTGATAAACCGCACTGTCGGGGCACCAGACGGATACTCGAACGTGAACACCGCGGTCTTACTTTTTTTCCGATCGACCGCGGTGGGATCCTCCGACACGCCATCCACTGCAAGGAGTGCGAACCGCGTCCCGGTCTGTTCGTCAACCAAGCTGATTGTCTCCAGGTACTGGTCTTCCAGCAGAATCGGCCGGCCGGTCGAAGCATTGTTCCGAAAGCGGAGGGAGACTGCGAGCCGGTCACCGGTCCGTTCGACCCGACGGAGTGTCCAGCGCCAATGGTTGCGCTCCGCGACCTTGGCATTGAAATCGGCTCGCCAGCTCATGCTGTCGAGGGATACGCCATCATCCTGAGCATCCGCAACGATGCCGTATCCGATGCCGACAGCCAGCGCGAACATGACTACAACAAGAGCGACCGGTATTCTCATGGCGTCCCACTCCGTATCTTAAAGGCGAGGATTTGCGCGCTACGCCTCGGCCCGTGCCACGGGCGGGCGATCTAGGACCAGCCCGCTCCTCCGCTGGCCAACTAATCGATGTAGGAGAGGTGCTCCTTGATCTGAGCCAAGCCTCCCTCACCGTCCTCCCAAGTGATGGTGCCGTCGCCGTTGGCGTCGCGGCCAAGCAAGATCCAGTCGATGCGCTCGACAATTTCCTCGGCATAAAAGGCCGATGCAACAGGCGAGGCCCCGCCGATCACTTGGCCCGCCTTGTCCAGCGTCTTGCCCGCCCAGAACTGGATGTTGCGCGCCGCGGTGAGCACGTGTTCAGCATGTAGCTTGGCGCTGGCGCTGGCGTCCGACGCGTCACGGGCATATTCCATGTGCTGAATGATGCCGGCCGCTGCCTTCGTGACCCCGTAGCCCAATCCCGGACCCTGGCCGGATCGCTCAGCCGTCGGATCAACCGCGTGCCGTACATGGCGGGTATGCAACTGGATGTTTGCCAGATCTTCCAGATCCAACACTGCGTAACCAGCGTGCTCCCGGGCGATCGTCGCTTCCTGCTCGAGGATGGTCACCAGTCCGACCTCACCCGGCGTGTCGCTCCAGCTGGTCAGAAGGTGGCCAAGGTGAACTTGGTATTCCTTGGGCTCGGTCGTGGTCGTGGCGAGGATGATGCCACGCTCCGGTGCTTTGAACTCGGGCATCCGCAGGACGGCGAGCACGATCCCGCCCGAGGGTTCGGCTTCCGAACGGTCTTCCGGGTCCACCCAGTTGGCATTGCGCCTGGAGAGGGTTTCGAGATAGGCACCGATCTCTGCGACTTGCTGATCGGTCAGCGCGCCCATGCCGCCCCATGCGGGCATCCGCTTGTAGCCTTCCTTGACCGCCTGAACGAATTTCGTGTAGCCGCGCTTGAACTTGCGCAGGTCCGCGGAGTTGGGCAGGCCGCGGCCACGGCCGTCCGCCCGCATGCCGTGGCACAGGGCGCAGTTGGCCCGATAGGTCGTCTGGCCGGCCCCCTCGGCTTCCTTGTTCCCTGACAGCGGGTTGGATGATGCCCTGCCTTCCTCGCCCGCTGCGCTCGCGAGGTTGAAACCGCCGACCCAGACCGCCGTTGCGACGACCGCCACGCACGCGGCCGGCGTAAGTCGCCGAATCCTCATCCCATTGCTTCTCCCATTGATCGAGGAAGGGGTGGCGCGCGCAACGGCGCGCCACCCCCAAATTGTCATGACCCAATGCAGATGACGTCGGTTACAGTCCGAACGTCACCATGATGCTGGAGTGATTTACCGGATTGTCATCTGGCGCCGAGCCGAACTGCGGCAGTCCGCCAAGCGCAAAGGTGATGTACTGCTTGCCGTCGACGAGATAGGTCAAGGCGCCGGAATGCGACGTGGAGTTGGTGTTGAACGTGTAGACCACTTCACCCGTCGTCGCGTTCACGACCGTCACGAGACCGCCCTGGCTGGCATAGATTGTCAGGTTGCCGGCGGTGGTCAGCATGCCGCCGGCGTCGCCGTCGCGGGACTCGGTGATGCGCCAAATCTCGGCGCCGCTCCGTAGATCGTGCGCCGAATTGACCTGCGAACCGCCGGCCATGATCTCGAACGTCGCGCCGAGGTTCTGCACGTTGCTGGTCACCTGGACCTTCTCGAGCACGTAGCTCATGAAGTTCTCGCGGCGCGGCAGATAGACCATGCCCGTGTCCGGATTGATCGCGGACGGCGAAAGGTTCACGGATCCGAGCAGGCTCGGCCAGATCTCCACCGTCTCCCCTTCCGGCGGTACCGCAACGTCCCAGATCGGGTTGCCGCCAGCATCGTAGCCCTTGGCCCAGTTGATCCGGTCGGCGTGCGCCGGCGCCTGGAGGTACTTGCCAGTAGCGGCCTCGAGGTAATGCGTGAAGCCGGTCTTGTTCGGCTGCACGATCGTGCGGACGCCGTCAATCGTGGTGAGCATGGGTGCCTGCGGAACATCGTAGTCCCACGGGTCGCCCGGCACCGCCGTGTACCGCCACTTGACCTCGCCGGTCGTGACGTCGACAGCGACGATAGCCGCCGCGCCTTCGTTGCGCATGTCGCCGGCGCCGGCGCCGTCTCGCTCGGTGTATGGGTTCCACGGGTACGCGTTCGCGGTGCCCGTGAAGTACAGGTTCAACTCCGGATCGTAGGAGCCGACGATCCAGGGGCCGGCACCGCCGTACTCGCGGCTATCGCCAGGCCAGGTGTCGCCGCCGGGCTCGCCCGGGCCCGGGATCATGTTCGCGGCCCAAAGCTGCTCACCGGTCTCCAGGTCATGGCCGTGCACGTAGCCCTGAAGGCCACCGGTGTCGGTAGCGTTCATCGGTACGATGAGCGCGCCAGGAACCACCATCGGACCGGAGGTACAGAAGTATCCATTCGAGTCGTCGGCGGCTTCAAAGTCGCGGGGATACGGCCGGTCGATCTTGTGGGCGAAGACCTCCTCGCCCGACTTCGCGTTCAGAGCGACGATCGTGCACTCGTTCGTGATGAAGTAGATGTTGTTGCCGTAGATCCCTACACCCTTGTGCTTGCCGGTGAAGAACGGCACGAATTGTCCGCCCCAGTCTTCCGGCAGTTCCCACTCATACTTCCACGCGCGCGTCCCTGAACGGGCGTCCACCGCATGTACGATGTTGTCCTGCGGCAGATACAGCAGCCCGTCGGAATAGAGCGGAGTTGCCTGAGCGTCGGTCTCACCGCCCACCGAATAAATCCACTTGACGCTGAGGCCGCCCGCGTTGTCCGGGGTGAGTTGCCGCAGGGTGCTGTAGCGGTTGGCGTCGTAGCTTCCGTTAATGTGCAGCCACTCGCCGCCCGCCGGTCGTGCGAGATCGGCCTCGGTTACTTCTGCCTGCACTGCTGTCGCCGCCAAAATCAGCGACGAGACAACCGCGAGCAGACTGGTGATTCGTGTTGCACTCATCGATCCCGTCCTCCCTGTGGGTAACGAATGTGGCGCGGCGGCCCATAGGGCAGCCTCGACCAAAGTCAAGCGGAGGATAGCACCGGCTTCCAAAAAGACTAAGGCCAACATCCCTCTATCACGGCATTCGGCGGGTAACTGGCTTCATGTCGTTCGGGGTGCCGGCCCCGGGCTGGGTGAACGGGCCGGTACGCTGGTGGGGTCATGTCAGCGGGAGCGGGCGCTTGGGCAAGGGTCCTGCGGTGCAAGTGCAATTGCCGGGAAAGTTGCTAGCGTGCGGTCGCCGGTTGGGGCAGGTTAGCGGGCTCCCGCTCCGATTGGGCGCCAACAGTTCAGGCAATGGGGATTGCCACATGGGCGGACAGATGAACCATCCGAATGCACTGCTCTACAAGTGGCTGGTCATCAACTCCTTTGCCGCACTTCTAGTGTATGTCGCCTGGTTGCGTGACTGGATCAGCTTGGTGATCGAAAGCGACGCGAGTTCGCTGAGCCTCGTCATTGGATTGGTGTTTCTGGTCTTCTGGCTGACCAGTTCGTTCCACATTCTGACCGTCAACCGCGAGGTCGGGCGGTTCGCCGAGGGCAGGAAGACCGGGATCGCCGCCGACTATTTCGAACGGCTGCGTCGCAAGGGGGCCAATCTCGGCGGGCAGAACATCGATCAGGCCTTGCTGGCGAGCACGCTGCGGGCGCGCATGTTCCTGCCGATTCAGATCGTCGCCTATGTTGCCAACGTGCTCATTCTGCTTGGTCTGATCGGGACCGTCGTCGGATTCGTAATCGCGGTCAGCGGGCTTGGCGACAGCATTGCCGGCGGTACAAATATCGAGCGCGTGCAAGGGGTCTTGGGCCAAATCGTCAACGGCATGGGCGTCGCGCTGTTCACGACGCTGCTCGGCGCGATCTTGGGCGGCTTGTGGCTGCAAATCCACTACCAAATGCTGGTCCGCGCGGTCGGTGGCCTGGTCGTCGACGTGGTGGAGGAGGCCGACATCGAGATCATTCCCGAGATCTATCGATCAAGGGCCAAGGCTGCGGCCGAGGCTCCGGCGGAATAGCGCGCTCGGGCCTGCGCAGTCATGTCTGATTTCGATGTTCTTGGGGGTCAGCACGAGGATCCCGCATCGATCGCGTTTCGCGACATCCTGTTCCTGATGGTGTTCAGTCTGGTCGTGGTGATCTTCCTGCTGACGTTCCTGATCAACCCGGTACCCAAACCGGACGACGTTCCATTGCGTACGCAGATCCTGATCGAGGCAACCTGGCCGTCAGGAACGGCCTACGATGTGGACCTGTGGGGCATGGGTCCCGACGGAATCCCAGTCGGCTGGGGCATCTACGAGGCCGGGCCTGCACTAAATCTGGAGCGTGACGACCGCGGGAAGATCAACGATCTGTCCGAGTTAAACTACGAGTGGATGTCGATCCGCACGCGCGACGCCGGCGAATACGTCGTCAACATCCATCTCTATAACGAATACAAGGAGCCCCTGCCGGTTCCCGTCAAGGTGCGTGTGACCGGAAAGGGCGATATCGGCGAAATCTACGAAACCGAAATCCTACTGAAGCGCCGCAAGGAAGAGGTCACCGTGGTGCGCTTCACCCTTGACCAGGACGGCAAGGTAGTCGACGACAGCGTTCACGACCTACACCGATCAATTCTGAGCGAGCGCTGAGCCATGTCCGAACATCTGCTGCTCATCGTTCTATACGCCCTGTACGCGGCGACCGTGTGCTTCCTCTTCGTCATGCTGTTCATCCGAGAATTCCAGCGGTGGTGGCTGCGCGCTGCGACGTTCGCCCTCGGTCTCGCAGCGCTGGCCTTGCCTCTGGGGCTCGCGACCAGCACGCTTGGTTACCCCGACCCGTGGCCTTCCCCCGGCCGCTACGACGTGCTGGGTTGGGACGTGGATGAGACCAGAGGGGTCATCTACGTGTTCGCCATGCAGCCTGGCGAATCCGAGCCTTATCACTTGCGGGTTCCCTTTGATCTCGGCACTGCGCTCAAGCTCCAGGACGTGGCGCAGGAGATCAGCATCTACAAGCAAATCACGGTCGACATCCTTCCCGAAGCGACCGAGCACGGCTCCGACTATGCGTTCCAAATCGAGCGCGTGTTCAAGGACAACGACTAGCGATGTCCGCCCGCCGGTGCATTGGGAGCGTCCTCCATGCCGATTGATCTTGCGGCCCTGAACTGGGGCACCTTGCTGCTTGCGCACCTCGCCTGCGTGGCGGTGGTGTTGGCCGCGATCGTCGTGCGCAGGAGATGGCTCAAGCCGGTCGCGGTGGTAGCGGGCGCGGTAAGCCTTTGGCTCCCCCTGTTCGCCCTGCTTGAAACCTTGGGTCAGCCAAATCCGTACCCTCCGTTGGGCGATTATCGGCTGATCTCTTCAAAATACGACGAGGATACGGAACGACTCTACCTCTTCGTCGACACCATGGGCCAGGATTCTACCCCACGGGTATACAGCATGCGCTTCGACAGGAGCCGCTACAACCGGATGGACCAGAACGTCGACTACGGCGCCGTCGTCATGCGGCTCGGAAACGATGGGGGCGGCGATTACGAGGTCGTGTATGTCGACTACGAACCGCCGGACTTACTGAAGGACAACCTGATGCGCGGCTGGCAAGCGCCGCGCGATACGGACTAGCACGTACTCGCGAAGGTCGTTCGAATAGGGGGCATGGGTCCAGCCTGCCAGTGCTGCCAACCCCCTTTCGACTCACATCCTTACCCAAAATGGAATCCCCTTGGGATTCCCGCAGCGACTGACACGCTCCCGGACGGCGCTTTCGGGAGCGCCGGTATCTGCCGTTGCCTCCGACCGTCGCCTAGAAGAAGACGTAGGAGCGGACCACGACATTCTTGCGGCAACGCGCGTCGGCCGGCG
>JAJEGJ010000015.1 GCA_022819905.1 Alphaproteobacteria bacterium
GTGACCGGACCAAGGATGTCGAGATCGTCGCCACGCTCGTGCCGTCCCTGCAGCTGGCGGCCGAACGGGCCCTGCAGGCGGGGCTCGCCGACCATCCGGGGATCGAGGGCGGCCTCGTGGCCATGAGCCTCGACGGCGCGGTGCTGGCGATGGCCGGCGGGCGCAGCTACGCCCGCTCCCAGTTCAACCGGGTGACGCAGGCGGCCCGGCAGCCGGGCTCGGCGTTCAAGATCTTCGTCTACCTCGCCGCCCTCGAGGCCGGCCGGCACCCGGATGACCGCGTGCGCGACGCCCCGGTGACCGTGGGGAACTGGAGCCCGCGCAACTACAACAACGTCTACCGCGGCGAGATCACGCTCCGCGAGGCATTCGCGCGCTCCTCCAACTCGGTGGCGGTCCGGCTGGTGCAGGACATCGGCAGAGGCCGGGTGATCCGCCTCGCCGAACGCCTCGGGATCACGGCGGAGCTCGATGACGCCCCGAGCCTGGCGCTCGGGGTATCCGAAGTGACGCTCCTCGACATGACGGCAGCGCTGGTGGCGGTCGCGAACGGCGGGTCACCGGTCCTGCCGTACGGGTACGTGGAGGTCCGCACCCGTCCCGAGGGGACGGTGTGGGAACGGACGCCGGCGCCCCGCCGGGACGGTCTCTCGGCATCGACGATCGAGGCCATGCGGGGGCTGCTCGGGAGCGTGGTCAACAGCGGAACCGGCCGGCGGGCCCGCCTCGACGGCATGCAGGCGTTCGGGAAGACCGGGACCACGCAGGATCACCGGGATGCCTGGTTCATCGGCTTCGCCGGCGACGTGGTCTGCGGCGTGTGGATCGGCCGGGACGATTCCGGCCCCATGGACGGCGTCGTCGGCGGCGGCCCGCCCGCGGAGATCTGGCAGGCCTTCATGCAGGAGGCGTTGGCGCCGTAGGCCGCCGGCCTCGGCCACGCCGGTGGGCGCCGGCCGGGTCGCCTAGACTGCGCTGCCGCGGCGAGGATCTCTGCATGTCGACCGTTCCCGCACTGGAAGACCTCGTCGTCCGCGAGGACGACGTCACCTACGGCGTGGCCGAACGCCTGTCGCCGCTCGTGCAACGGGTGGTCGCGAACAACCCCGGGCCGTACACCCTGTACGGGACCGCCACCTTCGTGGTGGGCGCGGGCGACCAGGTGGCGGTGATCGACCCCGGACCGCTCATCCCGGCGCACGTGCAGAACCTGGTCCGGGCCACCGCAGACCGGGTGGTGTCGCACATCCTCGTGACCCATACGCACATTGACCATTCGCCGGCGGCCGCGTCGCTCAGCGAGGCCACCGGCGCCCCGGTGTACGGGTGTGGTCCGCACGCCGGCGGGGCCGGGTCAGGCCAGGATGACGAGGGGGCCGATACCACCTTCGAGCCCGACACCGTGATGGCGGACGGCGACACGGTGGCGGGCGACGGCTGGACCCTCCAGGCCGTGCATACGCCCGGCCACACGTCCAACCACCTGTGTTTCCGCCTGCCCGAAGAAGGGACGCTGTTCTCCGGCGATCACGTCATGGGCTGGGCGAGCACGGTCATTTCGCCGCCGGACGGTGATCTCACGGCCTATCTCGCGAGCCTCGACCGCCTGCTGCAGGACGATGACCGCCTGCTGCGGCCGACCCACGGCCGCGCGATCACCGAGCCTGGAAGGTTTCTGGCTGCGCTCAGGGCGCACCGTCTCCGTCGCTGCGACGGCGTGCTGGCGAGCCTCCGCGCCCGCCCGCGCCCGATCCCGGAGATCGTGGCCGACAACTACGTGGGGCTGGAGGCGGCGTTGTTCGGGGCGGCTTGCCGCTCCGTGTACGCGACCCTGCTGCACCTGCAGGCAGAGGGGAAGGTGCGCGCCGAGGGGGCAGACGAGGAGGCCGTTTGGCACCCCTCCGCGTGACGGGAAGAGAAAAGGGGGCGGGCGGCGAGGTCCGCCGCCCGCCCGCGAGTGGCTACGGAAGCTCGTAGGCGTCCTTGCCCAACTTGATCTTGTAGAGGCTCTTGCCGGACGTCACGTAGAGCACGTCCCGCTCGACACCGCGGCCGAAGCCGACGTTGGTCGGCAGTTCCTCGCCGGTCGAGATGAACGCGACCTCGTTGCCGTCCGCATCACGCACGGCGATGCCGGGCCGGTGCTCGCAACGCTCGGCCATGTAGATGTTGCCGTCGACATCGGCGACCAGGCCGTCGGGACCGCTGCAGGGCTGGCCCGGATAGAGTTCGGAATAGTCGATCACGACCCGACGGTTGCTCACCGTGCCGTCGGCGTTCAGGTCGTAGGCCTGAAGCAGGTGCCGGCTGACCGTGGGCGCCTGGTCGGTTTCATCGAGCTGCATGAAGCCGAGCCAGCCGTTGTCGTTGCTCACGACGTACAGCGTCGACTGGTCGGGCGAGACCAGCACGCCGTTGGTCTTGCCGCCGTTGGTGATGATGCGGTCGACGGTGCCGTCCGGATCGAGGCGGTAGACCGCGAAGCCCGGCTGGAAGACCGGCTCATGGCCCAGGTAGCGCGGGTCGGAGAAGTAGATCCGGCCCTGCTCGTCGATCGAGATGTCGTTGAGCGCGTTGTACGACTTGCCGTTGTAGGTGCCGGACAGGATGTAGGTCTGGCCGGTCGACATGTCGGTCTTGACCAGCATGCGGCCGCCGAAGTCGGCCCCCAGCGCGGCAATCATGTTGCCGTCACGGTCGAACTTGATGCCGTTCGACATGCCGCTCGGGCTGCGGTAGATGACCGTTTCACCCGACGCCGGGTCATAGCGCCAGATGTTGCCGGCCTGCATGTAGAGGCCGGACGGGTCCTTGCAGAACTTCGTGAACGTGATGTCACTGAAGTACATGTAGCCGTCGTGGCCGGCGGCTACGCCCTCGGTGAGGATGCAGCCTCCGTCGAACAGGCGCATGAGCTTGGTGCCTTCCGGAACGATGTCGCTGGACCCCGTGGGAGCCGGGAAACCGGCGTCCTCGCCTTGGAACCATGTCGCGTGCTCATGGGCCGAGACCGACGCGGACCACGCAAGGGCCACGGCGGCAATGGCCATAGCGGCCAGTCTGTAGATGTGCATATCGATGTGTTCCCTCCTGCCGCAGGACCGGCGACCGACAGGTGATCCGTTCCGCGCCCTGCAGCTGCCAGATCAGACCCGGAAAGTCGCGCTTGCGGCTGTTCGGGCCTGCGCCTATAGGCTACCGATTTCGTCAACTATGTGGATAGGCACGGCGCAGGACCGGCGACGGGCCTCGTGGACGCGGGTTCGCGGCGGGCAGGTTTCCGACTCCCGGTGATGCACGCCTGCCTGCGTGATGGTGTCCGCATCGCCGGCCAGCGAGCCCGTCGGCGGGGACGTATCGGTGCCGGCGGCGGCCGGGACTCACCACACGGCGCGTCCGCCGTCGCCGTTGAGCGCATCTGCGGTTCGGACTACGCTCCGTCGAACCGATCGACCGGATTCCCGTCAGGACAGCGGCGGCGGTCGATCCGCCGCCGGCCGGCAATCCCCACGGAACTTCGACCATGCGACTGGAAGGCAAGACCGCCGTCATCATGGGGGCGGGGCAGAGTCCGGGCCAGGGCCTGGGCAACGGCCGGGCCACGGCACTGCTGTTTGCGCGCGAGGGCGCCCGGGTGTGGTGCGTCGACCGCGATCTCGCTTCGGCGACCGAGACGGCGGACATGATCGCCGGGGAGGGGGGTGAAGCCGCGACCTTCGAGGCCGATGTCACCATCGAGGCGCAGGTCGCGGCGGCGGTGGCGCAATGCAGGACCCGCTGGGGACGCCTCGACATCCTGCACAACAACGTCGGGATCAGCGTCGCCGGCAGGGATGCGGGCGTGACCGAGATCACCGAGGAGGCATTCGACCGCGTGATGGCGGTGAACCTGCGCGGCACCGTCATGGCGTGCAAGCACGCGATCCCGATCATGCGCGAGCAGCGCTCCGGCGCGATCGTCAGCATCTCCTCGGTCGCTGCCGTCGAGTCCTATCCATGGGTCGCCTACAAGGCGAGCAAGATGGGCGTGGTGGCGTTCACGCAGCAGATCGCCATCCAGAACGCGGAGTACGGCATCCGCGCCAACGTGATCCTGCCCGGATTGATGGATACGCCGATGGCGGTCGATACCAGGGCCCGGGCGTGGAACCGGCCGCGGGAAGAGGTTGCCGCCGAGCGCGACGCGCGGATTCCCCTCGGCGGAAAGATGGGCACCGCGTGGGATGTCGCCTACGCGGCCCTCTACCTGGCGTCGGACGAGGCCGGCTTCGTCACCGGGGTCGCGCTGCCGGTCGACGGAGGTACCGGCTGCCGGATCGGGTAGTCGATTCTGTCCCGAACAGCGCCGGCCCGCCGCACTTGAAGCCCGCTGCCGAGGCGTAGCGGGGCTGCTTCCGATTGCCGGCTGGAACCTGGCGTGCTGGCGGTGCGCCCACAGGTCGTCGGACGTTCAACACGGCCGGCGTTTCGGTGGCGGTGGTGTCCCGGGGAGTCCGGCCTCTCGCCTACGTGACGATTCGCTGGTCGATCAGGTCGCCGCCGCCGACGCGGTGCTCGATCGTGGCCCCGCGATATTCCTTGATCTCCAGTCCGTGGAGAGCGTTGACGATCATGTACTGCGTGGGCAGGTCCTCCCAGCGGGCCTGGTGGAAGGCGAGTTCGCCATCGCCCGTGTACGAGGCCTGCGGCGGTGCACCCGGACCCGCGGCGGGGCTGAGCACCGCGTAGGCGGCATCCGCTTCACCCCAGGCGCCGGTCTTGGGCATGTACTTGTAGTGCAGCACGCCCCGCAACGTACCGTCGTTCGGGGCGGGCGCCGACACGGCAGCCTGCGGGTCGGCCTCTTCCAGGTTGCGCACCTTCATGTCGAGGAAGCGGAACCCCTGCCAACTCGCCGTGCAATGGGTCTCGCCGTCGAATTCGACGGGCTCGGGGAGTTTGCAGTAGACCTTTGAGAAGCCGAGCTGCTCGCGGCCCGTGAGGATCGGGTCCGTCAGGTTTTCCCACAGCACCATGAGGAAGGGGCCGGCGGCGCGGTCCTCGCCGCCCTGGAAGACCACCGGCACCCGCACCCCGAGCACGTTGTAGCCGCGCCCCGCCAGCCAGGCGATCCGTGTCATGTAGGAGGCAAACACCTCGACCACCGGTTCGCCGTCGAGCGTGAAGCCGGGCGGCAGAAACGGCTCGACCTGACCGGCGTTGGTCAGGAAGCGCACCGACACGGTCATCGTCTTGCGCTGGTCAGGCGAGAAAACGCCCGACTTTCCACCCGGTCCCTGCCGCGGCCCCGTCATCGGGCCGAAATGGGTCGGCATCATGTACATCGTTCCCGGTTTCAGCGGGTACGGCATGGATCTCTCCTGGTGTGGGTCGCGGTCATTCCGCCGCGCGCAAGACACGGCGCCGGTGCACGCTTCGACCATACATCGGGCCCATGGGTATCCGTATCCCGGCCGGCGGCAGGTGGGGTAGAACCGCCTCAGTAGGGGCCGGGAACGATGGGGCTGCCGTCGGCAAAGCGCTCGAAGCGGAACCGTGACAGGTCGAAGCCGGTCGGACGTCCGAGGACGAGGTCCGCGAGGACACGGCCGGCCCCGGGACCGATCCCGAAGCCGTGCCCGCTCATGCCGGTGCCGATGAACAGCCCCGCGGGCGATGGCACTTCGCAGATGTAGGGCACCGCGTCGGGAGTCACGTCGATCATCCCTGCCCACATCTCCGCCACCCCGACCTCGTCCAGCCACGGCGCCCGCTCCAGCAGCCGTTTTGCCAGGCGCCGCCTGACCCCGTCGGACGGGGGCGGGTTCAGCACCCGCAGCCGCTCGAACGGTGTGACCTCCTCGGGGGACCAGCGCGTCTTCGCGCCCCATGCGCCCGGATAACCTGCCGGCGGCTTCGGCCGGAGCTTCAGTTCCCTGGCCGACTTCTTCAGCAGCGGCAGGAACTTGGGGAGGTCCCTGAACGACCGCGCGCACAAGTAATGCTCCACGACGTCGCCGGTCGTCACGGTGTAGCCGCCGTCAGCGCGGCCATTCATGGCAAGCCCCGGCGCGGAGATGTTCGGGAGTCGCCGGTCCGGCACCGGGTGGGTGCGTCCCACGCTGGACCGCACGATGAGCTGCGGCAGGTCGAGGCCGGCGTTCCGCGCGAAGTACGTCGACCAGGCACCGCCCGAGAGCACCACCCGGTCGGCCCGGACGGGTCCTGACTCCGTGTGCACGCCGCGGACACTGCCATTTTGGATGTCGACGGTGCGGACCGCGCAGTTCTCGGTGATCGAGACGCCAAGGCGCTTCGCGGCGCGCGCCAGCGCCGGAACCGCGACGGACGGCTCCGCCCGCCCGTCGCTCGGCGTCAGCATCCCGCCGATCCAGCGGCCCTCCACGCCCGGCGCCGCCTCCCGTGCTTCTTCGGGTGAGAGCATGCGGGTGTCGAGCTGGTGCTCCCTGGCCACGTCGTGCCAGTCCTCGAACCGGGCGAGCCCTTGCTGGTTCTCGGCCAGATACACCAGGCCGGCGCCGGTAAACGCGAGGTCCTTCTCGCCGGTGTGCTTCGCGAGGCTCCGCCAGATCCGGTTCGACTCCATCATGATCGGCAGTTCGTCACGGTCCCGGCCTTGCTGACGCACCCAGCCCCAGTTGCGGCTCGACTGCTCGCCGGCAACCCGCCCCTTTTCGATCAGGGCGACCTTTGCCCCGCGTTGCGCGAGAAACCACGAGGTCGCGGTGCCAATGATTCCGGCGCCGATGACCGCGACGTCTACCGCGTCCGGAAGCGGGTCGGCATGGACGACCGGGGTGGCCTCGGAGATCATCGGCATAAGGGGATTCTACGCCGGTGCGATCGCCGCGTGAGTCGTCGCCGACGGTCGCACGGTTTCAACCGACTACGCCCCGACGTGCGCGAACGCAAGGCCGGACTTGCCTGCGGCCGTTGCTGCTCCGCGGCACCTCCGCAGGCTTGCAACACGCCTGCACCTGGATCGGGAAGAGGTCCGGTCGTAGCCAGCCGGACATCACCGCTCCCGAACGGGTCAGGACATCATGGCGCGCCGGAGCGCCAGTCAGGCCAGCGGGGATTCGGCTTTGACTTCGACTGGGTCGTCCGTCAAGACTCAATCGGCCGACCACGACGTTACCGGAGGGAAGATGCCTGCTCTCGACATTGCCGACTGCATCAATGAGACGTGCCCCTGGTCCGGCAAGCCGGTGCAACCCGATTCGCTCACCGAGTTCGGCGGGCAGGTCGTCGGGTTCTGCAACACGGGTTGCCGCGACAAGTTCGAACTCGCGATCCGGCACTTCGAGAGTGCGCGAGGGGAGGGCGGCGGCCCGGCATCCTGACGATCATGCCCGGCGGCTAAGCACCGCGCGCGTTTCCCTTCCAGTTTTCCCCTGACGGCCCGGGATCTGGTCTGTCGGGTGATCGCGAGGGCCGCATGGCTGGCCAAGGATGTGGAAACCGACGCCGCCGGCCGGCCCGAGAGAAGTGGCAGCAGGCTGTCGGCATCAAGTGCGTTGGTCGCAGGCGTGCTCGTTGGCGTCGATGAAGTCGACCAGAAATCCGTGAACCAATCCGGCCAGCGCGTCCAGTATGTGGCCAGCCTCTCCGAAGTGGGCTCCCTCCGCGCTCCTGATCCAGGCACTCGAAGAGCCGGGTTCGCTCGAGCGAGGGTCATAGATCACTTTGAGGAAAACCACCGTCATGTTGAAGCTAGCTTGGTTGGCGATGACGCGGACGTTGAGAACGTCTGGAGCGTCACGATCAAACAGGTTGACGGCACGCAGGCGGCTTTCGGCCGTAGTCTCGATGTCGGCCGTGGTGAGCTCGATCACAGGCGCGGCGTCCTCGCCCGCCGCGTGAAAGAACGTGCGGAGGCTCACCGGATTGCAACCGGTAAAGAGAGCGGACGCCGCGCGCGAGGGCTCATCAGCGGCCGCTTGGTTGCCCGCGGGCAGCCAGAAAGCCAGGGTCGATAGGGCGAGCAATGTCGCCAGACCGACCTTTAGTCCGCAGTTAAGTCGGTAATTCAAGTCACATACTCCTGTCCGCCATATGGCAACCCTTGCTGAAAACACTTCCACAAACCTGGCGTTCGCGGTCGAGAACTGCCTAACAGCCTGTGCAAACCCGCAAGATATCCGGACGACACCGGCTCCACGTTCAAGAACAACAGTGCGTGGTGGGTTGGATCTGTTCTGTCCAACGCGCGAACGCGGGTCGGCGGGCTCACAACCGAGAATTTTCTCGCAATGGGTGGTTCTACTTCCGGAGAGCAGGTCACATGCCCCCTGACAGGTACAAGAGCGCCACGGGCCAGGCAGCGTCATGGTGTTTAAGTGCGCTCATGGCCCCAGTGCGCCAATTGGGATGACTCCCACATCCTGCATGCCCACGTGGCCGTAACCGTTCGGCACGATGACCGCAAGCGCCGATGGCTTGTCGTGGTCGCTTCCCTCCATGCGCCTGGCCAGTCTGTTCAGGTTCTTCGCACCCTCCGCCACCCTGCGTCCGCTCAGCTTGATCTCGAAAGCTGCCCAGCGCCCGTCCGCCGCTTCAACGATGGCGTCAACCTCCAGCCCTTCCTTTTCACGGTAGTGAAACACACGGGCATCCGCCGCCTGGGCGTAGATGCGCAGGTCACGGATGACCATGGCCTCGAACAGCAGGCCGAGGAACTCCGGGTCGGCGGTCAGACGTGCAGGCGTGGCCCGCAGGGCCGCCGCGGCCAGCGAAGGATCCGCAAAGTGCCTCACCGGCGTCACTCGAAGCGTCGTGCGCGACCTCAGATGCGGCGACCATGCAGGCTGGTCTTCCACCAGCATGAGCCGCTCCAGCGCTTCGAGGTACTCGGCGACCGTATCCGCCTTCAGACTGTCGCCGTCACGTCCGACATCACGCGCCAGCTTTGTCATCGCGACAGGGGTTGCGACGTTCCGGGCCAGCGACTGCAGAAGGCGGGCCACCTTGATCGGGTCCCTTCTCTTCTCACTGACACTTGAGACGTCCACGCGGCGGATTTCGTCCAGGTAGCCCCGGTTCATGCGAAGGGCCGGCCCCAGCGGCTTGCCGGCGTTTCCGGGCCAGCCGCCGGTGCAGACGAGTTCGGCGACGGCAGGGATCGAAAGATCGGACCGTTGCGCTCGCTGTCCCTCGCTGTCAAGGAGCCTCCGCAGCGAAATCTCGCCGGAAGAGTGCTCCGCCTCATAGAGCGACAGCGGGCGCATGCGGAGTCGGGTAAAGCGTCCGGCGCCGGTATGGCGGGTCGTGTCGTCCGCGGGAACCGCAGAGCCGGTGAGGATGAACTGGCCGGGCCGGGAACGCCGGTCGACCGCCCTCCGAACATGGTTCCATATTGCGGGCTCCAGTTGCCATTCGTCGATCAGACGCGGCGTGTCGCCTTCGAGTACGACCGCAGGATCGATGTCAATCATGCGCCGGGCGTTGTCGTCGACGTCCAGCAAGATCTTGCTCGCGGCCACACGCATGGCGGTAGCTGTCTTCCCGCAAGCCTTGGGGCCTTCGATGAGCACCGCCCCGGAAGCCTCGAGCAGTTCCGCCAGTTCGGCGTCAACGATTCGTGGCAGATAGTCCATCCGTCGCCAAGCCGTCAGACAGGGAAATGCAGTGACAGTAGTGCCGAGACCCCTTGGCAGCAAGACGGAAGCGACCATCCAACGGGCGATTCGGAGGTCCAACAGAGGGTGATTTGTCGAATTACTGGCGGGCGATTCGGAGGGGTGTCAGCGAGCAATGTGGCGCGTCATCAGTGGCGACGGGCCCGCAAGGCGGCCAGACTGGAAGACGTGCTGTTCCATGACCTCCGGCACCGGTTCGTTTGGAGGCGGTGGTGGGAGGCGAGCGTCTGCCGATGGTGGGGGCGGATCCCGGGTCACACCTACGCACGAACAACTGCCCGGTACGCCCGTCTTGCCGACGACCCCCTGCACACGGCGTCGGGGCGGGTCGCCGCGTTGCTCCGGCATTGGAGCCGGGACACAAGCTGAGCGCGAGACGGCGCGAGCGCACGCGGCGGCGTCGGTCGGCGCGGCAGACGAGTCAGGTCACAGGCCGCGCGACCAGCGCGCCCGACCTGAGCGTTTCCTGGTCCAGGTTGCGCGCGTCCGGCAGTTGCGCCGGGAAACGTGTTCGGGGACTACCGTCTACCGATTCGCGGGCGCCGTTTCGCGCAGGCATCGCAGAAATTCCTGCACCTTTGCGGTCCGGTGGAGGTCCACGTGTGTCACGATCCAGAGAGCGGTCTTCCATTCATCCTGCGATGGCATCGCTTCGATCAGATTCGGGCACATGCCGGCCTCGTGCTGCGGCAGGAAGCCCAGCCCGAGGCCGGCCATGACTCCCTGCATGACGACCTGGGGATGGCCGGTGCGCAATGCCAATGCTGCGCTCGATACGTGCGCCGCTAACCAGTCGGCGTACGGATGCGGCAGCGCATGGTCCACCGAGCCGACGAAGCGATGCGCCCGGAGGTTGTCTCGGCCACCAGGCAGACCGTATCTCCTGGCGTAACGCTTGTGGGCGTACAGCCCGAACCGGATGTGCGTGTACGGCAGGATCACGTAATCCAGATCCTCGGGCCTCGGACCGGCACGAAGCGCAACGTGGGCCTCGCCGTACTCGAGCCGAGCGAGTTCGGCGCCGGCGACGTACTCGACCGCGGTGTGGGGATGGTCCCCTCGGAAAAGTGCAATTGCCGGCATGACGAGCGGGGCCACCCCCGGAAGCGCCGTGACGACCAGCTCGCCCGGCAGCTGCCCGGTCCCTCCGCGCGTCCGTCGTTCGAGTTCGGTGAACATCTCATCCGCCCGGCTGGCCACCTCCAGCATTGCCTGGCCGGCCTCCGTGGGCATGTAGCCCCGGGCGTGGCGGAGAAACAGCGGCGCCCCGAAGGCGGTCTCCAGGGAGTCGACCCGGCGAGTCACGGTGGCCCGGTGGACGCCAAGCGCCGCAGCCGCCGCGCTGACCGTGCCCAGTTTTGCCACAAGCCACGCGGTGCGCAGTTCGGTCCAGCATTCCACTTGAGCGGCCCCTCTCAGCCCGAGTTGCTCATTACACGCGCATGTTATGCGCATGTCTCGAGGTTATGCTCGTGTGATCACCAAACTATAGTCGGAAAACGACTGCCAAAGGGAGCCATCGATGGAGCGGTACCATCCCCTTCTCGTCACGCTGCACTGGGTCATGGCGCTGATGGTCCTGATCTCGCTGGCCGCCGGCGGCCTGATCCTGGACAACATGGCCGATGACAACCCCAACAAGATCTTCGCCCTAACCGGGCACATGAGCGCGGGCATGGTAATCGGCGCGCTGCTGATCCTGCGCCTCATCACGCGTCTGCGAACCCGCACGCCGCCGCGTGCGACCACCGGCAACGCCTCTCTGGACCGGATTGCGTACTGGACGCACCGGGGCTTCTACGTGCTCATTGCCGGCATGGTGCTTACCGGGCTCGCCACCGCCCTTGGTGCGGGTCTCTTCCCAATCGTCTTCGGCGGCGCGGCGGAGACCTTGCCAGCGGAACTGTCAACCCTGCCGCAGCTTGCTGCCCACGGCTGGATCGCCACGGCGCTGGCGGCACTGGTCGCCTTGCATGTCGCCGCGGCCTTGTACCACCATCTGGTGCTGAAGGACGGGCTGTTGCGGCGCATGTGGTTTGGCCCGCGCAGCTGACCTGCCGGCACCGACGCCGGCAGGGCTCGAGAAACCAGGAAACGACGGCTGCTCCTTAAGGCGCGCAGGAAACGGAACTGGTGGCCGATGCAGAAGCCGGCGCCACGGGCGTCCGGTTCCGGGCACCGATCGTGCCGACCGTCTTCCCTCCTGTGCGGACACCGGGGCGGCGAGGCCGCTTCCCACAACACGGACGGCGACAGCGGGCAGTGGCGCCGCCGCCCGCAACTGCGGGAATCCGCCCGCGCGCCCTCGAGCCGTCCCGCGAGCAGCAACCCGTCAACGCCGTGGCTGGCTGAACAACCCCGTTACCCGGCGAGGCGATAACGGTTTCGGTAACGTCCATAGTCTGTATGACGGCCTGGGCCGAGTGGAACAACCGCGGGCGGGGCACCACCCGCAAGGATTCAGTGACGCCGTACACCGGAAGCGTCCTTCGCTCCACACCTGTCCCGAGCTCACCGATTCTCGCGGTCGCAGTCTCGTGCCACTCGCTCTTGCCCCGATGTGCGTAGATCAGGATGAGGTCTCGCGGGCAAGCAGGGCCCGCTTGCGTTCCACGCCCCAGCGGTAGCCGCCAAGCTTGCCGTCGTTCCGGACCACCCGGTGGCAGGGGACCGCGACGGCGAGCGGGTTAGCGGCGCATGCGCGCGCGACCGCTCGCGCGGCCTTTGGTGAGCCGACACGATCGGCGATCTCGCTGTAGCTGGCGGTCGTACCGGCCGGAAGCTCGCGAAGCGCCATCCAGATCCGCCGCTGAAACGTCGACCCGCGGATGTCGAGCGGCAATTCCAGACCGAGCGCAGGGGCTTCAACGAGGCCGACGATCGCAGCGACCACCGATTCGAACTCACCGTCCCCCCCGACCAGCTCAGCCCGTGGAAATCGGTCCTCCAACTCATGCGCCAATGCTGTCGGATCGTCGCCAAGCAGGACCGCGCAAACACCGCCGGCCGTCGCCGCCACCAGGATCGAGCCCAGCGAACATTCCCCGACGGCAAACCGAATCGTCTCGCCCGCGCCACCGCCCCGGAATTTCGCGGGAGCCATTCCGAGCATCTCGGGCGACGCCGCGTAGAACCGTCCGCTCGAGTTGAAGCCAGCGTCGTAGATGGCTTCGGTGACGGTTCGCGACCTCCGCAGCGCTTCGCGGGTCCGATCCGCGCGATGCGCGGCGGCGTAAGCGCGCGGCGTGAAACCGGTGACCGCCTTGAAGACCCGGTGGAAGTGGAATCGGCTCATGCCGGCTGCCTGGGCGAGCGCGTCGAGATCCGGCAATTCCTCCGCGGTCTCGACGAGGCGGCACGCGGCCGCCACCGCCCGCGCGTGCCGTTCGGCAAGGGGCGGCTCGTTTGGGCGGCAGCGCCGGCATGGCCGAAAGCCGGCATTCTCGGCGTCCTGGCAGGATGTGTGGAAGCGCACGTTCTCGCGTCGCGGGTGCCGGGCCGCACAGCCCGGGCGACAATAGACCCCGGTTGTCGTGACGCAGTAGACGAACCTTCCAACCGCGGCATGATCGCGGTTTACGACCGCCGCCCAGCGCTCGTCGTCGCTGCGGAACCGCTTTGCCACGGACGTTTGCATCCTCTGCGCTTCGACCATGATATCTCCCCCCTCGGCTGTCTTGGTGCCGGCCGCCCCTGTGGGGTGCCCACTGCGATGGCGCACCCTGACGGGTTCGGGGCTGTGGTGCAGCCCGAATCTTGCTCCCAAATTGTCCTCCGAAGGCGGGTATCGGCTCCTTGCGGCGTTACGTGGACGGCCTCCGGAGGAGGCCCGCCGTTGGTCATGCCCGCCCGTACAAGCCCGAAGAGCCAGGTCTCGCCGTCAGGGTGGGCTACGGCCCGGCGTGAACTGAGACCAAATACGGAGGGGTCCCGCAAACGGCGCCCCGGTCGGGCGCTGGGGTGCCGCCGAGGCGCTGCCGCGGGGAGCGCCGTGGTTGGCCCGTTGAAATCACGTCGGCCGCCGGGAGAGACGCCGTTTTGGTCACTGCCTTGGGGGGAAGCGGAATTGCAACGCGGCCAGGCGACCCGTTCCGACGCCATGCGAAGGGGATCGTCAGCGAGATGCGCGTGCCGGGCAGTTGTTGCCCGGGTTGCCTAGGCACGTCATCGGTAACGCTCACGTTACCGATCATCAAGATTTCTCGGGAAGTCGCCTGGCAGGAAACGGTGGCTTGAACGGCGACTGCGGCTCAGGTTGCTCCGCTACGTGGGCGGCTTCCGCGGAGTTGCGCGGCGCCTCGTGAACTTGCCGGCGAAGTTCCCCTTCACCGTTCCCAACGCAGGCGGGCGTAGTAGTAGCCGCCGTCGAAACCGAACGGGGACCGCCGCAGGTACGGCAGTCCCACCGTCTCCCCGTCTCTCGCGTCGGTGCGGGGCGGGTAGGTGTCGAACAGGTTCTCCGCCCCGACGGCGAGCGTGAGACCGTCGGTGATCCGCAGCGCGACTTCTGCGTCGAAGAGCGCGTGGGAACCCACCTCCCGGGCGGACGAGAGATCGGAGGTGTAGTAGACGTTCGTGAACGGGCCGTAGAGGCGCAGGCGACCGGAAAGGGTGAGCCGACCGCGTTCGTGACTCGCGCCGAGCACGCCGCGCCACCGGGGGACGCCTCGTTCCGCGGCCAGGATTTCGCCCGCGTTCAGGAGAGTGGACGTACCATCGACGCGTGTCCGATTCCAGTTCAAGACTGCGTGGAGACGCGTCACTGAATCGTTCCCGTGCGCTACCGGCCGCTCGGCGCTCACGTCGACCCCCCGCGTAGTCGTGCCGAAATCATTGGTCAGGAATTTCACCCTGGAATAGGCGTCGGCATCTGCGATGCCTTGCTCGCGAAGGGCCGCCTTGTCGCCCTCCGACAGGTCGAACTCGGAGGTCACCGCAATGCGATCCTTCATCCGGATCTGGTAACCGTCGAGCGTCACCGTGAAACCGGCGACGCGCGCGACGACACCGGCATTCACCGAACGCGCGGTCTCCGGCGTGAGGGGCTTCGCCCCCTTCAGGACCGCAATTGGGTTGTCCACCGAAAGGGTCGCAATGTCGATCAGGTCGCCCAGGTCGGGAACGAACTGCGTGATCACCTTCTCGATCGACGCCTGACCCACGGTCGGCGCGCGGAAGGCGCTGCCGACGGAGGCCCGCAGCGCGATTTCGTCGCTCAGGTCGTAGCGCGCGGCCACCTTGCCGTCCGTGTTGCTGCCGATGCTCTCGTGCCGCTCGTGTCGAAGCGCTCCGTGGACGAACAGTTCTTCACTCAGATCCGTCGACAGATCCAGCCAGGCGCCCCGAGCCGTTCGGGACGCCGCCCCCGCGGTTCGTTCCTGGAATCCCGGGAAGCCGTTCGTGCCGATCCCAAATCCCTGTTCCCGCAGCCCGCCCGGGCGCGTGTCGACAAAGGTGGAATTGAAATCCCCCGCCATGACCTCGAAGCGTTCGTTGCGAACTTCCGTTCCGAGCGCCACGGTCAGCGGCCAGGCAGCTCCGACGTTGAGCCGACCCACCACGCTGCCCTCCACGATCCAGTCGCGTTCGCTCCATCCTCCGACCCGGTAGCTGGTCGGCAGCTCGCGACCGAGGGCCAGCAGCTGCGGGTTGATTGTCCGTTCCATGAAGAAGTCGACCGAGTGCTGGCCCATCCCGGCGGAAAGATCCCAGTCCCACCCGGAGAGCAACGGAACGTCATTCGGCAACGTGCCGCGCACGCCGGCATGGTAGGAGACGTCTTCCACGTCACCGCCGAACCGGGGCGTGAAGCCGCCCGGAAACTGGGTGCCGATCCAGTAGCAATTCGGGTTGTCCTCGATGTAACGGCGGATCGCCGCGACGTGACTCGACCAGTCGCCGGAATCCGGTGTCAGTCCGGATCGACACCTGACAGCGGTCGGGTTTGCGGAAAGGTCGGCCAGCAGCACCTCGTCGCCCAGGCTGAAGACGCCGCCGCGCCGCGCCGGGTTGCGGAAGAAGAACCCGTTTTCCACGGTCCGGCGATGCCAGTTGCCGAAACCGTAGATTTCTGTCGAAGCGCCAAGTGGAAGGCCGGCGTTCACCATCGTCTTCCAGTCGCCGCGTCCTTCAGGCGTTCCCCACGTCTGCGCGTACGGATGGTCGATGTAGCCGTAGCCGGGGTCGTTGATCCAGGGATTGCCGGCAGCGGCAAGCTGCCGGGCACTGGCATGCTGCACCGACCGGGTCGACGGCGCCTGATGCGACCGCTCGAGCGACAGCGCAACGAACCCCTGGTCGGCCAACGGCACACCCGCGTGGCCTGCCAGCGTCCAGCGATCCCCGTCGCCCGCGTAGGTGCGGCCCCAGCGGGCCTCGGCTACCTGCGTATCGGGACGCTGCTTCAGCACGAAGTTGAGGACGCCGGCCACTGCATCGGATCCGTACTGCGCAGACGCCGCATCACGCAGCACCTCGATCCGTTCGATCGCAATGCCGGGAATGGCCGCAAGGTCCGGGCCGTGGCTGCCGGGAGCCGTGGCGCTCGAGACCGTGATGACCGACGACCGGTGCCGGCGCTTGCCGTTCACGAGCACCAGCACGGAATCCGGCGGCAGCCCGCGAAGCAGTGCCGGCCGGACAACGCTTGCCTCGTCGGAAATCGGCTCGCGATTGAGATTGTACGACGGAAGCGTCCGGGCGAGGTTGCTTTCGGTGCTCTCGCCGCCATAAGCCTCGAGCGCCGTACCGCCGACAATCTCCACCGGCGTGGGAGAGGACAGAGGGTCGATACCGGGCGCGCGTTGCCCGATCACCACTACGTTCTCCAGCATTTCAGGAGCTTGCGGGGACGCCGTTCCCGGCAGAAGTGTGCCGGCCAAGAGTAGGAGAATGCCGCAACCGCGAACGGCACGATGGAACCAGCCGTTCGGGGCACGTGCCGTGCTTGCGGAAAGACTCATCGGCCGCAGACCTGTCCACGATTCATGAATCGAAAAAATTGAGCGTTCGGGCCTGCCATCCGGGATTTGTTCTACTGCCACGGGTAGGCCAAGGGGGGACACGATATCGATTCTCCTACCTGAACCGAGCGTCATGATATCAGTTCGTTAGGCTGGCGAACCCGGCCGGAATCGCACTTGCGACACACGGACTTGGAGTCAGCCGTTCCGCCAGCACCGCCGGACCTAGACCACTTGAGAACGCGTGAATCGGCCTCTGGCGCTCGACGTTCGAAAATTGCCAACAATGTGGTTGCCAACGGATCCGTTGGGACGGATCCCGTGCTGAAAACAGCGGAAGCAGCCTGGTTCAGGGGGACCGTTTCCTTAACCGGGAAATTGAAATCTCTGTTCTCATGGGCTGGCGCAGGTCGGATCGCTTGTTGCGGGAATGCTCCGCGACCGTCCACTCTGCCAGAACTCGCGGGCGGCGTTCGTCCGGGACCACCGCGCCGAGGTCAACTCTCTGGAGCCGGCATCGACCCTGCCCTGCCGTCACGTTGGTCAGGTGGCCACCGGACAAAATCCGTGCGTTGGCGCAATATGGCGTCTACGCAGTTGGCCCCCGGGGTCCTATCCCCCGAGGTCCCTACGACGCATGCCGCGGCGCGGGCGAAGCCGGCCGGAGTCTGCCCCCGGCCGGCGGGTGGGATCTAGTCGTCGTCCCACCGGTCTTCGTGATGGCGGTGGTGCCGTCCGTCACGGAGCGAGAGGCCGCCGTCGCCGTCGCGGTCCAGGCGGGCGACGATCCCGGCCAGCGGTCGGTCGTACTCGGCGCGCGTGATGACCGCGTCGCCGTCCGTGTCCAGCATCTGGAAGACGCGCACGGTGAACGGGCGCGTGGTCTCGTGCCAGAGGCCGGCAAACTCCTTGAGTTCGAGGTTGCCGTCGCGATCGGCGTCGTGCGCGGTGTGGCGGTCGTTGCGGACCTGGTCGATCTCGGCTTGCGAGAGCGCCCCGTTGCCGTCCGCGTCGACGGAATCGAACACTTCGAGCGCCGTGGCGGCGAGGCTCCCCTTGTCGAGGAAGCCCAGTCCTGGACCATGGCGGCCGTCAAAACCGCCACGGTGATTGGCATGGCTGACCCCGACGATGGCGGCCCCGCCAAGGACTGTGGCGAGCCCGACGACGATCAGGGTTCTGGTTCTCGTCTGCATCGATGTTCTCCCGTATCGGTGATCGAAGGATGCAGGCAATGTGGGGGCCGGATGTCGCAGGAGTTTGTCGCCGCACGCCCGGATTTGTCGCGATGTATGGCCGGTGAGCGGGTTTGGGACACCTTGTTACAGGTTTCCTGCGGTGAGCGGCGCCGGGCCGCGTAAGCTGGACGGATGGAAGCCACTCCGCACGTGCTCGTGGTCGACGACCACCGGGAGATCCGCGAGGCCCTGGCGCAGTACCTGGAGCGTCACGGAATGCGCGCGAGCATCGCCGAGAGCGCCATCGCAGCGCGCCGGGTGCTCGGCGCGGCGGCGATCGACCTCGTGGTGCTCGACGTGATGATGCCGGGCGAGGACGGTCTCCAGCTCTGCCGGCACCTGCGCGCGACGACGCGCTTGCCGATCATCCTGCTGACGGCCATGGCCGAGGAGACCGACCGCATCGTGGGTCTCGAAGTGGGCGCCGACGACTACGTCACCAAGCCGTTCAACCCGCGCGAGCTGCTGGCCCGGATCAGGGCCGTGATCCGGCGTTCGCAGAGCCTGCCGCCCGGGCGCGAGCCCCCGTCGGCAGGCGTCCGGCGGTTCGATCGCTGGTTGCTCGACGACGGCCGGCGCCAGCTGGTCGACGAAGAGGGAGTCGTGACCCCCCTTTCGACGGGTGAGTTCCGCTTGCTCGTGGCGCTGCTGGAACGCCCCGGCATGGTCCTCTCCCGCGACCAGCTGCTCGATCTGACCCAGGGCCGGCGGTCCGTGCCGTTCGAGCGCGCGGTCGACAACCAGGTGAGCCGCCTGCGGAAGAAGATCGAGCGCGACCCGAAAGATCCCAAGCTCATCATGACCGTATGGGGCGGCGGCTACCGCTTCGCCGGCAAAGTGGAAGACGCATGAGGCTGGTGCCGCGGAGCCTCGCGGGCCAGCTCACGCTGCTGCTTCTCCTGACCCTCGTCGTGGCGCAAGGTGTCGCCGTCGCGCTCTTCGCCTGGGAACGGGTCGAGGCCGTGCGGCATGCGCACCGCGACAATGTCATCGCCCGGACGGCGAGCGTGGCGCAGTTGCTCGCGGACACATCGCCGGCGCTCCACGGCACCGTCGTCGCGGCTGCCAGCACGCATCGCGCGAGGTTCTCGCTGACCGGGGAGCCGCTCGTCCGCACCGCGGGGGCGGGCGGACCGGCCGCCGGCATTGCCCGCGAACTGGCCGCCGCGCTCGGCGTCGATCGCGGGCAGGTCAGGGTCGGGCCGGTGCGGGCGCGCTTTGTGGACGACGACTGGGACGATGACCACCACGCCGAGCGCCCGGACGACGATGACGACGACCGGTTCCACGGTTATGACCACGATGACGGGCACGCATCCTGGCGGTTCCGGTGGTTTGCGGCGTCGGTGGCGCTGCCGGATGGGCGGTGGCTCAACGTCGCCGTGGCGCCGCCGCGGGGCGCGCCCTGGGGCGTGACGTTCCTGATGTCGTTCATCCTCTCTGCGTTCGGCACCGCGGCCGTCGCGGTCGTCATGGGGCGCCGGATTGCGCGCCCCATGCGGCGCCTAGCAGCGGCGGCGAGCCAGTTCGGACGGGGCGAGGACGTGGCGCCCCTGCAGGAGGCCGGCCCGTCGGACGTCCAGGCCACGACCCGGGCCTTCAACCTGATGCGCGAACGGCTGGACCGGTATGTCCGCGACCGGATGGCCATTCTGGCGGCGGTCTCGCATGACCTCCGCACACCGATCACGAGCCTGCGTCTGCACGCCGAGCTGGTCGACGACGCGGACACGCGCCGGAAGATGATCAGCGCGCTCGACGAGATGCAGCGGATGACGGAGGAGATGCTGGCGTTCGTCCGGGCGGACCTGCGGCGGGAACGGACGGAGAGGGTGGACCTGCCGGCGTTGGTCGACAGCGTGGTCGCCGACCTCGCGGACCTTGGCCATGCCGTTTCGGCCGAGGTGTCGGGGCGGATCGTGGTGGGGGCTCGACCGACGGCACTCCGCCGCGCGCTCAGGAACCTGCTGGAGAATGCGGCCATCCACGGCGGCCGGGGCACTGCGCGGGTCGTCCGCGTGGAGGGCGGGTGCGCGGAGGTCGTCATCGAGGACACGGGCCCGGGCATCCCGGAAGGCGAGCGGGAACGCGTGTTCGAACCCTTTGTCCGGCTGGAGGAATCGCGAAGCCGTGACACGGGAGGAACCGGGCTGGGTCTTGCCATCGCGCGGAGCATCGTCCGCGCCCACGGTGGCGACATCCAGCTGGAGGACATTGTGGACGGCGGGCTCCGGGTGAGGGTCGTGCTGCCCGAGGACGACGACGCCTGAGGCCTGCTGAACTCGCGAGGGTCGGTGAAGCGATCGACACGACCCATGAGAACGGCCCCCTCAAGCTTGAGGGCGTCTCGCCAGCTGGCCACAGGCCATGCATGTGAAACTCGCCTGGCTTCGCGTGCGGAGCGCGAGCCCATGACGAAGGTGTGAGAAGTCCGGGCGTTTCTCGCCATTCTCCGCCCCGGCGCCGTGTTGCGCGGATAGCTGAGGGCGCAATGCAGAATGTCAGGGGTTTTGGGTTCCCCCATTACGCGAAACCCGAGCGCCGTAGCCACGGAAGCCTGTCGCACATCCAGTGTTGCAACCGTCAGGGCGCCGGGATGCGGGGAGATGTAGAGAGCGGTCGCCAAATGCCAGAGACTCGCGCCGCGCAGATATCCGGCATCTGGAACCGACGTCAGCTCCCTTGTAGGGGGCCGGTCGGGGAGGATCCAATCGAATGCCGCGAGGACGTGCTCCCGGAAGTCAACGTGCTCGCGCGCGAACGTCGACCGCAACTCGGCTTCAAGCAAGTTGGATGAGACGAGGCGCGCACAAGCATTAAGGTGCCGGGCCAAGCTGGAGGCACCCGGTTCGTCGAGTGTGATGGCTATCAGCGCGGAAGAGTCGACATAGGCGACGCTCATTCGTCCCGCGCTTCTAGGAATCGCGTGAGCGCGCCGGGTCGGCGTTCAACGGGTCCGATGCTTATTCTTGGCATGGCTGCGTGGACCAGGCAGCCGTTGCGTTCGAGTTCTGCGAGACGCTCGTCAAGTGTGGGACTGCGTGGTTTCTTGAGGGCGCGGATTTGTGCCACCGGCTCTCCATGGAAGGAAACCGTAACCGTCTTCCCATCGCGCACTTGGCGGAGGACTTCAGAGAAACGGGCCTTCGCCTAGGACACGGAACAGGTGATCGCCATGAGGGGTCCATAATAGTCAGACTAGTCTTGGCAACGTTCCGACAGGATGCATCAAGGCCGTCGACTCGCCATCTCAGTCCGACCTGTCAACTGTTCGATATAAGCCCCATGTTTTGCTGGGTTGGAATGTGTGATACATTAGCTCGGATATTAGGTGTGTAGTTCTTTGGTTTGGTATCAGTGCCAAAAATGGAGACGCAGCGCGCCCAAGCGATCCATCTCCTCCGAACCCGGGGGATGGTGCGCCTGTCCGAATTCAAGGACGCTGGGATTACTGCGGCCACGATCGGCAGGATTGTTCGCGCCGGTGACGTAAACCGTATCGGTCGTGGTCTCTATCAGTTGCCCGATGCGCCGCTCGATGCCAACCACAGTCTGGCAGAGGCCGCAAAGCGTGTTCCCAGGGGCGTCGTCTGCCTTGTGTCGGCGCTGGCCTACCACGAACTGACCGATCGGCTTCCGCGCCGTGTGTGGATGGCAATCGGTGCCAGGGACTGGATGCCAAAAGAAGGAAGGCCGGCACTACGGATCGTGCGATTCACGGACACGCTGCTCTCAGATGATGTCATCACCGTGTACGTCGAGAATGTTCCCGTGAAGGTCTTCGGTGTTGCCAAGACGATCGCCGACTGCTTCCGGCATCGCCGGAAAGTGGGCCAGACGATCGCACTGGAGGGTCTGCAGGAGGCGCTACGGCAGCGAAAGGCGAACCCCGCCGAGATCGCCCTGCATGCGGAGCGAGGCCGTGTCGCCACGGTCGTCCGCCCGTATCTCGAGGCGCTCACCGCCAATGCCTAGGGAGGTCAGGGACATCGGGGCCTCGGTTCGGGTTCGCCTGCTCGGGGTCAGCAAGGCGAAGGATCTGAATTTCGACTTGGTCCTCACGCACTACGCGATCGAGCGCATGCTCTATCGCCTTGCGCAATCCCGACACGCTGAACGTTTCGTTCTGAAGGGCGCCATGCTGCTGATGACTTGGTTTGAAGAGCCCTATAGAGGCACACGCGATCTCGATTTACTTGGTTGCGGCGATCCGACGCCGGACGCTGTCCTGGAAGTTTTCAAGGAGGTGTTTGGCCAGGAGCACCCGGATGGGGTCGCATTCGATGCCGATGCAGCTCGGATCAGCCGTATTCGAGCGGAGAACGCGTATGGGGGAATCCGAATCCGCGCGATGGCAGACATTGGCGGGGCTTCCATTGCGGTCCACGTCGATGTGGGTTTCGGGGATGCGACCGAACCCCCTGCAACGTGGCTCGACTATCCGGTGCTGCTCGACATGCCGGTGCCTCGGTTGCGTGGTTATGCACGTGAGACCGTGGTTGCGGAGAAATTCCAGGCCATGGTGTACTTGGGCAAAGCCAACAGCCGAATGAAGGACTATTACGACGTATGGATCATCAGCAAGACGTTTGAGGTCGATCGGTCGCGGCTCGCAGCGGCGATATCGGCAACCTTTTCACGGCGTGGTACGGCGATACCGAACGCAGTTCCGGATGGGTTGTCGCGGGCGTTCGCCGAAGACGCTGTCAAGCGACGACAATGGGATTCCTTCAAGCAGGGTCTGAGTGTCGACCCTGGACCGCTTGACGGTGTCGTCGGGGCGCTGGAAGCCTTTCTGATGCCGGCCGCGGCGGCCGCCCGGAAAGGGGTTGTACCGGACACTGGCCAACGATGAGGATACGGAGCTAGAGGTTGCAACCATCCGCAGTGCCGCAAGTCATGGACGTGCAAGTCCCCGAGACCGCCGCTAGCCCGGCGATGGCAATAGGCGGTGAAGGGAAACACACACAAGCCCGATGAGCAGGCGATGACGTCAGCAAACCGTGATAGTCGCGGTCAGAAGTTACCTCTAAGTTGTTTGCCGATAGTTTGCCAAATTACCGAACGAGGCTTTCTCACGGCCCGGGACTTCTTTGATTATCTCTTTCAGTTCAATCTCTTGGATTGGCGACCCCGGCAGGATTCGAACCTGCGACCTACGGATTAGGAATCCGTTGCTCTATCCGACTGAGCTACGGGGCCGTTCCTTGGCAGCATAGTCGGGGAAGGCCGCGACCTGCCTGCGGCCGGCGCTGACGCTGCCGGCCGGGTCAGACGGAATCCTCGGCCGCACAGTGCCGGACGGCGGGGCCGTTCCGGACCAGCACGACCATGAACTTGGTCTTGGACACCGGCCACGTCTCCAGCCCGACATCTTGTTCCCAGTAGGCGGTTCCGACCTCCGGACGTCCGTGACTCGGCGGTCCGAACTCGTGTTCCAGGATCGCGAGGAGCCGGCGAAAGCGCCGCAGCACATCGCCCCGGTGGTACCGGGTGGTCGCCGTGCGGATCTGCTGGAGGCCGTGCCCGTCGCAGTACACGGCCGTGAATGAGCGTGCATCGGAGAGCGGGGCAGTGTCGAGATCAAGGAGGATTCTGATCTCGGCCCCCTGCCGCTCTGCCACCGCTGCCACGGCAGCCGGATCCGGTGCGTCCCCCCAGCTGTATCCGGCCGGAAGACCGAACGGTCCTTCCGCCGCCGCGGGTGCCGCAATCGCGGCAACCAGCACCGCAAACACAAGAAACTGCATGGTTGGAGCCGCCTGAATTTCGACTTCGGACGATTATACTGCCGCCTCGCCCTATGGCTCGCAGACTGTATTCCCGCCGTTCGAGGGGGAGAGGATTTTCAATGGCCAGTCCGGTAACTTGGGAGCGGCGGGGACGCGTCAGTGTGATCACCGTTAACAATCCCCCCGTCAACGCGCTCGCGCAACCCGTGCGCGAAGGCATGCTTCGCTGCTTCAACGAATCGATGGCCGATCCCGCAGTCGAGGCCATCGTTCTCACGGGCGGCGGTCGCACGTTCATGGCGGGCGCCGACATCAACGAGTTCGGCAAGCCCATGCGGGAACCCGGCCTCGGCAAGGTCATTGACGGCTACGAGTCGTCCGAAAAACCCACGATCGCTGCGGTGCACGGCACCCCGCTCGGCGGCGGCCTCGAGGTCGCCATGGGATGCCAGGCTCGTGTCGCGCATCCCAAGACGCGCCTCGGGCTGCCGGAAGTGAAGCTCGGCCTGCTGCCCGGAGCCGGTGGTACGCAACGGCTCCCGCGCCTGGTCGGCGTCGAGCGGGCGCTGGAGATGATCACGTCGGGAGACCCCATTCCGGCGCCGCTGGCATTGGAGCTCGGCCTGGTCGACGAGATCGCCGAGGGCGATCACGTGGCGGCGGCAATCGCGTACGCGGAACGGGTGCTCGACGGCCAGGCGACGGCAGGCGCGACGCGCGCGCGCGACGAGAAGGTGCAGGGCGTCGACGAAGCGATCTTCGACAAGGCCAAGGAAAAGCTGGCCCGGGTCGCTCGCGGGCGAGAGGGGCCGCTTCGCTGTGTCGAGGCCGTGCGGGGATCGGTCACCCTGCCGTTCGACGAGGGCATCACCAACGAACGGCGCCTGTTCGTGGAGTGCCACGATTCCGAGGAATCCCCGGCGCTCATCCACGCCTTTTTCTCCGAGCGCGCGGCCAACAAGATCGATGACGTCCCCAAGACGACCCCCACCCGGCCCATCAAGAGTGCCGCGGTGATTGGCGCGGGCACCATGGGCGGCGGGATTGCCATGAACTTCGCGAACGTCGGAATCCCGGTTCGGATCATGGATACGGATCGGGCATCGCTTGCGCGCGGGCTCGGCGTCGTGCGCGGCAACTACCAGCGTGCCGTGGACCGGGGCCGGATGCCGCAGGCGGCGCTCGACGCGCGCATGGAATTGATTCAGGGCGTCAGCGACATGGATGCGCTGGCCGAAGCGGACATCGTGATCGAGGCGGTGTTCGAGGACATGCCGGTCAAGCAAAAGGTCTTCACGGCGCTTGACAAGGTGATGCGGGAGGGGGCGATTCTCGCGACCAACACCTCGACGCTCGACATCGATGCCATTGCGGCCACCACCCGGCGGCCCGAGGAAGTGATCGGGACCCATTTCTTCAGCCCGGCCAACGTCATGCGGCTGCTGGAGATCGTCCGGGGTTCCAAGACATCGGCCGAGGTTATCGCGAGCGCCATGGCCCTGGCGCGCACCATCCGAAAGGTGGGCGTCCTGGTTGGCAACTGCGACGGGTTCGTGGGCAATCGCATGTTTCACGAGTACATCCGGCAGGCCCAGTTCCTCGTGGAACGCGGCGCCCTTCCCGAGCAGGTGGACCGGGCGGCCTACACCTTCGGTTGGGCGATGGGGCCGTTGGCCGTGAGCGACCTCGCCGGGAATGACGTCGGCTGGTACATCCGTAAACGCCACATCGCAGAGGGCTTGTACAAAGGCGGCGGCTACACCGGCGCCGTCGCCGATGCCCTGTGTGAGCAGGGAAGGTACGGCCAGAAAGTCGGCAAGGGGTGGTACCTGTACGAGGAGGGCAGCCGCAGAGGAAGCCCGGACCCCGAGGTCGAGGAGATCATCCTCCGGGTAAGCCGTGAGCAGAAGGTGAACCGCCGGACGTTCGATGACGAGGAAGTTCTGGCCCGCCTGCACGGCGCGCTGGTCAATGAAGGCTCGCGGATCCTCGAGGAGGGGTTCGCGCAGCGCGCCTCCGACATCGACGTGATCTACGTGAACGGCTACGGCTACCCCGCCTGGCGTGGTGGGCCGATGTACCACGCCGAACGCCAGGGACTGGCCTCGATCGCCAGCTCGATCGCCGAATTCCGCAAGGACGAACCGGCACTTTGGCCGGAATCGCCGCTGCTCGAGCGCCTGGCGCGCGAGGGCGGATCATTCAAGGACGCGAACTAGGCGGACGGTTTCCGCCCTCGAAGGAGAATCATTTCATGCCTGAAGCTGTTATCGCCTCGACGGCGCGCACCCCGATCGGCAAGGCCTACCGGGGCGCCTTCAACAACACGCACGGGGCCGAGCTCGGCGGGCACGCGATCCGCCACTCGGTGGACCGCGCGGGGGTGGAGCCCGGTGAGGTCGAGGATGTCCTCATGGGCTGCGCCATGCCCGAAGGAGCGACCGGCGGGAACATCGCTCGACAGTGCGCCATCAGGGGCGGTCTTCCGGTGGAGGTGGCGGGTGCCACGGTCAACCGGTTCTGCTCGTCCGGCATGCAGGCCATTGCGATGGCGGCGCAGCGCGTGCTGGTCGACCGCGTCCCCATCATGGTGGCGGGCGGCCTCGAATCGATCAGTTTGGTGCAGAACGAGCACGCCAACGACTTTCGGGCGCAGGACACCTGGATCAACGAGCACAAGCCCGAACTGTATTTCAGCATGATCCAGACGGCAGAGGTCGTGGCCGACCGCTACGGCGTCAGCCGGGAGAGCCAGGACGAGTACGCGCTGTCGTCGCAGATGCGGACCGCTGCGGCGCAGCAGGCGGGGCGCCTCGACGACGAGATCGTCCCGCTTCCCTCGGTCAAGCTGGTCCAGGACAGGGAGACCGGGGAGATCTCGGAAGTCGCGGTGACCCTCGAGCGCGATGAAGGCAATCGCCCGTCCACCACGGCCGAGGGCCTGGCCGGGCTCGATCCGGTGATGGGACCGGACAAGTGCATCACCGCCGGAAACGCCAGCCAGCTGTCGGACGGCGCGTCGGCGTGCGTGGTCATGGACTCTGCAGAAGCGGAGAAGCGTGGTGTCGAGCCGCTCGGCATTTTCCGGGGACTTGCGGTGTCGGGCCTCGAGCCGGACGAGATGGGAATCGGGCCGGTACGGGCGGTCCCCCGCCTGCTTCAGCGCCACGGTCTCAGCATCGACGACATCGACCTCTGGGAGCTCAACGAGGCCTTTGCCGTTCAGGCGCTGTACTGCCGCGAGGAACTCGGAATTGATCCCGAGAAGTACAACGTCGATGGCGGCGCGATTTCGATCGGGCACCCGTACGGGATGTCCGGTTCCAGGCTGGTCGGGCACGCCCTGATCGAAGGCCGTCGCCGCGGCGCGAAGCACGTCGTGTGCACCATGTGCATCGGCGGCGGCATGGGGGCCGCAGGACTGTTCGAGGTCTGCTGAAGTACGAGCGACGCCGGCGGCCGGTA
>JAJEGJ010000024.1 GCA_022819905.1 Alphaproteobacteria bacterium
CGTCGCTGGTGCGCGCGGCGAACGTCCCGCTGCGCCGCTCCTTCTCGCCGGCGCGGTCGAGCTGCCACACACCGAGCCAGGAGAACGCCGCGATGGCGAGCGCGGCAGCCGTCGCCGGCACGAATGCACGAATGGGGGCGAGAGTCATCGACGTGCGTCGCGTGCGCTCACGCGACGATGCGGCAACCGGCACTGCGATACAATCCCCTCACGCTCGCATCCCGGTGCGGTTCCGATGCTCGCAAAGCTGGTCGTGGTGGCAATCTTCGTCGGCGTGCTGGCCAGCCTTGCTTCGGGGCTGCTCTTCCTCGTCAAGGACAGGGGCCGGTCGGAACGCACCGTCCGGGCATTGACGATGCGGGTCGGGATCTCGATCGGCCTTCTTGTTCTGCTCGTAGTGCTCTGGGCTCTCGGCCTGATCCAGCCGCACGGAATTCGTCCCTGATCCACACCGGCCCGGCACATTCGGCCGGGTCGGGCCGTCTCGCGGGTCGGCTTGGCCGGAGGCGCAAGCCGACATCATGGCCCGAGTCGGACCACGCTCCGTGTCGGATTACGCTGCGCTGATCCGACCTGCGGAAATCCCATCCGCAAGTTGCGCAACACCTTGCTTCTCCGCCCGATCCGCCTTGACCGATCACGGATGCGGCCCGGCCGCCGACGCTCGATCAGAGCCAGTAGACGAAGATGAACAGCCCGATCCACACCACGTCCACGAAGTGCCAGTACCACGCGGCAGCCTCGAATGCGAAGTGATGCTTCGGTGTGAAGTGCCCTCTCATCGACCGAATCAGCATGACGAGCAGCATGATCGCGCCGATCGTGACGTGCAACCCGTGGAATCCGGTGAGCATGAAGAATGTCGATCCGTACACCCCGGAGCCAAGGGTCAGGTTGAGATCGCCGTAGGCGTGCGCGAACTCGTATGCCTGGAACCCGAGGAACAACACCCCGAGCGCCACCGTCGCGAACAGCCACCAGCACAGCTTGGCCCGCTCGTTCTTCTTGAGGGCCCAGTGCGCGAGGGTGACCGTGCCGCCGCTGGACACCAGGATGATGGTGTTGAGGAAGGGGATTCCGAAGGCGGGAATGGTCTCGAACGCCCCGCCGATATCGCTTGGGCCGTTCGTCGGCCAAGTCCCTTCGTACTCCGGCCACAGCCACGGCCCGGTCGTGAATCCGCCCGCGCCTTCTCCCGCGAGCCACGGCACCGCATAGATCCGCGCGTAGAACAGGGCGCCGAAGAACGCGGCGAAGAACAGCACCTCGGAGAAGATGAACCACAACATCCCCTGCCGGAAGGAGAGATCGACCTGCGCGTTGTAGGTTCCCGACTCGCTCTCCCCGATGACGGTGCCGAACCAGCCGATCATCATCGCGACGATGATCAGGGCACCAACGACCATGATCCAGTTCGCCGACGCATTGCCGTTGAGCAGCATCGCGAACCCGCCGAGCAGCGTGAACAGGCCGATCGAACCCATGATCGGCCACTTGGTGCCGTGTGGAATGTAGTACCCGCCGTTTGCCGCAGCCATTTCCTTGCTCATCCCGTTCGCTGAATCCAGGCCGCCCCCGGTCCGGCGGCGACACCGATGCCCTCAGGCGGGCTAACCCGTCTGCCGTGAATTGAAGAAGGTGTACGACAACGTCACCGTCGCAATGTCCGCCGGAAGATCGCGGCTCAGCACGAACCGCACCGGCATGTCCCGCGCCTCCCCGGGCCCGAACTCCTGCTCGACGAAGCAGAAACACTCCGTCTTGTTGAAGTGCAACGACGCGACGGACGGCGCGACCGAGGGGCGTGCCTGACCGATGGTCGCGGTCTCGGAGAGATTCCTCGCAAAGTACGTCGTCTCGTAGACCTCTCCGGGATGCACCTCCATCGAAGCGACGTTGGGGCGGAACTCCCATGGGAGCCGGCTGTTCACGGTGCCGAGGAACTGCACCTTGACGGTCCGGCTCGTGTCGACAGCGCCGTCGAGCGCTCCCGCCTCCACCACTCCGGTGCGCCCGCCGAGACCGGTGATCTCGCACAGCACGTCGTAGAGCGGGACCAGCGCGTACCCGAATCCGAACATCGCGAGCACGACGACGGCGAGCCGCCGCGCCGTCTTCCCGTTAGCCTGAGTCCGGTTGGCGGTCATTGCTGCTTCAACAGGAATATGCCGACGTAGAACAGGGCTGCCACGACGGCGAGGAGCACGGCCAGCCGGACGTTCGCCTTTCGCCCGCTCCGATCGCCGTCGACAGCCATGTCCATGCCTTCGTGTCCGTACTCAGCCGTGCGCTTCCGCCTCGGTGACGTGCGGCGGCTCCTCGAAGGTGTGATACGGAGGCGGCGACGCCACCGTCCACTCGAGGCCGTGTGCACCTTCCCATACCCGCTCCGACGCCTTCTCGCCACCTCGAATCGTCTGGACCACGATGTAGAGGAACAGAAGCTGCGAAAGCCCGAAGGCGAAGCCGCCTATGCTCGAGACCATGTTCCAGTCGGTGAACTGGACGGCGTAGTCGGGGATCCTTCGCGGCATGCCCGCCAGCCCGAGGAAATGCTGGGGGAAGAACAGCACGTTGACCGAGATGGTCGAAAGCCAGAAGTGCCACTTCCCGAGCCTCTCGTCGTACATGTGGCCCGTCCACTTCGGCAGCCAGTAGTACGCACCGGCGATGATGGCGAAGATGGCGCCGGTGACGAGCACGTAGTGAAAATGGGCGACGACGAAGTAGGTGTCGTGGTACTGGAAGTCGACCGGCGTAATCGCGAGCATGAGGCCCGAGAACCCGCCGATCGTGAACAGCACCACGAACGCGATGGCCCACAGCATCGGCGTCTCGAACGACATCGATCCGCGCCACATCGTCGCGATCCAGTTGAAGACCTTCACCCCGGTCGG
>JAJEGJ010000046.1 GCA_022819905.1 Alphaproteobacteria bacterium
CGCTGGCCGCTGGCCGCTGGCCGCTGGCTTCATTGTACACGGGCGAAGCCAGTGCCGGTGTCAAGCGAATGTTCATGAGCCGGGACAGCACGCCGGCAGCGGGGGCGAGGACGCCTCGCCGGTCACTCCAGAATCGCCGTCCGCGACAGCGGACGACAGTCTGTTCGACCCTTCAAGCATGGCGTTCCCCCCTTGACGGCCCGGGGCCCGACTCGGACATTCGCGTGTTCCTGACCGCGTTCTCTAGCCGGATGCGCCCGTGTCGGGGTGTGTCCCGGTGTATATGTATTTTACGGTGTATTATCTAGTTTATCGAATCGTGATCAAATAAAGATAAGAATATTATCATAAATAATCGGGAGGACTGCGCGTCGATGGCAACGGCAGGGTGCCGGCGGCGTGCATGCCGCCGGGATCTGCGAAGCACCCGACCTAGAGTTCCGCCTCGGCCCGATCCGCGACCCGGCGCCGGGGGCCGGGACGGGCCTGGGCTCGGCCACGTCTAGAAGAACCTGCTGGGCCCGTAAGCGCCATCGCCCGGCTGGCGGCAACCCGTGTCCGCCCCGCCTTGAGGACGATACGCTCGCCGCCCTGGTGGCTGCGCCCGAAGCGCCGCCCGAATGCGTCCGGTCGACGTCACGGAGCTTGCCGCAGCGGCAGGCGGCGGTGACGTCGATGGCGAGCCCGTGCAAGTGCCCGCGTGGTCTGCGCGCGAGCGGCTCGACCGGCACGGGTCGGACCCGGCGCGACACGCGATCATCCGGGTGCCGGGAAAGCAATGGAGCCGACCTCGCCCGACGGGTGCTCGATCGTGTTTGGCCGGGAGCGGCGGGCGCGGGATCTATGTCGCGCGTACGGACGGCGGGCTCATCGTGAGGCGGCCGCCGTGAGGGTGAGCGGTGGAGGCGGCGAGCGACAGCCCGGACGTGACGCCGGAACCGTGGCCGGCCGACACGGATGTAGTCGGCGGGGTGGTCTAGGTGGCGCAGATGTTGGCCGAGCCGGCACTCAGGGAGAAAATCCGTGAACTCCGTGCGGACGAGCTCGGGCACCGGGACGCAGCGCGCGCGGAAGGGCGGCGGCCGCGCCCGGATACCGGGTGCTCAGACACTCCCGAACATGGTGCGGCTTTCATCTCGACGTCGTGCTGTCGATCTCAGTCCTTGAAGCATCGACCGTACTTCGCCTCCGCTTCATCCGCACGGTTTCTCCCTCCCGCGCTCGCACGGGGATGGAACCGCGGGACTCGATCATGCGTGCAGCGCGCCCCCCCCGGCGTTCGGCGGCAGTCTGCTTCCGGCGCGCTTGCGCCAGCTCGTAGCTCGCCTGCAGCCGCATCCAGAAGCTTGCGTTGCTCCAGCCAATCCGCTCCAACGCCAGTGCCATCGCCGGTGAAATCCCGGCCTTCCCGTTCAACAGCCGGGACAGCGCCTGCCGGGTGCATCCCAGCCGCGACGCCCCCTCCGTCACCGACAGCCCGGCGGCCTCCAGATTGTCGCGCAATATCTCGCCCGGATGGCACGGATTCAGCATCGCCATGATCGCCGTTCCCCTTCGTTCAATGGTAGTCCACCAGGTCCACGTCCACGGCCTCGTTGTCCTCGAACCGGAAGACGACGCGCCAGTTCCCCGACACGCGGATGCTCCACCGACCGGCCATGTCGCCCTTCAGCGGATGCAGACGGTAACCGGGCTGGGCAGCGAGATCGCCAGGGTCGCGCGCTTCGTCCAACAAGGTCAGGATGCGCCTCAGCTTCGGCACCAGGTCGCCCGGCAGTTGCCGGCGGCGGTCCTGCTCGGCAAGCGCGCGAAGTCCCTTGTGCCTGACCCGCATGGCGCAATTGTCGCGTGTAACGTTCCGCGTTGCAATAGCCCATCTCTGCCCGGCATGCCAACTGGGCCGGGACCATGTATCGGCGCGGCAGCCGTATGATTGTCCGGTCGACCGACTGGTCGCCGAATGGCACTTCCGGAACCTCCAAGAACCTCTCGTCGGTCCGGCCACGTACGGCCCTTCCGCCAGAACACGAACCGGACCAAGTAACAGTCTGATCGGGCCAGTAATAGAAATCCCATGTGTGACAGCCTGCCATGTTGGCAATTTCCTTCCAGCACCCAGCGCCTTCCGCTGCCTCTACACACTTCGGGGCGAGGGAGGACGCAGGTCGCGCCTCAGGGACCGGCCCCGCCAGCGGCTCCGTGACCTCGTCGTCCGTCAGCTCCCCGGTTGCCCGGAACCCCGACGCTTCCTGCCAGGCCGCGATCGCGGAGTGCGTACTGGCGCCCATCACGCCGTCGGCCGGGCCCGGGTCGTAGCCCCTGGCCGCAAGCGCCGACTGGACCTGCCAGACAAGCCCCGCCTCGAGCTCGGCTGTGCCCGTTTGGCCGCCGCAGGCCCGGCCGTAGCCATCGGCATTGGCGAGCATGGCGTGGACCCTGCCGCCCTCGCGGGCGGCGATGCAGGGATCGGCGCCCGCGACGAGCGGCCCCCCCACGACCTCCGGGTTCTCCGTGCTGCCGCCGCCGCGGATCGCCGCGTGCGGCTGAACTCGGGCACCGGGACACTGCGCGCGCGGAAGAGGCGGCGGCCGCGCCGGGCTATCGGGTGCTCAGGCGATCGGTGCGCGCGTCGACCCGCCTGGCGATCTGGCTTTCCGAGCGAGTGTGAGTTCCCACGTGCCAGAGCCCGGCGTCAGTGATGTTCAGGCCAGTTTCCCGCAGGCCGCGGACGCAAATCCTGCCCCCGCTGCCACCGAGACCGACATTCCGTTCTGCGGGACGTCGGTCGCTCTGTTCCCGCTCCGGCTCCCGGCCCGTTCGAGGGTGGTGCCGCGGTCGCCGTGGAACGCGGCGTGCATCTCGCCGCGCTTCTCACCGGGGGTGAGGCGGCCCTGGCCGCGCATCGAGTATGCGCTCGCAACGGGACGAACAAGGGCTAACGGACGTTCTCACCCTCCTGACGCGGCATGACGCCGGGAGTCGCGGTTTCGCCGATGCGGAAACCCGATGGACCCTTGCCTGTGGCACGACAGAATGATAGCAATTTGCTATCCGATGCGTGGAGGCGAGCCCATGGTGACGATCAATGTCCGTCGGCTTGACGAGGACGTGGTGAACCGCCTCAAGCGGCGCGCCTCGCTCAACAACCGCTCCCTGGAGGGCGAGGTGCGCCACATCCTTGAGTGCGCCGCCGACGACAACATGGCGGCGAAGCGCGCCGCCTTCCTGGGGGCGTCGGATCGGCTGCGGGAGAAGACGAGGGGCCGCAAGCAGACCCCGGCAGAAGTGCTGATCCGCGAGGACCGCGACCGCGGTCATCGCGACGACTTCTGATGCGCTTCGTGGTCGATGCGAGCGTGGCGGTTAAGTTGCTGGTCGACGAGCCCGGTTCGGATGCCGCGCGCGAACTGACGGCGAGCGGCGAGGAGTTGCATGCGCCGCGCCTGATGGCTTCCGAGGTCGCCAACGCGCTTTGGCGCAAGGCGCGCGCGGGCCAGATCGAGCGCGCCGATGCCGGCACCGCCCTAGCCTTGCTGCCCGACATGCCGCTGCTCTGGAACGATGACGAGACCGTCGGCGCGGACGCGGTTCGGCTGGCGCTGGCCCTGGACCACCCGGTATACGACTGCGTCTATCTCGCGCTCGCGCACCGCATCGGCGCGGTCGTGCTCACGGCGGACCGTCGATTCGTGACGGCGATTGCCTCGACCGAGCATGGCGAGTCCGTCCTGACGCTGGCCGACTATGCCGGGACGCCGTGACGAAATCTTTTCATCGTGCTCCATTCGGCCCATGCGGCGCTTGGAGGTGCCTGCAGGATGCAAGAGGTTGATTCCACGCATGAGTTCACCATGTCTGGCGGTTTGACAATGCCGAATCGCAGGGACAAATCTGCTCTCGGAGGCACAGTAGTGGAGGAGAGCGGCAGGCATGGAGACAGGCAGCGACGACGGCGCGCGGGGGCTATCGCCGCGCTGCCGCGAACTCAACCTGGCCAATCAGCGCGCGTTCTACGTCGCGGTCAGCCGCGTGCGGCGTCGGGCGCTAGGCCCTCGCCGATGCTCCCGGTGATCCGCGTTTCGCCGGGTGCGGGATCGATGAAGAGCGTCACCGACCGCCGGTACCCGGCCTGCGTGCTGGGCTTGCAGTGAACGGGGACATACTCCTCGAGGAACCGCCTGCCGAGTTCGGCCATGACCGGCTCGGCCTTTCGTTTGGCATCGGCTTCGCGGGGCTCGATACCCTTCTTCGTTAGGGTCAGGATCTCCAGCGCGGCAGCCCTCGCCTTCTCCGCGGTGATGCGGCCATGCTGTCCGATGGTGAACCAGCGCAGCTTGCCACGGCCGCTCGCGACGGGGGTGGGTCAGATCGCGATCGACAATGAGGACGACGTGACCGTGACGGCGGAACGCACCGAACTCGGGCGGGAGGTCGAAACGGTGCTGGGCGAGGTTCTCGCGCATGTCCGCGGCGAGACGGAGTTGCCGTGCCGGATCGTCGCTCTGCGCAAGCGGTTCCGGCGGAGTCGTTAGAAATTCGCTGACCGCTTCGGTTTCGATGCCCGCGCCCTTCAGGAGCGGGAGCAGGGACGCCGGGTTCCCGACCGGGCGGCCCGCGTTCTGCTGACCGTCATTGACCCGAACCCGGAGGCCGTGGTCAAGGCGCTCGGCGAGGATGGCGACGGCGGATGGAGAGTTCATTCCCTGGCGTCGTGAGAGGCGCACGTTTCATCAGGTGACAGGATCCAGCCGCTGCTCCCGGCGATCCGACGCCGAACCAGCGAGCCAGGATGAAATCGTTGTCGGGAAGCAGCCCCCAAAGCCAGGGTTCGATCCTCGCGTGCCCATGTTTTGCGACCACGAGAGGCATGGAGAGGGAAAGCAGATAGGCCGCATCCAGAGATCGCCAGTGGTCGTCGTAGAAGAACGCGAGGCGGCCGCGATGATCATGCTGGATTTCGCCCATGATCGTGCGGTCGGCGATCGCGACCAGGCGTTCGGTCATTCCCGAGCCTTCTTGGCAGCGTCTACGACGGCGTGGATGTCGACGGGGATTGGGCCGTCGCTTGGTTCCAGCGGGAGATCGTCCGGATGGATCGTCAACAAGAGATCCAGCGCTGATAGAGCACGGAGGACCAAACCGATTTCAGCGCGCGATTTGCCGCGTTCGAAGGCCACGAGCCACTGCCGTCCTGCCCCGATCTTGCGGGCGAGTTCGGCTTGGGTCAGCCCGAGTTTTCGGCGTCTGTCCCGGATGACCAGGCCTAGTTCCAGGGGGGTTCGGATTTGCATGATGATTCAAATGTCGGCGTTCGCTGACAATATAGTCATGTAGGCGTACGACGACAAAACTGCATTGTCGTTGATCGGAGACTTTTTCATCGCATGGCGGTCGGTCTGGTTGGTCTCGGGCCGGTCCGCCGGAGCGCGCTTGTTTTTGACGAGAGTTGCTTCAGGGGACCGTGAAAGGTCGGATGGGTGATTGATTGTTATCGGAATTACTCCATATTATCGTATATGGGTAAACTATGGTAAGTTAGCTTGAAATGGATCCCAGACTGAATCCCTTTGCGCCTGGTGCCGGCACGCCCCCGCCTGAACTTGCAGGGCGCGACGATTTGCTCGAACGCGCAGCCGTGGCGCTGGACCGTATTCGTGCGGGCCGGTCGGCCCGGAGCTTCATCCTCTACGGGTTGCGGGGGGTCGGAAAGACTGTCCTGCTCAATCGCATGCGTTTGGACGCCGAGGCGCGTGGCATGGCGAGCGTCAGCACGGAAGTCCCGGAAGGGCGATCACTGCCGGCGCTGCTGATCCCGGCGCTGCGCGCGACGCTCTTGCGCCTGAGCCGCGGTGAGGCCCTCAGGGACACGCTGTTGCAAGGTATGCGGGCACTGGCGGGTTTCGCCAATGCGCTCAAGGTGAAATATCAGGACATCGAAGTCAGCATCGACGTTGAACCTGAGATCGGACTTGCCGACAGCAGCGACCTCGACACGGATCTCACGGATCTTCTGGTGACCGTCGGCAGGGCCGCCCGTGAGCGCTCCACCGCAATCGTGCTTTTCATCGACGAACTGCAATACGTACCGGACAAGGAACTAGCTGCGTTGATTGCCGCGCTCCATAGCGCCAGCCAGGAGCAGTTGCCGATTACCATGGTGGCAGCGGGGCTGCCCCAGCTGGTCGGGCGAGCTGGCGATGCCAGGTCTTACGCCGAGCGACTCTTCGAATTCGTCCCGGTGGACCGCCTCGGCAATGACGACGCCCGCGATGCCTTGATCGTGCCCGCTCGCAAGGAGGGTGTCGCCTTCGATCCTGAAGCGACTTCTGAGATCCTGCGGCAGACGAGCGGCTATCCCTACTTCCTCCAGGAATGGGGCAAACACAGCTGGGACGTCGCCGATGCATCCCCGATTGCGCTCGGCGACGCGCAGCGTGCGACGACCGCGGCGCTGGCTGAACTCGACGCAAGCTTTTTCCGCGTACGCTTTGATCGGCTGACGCCAGCCCAGAAACGCTACATGCGTGCGATGGCCGAGTTGGGGCCGGGGCCTCACCGATCGGGCGATGTCGCCCACGTCCTCGAGCGGACAGTCAGCACGGTGGCACCCCTGCGCAGCTTGCTGATCGCCAAGGGAATGATCTTCAGCCCTGCGCACGGAGAAACAGCGTTCACGGTGCCGCTCTTCGACGCCTTCATGAAGCGGATCATGCCGGAACTGTAAGGAAACGAAGCGCCCCGCCTTCCTGAAACCCGAAAGCGTCGGGCCGGACGCGAGACGTCAGTCTTCGGCGCCGTCCCCGCCGCTTGCCGCATCGTCGATGGCCGTCGCCCGGCGATACGCCTCCCGCCCCTCGAGCCGGGACCAGTACGCCTCGAAGGCCGGCCGCTTCTCGATCAGGTCGAAATGGAGCCCCCAGAGGACGTGCGAGCCGACGTAGACATCGGCGGCCGTGAAGGTTTCGCCCGCCACGTAACCGCCGCCGCCGAGGGCCATCTCCAGCGTATCCATCGTCAGGCCGAAATTGCCGTAGCCCACCATCCCTTCCTTGTCCTCCGGCGGGGCGAGGCCGAAATTGCGGTTGGTGACCGCGGCTTCGAGCGGCCCTGCGGCGAAGAACAGCCAGCGGTAATAGGCGCCGCGCTGCCCCGCCGGTGGCGCCAGCCCGGCCTCCGGGAAGGCATCGGCGAGATAGGCGCAGATCGCCGGCGCCTCGGTGACGATCGTCGGGCCGTGGCGGATCGCCGGCACCTTCCCCATTGGGTTGACCGCGAGGTACTCCGCCGACTTCATCGGCGGCCCGTACTCCAGGATCTCGGTGCGGTACGGCACCGCAAGCTCCTCCAGCATCCAGCGGACGATACGCCCGCGCGACCTCGGGTTGGTGAAAAAGACGATCTCGGTTGTCATGGCGTTTCTCTCCCGCTACCGCGGCGCTGGTCCCAGGGATCGTAGCTACCGAAGTTCCGGCGAATGCCCTCCGGGTCGTGGTGGACGTCCTCTCTGATCGCTGC
>JAJEGJ010000019.1 GCA_022819905.1 Alphaproteobacteria bacterium
GCAGCGAAGCGATCACACGTATTTCGAAACCAGACATTAAAAGTCAATATAAGGTAATCTTCGCCATGCTGGCCAAGGTCGCTCTGATCGCTTACATCCTGCCCTATCCATTTGAGAAGATCGTCGCTCCATATTTTGAGAGTATAGTTCTCATCTTCGAGCTTTCGCACGGTCGGATGTTCGACTCTCGTTATTTCGATGCACTCGCCTTCGATTTGCGCTTGCGCCGGAAGCCCTGTTAAGCAAGCCAGCGGTGTGAATGCGATGACGATGAAAATAACCTTAGTCTTCATTGTTATCTCTCCTTATTCGTCTCGCCTCTCCGGGCTGCGCGCGCTGGCCGGCTTGCGGGCGGGTGCCGGCGACGCCGAAACAAGTGCGGAACTCGGCGTAGGTGTCAGTTATATTGTGGACCATCTGGGAGTCCAACCGACACACCTATGCGCTAAAATTTCTGATTGTCTCTGGGCAAGAAATCCACGACACTCCAAGCTGATCGGGGGGCTCTGACATGAAACAGTTCGCATCGTTGACGGCCGCGGCTGCATTGGTCGCTGTGCATGCATCTGCAAACGCCCAACAGCCTGACGAGAACGGTTGTTGGGTGCCGACATCTGACTGCGTTTCGACGGTCAAGCGACCTCCACTAACTGGAGGTCGAGCATGACTCTCGAAACACTGATGATGCGGATCCGCGATGAACTGGCGCGGTCAAGCAAGCCGGTTGATGTAGGTGCGTTCCTCGCCACCTTCTTTCCGCACGATATCGAAGCCGGACAGCTACTGAATCGTGCCTTCAATGCCAGACTATTGCGCTGTCGATTCTGCACGACTTTGGTGAAGTTCGACGGGCATATCAGCGGGATTGCCGACGACACGCGCCTGGTCTGGAACTAGTCATGGGCAAGATTGAAGAATTCCGCTACACCCAAGACTTGGAGTTTCACCATTTGCAGATTGAAGGCGTGACCACTTGTGAAGCGGGCAATCTCATCCTTCGTGCCTATAGGGGGTCTGGGGACAACAAGTCGCTTGTGGGGGTGAGCAAGACCTATATCGAGGGATTTGTGTTTGAAGCGTTGATCCAAAACGTTCCTTATCCGATCGAGGATCTTTCGCTTGAGTACGTCATTAAGACCTAATAGCCGTCGGCGTGATGAGGATTGGGGGCTTCCTTATGCCCGGGCTCCTGAGTCTAATCCGTTGTCAGCGATCAACTCACGGTAACGAATCCGCTCGCCGACCATACCGGATACGACACCGGCCATTTGCTCGATGGTGTCTTGTTCGCGAACGTTGTGACGTCCAGCATACTCCCGGATGTACCGATCCAAGTTCTTTTCGCTCATCTTGTGGTACGTCCCGACATACCCGCGCTTGAGCATTGACCAGAAGGACTCGATGCCGTTCGTATGTGCTCGGCCTCTCACATACTCGGATACCGAGTGCTTGACCGTCTCATGGTCGTATGGCTTCAAGATGTTGTAGGCGCTGGTTTCATCGGTGTAGACCTTGGAACCAAACTTGGCGTGCTCTGCCACGAAACTGGAAAGATCGAGCGCATCCGTGCTCTCGACGTGCCGGACGCGAACCTCGTTAGTTGCCCGATCCTTCACGCCAACAACAGCGGCTTCCCCGACCGCGCTGCGGCCTGAGTCTTTCAACTCGCGACGTTTTGCGTTGGACATGTTGCGGCGCTTCCCGCCCACGTATGTTTCGTCAGCTTCTACCGGTCCAGCGAACGGGCCAGTCCCGGCCTCGAATGACTTGCGAAGACGGTGCATCAGGAACCATGCCGCCTTCTGGCCGATACCGAGTTCGCGGTGCAGGCGCATGGACGATACGCCCTTGATGTTCGTCGTGAACAGGTAGATCGCCACGGCCCACACGCGGTAAGACAACTTCGACCCCTCCATGACTGTTCCTGTCTTGAGGGAGGGCATCGTCTTGCTCTTGCCGGTCATGCAATCCCGGCAACGGTGCGTCATGGTCTTGTGCTTGATGCCAGCCTGGACGTTGAGCGATCCGCACTTGGGGCAATGCGGGCCGTTCGGCCAGCGTTGCTCTGCCAGCCATGCAGTTGCCGCTTCCTCGGTGCCAAACATCTCCGCGACTTGGAGGAAGGTGAGGCCCTTTCTGTGTGATTTTCCCGGTGCTTTGTGCGATTTGGCTGCCATCGGACCGCCCTTTCAGTGTGACTGAAAGGCAGCAACTGGCCGGTCAGGAGTCAAGGAACATGTGACTTTGCGATATAAGCCCCCATTTTTCGGGCTGCGATCCCACCTCGTGCAAGACTCCGTGTGAGAGCAGACGCATGTACCTATACGGTGCAGAATGTGGGTCGTCCAGTTCGCAGGGGGTGGCCGCGAGTGGGGAGAGCAAATCCCGGTGATCATGAACTGCGGCAGCGACAGGGCTGTCGTTGCTGGCAAGACAATGGCTGCTCCGTTCATCGCCATGCTGCGTGTTGACTGGCGTAGTCACCTTTGACAACATATCGCATGAACCATGACACGAGACCGGTCGGCTGGATCAAGGCCGCACGAAAGGCGTTCGAATCGTTCCCCGCCATCGTTCGGGATCGGGTCAACACGGCACTGACAATCGCGGCTGAGGGCGGCAAGGCGGATATCGCGAAGCCGCTGAAGGGCGTCGGGCCGGGCGTCCTGGAGATCGCCGTCCGCTACCGGACCGACGCTTGGCGGGTGGTGTATGTGACGGAAGTTGCGGGCCGGCTGTGGGTGATCCACGCGTTCCGGAAGAAGTCGAAGACCGGGATCAAGACGCCGAAGGCCGAAATCGATTTGATCGGGAGCCGGCTGGCGCGACTGAGAAGGGAAACGATGCCATGAGCGAGAACGACTTCGAACTGGTAGAGGGCAGCGGCAATGTGTTTCGGGATCTAGGCGATCCTGACGCGGACCTGAAGCAGGCCAAGGCAATCCTAGCGGCACGCATCATCGCAGCGCTGGACGAGCGCGGCCTCTCGGTCCGCAGGGCCGGCGCTCTGACCCGTTTCGCGGCGGCGGACTTCTCGCGCATTCGTAATGCAGACCTTGGGCGGTTCACCTTGGATCGGCTGATGAAGATGCTTGCGTCCCTTGACAATGATCTCCGGGTCACGCTCCATGTCAATGCGCGACATGAGGACGAGGTGGCGATGGCCAAGTGAAGACCGTCATGAGTTGCATCGTGAACCTCGAAAAATACTGATCTCTTGACAGCTTCTAGCCTTCGCAATCGCCGCTAGCCGATGAAAATGTTGATATAGAAATGGAGTGTTGACAGGTGTCAATGAAGACGTCAAACAAAATCTCCCTAGCTGCATTGGCATTGTCTGTGGCATCTATACTTGTTATTGGGACATACTATGCAACACAAACATTGACGGAATTGAGTGATCTAAAAGAACATGTTGGCAATCGAAACAGCCAAACAGGGATTTATGGCGAAATTCACAAACTAAGTACAATTCCAATTGGAACAATATTGCCCTGGATTCCGACCAAAGAGCAACCGAATCTTCCCGACGGTTGGGTCATTTGTGATGGCACACGTAACACGCCGAACTTGGCTAACATGTTTCTGCGTGGAGTCACAAGCAGAGATAAACTTGGCGTAGGCGATGGTACTAATACGATCCCTAAGGACGGAGAGCATAGTCATGGAAAGCGAACAGATAAAGTGCATTCGAACAGAATAACATATAGAAGTGGGAGTGATAATAACGGTGTATGGTTCAATCATGCACATGGGATTCCCTCAGAATCCGGTCACGATCACGGAGGAAATAATTTACCGCCGCACTACAATGTTCTGTACATAATGAAGGTCAAGTAGTCCAAGTACCTGTTGTACTCCGCTCAAACCATATCATCCAAAATGAGCAAGGCACAGGAAATAGTATCGGTAAGTGTCAGCGTGGCCGACGGCGAGCTGAGCAGAGATGCCTGAGAATTCTCGTATCGATGGCTCAGTGGGCCATGTACTGCTTTCATCTTCACCGCATCCATGGGGCTCTCGGCCACTGGGGCTCTCGGCGGTTAGTGTTTAGAGTATAAGACGACAGCTAAGAGGCTGCCCAAACCCTCAGACCCAGAATCTTAGAGTCTCCGCCTCGGGCCCGAGCCTTCAACCGATGGCGAGTTCCGGCACCATGCGGGTCGATCGGGCGCTGTTCGCTTCCGGGAAGCTGCGCCGGGAACCCCATGGGAATCACGCGGGCTTCGAGGCCGGGCGGTTCCTGGCGGTTATCGTCGGCGCCGGCAGGATAGGATATGAGCAACCACGCCCTGCATGGGGAACGCGGCGAAGGCGGTTTCGAACCGAACGGCACTGGAGCGGTGGGCCAAGCGGACTGGTCAAACGTATCGTCGTCAAAAAGTGCTCATAACACATATTGCCAAAAACTAATGCTCTCATATGTCTTTCTTCTTGCGAGGCACTTGCATAGGGTTATCGAGAGCAGGGGTGTCTAGTCGCCACGGGGCGGTAAATGTGTAGGAATCTGTCCGACCGGGGATTTTTACATCAGCGCCATTGGGGGGTTCTCATCCGGCCCTGACAGGGTTCGTCCTGTTTCGCATACACTGCGGGTACGGTGGCTGGCAAGCGCAATATTGACCAAACCCCTGAGTCCCGGCCGTACAACTAAATTCCGAAACCACTAATCGCAAATCTGGGGGCTCAGCATATTGCGACCTGACATTTGGTGGTTCGGTGCAAGAACACTGGCTTGTTCAGGCTCGGCCGGCCGGAAAAAGTGCCGACTTGGTTTAACGGGACAGGCTGGCTGCACCCATCGTAGAATCTGACGGACATGAGCACCTGATTGTCACCTGGGTCAGCCTTGTGATCACCGCGCCGACAACATATTGGGAGTGTTGATCATGCTTGAGAGCGAAGGTGGACCACAATGAAGATACTTCTTGCACTGACGACAGTGTGCGCGTGTTTGCGATCACTCCGGCTCGTTGCTCTCGCGCTTCTGGCAGCCCCTCAGTCAGCACTAGCTCAGGATGCACACGGTGCAATCGCCTTTGGCCAAACCGCCTATGGTGAATCAGTTGCTTACGGTTTCGCATGGAACTACAGCGCAAAGGACGAAGCAATAGACGCCGCCCTAAACGCCTGTCGTGCCGGTGGCGGCACGAATTGTGAGGAATTGGCTTGGTTCCAGAATGGTTGCGGTGCTCTTGCGGTGGATCAGTACGGCAACGGCCAAGCAAAAGGCGCGATGACACAGGAACAGGCGGAGGCTCGAGCCGTGCAAATATGCGAGGCCAGAGAGGGATCGAGATGCACCGTGGTGGGCTCGCAGTGCGCGAGCCCCGGTAGCGAGGCAGACACGTGGTCGGGCAGCGAGCACATCCTCGCGGTTTCAGACGTGGAGGACGACGACCGGCGAGCAGATGCGCAGGCTGGCGATGTGACAATACGGGACGAGTTGCTCACCCGCGAGCAGCGCTTACAGGTGCAGATGGGCCTTGCTGCCCTGGGGTTCGATGCCGGCCCAGCCGACGGTTTGTTCGGCCCTAGAACCCGGGCGGCAATCTGGGACTGGCAGGAGGCCAAGGGGCTTGACGCGACGGGCTACCTTCGCATGACTGAAGCAAAAGCGCTCACGACCATCGGCATCGAAGCGGCCAATGCGACAAAAGGCACGGACGAGGCGGTCGAGAAACCGGCAGTCAGCGCGGCCATTACGCAAGAGCCCGAACGTCGCCCGCCAGCGCCGAACTCCACTACCGCATCTACTCTCGACACAACAGTAAAGTGGATGGCCAGCCATATAGACAGGAATGCGTGCGAAAGTGATTCGCCCGAACGCTACAGTGCAAATGCGTCCGGATCAATTCTTGTGATGACTGTGATTGGTGACTACATCAATGCTGACCGATACTGTCACCGTAACTGCATAGTAGAAAATCAATACGAGATGGATTTTGGACATATGGACAGATCGTTCTATAGCATTGTACGCGACTACAGCCAATCTTCTACAGTAGAATTGCGCAATCTTGATCATGGTTATACGGTCGTGCGTGATTACGATCCCGACGTAATTTCGGGAACAGCATCGAGGTATGGGGGGCTTGTCATTCCGTTTTGCGGCGCCTCTGCGCAGGCCAACGCATTGGAACTTGACAGCGCAGTCCAGCGCCTCTTTGCCCTTACGGGGGGGCAGAGAGAATGAGTATGGGGCTTACCCCGGGAGTACGTCTTCTAACCTTTCGTAATGGGGCGTCTGCTGTCTAGCGCAACCCTCAATTGACGAACAGTTCCGGCTTGGTTTTCGATCATGAGCCTCGTCGCCTACGACGCGTCGAATAGCCCTGCGCTTGGCCAACGATTCTCCGGAGGCCCTCCCGGCCCGCTCGGGGATTGCTCAATTTGGCCTCATCCATTTCAGTCTGGAAGGAAGTTTCTTTTGGCGATTAAGAAGGAGAGCAAATAAGCCGTTGATCCCGATCAACCAGCCCCAATGACGCGCGGGCAGCGTTCACGCAGATTACCCACCGGCAACCCGGATCGCGGAGAACCCGCGTAAAACGGGTCTCCCAGAGCGCGCGTGAATCCCGCGAAGACGACTCCGCCATCGGTCGCGGCAGTGATCGTTCGAACGGGCGGGCGCGCGAAGCCGGGCCAAGAAAGCGATGCAATCGGTGTAGAAGCCGGTCGAACACAACCTCCGAATATAGCCACGCTGTCCGGCGACAAAAATAATGGCCAATTCGGATGACTCCGGATCACCTCGGACAATCCCGCACAAAACCCTTGATTCAGGCAGCTTTGCGGCGCGCGGATGGCGCGCACAACGCGCGAATCAATTAACGGCCAAAACGGCGCTGATCGGCCATTTCACAGGCATTTTCTCGGCGCTGCAAGGGGCATGATCGGCGAAACATTTGTCGGCGATTCAGGGGGTCTATTCGCCGAGAAAAAAACGGCGGCCCGCAACCCGCTATGCTGTCGGCTGCAGACGCCGATGGGGCCGCCCCTCGATGATCGGTGTCCGAGCGCCGCGGTCCGGGCGGGGGTCGGTCCGGCTCGCTCCTCCCCGCTGCAGTAAACGCGGAGCCCGGACACGCGGCCCAGTAGCGAGCGCGCGGGCGACCATCCGCGGCTCCATCTCCGATTGGCCACCGTTTCCTGGGCTGCGCGGAACCGGCGTCCGCCCGTCCGAGTTCTGTGGACGGATCTGCGCAAGTCTTGGCGGGCCGCCAGCAGCCAGGGAAGTGCGGCGGCGTGAACGCTATAGATCAAGGCAGTAGACGATCTGATCGAAACGGTCCCTGGGGAAGGTGAACACGAAGACCAGCGGCTCCGTGCCGACGCACTGGAAGGCGTGCGAGGCATTGGGCGGAATGTAGACTGCGCAACCTGGCCCAACTTCCGTCGTTCGGTCACCGATTTCAATTTGGCCGTGGCCGCTCACGACGTAATAGGTCTCCTCCGGCTCGTGGTGATGCAGCGGGAGCCGTGCGCCCGGCGGAATTTCCGCGATCCCCGTGACGATCCCGACGGTGTCCGTGCGTTCACCGGCGAGCAGCAGCTTCCAGCGGATTCTGCTCTCGTCAGCGAGATCGGCATGACCCCAGAGATCCCAATCGATGGCGGCCTGATCGACGACAACTGGCTGCGGTGCGTGCATCGCCTTTCCTCCGGATTCGGAAGCCGCTGTTCCGGCTTGTTGGGCGATCTATGGCTTCGTTGCCAGTCGCGCAAGACCATCGACAGTGCGACGCGGGACGGGCCACAAACATCACCGTGACGGCCTCCTCTTGCCAGTGACGCAGCACGTGAACACGTCTGCGCGTCAGGGGAGCGGATGGGAGACATTTCCGCCGCGCAGGCCGGGCGCCAGATGTGTGTAATTCCAGTTCGGATGGGGCCTTGACACCGGGGCATCCATCCCATCTGTTGAAGCCGTCGCGGCGATTGAGTGAGACCTTCGGGGCAGAGTTCTTGGCACGCCCTGCACTGCCGTCCCTGAAAACCGCGACGGCATCAAGGCGCGTGATGTTTGATGCAGCACCATCAACACTGCGGGCCACCGTTCAAAATTCACGCGTATCCACGTGGGCTGAAGTGAGCCATGGGTCGCCATCCGATAGCATCGCAAGCACTGCTTTGAACGCAAGCGGTAATGCATACAGGAGCGTTCGGTGGCCAGCATCACAATTCGCAATCTGGATGACGACGTGAAAACCCGACTTCGCATCCGGGCGGCAGGCCATGGCCGGTTCATGGAAGAGGAAGAGAGGATCATCCTGCGCGAGGCGGTTGGGCAGGAAATTGTACCGGAGAAAGGTCTGAGGACGGCGCTTCACGAACTGTTCAAACCACTTGGCGGCGTGGAGTTGGAGTTGCCGCCGCACGTCCCCATGAGTGAGCCACTGAGCTTCTACTGAATTGACAGCGATCTTGCTTGACACCAACGTGGTATAGGAATTGATGCGCCTTGCTCCGATCCAGGATGTGCTCGTCTGGATGGACGATCGGTCGAGGCGCCGGTTGTTCGCCACGGCAATCACGGAAGTTGAGGTCCGCACCGGTATTGCCAATTTACCGGTGGACGCCCGCCGCCAAGGTCTCGCTGACGCTGCCGAGCGAATGCTCGGAAAAATGTTTGCCGGGCGGGTTTTGCCATTTGACGGCAGTGCAGCACGCGCCTATGCCGAGATTGCTTCTGCCAGCCATAGAGCAGGACACCCTATCTCCCAATCGGATTGTCAAATTGCGGCCGTTGCGCGCTCCAAAGGAATGGCCGTGGCCACCCGGAACGTTCGGGACTTCTCCGTAGCGGGCGTGGAACTCATCGATCCGTGGGCGAATGTATGCGGGTGCCGGCAAAGCGTATCGACAGATGCCCGCCAAGATGACGCCGGGCGAGTTCATCGCCAAGTCGCGGGCGTCGGAGTTGAAGGAGAACGCAGCGGCGCAGTCACACTTCATCGACTCGTGCCACCTGGCCCGCGAGCCGACGCCGACCGACGCCGATCCGGCAGGTGGCTGGTGCTGCTTCGAGCACGGTGCGCGGAAGGGCACTGGCGGCGAACGCCAGGCCGATGTCTGGAAACGGTGCTGCTTCGCGTGGGAGTACAAGGGCAAGCATGCGAACCTTGACGCGAAGGTAATTCTGGACCGTGAATTCAACCTGTCGGTTAATGGCGCGGTTCTGGGGCCGTGCCCGCGCAGACTGCCTGACGGTCGCATTGAGTAGCTGTTCCCGGAAACAAACGAATGGTGCTTCGGAGACTGCTTCGAAGGCCTGGCCTGTCGTTAGCCGTCTCCTTCATCCATTCTCGGCGTGGCCTCGAAGCCCATCTTTTTCGCAATCTTCCGGAAGGCGGGTTCTCAGCAACACTCATCGGTAAAACTGGACGTAAAACCGCACCCTCCCCAGCGGCTGAACCTCATGCTCGACTTCCGGCTCCACAACGCCGGGATGAGCTGGATCCAGGCGCAACTCCTCCACCGGCGACTGGAGGATCCGATACAGAAGCCTTCCCTCCGACACGACGATCCGGCCCCACACTCCCGATTTCGTGCGGTGCGAAGACTTGAGCCCGCTTGGCATCGTCTCTTCGGTGAACTCCGGGGTTCGCCGGTAGGGTTTCACATCAGGGGGGAGGGCGACCAACGGACAAACCTCGGTTCACTGTGTCATGTAGCTCACGGGCCGTGCAGTCGCCACAGGGCGAGCGCCAAGAGCCCGCACGCCAGTAGGAGGAAGACCGCGAGCGCGGGCAGGATCAGAGCCCTGATCCTCACGCGCCGCAGCATCGCGAGCGACGCCAGTAATCCGGCCCTTCGGTCGGGCTCGGTTAGCTGGAGTTCGCTGTTGGGGATGAACACGCGCGGGAGGGTATCGGCCGGTTGGCGGCGGTGCAATCGACGTGAAAGGCAGCTGCTATCATCAGTCGCATGGGCGAACCGGAGATGTCGGTCACTTACGTATATGATCTCCTAAAGCATTGTTATTTCGTTAGCTATATGCATGCATGTCGCGGTTCCCCAACAGCCCCATCACGGCTCCCCTGGATCGAATCAGGGGCATTTGATGCTCCCCCCGCGCAGCGATGCTTCCCCACCGCTGGCCGTTCCGGGCGCCGTAGTTGTCGTCTCCCCGAGAACTTGTTCCAAAGTTTGACGAGACGCGTGAATGAACCCGTCACTGCCCCTATAAGATCCTTTCTGCTGCTGAATCCGGCATTGACGACCAATGCAGACAGGCTTAGGTTGCCGCGCGGCCCTCACCAAGAAATTGGCGGCCAAGCGACTACCGGTATCGGCAGGATCGGACGATGAACCTGAAAACCACATGCATCATCGCGATTGCGGCCCTCGCAATCGTAGCGGGGCCGGCTTCCGGCGCGACGTTGGAGGCAAGTTTTGCGGACCCAATTTGGACGGGAAGCAAGATACCCGAAGGGCAGCACTGCGAGAAGTTTGGCGGTAACGGCGCGACGCCCGAGTTGAAAGTCTCCGGAATCCCCGCGGGTACCACCGCCATCCTGGTCGAGTTCAATGACGCATCGTTCCCGCCCCTGAGCAGCGGCGGTGGGCACGGCATCGTCGGCTTCGAACACGCCGGAGGTACTGAGACGACCCTGCCTCCCGTTCCGGGCGGCACGGAGGAAACGCCGGCCGGCACGTGGATTGAGAAGAAGAACCGAGCGACCGGGGCATGGGAATCCCCAGGCTATCTGCCGCCCTGCTCCGGCGGGATCGGGAACCGCTACTTCGCGGTGATCAAGGCGGTCGACGCAAACAAGACAGTGCTGGCACAGACCGAGATCACACTGGGTCGCTATTGATACGCGCCCGTTGCTGCTTGCCGGAAGACAATGCGCAGGCGCAGCCGGACTTCTATGTAGGCTGCTTTCAGCGTACCCGGCGCGCGCGCTGAGATACGAATGAAGGCAGAGGGCTCGAACGGCTGGCCGGCCCCACAGCAACGTCGTCACTATTCGGAGGTTGATTCTCAAGTTCGCCGTTGATCGCGGCACCCCGTACCGATTGCTGGCCTGAACCTGCTGCGCAACCCGCTCCGGGCAACCGTTTGATCTCCAGATGGTGAGCTGCGCTCCGGTCTGAGAACCCCATCGGCCATCAAGTCGTGGAAAACTGTCAGCGTGCCATTCTGAGCAACGAGGTGCATGACTCGCGCCGGCCGCTTCCCTCGAGCCTGTCCGGCAATCGAGGACGCGCGATAAGGTTGGCAAAACCGTTCCGAGAAACACTGCCGTCCTCTTCCGAAACGGACTGGTCTCGTTCAGCTGTTCTCGCGATCAGTCGCGATGTCGGCCTGCTGTCTCAGCAGCTGCCTAATCCAGCGGGGAGGCGCTGATGCGACCTCCAGGGAGATGCCGTGCTGTCTGACGACGGTGACGGGTTCCTGCCCTGAGTTGCCGATGATCCGGATCGTGTCGAAACACACCCATGTGCTGAGAAGGTTCGTCTGGGCGTCGTGCCAGCGCCGGTTAATTTCCTCGGCCGGGATATCGTGGCCTCCCTCCTGCACGCGTTTCCTCACGCGGTTCATGTTGATGTCGTACGCTTCCGTTCCGATGAACACGGCGTGCGCTACGTAACCCAAGTCCTTTGCACGTCGCACGATGTCCGCCCTAGACGTGCCGGAGTAGGTACTTTCAAACCCAAAGATTCTCCGCTCGTGAAGGTCCCATTCAATGGCAGCGTCGACGATCTGCCGGGCTTTCGCCTGCAACATCGAATCGTCCGGGTCTCCCAGCCCCTCGGCGATCGAGTCCGCGTTGTAGAAGGGTTTAGGGACAAACCCACGGTTGGCGCGGGCCCACGTGGTCTTCCCGACCCCGTTTGCCCCGATCACGACCAAGAGTGCCGACGGCGTCCCCGCTGTGGTCAACCGCCTTGTGATTTGGGGTGGCGAAGCGTGCGCTGGATTGCCCCATGTCGCGGATGCGCGACAATGTACTTCCGGTCCTCGGAAACGTAGACGGCCGTTTTGCCTTGTTGATGGCACATCGCGATGCCGCTGCCCGGCGTCCGTTCCATCTCGTCGATCCGTTCGAAGATCGCGTCCATCATGGTGGGCTCGGAAGGTGCCGGCGATGCGGTCGTAATTTTGCTCCTGCGACGCCGGCGCCGCTCGGAACGTGCGGGATCCGGACGGTTACGAGGGGCTGGCATGTCAGGTCGCTCCACGGCCGTATGTCGTCAGTTTATCCGACCTGGAGCGGTGGCGTTAGGTGACCACCGCCCCGCGTGGCCGCGCCGACACCTGCGAGGAAGCCCACATGAACGCCAAGTACTTCTCCGGCAACCGCCAGCGCATGATCTACCGAAGTTCCGCGCCCAAGGCCTCTGTGCGATCTCCGGCACCGTCGAAGCCGGAGGCCGCAAAAACGTCGTTGACCAACGGTTCAAGCGCAACTGCACGCACTGAACCGTACGCGGTGCCAACACCATCCACGCCCTCAGATGCTCCAACCTCGGTCACCGCTTCGACGACTTCCGGGAACAGAGGGCACCCTGCCTGACCTCACAATCTCAAAATAATTTCGTGCGCCCAACGCAAGTTAGACAAAATCAACCTTCAAAGCACCCCCGCCAGTCCGAAAGGCCTACAAGGGGCGTTTGGACTACGGTTGGGCCACACTACCCTTGGCAAATCTACGCTCGCTTCCTGCCGGTCATTCCGGCTGTCCTTCATTCCAGTAGTGTTCTTTGCTTGACCCGTCGGCGTTGCGCTCAACCCACCGGCCATGCATCTCGCCGTCCACAAAGGGGCCTTCCCAAACATCCCCGTCGGGAAAACGCACAACCCAATGGCCGTTCGGTCGTCCCCAATCGAGCGTTCCTGTCATCTCGAAAGACCAGTCGCCGTCGGTCACCGTCAACGTTCCTTCCCCCAAGGCCATGCCTTCCCGGCACGTTCCGGACCAGGCAACAGTTTGGCTCGGAACGAAGTGGCCATCCCAGCTATGGCAGCCCGGTTTGTCGGCGAGTTCCTTCCAGCAACTGGAGCCCTCGCTCATGCCGACGCATTTCGGTCCCGCGTCCAGCTCGAAAACCAGCACGTTCTCAGACCGATCGTCAGCCGTTTCCTGTTGAGGTTCCGGCTCCCGGTCCGGCGACGCGTCGACGGCCGTCAGGGATGCGAATTGTTCGCGCGTGAGGTAGCCCGTCGCCTCATGCCCGCTGGCGTTCTGCCATTCATGGATGACGGCCCGGGTGCGCGGCCCGACGACGCCGTCGGCGGGACCGATATCGAATCCCAGATCGCTCAGGGTCTGCTGCAACAGGACGCGTTCTTCACGGGTGAGCGATTCGTCCGCCGGTCCCGTGCCCGTCGTTTGCGCACCTTGCACCGGGAGGATGCTTTCGCTCCCCGAATACGTCTGGGACTCGCCGTCCGGGACTGTGCACGTCGAACCGACGATGTTGCAACCTGTACCGCCGTTCACTTCACACGTCTGCAACGCCCGTGCTTCCGCCTGCTCGCGGGTCATGCCGGGAGTTCCCTAGGCATAGCCGTGCCGGTCGATCGCAAGCGCCCCGCAACCGTTCCGGAATTGGGCGAGTTGAACGCAGTTCGTCCCGCCGCTCGAGGTACAGGCGTTCACCGCTTCCGCGTGCGCCGCCTCCCTTGCCGGGAAATTCCACGCAATCCCGTATGCCACGCTGTCACCCGCAACGGTCTCTCCGACGGCGATGACGCCGTGGGCTTCTTGCGCGGCAGCGGGAGCAAGGCTGTACAGCGCCGCCCCAGCCAGCATGGCGGCAACGGCGGTAGGTCGCTTCATGGCTCATCCTCCTGTCTTTAACCTGGGCCGGGTGGGAGCCACGGAACCGGTCGCTGGAAGCGCGCAAGTTCAGCCAGCGAGTCTGCGCTACAGCTTCATGAAGCCAGCCTGGGCACACGCGAATCGGGTGTCAAGCGATCGAACACGCTGTATTCGTGCTCGCGTGCGGATGTGATGGCTGACGGGACGTAACCCGCCGGGATTGGGTCGAAACACACTTTGGAGCGTCTTTCTTCCCCCTGGCAACGAGAAGGCCACGCCCCCCATGACCGAAGATACCCCCTTGCCGGACCGTACAGTTCGTACGGGCCTCTGCGTGGGTGACCAGTACGGTCCGGCAGGGCGTCACCGCCATGTTCGGGACCTTCATCGACTCTCTCGTCGTATGGACGCTGGCCGCCCTGCTGATCCTCACCTTGGGGGCGTGAACGATGACGGGCACGGACGGCGGCGGGCTGACAGGCGCGGTGCTGACCTCGAACCAGACCAGGAAGTGCAGCAGGGGTTCGAACACGGCCTCGATCATGCCTCCGTATGACCGCGAGAAGTCTCGGTAGGCACCGTCGAGCGCCTTGCGGATTGCCACCAGTGTTTCGCGCTCCATCTGCGGAAACTCGATCCACCATGCGTTTTTGGCCATCGGGGCAGATCTCCTGGGTTGTCAGCGTCGCTTCATGTACGTGTGGATGTTCCTGTCGCCCTCCAGGTGGCGGATTGGGCACGTGAAGCGCGTGTCCGCGTCGGCTTGGTCAACGCAGGGTCGCAGACTTGCAACCGCAATGCGAGGGACGCCGTACCTTGCGGGGTCCGGTTCTTCCGTGCATGCGCCGTGGGCTCGGGGACGGCGCCACCCGCGCCGCCCGCGCTGCACGACGAGCAGGGCGGGTGGCACCGTCCGAAGGCGGGCGCGGCGGCTGGAGGCCGCCGCGCACCATCAGAGCTCGGCCAGTGCGCTCTTGATCCGCATGGCCGCATCGTCAGCCACCCACGGGAGCCACATGTCCTCGTAGTTGGTCAGGAAATGCACCATCGCGGTCTCGCCGTCCGCTTGGTTCTCATTCATCCACGCGAGCAGCGCGTTCAGGAAGTCGTTGCCGAACGCACGGGAAGCGAGATAGCCGACGGCCTGCGGCGCGCGTTCGGCAAGATCTGCCGTGATGAGGGTATCGACCGGCGAAGGCGGGTACATCGTCGGCTTCGGGTCGGCGCAGTCGGGCTGGGTGGTGCAGGTCTGAAATTCCTCGACGTCGGCACCGGATCCGAAATCGACCTTGACCATGGTGTAATTGCCAAGCAGCGCGGTCGGCGCCCAGTAGTATCCGAACCACGGCTCGCCGCGCTCATAGGCCTTGGCCAGGGAACCGTCCAGACCAGCCGCCGAACCGGGATCGCCCAAGGCGAATCCGGCCTCTTCAAGGCCCAGTGCCCGGTAGAGGTTTTCTGCTGAGATCTGGCAGTTCCAGCCTGACGGGCAGCCCATGAACAGCGATTCGCTGGGGTCCTCAGGATTCTTGAACAGTCCGGCGTGCTGGATCACGCCCTGGATGGTGGCAAGCTCCGGCCGCTCTGCGACCATGTAGCTCGGCACCCAGAATCCTTCCTCGCCGCCGTCCGAGAAGACCCTGCCGGCCTCCAGCAGCCTGCCTTCCGCTACGCCGATGTCGATGGCGGCCCGAAACGAGTTGCTCCAGAGTTCCGGTGCAACATTTGGCTCGCCCTTCTCCACCATGGACGTGCCGGTCGGCATTGTGTCGCCCTGCACGAGCTGGGCGTCGCAGCCGTACGCGTGTTCCAGGATGAATCGGTCAAGGTTGGCGATGAACGTGGCGGAATTCCAGTTCATGTCCGCGACCGTCACGGTGCCGCATTCCCCATGGGAGTCCGCCTGGGCCAGTAGGGGGCTCGTGGCCCATACGATCGAAGCGAGCCCAAGCCCTCCGATGATCTTCCACCTCATCACGAAGTCCTCCTTTGCGGCCCAAACATGCATCGTCGAAGCGGGTGCTGCCGACGTCGAGCCCTGCCTGAAGCCTGCACCAGACGGGAATCTCGATCAACTCGGAACGCCGACGGGTTAATCGTTCTGGGGACTCCGGCACTGCTGGACGATCACGTTTCCGGACCCGAGCATCGTGCCGAGTGGCCGAAGCGGTGATGCCCTGAGCGGGCCGTTCCTGCCCTTTCCGAAGTATGTCTATCGGAGCAATAACATTGCTTTCGCAGTGCTCGCGCTTGACTGCCGATCCGGTGCGCGGCCCCTGATTCCTTCCTTCTTCCGCCGTCCCGTTTCCTGGGAGCGGGCAGCGTCGGAGGGAACCGTCAGGGAGGCCACTTCATGCACATTTACATCGACATCATCGACCGGACCGTCCGCCGGCGGTTCGGGCAGCACCAGCGCCGCCGGCGCCCGCTCACCGTCCCGGACCACACCCTTGGCGGCTTCGGCTTCCAGGTCACGGCGGACGACATGCGAACCTTCTTCGTCCGTGTCGTCCGGAAGTTCGGGTCGGTCAACGCCGTACTCGGGACGGCTGCGGAACCAGGCCGCCGACGCGGCGTGGGAGAAGGCCCTCGCCGCGCTCGAGGCGGCGCAGGCCGAACGCAAGACCGACCCGCGCACCATCTGGTTCGGGTCGGAAGCGGCAAGGCTGATCACGTCGCTTCCCCGTGCAGAGAACGCAGAGCGGGTGTTTCCCGACGACCTCACTACCGATCGCCTGTACGTCTTCTTGTGCGGCGTCCGCGAGCAGGCCGGGCTGCCTGGCCTTCGCATGCACGATGGGCGGCACACCCGAGCGTCTCAGGGCATCATGAATGGTATTGGTCTGCCCACCGTCGGACGGATGCTTGGGCACAGGCGTCTGGCTACGGCTGCAATCCACGCGCGTCTCGACGATGCAGCCCCGCACGCCGCTGCCGAAAAGGCAGCGAGGATCAATGCCGCGTCGACGGTGAACCAAGGAGACAGCCAAGGACCGAACCGACTTTCGTGACACTCCCCGAAACACTATTCGTCCGTGTCCGGGAACAGATACTCAATGCGACCGTCGGCGAACTTGCACGGACGGTGCCGCAAAACCATGGCACCAGCTGACAGACTGAGCGCCGGACCGGCGAGCATGCCCGCCGCATCGGCACGTTCGACCATGACCGCGACCCCGGCCTTCGCTGTTTCCCGCTCCGCGAGCAGCGAACGCACGATCACTGGCTCGACGATCCGCATGATTCTGCGTCACAAAGCTGATCAAGCGCAGAGGATCAGGCCGCCAGGTGATCGACGATGCGAACCACCTGGCGTGCGCAATGCGCCGGATCACGGCTGATCTCCCGACCGCTGAACCGGAGGACCTCCCAGCCAGCGTCACGGATCGCACGATCTCGCACCGCGTCCTGTTCCCGGTCCACGTGGAACGGGGTCCCGTCACACTCGACATCAAGCCGCACGGAACCAGACTCCACGGCCAGATCCAGGCGATACCCGCCAACCGTGACGCCCGTCTTGGCCATCAGGCCTTCGGCGGCCAGCGCACTGCTGAGCCGCAGCTCCAGACCGCTGGCATAGCCGCCCTGCCGGAGATTGCGCACGTAGGCCGCGAGCTTCGCGAGGATCGTCCCACTACCCAGACAAGTCTCCTGATCGCCGACCACCACCAGCCGCCGGCAGGCACGCGTTACGGCAACATTCACGAGGTTTGGATCGGCCGCGAACGCCAGCAGCGGCGGTTTCAGGCCGGCGTCGACAACGGTCGAAAAGTAGAGGACGTCACACTCACCACCCTGGAACGTATGGGCCGTGCCCACGGTGACCGCGTCGGCTATGGACGGGCCCAGTTCGCGCTCAAGAAGCTGCTGCACGGCGAGCACCTGCGCCCGGAATGGCGCCACCACGCCAACTCTCTTCCCGCTGCCCAGCGCCTCCACGGTCCGACGGACCTCCTCGACCACACGGCGGGCTTCCTCGGCGTTCTGCAGGCTGCGTCCGGAGCGGCCCGGCGTCGCCTCACCGCGAACGTCGAGCCACTGGATTGCCGGCCCACCGGACAGCGGCTGGCCCGACCAACACAGCTCCAGCCCGCCGCCGTAGACGGCATCCGCGACGAACGCCGAAACGGCCGGATGGGAACGGAAGTGGAGGTCCAGGACGACGGGGGCTTCTGGCACGGCCGCCGCCGCGACGCCGAACAGGCTCTGGACGTTGTAGTCCCAACGCCCGGCATCCTCGCCAACCAGCCCCCAGCGCTCGGCAATCCGGCGCTCGCGCACCACACCCAGGTTGGTCACATGCGGCAACTGGTGCGGATCGCCCACGATCAGTGCGCGTTTCGCGCGATAGAGCAACGGCAAGGCCGAGGCGACGTCGCATTGCGCGGCCTCGTCGATCACCACGAGATCGAACATCCCCCGCGACAGCGGCAGGCTCAGGCCCACGGACAGGTTGGTTACCGCCCATAGCGGCACGGCCGGCAGCGCATCGCGAACAATGCGGCGGGCCCAGGAGATCGCCCCCTTCATGCCCTTCTTCTGCAGGAGGTCTGCCCACTGGCGGCCCGCCTCGCGCGCGTCCGGCTGGAGGCGCCACAATTTCGCCCAGATGGCCTCGATCAGCGCCTTACCGACGTCCGTCCGGCGGGGCGCCAAGTGCGCGAGCGCATCATCAACCTCGAATTTCCGGGGCAGCTTCCCCAATTCGCGCTCCATCAGCGGGAGCTTGCCAGCAGTGCGCGCCGCTTGCGCCCGAAGAACGAGATCCTGCGACAGAGCCCGCCATCGCTGCTCCGGCTGGTCCGACGCGATCGGATCAGAGGCCACGTCCGCCAGGCACGCATCCACGACGCCGGACGGGACACCGGTGGCGCTGGCTACGCGATGCAGCAACGTCCGCGCCCGCGCCACCCGCCGGCGGTGCCGGCGACGGCGCCAGAACCAGCCCGGCCGCGCACGGAACTGCGCCAGCAGCTCGGTCGCCTCCGCGACCAGCCCCTCAGTCTCGTGGGCGTCATCAAGATGACGCATCTCCTCGACGGGTGCGCAGCCCGGTGTCCCCGCCCAACGTGCGGCGACGCGACCGATCTGCTGACGGATCTCCGCGATCGCACGTTCCAGACGGGCCCGCTCGGCCAAGGGCTGGAAGACCTCGCGAAGCTCGGCCTGCAAGGCCTCCCAATCATGCTGCGGCTGGCGGAGGTCCCCCAGCTGACGTTCCGCGCGAAGCTCCTCCTGCAGCCGGGTCGCAGCCTTCGCACGCCGGTCCGCATTGCCGGTGCGCACGATCAGGCTCGACGTGCCGCGACGCAGCTGGTCGACCACCACATCGACCGCCCGGTTGTTCTTCGAAGCAAGCAGAACCGTGTCTCCACGGTACAGCGCGGCCACCGCCACGTTGCCGAGGACGTACGACTTGCCGGTGCCCGGCGGCCCGGTCACGACGGTCAGAAGGTCCTGGCAGGCGCACGAAACGGCCTCGTCCTGACGAGCGGTCGACGGCAGCACCGTAGGGAGAGGAATCATCGGCGAGCGGCCGGGCACCGGTAGCCGGCCGAGGACGGCCGCCAGCGGGCCCTCCTGCAGGCTCGAGGGACGAAGCAGAAGGCGTGTCAGCTCCGCGATCGCCGTGCGCGAAGCCCCGGCCCCGACATCACCGACGGATATGCCCGCCCGGTCCCAGATCCCGGGCGCCACCTCATCCCCAGACATCGCGTCCGGGGTACAACGACCGAGACCCACGACCCCGGCGCGCTCAAGAAGCTCGAAGATCGCGGCAATCCGGCCACGCAATGTCACCGTCTCGTCGACGTCGATGCTCTTCCGCAGTTCAGCGATCAGCGCGTCCGCTTCGGTCGCAGCGAAGCCCAGCAGTTCCAGCGCAACCGGGTTCAGCTCTACGTCCGCAGACTCAAGATCGACCCGGTCTGCCTTCTCGGCGAGGCGCGCGCTCCCCACCAGAAGCGGCGAGAACTGCTCGACCGCGCCGCCAACGGCGCGCTCCACGCCCTGCACCAGCGGCCAGCCCACCGTCAGCGGCTCGTCGCCGGTGTGACGGCGAGCCTGAAGCCATCTGTCGCGGCCAGGCGCCCGGGGCAGCTCCAAGCCCCCGTGGAAGGGACCGGCCACGCGCGCGGAGATGAGAAGGTGCCCGGGATCGGACGCCCGCAGCCGGACCGCAGTGAACGACTCTGCCCGCAGGCAGTCCCGGTAGTACCCGACGCGCGCGACAAGCGGATCTTCGGGCGGACCGCTGAACACCGGCTCCGTGGCGTCGGCATGCACCTGACGCTGTCCGTTGTATGAATCCAGGCGTCCGCGCACATGCACTCGTACGCCTGCTTCCGGAGCTTCCGCAGCATCCCACCAATTGATGCGGATCGCCCGGCCCCGTCGGTCTTCGACGAGCGCGTACACGAACGGCGTGCCCTTCCGGGTCTGGCGCTCCGTCACTTCACCGACCACGCCGGTAACATCCACCAGCACCGAGTCACGACTAGCCACGGCCCGATCCCTTTCGCGCGCTGAACCGTCCGGGCGACAGCTATGCTTCGTCGAACTCGCCCGGCATTATCGGGCCGATTGTGCGGATCAGGATTCGGATCGGCAACGCTGGCAGGTCAGGGACGAAGACGCCGACACGGCTTCCTTCATCGACACATGGCTCGCTGGTCCGCTCGCGCTCCCGATCACGATGCTGCGGCCCCGTGGAAGTCGCAAGCCTTACAGCGGGCGACGACTTACCCCCGCGTACGCCCCGAAGACCGCTCGGCAGCGGTCAAGGCATTCAGAAGTCGGTTGCGTTCAGATACACTTTGCTTGCATGGGGCGGTCCTTCAGTCTTCGTTGAGGTTCTGAATCTCCATCCAACCTGGACCACGCGTATCGCCCCATGTCCACTGGCGCAAGGTCCGCGCCTTTTTTCTTGGTGACCACGGCCACACATTCGTGACCTGGAGGCGATTAACGACATGCAGAATCCAATGCGGTACGCAACATCACTCAGCCGGATTATTGCGCTAGGCCTCGCCCTCCTCCTGATACCTGCGAATGACGCGAATGCTGAGAATGGTCCGGTCAGCATCGGCGGTGCGCTTGGAATCAATTGGGTGTACGGCGACTACGACAACCGTCGGGGCGAAAACCTTGGGGATGTGGATCTAGAGATGTTCCGTCTCAACGCCGACCTCAGCCACAACAACCTCATCGGCAGGGTGGAGTACCGTTGGTACGACGGATACAGCATGATGCACACGGCATGGCTGGGATATCAGTCGGACGACTTTGGCACGGTGCGGGCCGGTATCGTGCGTGTCCCCTTCGGTCCCGGCGACTACGGAGTGTCGTCGAGCTGGTACTTCGACCAGCACTTCTACGTCGGGCTCATCGATGACATGGATCTTGGAGTCAGATGGGAAACTTCTCTTGGCGGCTTCAACATCGACCTCGCCTATTTCTTCCAAGACGAGGGGCACTGGGACGGCGAGAGCTTGGACAGCGCACGATACAGCTACGATCCGGTGATCTGGGGGAAGGCAAACGGGACTTGTAACCAAGGCCACGACAGATGCGGCTTTACTGAAAACGGACAGATCAATCTGCGCGCCGTCTATCCGATAGAGGGTGTGGGAGATGTGGGTGGGTCAATCCAATACGGGCAACTGGAAGGAACGAACGTTGACGACAGTGGTGCCACTCACTTCGCGGCATCCGTGCACGGGACAGCCTCCCTTGGCGACGTAAAGGTTGTCTCCCAGCTGTCTTACTACAATTACGACATCACCGACGACACCCCCTGGGGAGCCGGTCTCATCCCCATGGGTGCATACGAATGGCCCGCGCTCGTCGCTACTGAGGGTTGGATCCCTGCGGTATCCCTTCGGTATGAGGGAGTCGATACTTCCGACCTGGCTTGGCTTGGCAGCGTTACCCCCTACGTGGAATGGAGTTCAATCCTGAGGGAAAGCGACGACTTCAACGACGGCTCCTTGTGGACGGTCGGCGCCTCGTGGTTCTGGGGTGGCGTGTACGTGTACACCGACATTGGCTTCTCGGACGGGAACTTCTTCGTTGGGCCCGGTGGTGATTTTGGCGCCAATTCGAACAACGAATGGGAGAAAAGGTTCAACGTCAACGTCCGCTACTACTTCAACCTGTTCAAGTGATCAGTCACGAACCCCCACGTGCTGCGGCCTCTGGACAGGAACATCGGCTTCCAAAACCCAAGTAGAACATCCTGCCTCCTTGGATTTATCGACCCGGAGGCAGGATGTTGAGAACCTGCTGGAAAGTTGCGTTTCGCCGGCGGAAAAGGGCACCCCGGACCGACTGGCCCACGTGGTTCACATCTGGGACTCTTGCGAGCTTGTGCCGGAATAAGGAAGGGCAACGTCCAGTTCCGTGAATGCCGCCCGCGGCTGATCGAACGAAGTCTGCTGGAGTTCTTGCGCAATGAGACCATGGCGTGCCCACCAGTCGTGCGGGATGATGTGCCGGTCCCCGCAGGCAAGCGAATATCTGCGCAGTCATCCGAAGACGTTGCGTGCGGTAAACAACTTGGCAACACCCGTTGCAACAGATCACTGCAGATTCATGAGAAACCTGGTGCCGACGGCGCTCCTCTTGCTCGCGTTGACGACCGGCTGCTCCAGCAGCCTTCCCGATCCTGATCCTGATCCAGTCGCGATCCCGATCCCCACGCTTACGCCGACTGCCCAGCCGTTCCGCACGCAGACGACTTTCGTCGATAGTGTCCTCAGTATCAACGTGCGCTACCACGACGGCGATACCCGTACCCTCGATACCCGCCGACACCGCGACCAGTCGTGGGGGCTTTATCTCCCCCCGCCATCGCAACCCAACCATTCCAGCCGCGAATGGTTGCTCGCGGAAAACCACTACGACGGCAAGATTCTCCTGTACGCACTGGCCTCCTGGAACGATGCCGACCCGTCAGACTACCTGGCGGCCGGATGGTGGCTCGTCTACCCACCCGGCGCGCCCTATGAGGCTGTCGATTCCGCCATCCGCGGTGTCTTTGTCGATGGCCCGGAACTTGACCCCGCCAGGCCGCCCGATCTCCCCCTGACCGGCGCGGCCAACTACGTCGGCAGTGCTGGCGGTCTGTATACCTACCTGTACGGCCATGATTGGGGCGAGCTGGCCGAATCTTCCGAGTACACAGAGTTCGCAGGGCCCATCTCCTTGACCGCGGACTTCGACCGCGACCGCCTCACTGGCTGCATGGGCTGTCTCGGGCCGATCGAGACCGCACCCGGTCGCCACCTCTTTCCGGTCGTGCCTTGGCAGGGACCCGACCCTGCCGCGTCGCCGGCCGATTACGAAGTGCATTTCGCTGCATCCTTCGTTGCTGCTGGCGCATTCGAGGACACCGAGGTCACGGTCACACATCCCGACCGCACAATCACACGCACCGCCGGGACATGGCGCGGTCAGTTCTCAAGCGTACCCGATGTCAACGGCCACCCCCGCCGGGTGGTCGGCTCGACCGATGTTCACTTCGCCGAAGCTGACGGCTCGCAGGGAAGCTTTACGGGTATCTTCGACGCGCTTACGCCCGGTGACGGTGACCCAGCCGACGCGAACTGAAATACGTTTTCGGGATTGCCCTGCTTTCATCGACGGTTCAGCACCTCGATTTCGAACGGCCCGCCCGTCAGCCCACGACAACCACCGGACCAGACCAGTCATGTGACAGGTCCGCGCAAAGCTTCAGCTTCGCTGTTTCCAACCGCACGGCCCACAGATTCGTTAGCCGGCAGCTTGGCCATCCAGCCTCGGTCATGGACCGCGCATACGAGGGCGACGAAACCCGCCAGATCGCCCTCAACCTGAACGTCACCCCGGTCGTGCTGCCGTTGCGAACCCTCGTGGAACTCTGGGAATACGACCGAGAGATGTACGAGCGGTGTAACGAGGTACAGCCGCTCTTTCGCCGTCTGAAAGGATTCCGACGGAACTTTTTACGCTTCGACAAGCTGGATGCCGCGTCCCTTGTCCTGGTCGAATCTCACCAGACTGGCACAGCATGATGCCTCGCTTCGCGGGGGCACCCATCCCATCTCCTAAGCATTGACATAGCTTCTTGCCGCATGCGCAGGCGCAATTCTTCGAACTTCGTGGGTTGGCGCGGAATTACGGCGTCGGCTGGCGCTACATGCCGAGGATCGTGTCCGACCGGTCGATCGGCTTCAGGGTGATGCGCCCGGAGAGCGATACGGAGGCACCGGAATATACCGTCGGGTTTGAGGCCATTGCCCCTTGGTGAGGGTAAGGAACGTGCTGGGTGATTCGCGCCATGGGTGCAGGCGCACTCCGTGGCCGGGAGCACGGCGCGGAAGACTGGTGGCCGGACGGGAGGATGCGGGCGGCAATCAGGTGCCGGTACCGCCAAAGCCTGCACCATGCTGAAGGGCTGCCGTGACATCCGCGCCGGGCGGCGAAGGTGCCGGGGAGTGGGGTGGAGCCGAGACGCGGGGGCCGGACATCGCGTGCCGGTCCGGGAGCGCCTGGACGGAACTTCGCGGACTTCCGTGGAATGAATGAGTAACCGGAAGCGCTTCAGCACCCCTGCCCTGACGCCACAACTAGAGCTCGGCCAGCGCAGCCACAATCCGGGGCGAGGCGTCGTCAGGCACCCAAAGACGCCACATGTCGCCGAAGTCGCTGAGGAAATGCACCATGGCCGTCTCCCCATCCGCCTGGTTCTCCTCCATCCAGGCCAGCATCGCGTTCAAGAAACTGTTGCTGAACGATCGGGAGGAAAGATAGGCAATGGCTGTGGGCGAGCGTTCGGCAAGATCCGCCGTGACCAGAGTGTGCACCGGCGACGGCGGATACATGGTCGGTTTCGGGTCGGGGCAGTCCGGCTGGGTCGTGCAGCTTTGGAACTCCTCCACATCCGCACCGGATCCGAAATCAACTTTGACCATGTCGTACTTGCCGAGCAGCGCGGTCGGCGCCCAGTAGTAGCCGAACCATGATTCGCCCCGTTCGTAGGCCTTGGCCAGCGACCCCGCCAACCCCGCTCCGGAACCCGGGTCTCCCAGTTCAAATCCGGCTTCTTCCAGTTTCAGTGCCCGAAACAGATTCTCTGCCGAGATTTGGCAGTTCCAGCCCGACGGGCAACCCATCAGGAGCGAAACGCTAGGGTCTTCCGGGCTCCTGAACAGGCCTGCATGTTCAATCTCGCCCTGTATGGTCGCAAGCTCCGGTCGCTCGGCGACCATGTAACCGGGAACCCAGAATCCCTCCTCACCACTGTCGGAGAACACCTTGCCGGCCAAGACCAGCCAGCCTTCCGCAACACCCGTGTCGATAGCATCCCTGAACGAATTGCTCCACAACTCGGGCGCGACGTCCGGCTCACCCTTTTCAATCATTGAAGTCCCGGTCGGCATCGTATCGCCAGCGACGAGCCGAGCGTCACAGCCATAGGCATGTTCCAGGATGAACCGATCAAGGTGGGCAATGAACGTCGCGGAATTCCAGTTCATGTCCGCAATCGTGACACTACCGCATTCGGATGCCTAGGATTGGGCCGGGCTCAACCCCGTCACCGAACATTGCGAGCACGACCGCCCCTATCAACCTCAACATCACTGGCACTCCTTTTCACACTCCGGTCGTTCATTATCTGAGGGCGGGCCGCAAACTTCAACTTGAGTGAAGCTCCAGTGCCGGTTGGCTTGGTGGTCGCGGCCGGATATTCACTCCAAGCAAGAGTCACACTGTACGACAATATTGCGCCACTGCCCTCTGGGTCGACGCTTGCTTGGCCTCGGAGCTATGCCGCCCGATCATGCTCTTGAGGCCCGTGACATCCGCAGCACCCAGCGTGTGCACCGCGATCTTCTCGCCCTGTGGGCTTGAGCCCAACCGCCCAGCTCTTCCGGCTCTGCATTGAGGGTCCCGACCTCAACGTAACCCACGGATGTCGAGGCCAGGGCAGCTCAATCCATAATGTCTGACGAAGATCACGACCGCCCGCACCGGATCCTGCTCGACCCCCGAGACGTGCCGGCAGTAGCCCTGTACATGGGACAGTTCAAGGCGCGCGTCCTCCAGGTCGCGGCTGCACGCTTTGCGGGCCAGCTGTACTCGGCCCTGGCGGACCGCTACGAGGTCACGTAGCCAGCGGGTGCCCGACGAGGCGGATCCGGGGCATTCAGGTGCAAGCATTCGGCCTCCTGCGGCGAGCAGGACGCACTCGGCACATAGTTGCTTGACGGGCGCCATCCGACGCAGGGCAGCGCGCGGACCGTGCCCTGAATTCCCGCGCGACCGTCTGCACAGAGTGCACCTTGCCGGGCTCTGCAACGGGAAGATCGCGACCTGCACGGCCCGGCTGCCAGGCCAGTGTCGACGGGATTCCAGGGCCCGGACAACAGACGCGCCGGGCCGCTTCCCCGATGCATTGCGCACGACGCGGCAATTTCAGAAAACCTGCAGTGGCCTCGCGACGATCGCGCACCCGTCGCACGGCCGTTCCCGCGGAGGCAACACGCCCATTCCGCGGCGCCCGCGACCGTGCCGGCACTGCTGTCACCGCGGCAACCGTCTCACCGGCCCGAGCGACCACCGCAGCACCAGCCAGGCCGCCACCGCCGAAGCGATCGACCCGATCAGGATTCCCAGGCGATCCCCCGCAAAGTACTCGCCGCTCCCGTGCTCGAAGGCCAGCCCGGCAATGAACAGGCTCATCGTGAACCCGATGCCGCACGCCCACGCGGCGCCCACGATCTGCCACCAGGTGACGCCGTTCGGCAGCGAAACGATGCGGAGCAGCACGCCTATGCCGACGAACGCAACGATGCCGACCGGCTTGCCGAGAAAGAGCCCCGCCGCGATGCCGACGGTCACCGGCTGGAGCACGTCCTCGAGGCCGATCCCGCCCAGGGCCAGCCCCGCATTCGCAAATGCGAACGCCGGCAGGATCGCGTACGCGACCGGTGCATGCAGGTCGTGTTCGAGCGCCTTCAGCGGCGAGCGTCCTTCGGGAGCCCGAAGGGGCACGCAGAGGGCCAGCAGAACCCCGGCGAGGGTCGCATGGACGCCGGATTTCAGCATGGCCACCCACAGCACGACTCCCACCAGTACGTACGCGCTCGTGCGCGTCACACCGAACCGGTTCAGGGCAACGCCGACGCTGAGGGCGACAACGCCCACCAGCAGCGCCGAGACTGACAGGTCCGCCGAATAGAAGACCGCGATGATCACGATGGCCGCAAGGTCGTCGAAGATGGCGAGGGTCAGCAGGAACACCTTGAGCGCGGTCGGGACGCGCCGCCCGAACACGCCGACGAGCGCCAGCGCGAAGGCGATGTCCGTGGCGACCGGAATCCCCCAGCCATCGAGGGCGACCGGATCCTGCCAGTTCAGCGTCGCATAGATGGCGACCGGGACTACCATTCCGCCGAGCGCTCCCAGCCCGGGCAGCACCACCTGGTTCGCGGAGGCGAGCTCGCCCTCCAGGAACTCGCGCTTGATCTCGAGGCCGATCAGGAAGAAGAACACGGCCATCAATCCGTCGTTCACCCACAGCAGCAGCGGCTTCGTGATCAGAAGCGCGCCCACCTGGACGGCGACCGTCGTGTCCAGCAGTCCGGCGTACGCCGCTGCCAGTGGCGTGTTCGCAGCGATCAGGGCGATGACGGACGCCGCAAGGAGCAGGATGCCCCCGGCCGCTTCGAGCTGAATGAACTCCCGGATGGCCGAAGTCATCCGGGAGGGGGGCGGAGGCTGGTTCATGGCGACTCGTCTTGATGGAAACAGAACTCAGGTGGCCACCGACGGGCGCCGCGGGGGAGCGTTCGTGTGCGAGCGGCGTCGTGTCGGGCTGGTCGCCCCCGCCTGAATCGGGAGATTCCGGCCCCGGCTTCCGTAGTGAAGAACTGCCGTCGCCGGCTCGCGGAGGGATCTTCTCATCCGACATCCGACGGAGATATCGCCATCGTCAGACCCAGGCAAACGAAAGAAGCGCTCGGCGCGACCATGGGCCCCTGGCTCGACATCAGGACCCGCGCGCGCTGTCTTGTGAAGGCGCTGCGGCCGGGACCGGGGCGAACGGCGATGACGGCGCCTTGGGGCGACCCGGAGCGAAGCTCCCTCATTAATCACGCTCCTGGGGAGTGCCGACATCCGCACGGGACATTCTTACTCAATGGACGTACGTCACTGACCCCCGTCGAGTCCAGCCCCTTTTCCGCACGGTTTCCCTATCGAAAGGAAGATTGAGCGGCATTCGGCTACAGGCCGCAGGAGAAGTGGGCCTGTGTGACCCACCGCCACGTATCGGGAGCCGGCACCGGGTGACAGAAGAACTGCGAACGGGGACGTTAAGCGAACCTTGGGCACGTGATCGTTGCAACACTTTCTGTGTTGTTCATAAGCACTCCAACGACAGCGGAAGAAATATCGCAGCCGCTTGACTGAGCGCGGCCTGGCCCGCTTCGAGGTCCTGGGCCATGATTCGGACGGGGACTTGATCCGATCGCTGGCCAGGACGGTTGACGGAGGATTGCCCCGAGGCCGATCGTCTGCGGGCGACCGTCCGTCAGGGCATCGCCGACACGGCTCCGACGAAGGGCGGCATCCTCGAAGCGCTGCGCCGGTCGCCGCTGGTGGGTGCTGACGCCGTCGCATCGCGCCCGTTCGAGACAGGCCGCAAGGTGGACCTGTGAGCCGCTTTCTTCCGGACATGAACATCATCAGCAACGTCAC
>JAJEGJ010000119.1 GCA_022819905.1 Alphaproteobacteria bacterium
CAGGAAGCAGACCACAGGAAACAGGCCACAGGAAACCAGATCCCGATACACATCCGGGAGAGCACCAGAAGGAAACGAAACGATGAAAACCACTACCTCGATCACGATGGCGTTGGCCGCCGCGATTTGCCTGTCCAGTACAGCCACGGCGCAAACCGAGCCGAGCCTTGAACAGACACGGGCCGAAGTGGAGGCGCGCATGACCGCTGCCAAGGTGCGCACCAAGCCCGGCGACGAAATGGTCAATGCCTACTTCTTCATGCAAGACGAGCCGGTCTATCCCGCCCAGGGCGACTCGCCGGACCGGGGCGACGGGCCCTATTCCAAGCTCGTGATACGGGGCGTGTACTACGTGGCCGGCACGGGCGCTCCCGTGCGCGGCCCGGTCGATATCGTGGTCGAGGGCGACCGCATCGCCGCCATCTCGGGGACGAACCTCGTCGAGGCTGCCCGGCCCGCGTCCGGCGACCGCGAGATCGATGCGACCGGCATGTACATCCTGCCGGGCTTCATCAATACCCACGCCCATACCGGACCCTACCAGGTGGTGGACTTCAACATGGACTACATCTACAAGCTGTGGCTCGCCCACGGCCTCACCACGGTGCGGGCGGTGGGCTCCCATCGCGGCGGGCTAACTTGGGTGGTGGAGCAGTCCAAGGGGATCGAAGCGGGTGACATCGACGGCCCCGACGTTCATCCCTATGCCTTCTTTGCCCCGGAACTGCCCACCTCCAGCCTGCTCACGGCGGACGATGCGCGCCGCTGGGTGCAGGCGATCACCCGGGCCGGCGCACGGGGCATCAAGTTCCACCACGGCTCGCCGGCCCTGCTGGAGGCGGCGATGGGCGAGGCGAAGGCGCAGGGCATCAAGACCACCATGCATCACGCGCAGATCGCGAGCCCCCGGGCCAACGTGCTCGACACCTCAGGCTGGGGCCTCGATTCCATGGAGCACTGGTGGTACGGCTTGCCGGAAGCGCTGTTTGAAAACCAGCGCATCCAGGACTACCCCAGCTACCACAACTACGAAGACGAGGAGCACCGCTTCCAGGGTGCGGCGCGCATCCTCTCCCAGGCCGCCCCGCCCGGGTCCGACCGCTGGAACGAGGTGATGGACACACTGCTGGAGCGGGACTTCACCATCTCCCCCACGTTTGCGGTGAAGGAAGCCACTCGCGATGTCATGGCGGCGGCGCGGCGCGAGTGGCACGACACCTACACCATGCCCTGGCAGTGGCGGTTCTACACCATCAGCCGCAAGAGCCACGGCTCCTTCTTCTTCGACTGGACGAGCGAGGACGAAGCTGCCGGCGCCGAGGACTACCGCCTGGGCATGGCCTTCGTCAACGAGTTCAAGAACCGGGGCGGGCGGGTCACCGCCGGCAGCGATGCCGGCTACGTCTGGTGCCTGTACGGCTTCTGCTACGTGCGCGAACTTGAGTTGCTGCAGGAAGCGGGCTTCAACCCCCTGGAAGTGCTGCGCGCGGCGACGCTGCACGGCGCCGAGGCGCTCGGCATCGATGGGGAAACCGGCAGCATCGAGATCGGCAAGAAGGCGGACCTGGTGATCGTCGGCGAGAACCCGCTGGACAACTTCAAGGTGCTCTACGGCACCGGCGCCCTGCGCCTGGGCGCCGACGACAAGCTCAAGCGCGTGGGCGGCGTCGAGTACACCATCAAGGACGGCATCGTCTACGACGCCAAGGAACTGCTCGGCGACATCCGGGAGATGGTGGCGAAGGCCAAGGCGGAAGAGGGCGTTGCCGAAGGCGCACTGCCCTTGGAAGGGATTTAGCGCACTTCGGTTTCGGTTACATGCCCCATAGAGCGCGAATGCCCCGGGTGTAAGCGATGGGCATCACAGTGAGGTGATCCTCATCCGGGAAGATTTTGACCGTCAGCTCCAGTGACGGGTACTGGCGGACGGTAAGCCGCTCGGCCATGGTCGCGACCGTGGAGACTATTTGCGCTGCCGACCAGATCGGATGGGCGGCCTCGGCTTCACCGGCACTGAGAAAGACCTTGGCTTTCAGGTCCTTGTTCTTCTCGTGCCAACGCGCCTCCATGTCGAGCCAGGGTTGGTAGACGGCAGGGCTGCTGATGATGTACTTATGAAAGCTCTCCGGCTTGTTGAGCAGGACATAGAGCCCGAACTGTCCGCCGCCCGAATGGCCGGCGTAGCCCTGGTCGTTCAGGTCCAAGCGGTACTCGCTTGCCAGCATGGGGCGCAGTTGGTTCACCAGAAAGTCGAGAAAGCCGGGCGCACCGCCCACGGCGCCATCCGGCATGGCGGCGACCATCGCCCCCATTTGCGACTTGTCGGGAATGAAGTCGTAGCTGCGGCGACGCTGGAACTCCGCTGCGTTGACATCCGTCGGTGCGCCGACCGCCACCACGATCAACTCCGGCGCGTAGCCGAGCGCATCGCCGGTCAGTGCCGCCTGAATCAATTCGAGGCTGTTGTCGGTGATCCAGAGGGTTGGGTACGCCGCTTCGGCATGGTGATAGCTGGCGGGAAGATAAACCCGCACCTCGTGGTCCCACGCCCACCCGTCGGCGCGCACCCGGCGCACGGAATCGACGGTGCCCCGGGCCGGAATCCGGCTCTCCGGATCGAAGCGATCGATCACGTTGTCGGGCATGTTGTAGGCCTCCATCTGTTCGCCAAGATCGTCGGCGACCGCACAAAGGCTGCACAGAGACAGGGACAGAATCATCCCCTTTATGACTTGTTGAATCAGATGGGTCATTTCAACCTCCTGGTCGGGTTGATTCAATGGCTGCCGGATTTTCCGAACGCAAACCCCGGATCCTGATCGGCAAAGGCGCCGGGGATGACGCGCCCCTCGGGACGCCTTGCCGCATCCTCCACCGGCAGGTCGAGCCGGGATCCCCTCCGGCCGCCGAAGAACAGGGTGAGCACGGGGGCGGGATCGCGCTCCGGCACGTACAGGTTGTCCCGGTCGGTTCCGGCGACCGTCAGCCGCAGGCGGCTCCCGGCACCGATCAAAACCGAGACGGGGTAAAGCTCGAGTGCGGCCGTCATGCGCTCTCCGGGGCGGACCTCGAGCAGGTCCGCGGCGGCCTGGGAATGCCAGGCGGCCCCGGCGTGGGGCCGCGGGCTCTCGCTCACCTTCCGGTGGCGCAGGTTCAACCAGCCCTCGGTGACGTACTCGGCATTGCCGTCGGGCATCACCTGCTCGAGCGTCGCGTGAATGGCGCCGTCGGAGGCCGTGGTGGCGAGTTCCAGGAAGAGCGTGGGCGAGCCCGTGATCTCGACATCCGCGGCCAACGCGGGGCCGGTGAAGGTCGCGCAGCGCAGCGCCCGGTCGTTGAGGTCGGGATGCCGAATGTACTCGTCGTGCAGCATGAAGCGCATGCGCCCGAGGCTGCCGAGGCCGATTTCGTAATCGACCTGGTATTCGGCCGTGGCTTCGGGGCCTGCGTTGCGCTCCAGGCTGCCGTCGAGGACGGACGCCAGGGTGCCGCTGGGGGTGTCGTTCAGGAACCATGACTCGGTCTCGACCTCCGGCAGCGGCCAGCGGTCCGCGCCTTTCCAGACGGCCCGGCCCTCCAGGTCGGTGGTCGCGAAAATCACGCCTGGTTCGTCGGCGATGCCGTTGTCGATGCCCTTGAGCCAGCGGTCGAACCAGCGCAGGGGCTCCATGGTCGGCAGCACGCCGTGGTTCCAGGGGCCGACGATGATGCGCTTGGGGCCACTGAGCGCCTCGTAGAGGTCCAGGCACTCGCCGGCGAAGGTCATGTCCCACCAGCCGGTCTGCAGGTACACCGCGGTGCCGGAGCGGCTGATGCGCTCGAACTCGTCGAACACGTTGCGCAAGGGGCCGAGTTCCGGAAAAGGCGGCGGTGGCGCGCCCTCGGACGCGCCGGCGATGTAGGCGTCGCTGGTCATGTGCTCGAGTGTGCCCGGGTCGTTGGCGTTTGCGTAGGCCGGCGCGCGTTCGGCAATCGCCTCTTTGAACAGGCGTTCGCCGTCCGGTCCGTCCACCGGCGCCGCCACATCCGCCCCGTCCTGGCCCTTGCGCATTGCCGACCAGTCGCGGGCGAACCCGATCATCGCCAAGCCGCCATCCATGATGGCGTTCATGATCGACGGCGGAATCTGCGGCACGATGCAGGCGAGGTGCTTGGGCTGGAAGACCGCGGTTGCGAGCTGGATCACGCCCTCCCAGGAACCGCCGATCATGCCCACCTTGCCGGTGGCCCATTCCTGCCCCGCGATCCAGTCCACCACCTGCGCGATGTCGGCCGCGATGCGCCAGGTCTGGTTGGCGTGCGTGCCGAAGGAGGCGCCCGTGCCGCGAAAGTCGACGCTGACCACGTTGTACCCGTGGTGGATGACCTGCTGGCAGGCGGGGCGCTGCTCGTAGGCCGTGATCAGCGCGCCGACCGGGAGATGGGCCGTCAGCTGCGCGTATTTCGGCGCATTGAACTCGTTCTCCTTCTTGTAGTACGCGCGCCGGTACCCGGTCGCCTGCACCACGGTCGGTCGCGGCCCCGCGAGGACTGCTCCGTCGCAGGCGGGGCGCAGGATGTCCACCGCGATCCGGCAGCCGTCGTCGACGGGAACGTGCACGGAAGAGCGTGCGTAACCGTTCGCGACTTCCCTGGAATAGCCTTCGTAGACGTTGATCGTGGATTTCATGCTTCAGATTCGTACGTTCAACTCGATACCGATGGTTCGCGGCCACGGTCTGATCGGTTCGCCTCCTGACGGGATGAAGGCGACGAACTGACTCACGGCGCCGTCTTCGCCGAACAGATTCTCGGCTGTCACGAAAAAGCTCCATTTTTCCGCTTCGACACCTGCCCGGGCGTTGACGAGAGTTGTCTTGTCGGATCGGAAGACCCCGCCGAGTGAACGATCCTCACGTTCCGTGATGTGGCTGAGGGTACCCAGCACCGACAGATGCAGTCCACGCGCGATCGGCCGGCGGTAGCCCGCCAGGGCGGAGAGCGTCAGGTCCGCGGCCTGAAAGAACGAATCGCCCTCCGAAATGCCGGCGCCCGGAACATCCGAGGCGTATTCCGTATCGGAGATGTTGGCCGTCAGACCGAGGGTCAATCCCTCGATGCCCCGGTAATTCACGGCGATGTCGATGCCCTTCCCATCTACCGACGCCGCGTTCTGGTTCTTGGCTGTAATCACCCCCGGGTTGACCACCTGATCGACGTATTGAACGAAGATCTGATTGTTTTTCCAATCGAGAATGTAAGCCGTCAGCTCGAGATCCAGGTCGCCCTCCAGCAAACCGAATTTGGCCCCGATCTCGTAGGTCGTCACCTCGTCCGGCTCGACGGCCGGTTCCACCCCCTCGATTCCATTGGCGAGCGCGGTGGCGAGCGCAATGCGGGTATTGAATCCTCCAGCCCGATAGGCTTGGGCGAAGTTGACATAGAGAAGCGCATCGTCCGTCGGCCGCCAGGCGAGGTTGGCCCTGCCCGTGAACTTCTCGAAACTGCCCGACGGCGTGTCGGATGGGTCGAGATTGCTGACGGCCGCCCGGTCGTCCGACGCGTAGCGCCCACCCAGGGTCAGTGCCCAGCGTGTCGAGAGATCGTAGGACACCTCGCCGAAAACGGCCCACTGTTCGACGGAACTGTCCGTGCCACCGGTGGGAACGAAGGTGGGGTCGGGGGCGCCGGGGAACAGCAGCCCGAACCGGAAATCGGAATACATGTCGTTTTCCAGGTAGATGCCGCCCAATACCCAGTCGAACGCCCCTTCCTGCACGGACGCGACGTTGATCTCCTGTGCGAATGTCTCGACATCGAACAACAGGCTGAAGACGCCGACCACGAAATCGTCGTAGAGCTGCAGCGACTCGTATTCCAGGTACGAGGTGCTGCTCGTGATCCTGTAT
>JAJEGJ010000022.1 GCA_022819905.1 Alphaproteobacteria bacterium
TGCGGCTCGTCAACGCCCTGCGCGCCTTCATCCCGATGGTCATGCGCGCCTACGGTTCGCCGGGGCTGAACATCGCCCTCGCCCGCCGGGGGGAGGTCGTCTGGGAGGCCGGTTTCGGCTATGCGGATCTCGGCCAGCGCAAGCCGATGACGCCGGAGACCGTGTTCCAGTCCGGGTCGATGGGCAAGCTCTACACCGGCATGGCGATCATGAAGCTGGTCGAGGACGGCGCGCTCGAGCTCGACGGGCCGATCAACGACTACCTGCCCTTTGCGGTGCACAACCCCTTGGGCGGGCGCGACATCACCGTGCGCGACCTGTTGATCCACCGCCCGGGCCTGTCCGCGGATGCGGCGCTCAGCCTGTTCGAGCGGCCCCGGTCGCTGCGCGAGGCGATCGAGACGGAGTACGGCCGCGAACTCGTGCCCATGTCCGGCGGCGACGTCCTGCCCCGCTGGTTTGCCGAGGCGGGCGAGACGTTCATGTACTCGAACCTCGGCATGGGGACGCTCGGGCTGATCGTCGAGGAAAACAACCCGGAGGGGCTTTCGTTTTCCGACTACGTCGAGAAGCACTTCATGGAGCCGCTTGGCATGCGCCACTCCCAGTATCCGCCGGTGCAGGACGCCGAGCACATCCGCCCGGACATCTGGGAGCGCAGGTCCACTGGCTACATGCCCATGGGCTCGGTCTGGATCCCGACCCCGGCGGTCTATTTCGGCGAGTTCCCGGCGGGCGGCTTCGTCGCCACGCCCGGCGACTTCGTGCGCTTCTTCCTGGCGTTCCTGAACGGGGGCGAGTTCCAGGGCGCGCGCATCCTGAAGCCCGAAACCGTCGAACTGGCGCTCACCCCCCAGGCCGAGGGCATGGGCGGCATGCAGATGGGCCTCGCCTGGATGCTCGACAAGGTGGGCGAGCCCGCCTACAACATCCAGCACGGCGGCGCCCACATGTACGGCTGGCACAACTGGGGCATCGCCTGGCCCAACTTCGACACCGCCGTGGTTTACGCAACCAACAACTGGGCCGTCCCGGATCTCGTCCCGGACGTCACGATGGTGCGCAACTTCATCGAGAACTGGCTGCTCTACGATTCCACCGTGCCCGCGGTCGTCGAGCGCGGCTCCGGCGCCGACTGGGCGAAAAAGGTCTCCTACGTGCGCGGCGTGCTGTTCACCGCCGCCTTCAACTACGCGATAGCCATCCCCACACCGGTATCCGACGACCAGATTCAGCGGGCAGCTAACGGCGCCTTGCAGAACCCGGACCTCGCCGCCACCCGTAGCAACGACTGGGACAGCGAGGCTTTCATCCAGGGCGCCCGCGACCTGCGCGAGCACGGCACCGACACGGCGGCCGTATCCAGCTTCCTGGACGAAAACCCGGCCATTTCGCGCGACGAGTTCCGCCGTGCCTACTTGGAACTCGGCGGCAACCCGGATGCCAGCGCCTTCTTCGCTGCGTTCTTTACGCAGCCCGAATGATCCTGAGGAGCCTAGTTTCCCGCTACTCCGGCAACACCGGCAACACGATGTGCGAGGGGTGCTCGGGCGTGTGGTACACACTGTTCTCGGCCACCACCCACTCGGTCTCGTCGTAGTTGCTGCCGCCGGTGTTCAGGTTGCGTTCGAGCACCGGAAAATTGCTCGACGCCACCTCGATGCGGATGCGGTGCCCGGCCGGGAAGTGGTTGGCGGTGACTAGGTTGGTGAGCCGCACCTTGTAGATGCTGCCGGGCTCCATGAACACTTGTTTGTCGAAGCCCTCCCGGTACCGGGCGCGGATGGCGTCGTCCATAAGGTTGATGGCCGTGCCGTCCGGATAGACATCCACCAGCTTCACCATGAAGTCGGTGTCTTTTGCCGAGGAGGACACGTACAGCACCACGTCGATGGGGCCAGCGACGGTCACGCCCTGTTCGAGCACCGGGGTCGTGTAGGTGAGCACGTCGGAACGGATTTCGATGTCGCTCTGGTCCAGCGCCATCGCATCGCCGCAGCAGCCGCCGCCCCGGGAGGGCACGGGCAGCGAGGGGTCGTACACCCAGGTGTCCATGGCGGCGCCGTCCGGCTCGTCGGTTGACAGCACGCCGCTCGCCAGGCGGCTTTCGGCGCGGCCGTCGCTGTCGAGGTAGTAGGTGGTGAACTGGGTTTCCTTGAGCGGCCACACGTCGCCAGTTATCCAGCCCTTGCCCTTCACGTGCAACTGGACCTTGGGCATGTCGGTGATGCCGTTGTCCTCGCCCTTCAGCCAGTGGCCGTACCAGTCGAGGAACAGCTTCGCATAGCCCCGGTCGCTGCCGCCGTAGCGGGCATCGCCCACGTGCAGGTCGCCGAAACGCAGGTCGGCCATGATCGCTTCCTCCTGCAGGGCGGCGCAGTGCGGGCCGGAGCCGATGATCAGGTGCTGGTTTGGCGTGTCCATGGACTGCAGGTATTCGAACAGGCGGATCATCTCGCCCACGCCCACGTCGTGCCAGGTGTTGTGGTGCAGCGCGGGCACCCGCGGCTGATCGCCGGCGCCGATCTGTTCCACCGCATCCCAGCGTTCATCGGCCGGGCCCCAGGTGACGTACTTGTCGAAGGGCGTCAGGGCGCCGCCGACGGCCCGTATGACGTCCTTGCTGGGCAGCATGTCCAGCGTTTCCTCAATGGCGTTCTTGTGCCCGGACGAGTTGATCGTGCCGTTCTCCAGCGGATAGAAGTGGGTCTGGGGCTGCAGCGAAAAGGTGTCGCGCAGGCGGATGCGCTGTTCCTGCGTGGTGCCGGGCGGCAGCAGCAAACGTTCGCTCGGCGACATGTCGCGATACCACCAGGCCCACAAGCCGACCATGGGGATGCCGCCCCGGTAGATGGCGCCGCGGGTGTCGTTGCCCGGAATGTCGCCGACGGCGGTGCCGGATGCCAGCGGCAGCATGGCGGCGTGGCCGGGATGGTTGGTGGAGGCCATGGCCCATTGGTGTTCGCCGGACGACGAGCACCCGAAGGTGCCGACCTTGCCGTTCGACCAGGGCTGGTTGACGATCCACTCGACGGAGTCGTAACCGTCGTGGCGCGCGCCCTCCAGGTAGTTCTCGTAGTGCCCCTCCGAGAAGTGCCGCCCGCGCTCGTTCATGATCACCACCGCGTAGCCCTGCTCGAGGAACATGCGGTCCCAGGGGCCGAACAGCGCCCAGTGGGTGTTTTCCTTGTGGTAGGGCGTGCGCACCAGCACCGTGGGCAGCTTGCCCTCGGCTCCCTCCGGCAGCAGCACATCCGTGGAGAGCCGGGTGCCGTCGCGCATGGGCACGAAAATTTCCTTCTCCCAGCTCCACTCGGTGTAGCGCGGTTCCGGCAGGTCGCTGGCCAGGGCGGCGGCGGACAGGCCGAGGGCCGCCACAAGGAGCAGCGCCCGGCGAAGGCAGGTGCGGTGCTTCGGCATGGGTGTCTTCCCGGCTATGGTTCCGTGGACACAGACGCGGCACGGGCGCGCAGACCACAACTGAGGCGATTTCTCACCGGCGGAACAGGTGAGGCGAAAGCGTTCAGCAATTCTCGTTTTGGCTTTTCGCTGATGTCGAGCGGACTTTCCGTAGATAAGCTGGAGGCTCCCCGGAGCGAGGGCGTCCCGCCCTCGAACTGGCCGCCGGAACCCCCATTTGTGTGTCTCAGTTCTTTTTCTGTGTACTTGTTCCTTGTCTATGCGGAGAACTGGAGCTTTACCCCACAGGCATCCGCCACTTTTGCCAGCGTGTCGAGGCGTGGATGCCTGCGGCCGGACAACGCCCGCGACAGCGCGACCCGGTCCACCTTCGCGCGCCGCGAGAGCTCGGACACGCCGCCCTGGGCTTCGGCAATGTTGCGAAACGCCTTCATGAGCAGCCTCGGGTCGTCCATCTCCTCAATGGTGGCGTTCAGGTAGGCCGCGATGTCTTCCGGCGTTTGCAGGAATTCACTCGCCTTATGATCCTTGATTGGCATTTCTTTTCTCCCGCTTGTAGGCATTCCAGTTTTCAACCGCTCTATCGACGTCGCGCTGTTGCCGTTTCTTCGCCCCGCCGGCCAACAGGATCACAAGCTCATCCCCATCCCGCCCGTAGTACACACGGTATCCCGGGCCGTGATGAATGCGAAGCTCGAAGACTCCAAAGCCAACCGCACGATGGTCGCCGAAGTTGCCCAACTCCGCCCGATCCAGGCGAGTCTGCACCCTCGCGCGCACCTCCGAATCCTGCCTCTTGAACCATGAACCGAATCCGTCCGAGCCATCGCTTCCAATGTATCTCGCAACCTTGATCATTGCCCGCACTGTAGCCATTTAGCTACAAGGAATCAACGGCTGATCTTGGGCAAAATTGAGGCGCTCCCCTACCTCCGCGCCCCGGACGGGTTCCTCATGCCCATGCCTACCCCGGCCAAGCGAAAGTCAAACTGAACCACTACCCCGATTGGGGATGGCTTCACTTGCTGCGTCCAAGTGCTGAGAGAGTCAATTCATGCGGGTACAGCGTTCCTTATGAGAGTCGTTTTCATCAGGCTTGCCGTTGGATTGGCTGCGCTCGGTGCAGCGGCTGGCGTTCTGGCGGAGATCACCGCCAAGGACTATGCGCGGGCGGAACGTTGGGTGGTTCCGTTCGATGCGACCACCAACCCCCGCGTCAGGAACCTGTTGCCCGAGGTGTACTGGATCGGTGAGGAAGACCGCTTCTGGTACCTGCGGGAGACAGGGCAGGGGCATGCATTCACCGAGGTGGATGCGGCCACTGGGAAGAAACGCGCGGCTTTCGACCATGCGGCGGTTGCCGAGGCGCTGGTGGCGTCGGGCCTAGCCGACTCCGACGATGAAGCGGCCGAAGCCGATGCCAATGCCGAAGCCGGTGCCCAAATCGATGCACACAAGCTGCCGTTCACCGAGTTCAGCTTCGAAGAGGGCCGCGGGGCCATCGCGTTCGCCATCGACGAAAAGCCAGTGCGCTGCACGCTCACCGAACCGGTCGGTTGCGTGCCGGGGGACGAACCCCTGCCGGAACCCGGGCTGCTCGTCTCCCCCGACGAGCGGCTGGCCGTCTACACCGAGGCGGCCAACCTGCACCTGCTCGATCTTGCGACCGGCGAGCGGACCGCGCTGACCGACGACGGCGAACCGAACAACGGCTACGGGCTCTACTACGGCAACTGGAAGGCGTCCTACATTCCGCGATCGCGCTCCGGGGAACGGCAGGTGCCGATGGAAACCGAATGGTCGCCCGATTCAAAGAAAGTGCTCGCCACGCGCCTCGACGACCGTCATGTCGCCGTCTACCCCTTCGTCGAGACGGCCCCCGACGACGGCACGCACCGGCCGAAGGTCTACCTGCCGCGGATTCCCCTCACCGGTGAAAAGCCGGCGCTCCTGACCTGGTCCGTCATCGATGTCGCCGAGGGCACTCAAGTGTCTCTGGACCTGCCTTACGAGAAGCTGTTCCACCTGCACCAGGACATGACGGCGCTGCGCAAGGTCTGGTGGAGCGAGGACGGCAGGCTGCTGCGGGCGCTCGCCTGGGCGGACAACCTGAGCGGCGCCTACCTGTTCGAGATCGACCTGGCCACCGGCAAGCCCCGGGTGGTGATCGAGGAACACGCGACGCCCCGCTTCGACACCAATTCCACCTCCTACAACCCGCCGAACGTCGAGGTGGTGGGAGACGGCGCGGAGGTCATCTGGTTCTCCATGCGCGACGGCTGGGGACACCTGTACTTGTACGACGGCGCCACCGGGGAGCTGAAGAACCGTATCACCGGCGGCGACTGGCTGGTGCGGGACATCATCGACGTCGATGCGGAGCGCCAGCTCATCTACTTCACCGGCAGCGGCCGGGAACCCGGCAATCCCTACTACCGCTACCTCTACCGGGTCGGCTTCGACGGGAAGGGGCTCCTCCTGCTCACACCGGAGCACGGCGACCATCTCATCGCCTCCCCCTACAACGACGTGCTCGCCTTCGACGGCGCCTCCGCCCGGCCCCCGGTCTCGCCGAGCGGAGACTACGTGGCGTACAGCCACTCCCGCCCCACGGTGCCGACCCGAAGCGTCATTCGCAGAACCGCCGATGCCAGCTTGGTGGCCGAGTTCGAGGCGGCGGATGCCACGGGGCTCTACGAAGCCGGCTGGCGCGACCTCGAGGAAGTGGTTGTGAAGGCCGCCGATGGCGTCACCGACCTGTACGGCGTGCTCCACAAGCCGGCGGACTTCGACCCGGAAGCCCGCTACCCGGTCATCGATTCCCAGTACGCGAGCCCGCTCACCGCGGTGGTGCCGCGCAACTTCAGTCAGGCGCTGAAACCCGTTCCGGGCAAGACGCCGCAGATGTCGCTCACCGAACTGGGGTTCGCGGTGGTGTCGGTGGATGCACGGGGCACAACCTACCGCTCGCGCGATTTCTCCCATCACTCCTGGAAAAACCTCAACCGGATCGGCCTCGACGACCATGTCGCCGCCATCCGCCAGCTTGCCGCCGAACGCCCCTGGATGGACATCGACCGGGTGGGCATCCACGGCGCCTCCTACGGCGGCTTCACGGCCTTCCGCGCCATGTGGGAGTTTCCGGACTTCTTCAAGGTCGGCATCTCCAACGTCGGGGTGGGCTCGCTGCACAACATGTACCCGGACTACCACTGGGAGGCGTTCCACGGCCAGGCGCTCTACGCCAACGAAACCCGCTACTACGACGATTCGACGGAAACGCCGGTGAACTACCGCGACAACGATAGCCTGATCCAGGCGGAGAACCTGAAGGGCAAGCTGCTCATCATGCTGGGCGAGCTCGACGAAAACGTGCTGCCGGCCACGACCCTGCAACTGGTCCACCGCCTCATCGAGCTCGACAAGGACTTCGACATGGTCTACGCGCCCAATCGTGCACACGGCCTCGAGGGCCGGCATTTCCTGCGGCGCATGTGGAACTACTTCGTGGAGCACCTGCACGGGCAGGAGCCGCCAGCCTATCGAATGCGCGATGACCAAGGAGACGATCATGACTGACCAAGCGCTACCCGGACAATGGGACTTCGGCCTGGATGACGAACAGGAGGCGCGCGCCGCTCGGCTGCACGAGGAGTGCTTAATCGCCGACCTGGTGCATCAGCATCCGGGCGGCGCCAACATCTTCAAGACCTACGATCCCCGGCTCCTGAAGCAGGCGCTCGGCGATGTGGGCGAGGGCCTGTCCGGCGTCGGCCAGGCGATCGCCGCGCCCTACCGCCTGGCGGCCACCGGGCAATCCGACGAGATTCGCCGCTGGTGGCGGCAGAGCGGCGTGGATCTCGGCGTCTTTGGGGTGCTCATGGGCGCGCCGCACGTCATCGAGGCGTCGAGCGGGTACGAAGAGATGGTGGATCTCCTGTGGAGCCTGGGCTGGCTGCGCAAATGCACCACCGCCGCCCAGGTCCGCGCCGCCAAAGCGGAGGGCGCGGTTGCCATGTACGGCTATTGCCAGCCGGTGTATGGCCTCTCCCAGGACCTCGACGACGTGAACCGCGCCTACGACGAGGGCTTGCGGGTGCTGATGCTCACCTACAACCGCCAGGACTACGTCGGGGCCGGCTGCACCGAGCCCACGGATGCCGGCCTGTCCCGCTACGGCCAGCAGGTGGTGGAGCGCTGCAACGAACTCGGCATCGTCGTGGACACCTCCCATTGCGGCAGGCAGACCACCTTGGACGGTTGCCGCGCCTCGCAAACCCCGGTGCTCGCCAACCACACCTGCGCCCAGGGCGTTTACGGCCACGCCCGGGGCAAGAGCGACGAGGAGCTCGATGCCATTGCGGCAACCGGCGGCCTGGTCGGCGTGGTCACCGTGCCCTTTTTCCTCTCGGGGGACCCGGAGGCGACCGTGGAGGCGGTGCTCGACCACATCGACTACATCAACGAACGCATTGGCTGGCGGCACATCGGCATCGGCACCGACTGGCCCATGCAGGCGCCCGAGGACGTCATTGAAGAAACCCTCGGCGCCATCGTCGATGAAATCGGCTTCCGCCCGGAGGACAACGTCTCCACCACCCAAACGCTGCGCGGCTTCCAGGACTACCGGGACATGCCGAACATCACCCGGGGCCTGGTGGCCCGCGGCTACGACGACGAGCAGATCGCCGGCATCCTCGGCGAGAACTTCATGGGGGTGTTCGAAGCGGTCTGCGGCTGATTCTCTTCAGGGAGCGGCGGTTGGGGCCTGTTACCAGGCCCTAAGAGATTCGGTCCCGCTCGACCGTTCGCGCCGCGATCATGAAGTGCGCCCAGGACCAGGCGAACAGCGCCAGCGACATCACCAGCGCCCAGCGCAGCCCGTCGCTGCCGAGGGTGGGCGTGAGGAAATCGGAGGTGAAGCCGATGGCCGTGGGTCCGAGGCCTTGGCCGAGGATGGCGGAACAGAACATCACGATTGCCACCGCCGTGGCCCGCTGGTGCGGTTCCGCCACCGACTGCACGCTGGCCATGCCCGGCGGGATGCTTGAACCGGCCACCAGCGAACTGACGAAGACCAGCGCAAGGGCGAACGCGATGTTGTCGGTGATGAAGGCGACCGCATAAACGGGTATGCAGAACAGGTACGCCCAGGCCGGCCACCAGACCTCCCAGCGGCGGTCCCGGGTGATGTAGCGCGGCGCGAGCACGGAGCCGAGAAAGGTGCCGACCGCGCCGCCAAGTCCGCTCGCGATGCCCACTCCCCAGCCCACCTCGGTGAGCGTCATCTCATGCACCCGCACGAAGAAGGCGGGAATCCACTGGCCGATGCCGTACACGCCGAACAGCCCCAGGGAATAAGCAATCACGATGTGGACAAAGGTTCTGCGGCGGAAAAGACCGAAAACCGCCGCCTTGAACGTCTGCGCCCCGGGTTCCGGCGCCGGGGAGAAGTTGCCCCGGGGCGGATCCTTGACCGTGAGCTTGGCGACGATGGCCAGCACGACGCCCGGAATGCCGACAATGAAGAAGGCGGCGCGCCATCCGTACTGGTCGGCCAGCCAGCCGGCGGCGATCAGCCCGACCATGATGCCGATGGCCCCGCCGGTCTGAAAGATGCCCAGCGCCAGCGCCCGCTTCTCGGCGGGCACGTAGTCGGTCAGCAGGCTGTGGCTCGACGGCACGCAGCCGGCTTCGCCGACGCCGACGCCCACGCGGGCGAGCAGCATGTGCGCAAAGTTCTGCGCCAGCCCGCAGACGGCGGTCATGGCGCTCCACAGCGCCATGCACACCGACAGGATCGTCACCCGCGACCGGGTATCGGCCAGCCGCGCGATGGGAATGCCGAAGGTGGCGTAGAAGAGCGCGAAGGCGAAGCCGGTGAGCAGGCCGAGTTGCCCGTCGCTGAAGCCGAGGTCCGCCTTGATGGGCTCCACCAGCATCGACAGCACCATGCGGTCGAGGTAGTTGAAGAAGGCCACCACGGCCAGCATGAACAGCACGTAGTTCCGGTATCCGCCGGACACCGCCATCTTCGGCTGGACGGCGGACGGCTGGTTCGTTGCTTCAGTCATGGACCTTTGGACGCAGCGGCATCGGTTGGTCCGCAGCACGGGGTACTCACGCATTGGGGGGGGGGGGGCGGAAATGCGTCTGGTATAGCGTCTACGCTGGGATTTGATGCAATTTCGAAGGAGGAAGGAAGCATGACATTGCGAAAGACCGCTCTACTCTCCGTGCTGACGGCATTGCCGTTCACCGCATCCATGCTCGCCGCATTTGCCGAGGAGGGCGCGGCGGCCACCGACGACCAGCCCGTCACCAGCCTCGAGGAGGTCGTCGTCACGGCGTTGCGGCGCGAACAGTCGCTGCTGCGGGCGCCGATCGCGGTGAGCGCGTTCGACGGGGACTTTCTCGAGGACATGGGCGCGCACCAACTGGCCGATTTCCTGCTCGGCGCGCCGGGCACGACCATAGTAGACACCGGCACCGGCGATACCCAGATCTACATCCGCGGCATGTCCTCGTTCTACGGCGACGGGGCGGTGGGCTACTACCTCGACGAGGTGCCTTTCAGTTTCCTCGGCCTGTCCCAGGTTCCCGATGTGCGCACCTTCGACCTCGACCGCATCGAGGTGCTGCGCGGTCCGCAGGGCACCCTGTACGGCGCCAGTTCGCTGGGCGGCACGGTGCGCATCATCACCAACGACCCGGTCTTCAACGAGATTCAGGGCAAGGTGGACGTGTTCGGTTCCGGCAGCCGGGGCGGCGGCGACAACTACGGGGTCAAGGCCGCGGTGAACGTGCCGCTCCTCGACGACCGGCTGGCCATGCGCCTCGTGGCCACCACGGAAACCTACGACGGCTGGCTGAACGAGCCCCAGTCCGGAGAGGAAATGGTTAACGACCGGGAGGTCGAGACGCTGCGCGCCAAGCTCCGCTTCGCACCGACCGACAACATCGATCTGGTTGTTGGGGTCTCCAGTTACGACAATGCCATCGGCACCCCGAACAACGGCGACGACGCAGGCAACTACGGCAATGCCATCGCGCCTGGCGTGTTGAACCCGACGGACCAGGAATACGAACTGGCCAGTGCCATTCTCACGATCAGCACGCAATGGTTCGACATCGTCAGTTCGACCTCGTGGTTCGACTTCGAACAGGTGGGGGTAGGGTCGTTCGACATCATACGCACGGCGGACACCATCGCCCAGGAATTGCGGCTGAGCACCAACGATCTCGGCCCCTGGCACGTGACCGCGGGGGTTTACTACCGGGATCTCAGCACCGCCTTCGCCTTCGAGGTGCCGCCTTTTCCGCCGTCCACCCAGGATACCACCGGCGAATCCTGGGCGGTGTTCAGCGAAGTCACCTACTCGATCACCGACACGCTCGATGCGACAGTGGGCCTGCGCTATTTCGACGATACCCGCGACCGCAGCGACACCGTGCTCGCCGGCTTCGACCTCACGACCTTCATGCCCATCATCGAGACCGTCGAGTTCGAGGAGAAGTACTCCACCACCAACCCGAAATTCAACCTCGGCTGGCGGCCGAACGACGACTGGCTGATCTATGGCAACGTCGCCAAGGGGTTCCGCAGCGGCTTTCTGCAGCCGGGCATCTCGCTGTTCATCGCCGAGCAAGTGGGCATCGACATCGGCAACGGCGCGGAACCGGAGACGGCCTGGAGCTACGAGATCGGCGCCAAGGCCCGGCTGGCGGACGGGCGCGTGGTCGTCGAGACGGCGGGCTACCTCATCGACTGGGACAACCTGCAGACGGTGATCAGCGTGATTCCGGCGGCGCTCGGCGCCATCACCAACGCCGGCAAGGTCAAGGCCAAAGGCATCGATTTCGGCCTCACCGTCGCGCCCGTGGAGGGGCTTGAGTTGACGTTGAACGGGAGTTACAGCGACTCCAAGTACGGCGAGACCGTGACCGATGTCGGCGGCGTGGTGGTCGCCGACGGGCAGCGGGTGCAGTTGTTCCCCGAGTGGACGGTGTCCGCTTCGGCATCGTACCGCCGGGCGCTCGGCTCAAGCGGCCTGCAGGGCACCGTCTATCTGCGCCTCGACCACACCACGGAGCGGAGCCTGAACTTCGGCTCGGTGACCACCGAGAGCGATAAGATCACCCAGGGTTCGGTACGCACGGGCGTGGAGGGGGATCACTGGGGCGTCTACGCCTTCGTGAACAACCTGTTCGACGAGGACGGCAAGGTCACCGGCGGCGCCATTCAGCCCGGTTTCGAGGACTTGGCGACCCGCCTGCGGCCGCGCACGGTAGGATTGAACCTGCGGCTGGGCTTCTGATCGCGGCCTTCCGGTTGGGGTTCGCCGGCCGGCACTGCGTCCACCCATTCTGACACCGCGACCGGTGTCGGGACTGCCTTGTCGCACCCCGGACACGGGCGTTGCGCTGACGATTACTGCTCACGGAAGTAGGCTGGAGGAACAATGACTGATTTGCTGCGAAGCCATGCGCTGGTGGCGCTGGCGATACTGGGGGCCCTCGTGCTGACGGGTTGTGCGGAGACGGGCGATGCGCCGGATGCCGGGTCGCAGGCGGCGCCGGAAGGCACGGCTCCCGATTCGGTGGCCGTGGAGCGCGGTTCGGCCGCCCTGCTGGCCATCGCCGACCGCACCATGGCGAAAATGGTCGATGCCTCGCCCTATCTGCAACTGCTCGAAGGGCGGCGCATCGAGTCGCTGGGGGACAACAGCTTCGCCTACGTCGAAGCCGAGGCGGCGAGCGCTGGGGCTGCGCTCGAGGATTTGCAAGCCATCGACGCGTCGCGGCTCAGCCACGACGACCGGATCACCTACGCGATCCTGGAAAGCGTGCTGCAATCCGCCACCGAATACCCGGCCCATTTCTGGCACAAGTTCAACGTCACGCCCTATGCTGCTGGGACCGTCTTCAGTTCGGTGCTGCCGTCGGCGCTGGGGACCTACCGCTTCGAAACGGAAGCGGATGGCGAAGCCTACCTGGGCCTGCTGCGCGATCTCGCCCGTTACGTAACCGATGACCTGACCCGGCTCAAAGGCCAGGAAGAACGGGGCATCCTGCTGCCGAAGCCCGCCATCCCCGGGGCCAGGACGGTGTTCGAGGCCTTGCGCGCGGGCATCGGCAACCTGGCGGCGGTGGCTCCGGAGCGGCTCTCCGCACTTGCCGAGGAGCAGCGGGCGGGCCTGAACGCGGGCATCGATGCAGTGGTCTCGGGGCAGGTGATCCCGGCGGTCGATGCGCTGCTGGAGTACCTGGGCGACGGCTATGTGGAGCGCGCGCCGGAAGCGGTGGGCCTCGGCCAGTACCCGGGCGGCCCGGCGGCCTACCGGTTCGCCATCCGCCAGGAGACCACGATGGACCTCGACCCCGAGGACATCCACGAGCGCGGACTCGCCTACATGGCGGACATACAGCAACAGATGCAGGCGATTCGGGACGAGCTGGAATTCGAGGGCACCGCAGAGGAGTTTCACGACCGCATGCGCGAGGACCCCCGCCTCTACGCAAAGACCCCCGAAGAGGTGGAGGAGCGCTACATGGCCTACATCCGCGAAGTGGAACCGCACATCCCGGACTACTTCTCCGTGCTGCCGGAGGCGCCCTACGGGGTCAAGCGCCTCGACCCGGCAGCGGAGCCGGGCATGACCTTCGGCTTCTATCAGCCGCCGAGCCCGGCGAGCCCGCGGGGCAACTACCGCTACAACGGCTCAAAACTCGAGAGCCGCCCCATGGTCTGGACCGGCCCGCTCATCTTCCACGAACTGGTTCCCGGCCACCATTTTCACATCGCCCTGCAGCGGGAGAGCGAAGCGAGTACGGAACTGCGCAAGCTTTCGTCGCTGTTCTATGCCGCCTTTACCGAAGGCTGGGCCAACTACGCCGCCAGCCTCGCCCTGGAGATGGGCATTCTGGACGATCCCTACGAGCGCTACGGCTGGCTGCTCTTCGATGCCTTCATCGCCAATCGCCTGGTGGTGGACACCGGCATGAACCACTTGGGCTGGTCGCGGGACAAGGCGATGGCCTACATGCGGGCCAACACCTTCTCCAGCGCGGAGGAGACCGCCACGGAAACCCTGCGCTACTCCACCGACATGCCGGCCCAGGCGCTGGCCTACAAGCTGGGGCTCGAGAAGATCCGGGAGATCCGCGCCGCGCAGGAGGCGAAGCTGGGCGATGCCTTCGACATCCGCACCTTCCACGCGGCGATCCTCGGCAGCGGCGCCATGCCCCTGCCGGTGCTTGAGGCGCATGTGGACCGGGTCATGAGCCGGCACTGAACGACGCACTAGGTTCGTGTCGAACGAGTTTTCCGCGTCTGGTCCTCTCATGGCGTAGGGCCGGACAGTTGACAGGAGGACAGTGATGTTTCGCATGTGGGTAACGCTGCTGCTCTTCGCGGGTGGGGCGCAGGCGGCGCAGCCGCTGGAGTTCATGGACGTTTTCGAGCTGGAATACGCATCCGATGCGCAGATCTCGCCGGATGGCGAGCGCGTCGCCTACGTGCGTCATTTCAACGACGTGATGACCGACCGCCGTTACGAGAACATCTGGATCGTGGACGCGGATGGGGCCAACCACCGGCCGCTGAGCGCTGGCAAGCACAAGGCGAACAGCCCGCGCTGGTCGCCGGGCGGAAAGCGGCTCGCCTATCTTTCCGACGAGAGCGGCAGCACGCAGATCCATGTGCGCTGGATGGATACGGGGGACACGGCGGCCATTACCAGCGATTCGCTGCCGCCGGGCAACATCGCCTGGTCGCCCGACGGCAGCCGTATCGCGTTCTCGAGGCTCGTCCCGGAAGCGCCGCTGGTGATTGGCGAGATGCCGCCGGCGCCGGCCGGCGCCGACTGGGCGCCGCCGCCGAAATACACCGACAAGCTGGCCTTCCGGTTCGACCATGTCGGGGAAGTGCCGCCCGGCTACATGCACATCTTCGTGGTCGCAGCCGATGGCGGTACGCCGCGCCAGGTGACCTCGGGGGATCGCCAGTTCGGCGTCGGCAATTTCGTCTGGGCGCCCGAAGGCGAATCGTTCATCCTGTCGGCGGACCTCACCGAAGGCGCCGAGATGTTCGCCGCCGGGGATGCGGATATCTACGAAGTGTCGCTGGCCGACGGCTTGGCGCGGCGCCTCATCGGGCGCGACGGGCCGGATGCGGCGGTCTGTGTCTCGCCGGACGGCAGGCACATCGCCTACGTGGGTTACGACGACGCGCGCCAGGGGCATCAGCAGAACGACCTGTACGTGGCGGACCGCGACGGCGCCAACGTCAAAAACCTCACAGGAGAATATGACCGCCATGTCCAGGACTCCGCGCGCCGGGGCGGGGGCGGGCCGCAATGGGCGCCGGACGGCAGCGGCATCTACGCCGTCGTGCATGACGAGGGCAATGCCCGGCTCGTGCTGTTCTCCCTGGACGGCGGCCGCCGCGTCGCCGCCCCGGACATCGGCAGCGGCGAGACGGGCTACATCTTCCACAACACCCTATGGTCGATCAGCGACCAGGGCCGGCTGGCGTACACGGTGCCGGGACCGGCCGTGCCGGGCGACATCGCCGTCGCCGACCCCGGCGAACCCGCGCGCCTGCTGACCGACCTGAACGCGGACCTGTTCGGCGAGCGCGAACTCGGCGCGGTGGAGGAGCTGCGCTGGACTTCGTCGAAGGACGGCCGCCCGGTGCATGGCTGGATCATTAAGCCGCCCGGGTTCGACGCCGCGCGGAAGTACCCCTTGATCCTGGAGATTCACGGCGGCCCCTTCGCGGACTACGGCGACGTCTTCGACACGGAGAAGCAGCTCATGGCCGCCGCCGGCTACGTCGTGCTGTACACCAATCCCCGCGGCAGCATCAGCTACGGCGAGGAGTTCGGCAATCTCATCCACCACGCCTACCCGGGCGATGACTTCCACGATCTGGACTCGGCGGTGGACCACGTCATCGGCATGGGCTTCGTGGACCCGGACCGGCTGTACGTGACCGGCGGCAGCGGCGGCGGGGTGCTGACCGCCTGGATGATCGGCAACAGCGACCGCTTCCGCGCCGCGGTGGCGTTCTATCCGGTGATCAACTGGGAGAGCTTCGTCTTCACGGCGGACCTTGCCGGGAAGTTCCTCGACTACTGGGTGCCGGGACTGCCTTGGCGACACCGGGACAACTTCGAGGCCCGGTCCCTGCTGCGGGTGTCGGAGAACGTGAAGACGCCGACGCTGATCATGACCGGCGAGGAGGACTGGCGCACGCCGATGTCCGAATCCGAGCAGTACTACAAGGCCCTCAAGCTGCAGGGCGTGGAAACCGTCCTGGTCCGCGTTCCAGGCGAGCCGCACGGCATCGTGGCGCGCCCGAGCCACGCGATGGCGAAGATGACGACGCTGCTCGGGTGGTTCGAAAAGTACGCCCCGCAAGCGGCGGACTGACCGGCAGCGGTTCGGAAAACGGCTCCACACAAGGCTCCCAGCAATTCTCGTTTTGGCTTTTTTCGGGTGCGCCGCTGGTTCCAATCGAGGGCAGGATGCCCTCGCTCCGGAGGACTCTAGATCGGGGACTGCCCTCAATGGGTTCAAGGATGCGGCTCCGTTCATGGGAGGCACTCGGCAGCCGCGAAAGCCTCCGGAGCGAGTTTCCATCTTGTCAACGTTTTTTTGTCGTGTTTTCCGGAAGGGGCCTCCTTGGGTGGTTGCCGCCCGCAATTCGCCGCCGGTCCGGCCGAGCTTCACCCGTGGACGGGCTCGGCTTCGGCGCGTCGGCTGC
>JAJEGJ010000014.1 GCA_022819905.1 Alphaproteobacteria bacterium
GGGAAGACCAGCCGCGTGCCCCAGCCCATGCCCTGGTAGTCCTCGCCGTCGCGCGCCGACACCGGGCTCGACTCCCGGGTATGCACCCACACCGACACCTTGCTCTCCGAGGCCGGGCTCAGCCGAATGGTGTAGCGTAGCCACCACTCGTTCTCATGCGCCTCGGCATCGTCCACCGAGAACGACGGCACGCCCGCCGCGTCGTCGTCGGCGACCGCGACCGAAGCGGTGTCGTGCGGCGACGCCGCCACCGCGTAGCCGCTGCCGGCGGCGAGGGTCGCAGTGACCGCGCCATCGGGCTCGTCCGCCGTGTCGTTCACCGTCGCGACCTCGAAGGCCATGCTGCCCCCGGTCGGGACGACGACCTCGCGTGCGCCGGTCTGGCCGGAAGCGGCATGGTCCCCGCTCTGGGCAATGGTCAGCTTCACCGTCAGGTCCGCATGCGGCGCCGGGTTCGCCGTGACCGTGAACGAAGCCGGACTGCCCTCCGTCACCCCGCTACCGGCCGAGATGCTCACCTCCGGCTCGTCGTTGTCGCGCACCGCAACCGAGGTGGCATCGTCCGGCGGGGCCGCCACCGTATAGCCCGTGCCCGACTCGAGGGTGACGCTCACCGAGCCGTCGGGCTCGTCCGTGGCGTCGTCGAGCGTGGCAACCACCTGGCTCACGCTTGCCGCGCCCGCAGCGAGGGTCACCTGCCGGCTGCCGGCGCCGGGCGCGGCGAGCCAGTCGCCGCTTTGGGCGACGGTGAACGCCACCGTGAGGTCGGATTGCGGCGCCGGATCGGCGTGGACGGTGAAGCCCGCATTGCCGCCCTCGTCCACATCGGGCCCCGCGGAGATACGCAACACGGGGCTGGGCGGCGCGTCGTCATTGACGATGGTGTAGGTGGCCGAGCCTCGGGTTCCGGAAACGGCCACGCCCTGGGGCGGGTCCCGCAGCTCCACCACCACCGTCTCGTCGGGCTCGAATGCCGTGTCGCCCCGGATCGTGAGACGCACCTCGCCGCTCGCCGTGTGCGCGGCGAGCGTGTGGCTGTGACACTCCCCGGTCAGGGTGAGCGGCGTGTCGTTGCCGTGGTGGACGAACCGGTAATCCTCGCCGGCGCCCCGGGTCGCCGTGCCCGTGCTCGCGAGACACGCCTTGAACGTCGTCGGCTGCGCGCGCACCGGGTCGAGGCCGAAGGTCACCGTGGTCCAGGCCCTGCCGGCATTGCCCTCGTTCGCCGATGCCGGAGAAATCCCGACCGAAAGGGTCGGCACCGCGGCCGCATCGTCATCGCTCACCGCCACCGTGGCCTGGGACGGGGTGCCCGCCGTGTAGCCGGTCCCACTCGCCACCGTCGCCGTCACGCTGCCGTCGGGCTCATCCGTGCTGTCGTTCTCCGTGGCGAGCGTGAGCGTGACCGAGGGCTGATTGGCCTGGATGGTGACCGTCTGCGTGCCCTGGTTGCCTGCGCTGAGGAAGTCGCTCGTGGCGTCGTCGGCGACAGTGAGCTTTACGGTGAGGTTCGAAGTCGGGGCCGGGTCCGCGGAGACCGTGAACACCACATCGCCGCCCTCGGTGACGGCGCTGCCGCCCGCGATCGTGATCTCGGGCCCGGTACCGGTTTTGGCGTTCTCCAGGCACTGGAGCGCCGTCACCACCGGGTTCCAGCGGACCGCCCAGAAGTCGTCCGCATTCTGCTGCGCCTCGGCGACGGTCATCGGCGTATGGCCGTTCTGGTCACCAAACGCGGCCAGCACCCTCTTCCAGCGATTGACATGGGCCGGGCCGTTGCTCGTCTCCCCCGCGTAGCTCTCCACATCCGGCTTCACCTGCGCATAGCAGGCATCCGACGCCGGGGCGTCGTCGTCCGCGATCGCGATCTCCCCGTTGCCGGTGCGCGCGCCCGTGGCGCCGCCGCCGAGGCCCGTCGCCGTCAGGATCGGCGCATTGCCCGAGGACGACGCCGGGATCGACACCGTCACCGTCTCGTTGTCGCTGTCGTTATCGTCGTGTGCCGCGAATGACAGCGTCACCTCCGTGGCGCTCGCGCCTGAAGCCGGCCCCGTGAAGGTCACCTGCGGAGCGCTGTCCGGAGTCTGGCAGGTCACGCCCGTCGGCAGAGGATTCGGACAGGTCAGCGTGAAGAGCGTCCCTGCCGTGCCGCCCGTGAACTGCAGCGGCACCGCCAGGCTCTCGCCGTCCACGAAGCCGCGCCCGAGCGTCAGGGCAATCTGCGCCGTGTCCGCCGCATCGTCCTCCGCGGCGGTGGTGTCGGGCGTCGTCAGCGTGACCGTGGTCGCGTCATCATCGGAGACCGCGACCGAAGCGGTGTCATCGGGCCCGGCCGCCACCGTGTAGCCGGTCCCGGCCTCGACGGTCGCCGTCACGCTGCCGTTCGCCTCGTCCGTCGTGTCGCCGTTCGTGGAGAGCGTCAAGGTGGCCGAGGGCTGGTTCGCAGGGATGGTTACCGTATGCGAGCCCTCGGCGCTGGTGTCGAGGAAGTCGCTCGTCGCATCGTCGGCAACGTCCAGCGTCACGTCGAGGTCCGAAGACGGAGCCGGGTCTGCGGTGACCGTGAACGCCACGTCGCCGCCCTCGGTGACGGCGTTGCCGCCCGAGACCCTGATATCGGGTTCGGTGTTGGTGCCGGCGTTCTCCAGGCACTGGAGCACCGTCACCACCGGGTTCCAGCGCGCGGCCAGGAAGTCATTCGCATTCTTCTGCGCCTGCGATGCGGTCATCGGCGTGTAGCCGTTCTGGTCACCGAACGCGGCCAGCACCTGCTTCCAGCGCGTCACATGCGGGGTCCCGTCGGCCTGTTCGGCGATGTAGCCCTCAATGGTCGGGCGCAGACTCGCCGTGGCGCAGGTCGCCGGGTCGTCGTCCGCGATCGCGATCTCCCCGTTGCCGGTGCGCGCGCCCGTGGCGCCGCCGCCGAGACCCGTCGCCGTCAGGATCGGTGCGTTGCCGCTCGAGGACGCCGGGATCGACACCGTCACCGTCTCGTTGTCGCTGTCGGTATCATCCAGTGCCGCGAAGGAAAGCGTCACCGCCGTCGCGCTCGCCCCTGAAGCCGGCCCAGTGAAGGTCACCTGCGGAGCGCTGTCCAGAGCCTGGCAGGTCACGCCCGCCGGCAGGGGATCCGGACAGGCGAGCGTGAAGAGCGTCCCCGCCGTGCCGCCCGTGAACTGCAGCGGCGCAACCAGGCTCTCGCCGTCCACGAGACCGCGCCCCAGCGTCAGCGCGAGCTGCGCCGTGTCCGCCGCATCGTCCTCCGCGGCGGTGGTGTCGGGCGTCGTCAGCGTGACCGTGGTCGCGTCGTCGTCGGTCACCGCAACCGAGGCCGCGTCATCGGGCCCGGCCGCCACCGTGTAGCCGGTCCCGGCCTCGACGGTCGCCGTCACGCTGCCGTTCGCCTCGTCTGTCGTGTCGGCCACCGTACCAACCGTCAAGGTGGCCGAGGGCTGGTTCGCAGGGATGGTCACCGTATGCGAGCCCTCGTCATTCGTGCCGAGGAAGTCGCCCGTCGCGTCGTCGGCGACATCGAGCGTCACGTCGAGATCCGCCGTCGGGGCCGGGTTCGCCGCAACCGTGAAGACCGCGTCGCCGCCTTCCGCGATGCCGTTGCCGCCCGAGACCGTAATCTCGGGATCTGCATTGGCGGCGTTCTCCAGGCACTCGATCGCCGTCACCACCGGGTCCCAGCGGACCGCCCAGAAGTCGTCCGCATTCTGCTGCGCCTCCTCGGCGGTCATCGCCGTCTCGCCGTTGCTCGCCCCGAACGCGGCCAGCGCCTGCTTCCAACGGGTTACATGCGCATCGCCGTTCCCCGTCTCCTTCGCATAGCCCTGCACATCCGCAAGCACCGTCCCCGCAAGGCAGGCGTTCGCCGGCGCATCGTTGTCGCCGACCTCTATCGTCACATGGTCCGTCGTGCCCGCCACGACACCTGAAGGCAGCGGGCTACCCAGCTCCACGACGACCGTCTCCACGTCCTCGACGTCGCCGTCATCCGCCACCGAGAAGGTCGCCGTGCCGCTGGTCGCACCGTCGGCGACCGAAATCGTCCCGGCCAAGGTGTAATCAGCGGATGTCGCCGTCGTGCCGGCCGCACGCACCTGCACCGGGATGGCGAGCACCGAGCCCGTCGCGTTCGCCGTCCCGAGCGTCGCTGTGACCTTCAGCGGATCCGGATCGCCCTCGTCGACAGCGCCATTGCCGCTCACCGATAGCGAAACCGGGTTGGTCGGCGTGACGTCAACCGCGACGGACTCGATGGCAATGCCGGTCCCGTAGTTGCCGCTGTCGCCCGTCGTCACCGCGTGAGCGACGCTCGCCGCGCCCTCGGACAGGCCCGTGATCTTCACCGGCTGCGGCTCGCTCCACTTCGTGGGTGTGAAGGTCACGCTGCTCCGGTCGGTCTCCGCATGCGAGGCGCCGCTCGCGACCGAAACCGAGACCGTCACGTCGCCGGCCGGCGCGGTCCGCAGCGACAGCCCGTAGGATGCCTCGCCGCCGGCGACAACGGACAGCGCGGGTGGTGTCACCGCGACCCCCGACGGCGCGTCGTCGTCGTCATTCACCGTGACCGAGGCCGCATCGTTCGGAGACGCCGCCACCGTGTAACCGGCGCCGGCGGCAAGCGCCGCCGTCACCGAACCATCCGGCTCGTCCACATCGTCGCCCGCGGTGGCGACACTGAAGCTCGCCGTGCCGCCCGTCGGGATCGTCACCTGGTGGGCCCCCGCCGTGGCAAAGCCACCCACCTCGGTCACCGTCATCTGGACCCTCAGCCGCGAAGCAGGCGCCGGACTGGCCGTCAGCGTGAACTCCGCCGCCCCGCCCTCGGTCACGGAAGCCGCCCTGGCGGCAATGGAGACCGACGGCAACGGGTCGCCGCCCGCGATCGAGACCGGGACCTTGTCCCCAAACGATGCCGGGTTGCCCACGGTGTCCTTCAAGCGGCGTGGCCCCTTTCCCCATGGGGCCGTGTAGCCCACGGTCACCGTGTCCGCCCCCGCCACCGGGGATGTCAGCGTCAGCGTCACCGTGCTTCCCGATACGGCAACCGCATCGACCGGGCGGGCGGACCCGTCCACCATCACCTCGAACTCCGACGCCGGCGGAACCGCGCCCTCGTCCAGGGCCTCGGTGAACGTCACCGTCAGCGTCGCACCGTCCACCGACGCGGACAAAATGTGCGGGGACACGCCGTCCACCTTGTGCCCGGGTTGATCGTCAAGTCCCGCGTGCTTCCTTGTCGCGGGGACCCCGGAGCCAACCGTGTCGATCGCCCCGCCGTCGAGCGAGATGATGACGCCCGGCTCGATGCTCACGCCATCGGTATCCACGTCCCAAGGGGAGACGCTGTAGCGGAACGTCAACTCCGCGGTACCACTGCCGGCATGGTAGGCAGCCTTGTCTGTGTGGCTGCCCACGCGGAGGAACAGCACCGGCGTGCCGTTCGTGGTGTCGACCGTCACGCTCGAGCTGAACTGCACGCCCACGTCGATCTTGTCGCTGCTTCCGTAGGCGCCGTCCACCCCCGGGCTGGACGCAAATGTGAATCCGGTCACGCTCGCCGCACCCGATGCTAGGGTCACGTTGTCGATGACGTCGCTGTAGAAGCCTGGAGCAGTGTTGCCCACCGTGTCCTCGAGGACAGAGGGATTGAAGTCGACCCTGACTTCGGTGTCGTGCTCGACCGGCTCGTTCAGTGTAAGCACCACCTTGTTGCCGCTCACCGCAATGCCGCTGACACTCAGCTCGGTTCCGCCGACCACGCCTTGCGCGTAAGTCGGGTGTCGGGTACCTCCAGCCCACACTTTGAAATCGCGGCCCTGCGCCGGCACCTTCGTCCCGTCGAGCGCCTTGTTGTAGACGAGCGTGATCGTGTTGCCGTTCACGACCGCGCTGCGGGTGCCGGCCGTGATGTGACGAAAGCCGGAGCTGTCCAGGCTCAATCCCTCCGGCCTGGGGCGCACGGCGTCGACCCGCTGTCCGGAATGCGGGGCCAGTCCCCGGTGCGTCGTCAAGGCGTCGCGTCCCGATGCGCCCTTGATTGTCCCAGCGTTCAGATCGAAATAGTCCGGCTCTATGCTGACCCCCGCGGTATCCCTGTCTCCGTCCGCCACCGTGTGGCGGAACGTCAGCGAGGCCGTGCCCGAGCCGCCGTGGTACACCAGGGCCCGACGGGTGGCCCCGAAAACAAGCCCCCCACCGCTCGAAGTGCTCGCCCGTCGACGAGGCACGTCCACGTCTCGCCTGACACTCGTCGCCAGCCGGGGCGCCCCGGTGACGTTCACGGTCTCGCTGAATGTCACCGTCACTTCGATCGTCTCGCGCGTGCTTCCGCCGCCTTCGCCGTAGGTATAAATCCCGTCCGGTCCAGGATCGGACGTCACTTCGATGGCCACGATCTCGATGGCGGTCTCGTTTGCCACCGCCCGACCGGAGAATCCCGCCGCCTTGTTCTGCGCCAGGTCCCGGATCGCCTTCGCGGCGGCGTCCGACGGCGGCGTGTACCCCACCGTGAGCGTGTCGACCGTGGTCGCCGGCGCCGCAAGCGTCAGGGTGACGATTTCGCCGGCCACCCCCATGCCGGTGATCCCCCGACGTACACCGTTGACGTTGACCGTGAATGTGCTCGCTGCGGGCACGGAGGCCGCATCCAGCGCCTCGCTCCAGGTGAGTGTCAGCGTCGACCCCGCGGCTTCCGCCCCCTTCAGCACGGGCGCCACACCATCCACGGCGATCACGGTCGCCGATACCTCCCCGGTCTCCGCGCCGTCGCCGTTCGTGTTGTAGGCCACCACCCGCACCGAGTACCGGGTGCCGACGCTCAGACCCTTGATGACGTGCAACGACTCGTCGGGATCGGCGATCTGCGCTTGCCGGGATGCATCGTAGTCCTGCGAGCCCGACTTCCATTGGACCTTGTACCCCTCGACCGGGGCGCCGCCGTCACTGTCCGGCGCAGTCCAGGACACCGACAGATGGCCCGGCTGGGTCGTGCTCGCCGAGACGTTTCCGGGGGCTCCCGGCACGCAGCCGCCGTCCTTCCACGGATTGCGCACCGCGCCATCCTCGTAGGCGGACTCGTTCGTCGTCCGAATGCTGCAATAGCCCCCGAAGGCGTTCCGAAGCTGGTAGATTGCTGCGCGTCTGGGTCCACCCGCGCCAAAGTATAGTTCCTGGACATGAGACCAGAAGCGCTCCAGATCCGGTGTGCTGCTGCCGTACGTGGTCTCGAACCATGCCGGCATCACGCCCCGAAGCGCACTGCGGACACCC
>JAJEGJ010000075.1 GCA_022819905.1 Alphaproteobacteria bacterium
CCCCTGCGACAAGGGCGCCGTGGTCCGGTGCATCCGGTTCACGGACCGCTGCCGGAGCGATCAGCAGCCGCAGGTGATCTCCGTTCCGGCCTGCGAGCCTTCGCCCTCGGTCGCGTAGCCGTCGCGCTTCCACCAATCGAGCCCTCCCAGCAGTTCGCGCACCTGGAAGCCGTGCGCCAGGAGCTTCATCGCCGTTTTGGTCGACGCGTTGCACCCGATCCCGTCACAGTAGCGGAAACCCGAAGGGGCTAATCAAGGCAGGAGATCACGTAAGTTCAATCAGGGCTGCACGATCTGCCACTCCTGCCGTTGAAGGGCATCCGACTGAACCGTCCCGAAACCCCCGGAATGCAGGAGTGATCGGCGGGAATCGGAGCAGGTGATTTGCCGCTGTGCGACTGGCCCAAATCAAACCCCACCCAGTCTTCCTAGGCTTCCCGCGAGTCAGCGGTCCCGACGTGTCCGGTAAAGGGTCCGGCGCGCAACGCGTCGGTTTCGACGTATCCGGCAGTAAGCGCCACAAGCCGTGGCGACACGGCGGCGGAGACGATGACGGCGTCTTCGGAGGATATCCGAGTTGGGCCATGAGTCACGTCCAAAATGCTTTTGCGTTCACGGCGACTTGAGTCTCGTTGCCAAGGTTGGAAGCCAAGGGCGGGCGCGTGAGGGGCTCCACTTCCACTCGTCGTTTGGGCTCCACGTGTTATATTCCGCCTCCTTCGGAGGAGGCCGAAGGGACATATGAGACGCCTCGGTCGCAAGAAACCGGAACGGAGAGCATACCATGAGCAGGTTCATCTGGCTGGCCGGTCTCATGTTGATCGCCGTCCCGGCGACCGCTCAAACCACGTTGGGCCTGAGAGGCGGCATCGGCTTCGCAACCGTCGCCATCCAAGGGGTGGAAGTCGAGGAAGAATCTGTCTCCCGCATCGTGGCGGGCATGGACCTCGGCATCCGCGCCTCCAGCGTGCTCAGCCTGAGACTTGGAGGCGTGTACGCTCAGAAGGGCGGCACCGCCACCGTCGAGGGCTTCGAGGTCACGCTCGATGTCGACTACCTCCAGTTCTCGGCCTTGACGAGGCTCGCCACGCCGGGCAAAGGAGGCTTTTCCGTGGGTGTGCTGGCCGGCCCTTGGGCCGGCTACCGACTCTCATGCGATGTGGAAGCCGCCGCCGAGAGTTTCAGTCTCAGTGCCCCCTGCGACGATGGGGGCTTCGACATCAGGGCGCTCGACTACGGGCTGGCCTTCGGCGGAGGTGTCGAGCTTCCTCTCGCGGGCAGTCTCCGCTTGGGTTTCGATGTGCTTTACTCGCTCGGACTTGCCGAGGTGGACGACGCTGACGCCAAGACCCGGCACCTGAGCCTTCAGACCGGCTTGGTCTTCCCGGTACGGTGACCAGCGGGGCATGGACGATCGTGATCGCCATTCCCGCAAAGCCGGGGCGCGGTGCCGTACGCCTCCCCATGCTTTCGCGCCAGTCGCGATCCGGTATCCCTCTACTACCTTGGCAACGATGCCGCCGCCAGCAGGTCGACCGCCTCCAGAAACTGCCATTGCCAACGGGGGAACCCTCAACGGAGGGCTCTATCTTGGCGAACCCACGAAGGGTACGCTGAACTCGCTGCCTCTGGGGGTAGGACACCGTTGATTTCTTCGAAGTGTGGGGTCTTCGAGGGCTGCGAATCGGGGGCGAACAGTCCGACAGATCCCAGCGGCCCGGGACCGGCGGGATGACTCGCGTAGTCATTGGCTTGGCTGTCGCTGCTTCGCTTGCTTCCGCCTGCCGCGACGGCGTCGTCGATCCTGTGCCCGGGGCCTGTGCCGCCGATCACGGTGCTCGGATCAGGTTCGGGTTCTACGCGTTCTTCGCGCCTGTGAGCCATAGCGAGGACGCCAACCCGGACTCGCCGGGGTTCGCCCGGCACGCAGGATACGAGGCCGATTTGCTTACGGCTTTCGAGGCGATGGAGCCACGCGGGATGACAGTCATGCGGAAGCCCGTCGCGGACTGGCCGGGCATCTGGCTGCTTCCGGCGACACCCGATTTCGACATGGTAGGGGGAGGCATCACCATTCTGGAGTCCCGCACCCTCGATGCCTCGGGTGAGCGGGCTATCGAATTCACGTCGGGCCACATCGCCTTCCGCCAGTCGCTGCTGGTTCGATCCCGGGATGCGGAGCGCTTTGGTTCGTACGACAGTTTGAGCAGTGCGGTGCGCGTCGGAGTCCTCCGCGGCTCCACGGGAGAGGCACGGTTGCTCCAGATCACGGGACTCACGGACGAAGGCGGCGTCCTTGCGGCCGGGACGAGAATCGAGACGCCCCACGGCGTCTTGGTTGCCGACGGGACGGCCCGCTACACCATCACTGCGGCATCCGCCTCCGTCGAGTTGGAGGCCAGAACGCTCATCTTCCCGCCTTCGGACGCGATGCCCCAAGTCGTCTACTTGGGCGATGAGTCGGGCGAGAGCGAGCTGCTGGCCGCCTTGCACACGGGAATGATCGACGCCGTGGCTCAGGTCGAGGTCGGCAACGGAGAGGCGGCGAGGGCATCGGAGGGGGCGTTTGCGGTGGCCGTCGTCGATTCCTTGGCGGAGTACGGCGGATTCGCCCTCGACATCGACGATAGCAAACTGCTGGCTTGCATCAACGAGCGACTCGATTGGCTGACCGATAAGCGGCGGATCGGCTATGCGGAATGGCGAGCAGATCCCGGCGTGTTCCTCTCGCGCACGGCCTTGTGGAATCGCGGTGCGAGCGGGACGTAGGATCGTCTGGACCCGGTCATCCTGCAATCTCGAATCGTGGCAAGAAACTCATGCATCGGTAGGCTCGCGACGCTCGAAGACTCCATCCCCGGTTTCCGACTTGCTCGGGATCCGCCGACATCGTTCGCACGGACGCGCTCCACGCACTGAGGATCCGGACCTCCTCAGCGCGTCCGCCATGATTCCGCATGCGGACCCGATGACCCCGATCCCGGCGAACATCGCCACGGTGGCCAGGAGTCTCCCACCGGCCGTGACGGGCTGGATGTCGCCGTACCCGACCGTCGTCAGCGTGACCACCGCCCACCACAGCCCGTCGAACACCGTGCCGAAGACCTCCGGCTGAAACTCTTGTTCGAGATGGTACATGCCGAACCCGGCGGTGATCACGATGATGCATGTCCCCGCGAACAGCGCCCCGGCCTCGGCCACGGCGAATCGGAACGCCCGCGCCAGCCTGACGACGGCGCTCGTGCGGGCGGCGAGCTTGGCCGTCGTGACAAAAAGGCGAAAGAGGCGAAAGGCCCGAAGCGACCGCAGGTCGAATCCCGTAAACGCCCAAAGCGGAAGGATGGCCAGGAAGTCCACGATCCCGATAAAGCTGAACGCATACACCTTCCAGTCCTTCGCCCGGCGGATGCGAACGCTCCATTCGACCGTTTAGAGCAACCAGATGGCCACGTCGGCCGAGAAGAAGAACGGCGCGGCATGGGTCAACGCGTCTACGGTCTCGGCGGTCTGGAGGAGCAGATCCGCGCCGATCACGGCGAGCACGGCGCGTTCGGTCCGTTCCGTGAACGGAGCAGATTGGCTCATGGTGAATCTCCTGCGGTTGTGGTGGCCGTTGCGGGTCGGTCCGAGGGGGCTGGCTCGGCGATGGAGAAGAACAGCAGCCCGATCCCGATGCCTGCCGAGAACAGCATGGCGAGCCAAGAGGAGGTCTTGAACTCAGGCGAGGAAGCGTCAACGGCCCTTCCAGCATCTCTGCATTCCGGTTGGTCCGCCCCCTAAGTTAGGTGATCTCGCGACGCTGAGCCCTCACCCATCGGACATTCTATGGACTTCGAGTTGATCGCCATCGCCCTTGGAGACGTTGCTTGGATCGCCCTAGCTTTCGTCCTCGGGCTGTTGTCCAGAGCCGTCGGGCTGCCCCCCATGGTCGGGTTCCTCGCAGCGGGGTTCGCCCTCAACCTGTATGGCATCTCAAGCGGGGAAGTGCTCGAAAAACTGTCGGACCTCGGCATTACCCTGCTGCTGTTTACGATCGGACTCAAGCTGAACCTTCGGACCTTGGTCCGCCCGCAGGTCTGGGCCGTCGCCGGACTGCACATGTCGATTGCGGTCGTGGGTTTCGCCGCCGCCATCCGTCTCTTGGCGTTCGTGGGAGCCCCTTTCGTCTCCGGTCTCGATCTTGCCCGGTCACTGCTGGTCGCGTTCGCGTTGAGTTTCTCGAGCACGGTCTTCGTCGTGAAGGTGCTGGAGGAGAAAGGGGCGATGGCCTCGCTGGCCGGACGGATCGCAGTCGGCATCCTCATCTTCCAGGACCTGGCCGCGGTCGCCTTTCTCGCTTTCTCAGCGGGCGAATGGCCAAGCCCCTTCGCGCTTCTGCTTCTGCTTCTCGTTCCGTTTCGGCCGCTGCTGACGCTCGTCCTGGAACGGGTGGGCCATGGTGAACTCCTCGTACTCTATTCGCTACTGCTCGCCCTCGGTGGGGCAGAGCTATTCGAGCTGGTCGGGTTGAAGGGCGACCTGGGCGCACTCGTTCTCGGCGTTCTCATCGCCAGCCACCACAGGGCCGAGGAGGTGGCGAAGACCATGTTCGGATTCAAGAACCTGTTCCTGCTCGGCTTTTTCCTATCCGTAGGGCTCTCGGGTGCGCTCAGCATGGAGGCGTTTCTCGCTGGTGCGGTCATCACGCCGTTCGTACTCGTGAAGTCGGCGCTGTTTTTCGGCCTATTCACAAGATTCAAGCTGCGGGCGCGGACATCGTTGCTCGCCTCCCTGACCCTGACCAACTACAGCGAATTCGGCCTAATCGTGGTGGCCTTCGGGGTCGCCAGCGGCTGGCTCGACGGCCATTGGCTGGTGGTTCTCGCGACCGCCCTGTCGCTCTCCTGCGGCGTCGCTGCGGCGCTCAACGCCTCCGCCCATCGGATCCATCAACGGTATCGTGCGACTTGGAAGCGCCTCGAACGGTCTGAGCAGCTTGCCGGCGATCGGGCGCTCGACATCGGAGGCGCGAGTATCGCCATCGTCGGCATGGGCCGCATCGGCACCGCAGCCTACGAGCATATGCAACGGCTTCACGGCGGGATGATTGTCGGCGTGGACTTCGATCCCCACAAGGTGCGGCGCCACCAGTCGGCGGGACGTACGGTGCTTCTGGGCGATCCGCGCGGCGCGGATTTCTGGGATCGCGTCCAGAGCACCCGAACGCTTGATGTCGTTATGCTGGCTCTGCCCAATCGCGCCGCCAAGCTCGCTGTTCTAGACCGAATCAGGGAAGCCGCCTTCGATGGCCATATCGCCGCCGCGGTCAGGTTTCCAGACGAGGTCGACGCGATGCGCGCGGCCGGAGCGTCGATTCTGTTCGATCTCTCTTCGGAAGCCGGATCGGGATTCGCCGAGCACGTGGCCACGAAGATTCCATCCTCTTGAGCATGCGGGAGCGTAGAAAACGATTCCCAAGCCACGGCTTCCCGCGCGAAGATCGGCAGGCTCTCCAGGCAACGGCGCAAACCCGATCCGACCGTCGGGCCAACGTTGGCTTCAGGGCGGGTGGGCAGTGATCATCCAACACCGAGGTGACTGGATCACCCCAAACAACCATCTTCGGATATGAAGATAGCTATCGTGGGAACCGGAGTCTCGGGTCTCGGCGCGGCTTGGCTGCTCGCCCCGAAACACGATGTGCACGTGTTCGAGCGCGAAAACCGGATCGGCGGCCACGCCCACACCCGCCGGGTCGCCGGCCTCAAGGGTTCCGCCGCGGTCGATTCCGGCTTCATCGTCTACAATGAGGAGACCTACCCCCTTCTCACGAAGCTATTCGGGGTGCTTGGCGTTCGCTCTCAGCCGGTCGACATGTCGTTTTCGTTCGAGTGTGAGCGATGCCGTGTGGTTTACAGTGGGCTGGGGGTTAGGGGGATCCTCGCCGATCCACTCAACACGGTGCGACCGGGATTCCTGCGCTTCCTGGCGCAGATCCAGCGTTTTAATGCCATCGGACGGCGCGGTGGTGAGGCTTGGGAAGGTCGGCCGTTACGTGATCTCGTCGCATACGCCGGTTCGGAGGTGTTGGGGCGTCACTACGTCTACCCCTTGGCTTCGGCGCTATGGTCGACGGGGATTCCCTCGGTCACGCGGTTTCCGGCCGGAATGTTCGTAGATTTCTTCCGCCGGCATAGACTCTTCCAGCTGCGCGGACGGCTCCAGTGGCGGTCGATCCCCGGAGGAAGCAGTACCTACGTCCAAGCGATGCTGGCCCGGCTCGAAGGGCGTGTGCATACCGGATTGCCGGTCCGTTCAGTCGTTCGCCGGGTGACGACACGCCGCCTGCATTTCGCCGACGGCACCAACCAGGAGTTCGACCGGGTCATCTTGGCCACGCACGCCGACGAGGCCCTCGCCCTCCTGCAAGAACCCTCCGACGCCGAACGGGAACTGCTCGGTGCGTGGCGGTACGAGACCAACGACACCTGGGTCCATTCCGATTCCGAATTCCTGCCCTCGCGTCGAGCCGCGCACGCCTCTTGGAACTACCACGTCAGCGACTGTCGGAATCCCTCCCCAGTCACGACCATGACCTACAACCTAAACCGTCTTCAGCGCCTCGACCCCGCCACTCCCTTTCTCGTCACCTTGAACCCGTCCCGTCCCCCGAACCGCGTCCACGATCGCGTCACCTACACCCATCCGGTCTACACTGTCGAGTCGGCCGCCACCCAATCGGCCATTTCGGCGCTCAACGGCCAACGCGGCACGTACTTCTGCGGTGCATACCTCGGCTTCGGCTTCCACGAGGACGGTTTCCGGTCTGCGGTCGAGACCGCCGAATTGCTTGGAGGAAGGCTCGAATGAGCGGCCCGCTGCGCTCCGGCCTCTACTTGGGCACGGTCCGGCACCGGCGCCACGCACCCCGTGAGAACTCGTTCCGGTACGGGATCTACCAGTTGCTCCTGGACCTCTCCGAACTCGCGGTACTGGATCGCAAGATCGGTTTCTTCGGCTACAATCGAGCGGGGCTCATCTCGTTTCATGACCGGGACCACATGGGGAGCACCGACGAGCCCGTTCGCGACAAGCTGGGTCGCTGGTTGCGTGCTCAGGGCCGCGAACTGGGCGGCTCTCGGGTCATGCTACTCACGAACCCGCGCGTCCTGGGCTACGTCTTCAACCCGGTGTCGTACTTTTTCTGCATGAATGCCGCGGGCGGGCTGCGCTTCACGGTTGCGGAGGTATCCAACACCTTCGGCGAGGCATACTGCTACCTCCTCGACGGTGGCGACCCTTTAGGGGGTCAGGCGGTCCGCTCGCGGCTGGACAAGCGGTTCCACGTCTCACCGTTCATGCGGATCGAGGGGGTCCGTTACGAGTGGGTCGTGACCCCGCCCGGCGACCGTCTCACCATCCACATCGACGAGTTCGAGGGTGACAAGAAGTACTTCGATGCAACGCTGAACCTGGCTCGCCGGCCCCTCACGGCCACAACCCTCGCCCGAGCGATGCTCCGCTATCCGCACCTGACGGCCCGGACTACCTTCCTGATCCACTGGCAGGCGGCAAAGCTCTGGGTCAAACGGGTACCGTTCTTTCGCAAGCCAGAACCACCGGACGATGTGCTTGGAGGTTGGCAGCCGGGGGGCGCCGGGGGACGTTCGGGCAGTGGTCGCGAAGGTTGGCGACTGTATCGGAGGGAGAGTCGATGAGCGGGTGGGGGCGGGAGCCGGATGTGCGGCAACCGGCTCCTGGAATGATGGACAGGCTTGGCCGCGCGGTCATTCTAGGTTCACTGCGCTGCCTGAAACGGGGCCGTCTGTGGATGCGGACCCCGGATGGAACGGCCTACCGCTTCGGGGGCATGCAGCCTGGACCCGAGGCCGCCATCACGGTTCACCACCCCCGTTTCTTCCGGCGAATGCTGGTGGACGGAGAGGTTGGGGCCGGGGAGGCGTACATCCGGGGAGAGTGGTCGGCGGATTCGGCGATGGAGGCGGTGCAACTGGGCATTCTGAACCGCCGATTCCTAAGGCCCTTGGTGCCCCTCCTGTGGCCAGCGGCCGCGGCAGCTTGGATGGCCCACAGGATGCGGTCGAACACGGTGCCGGGATCACGGCGGAACATCCGCGATCATTACGATTTGGGTAACGATTTTTTCTCTCTATTCCTTGATCCGTCGATGACCTACTCGTGCGCTTACTTTGACGAGGAGCAGCTGGCGGCGTACCCGAGCGCGACTCCGACCTCGTCACACGGACCCGGCGGGGATGCCGCCCCGTCCCCGGTGGACATGCAGGCCCTAGAGCAGGCCCAGTTGGCGAAATACAGACTTCTCGCCACGAAAGCTGACCTGCGCCCCGGCTCGCACGTACTGGAGATCGGCTGTGGCTGGGGCGGGTTCGCCAAGGTGGCGGCGTCGGAGTTCGGATGCCGGGTGACCGGAGTTACGATTTCGCGTGAGCAGGCGGCCTTCGCACGTGAACGCATGGCTCGGGCAGGACTCGCGGAAAGAGTCTCCATCGAGCTTGTGGATTATCGGGAGATCACAGGCGTGTACGATTCCGTCGTATCGGTCGAGATGCTCGAAGCGGTGGGTCACCGGTTCCTGCCGGCGTACTTCCGGAAGTGTGACGAGGTGCTGGCACCCGGCGGGCGCGCGGTCATCCAAGTCATCACCATCCCCGACAACCGCTACGTCCGCTACCGGCTCCGCCCCGACTACATTCAACGCTTCATCTTTCCCGGTGCGCACCTTCCTTCGCTGGGAGCGCTGACGCGGGCGCTGCGCCCGACGGCCCTCCAAATACGGGACCGCGAAGATCTGGCCGCCCACTACGCGCTCACGCTTTCCATGTGGAGACAGCGGTTGCTGGAAGAGCGGAATGCCTTGTTCGACCTGGGATTCGACGAGTCGTTCCTGAGGAGGTGGGAGTTCTACTTCGCTTACTGCGAGGCGGCGTTCCGCACCCGGTATGTGGCGGACTGGCAACTCGTGCTTGAAAGGAGACGGTGAAATGAGCGCCGCATTTGCGGTCGGGTTGGTGGCGGTGACGATCGTACCGGCCATGGCCCTGCTTTGGTACCGGCAACTGCTCACCCGCGAGGCCGATGTGGTGGACTTGGCGTGGACGGTCGGTCTGGGTGGTACGGCGGTGTTCTACGCGGGAGCGTTGCCGGTGGGTGTTGGGTGGCGGCGCTGGATGGTGGCCGCGATGGCGGGTTTGTGGTCGCTGCGCTTGGCTACGTACCTGTTCGGGCGGGTCAGGTCGCCGGGCGAGGATGGCCGCTATCGGGACCTGCGCGTCAAGTGGGGACCGGGTGGGCCGGTGAAGTTCTTCTTGTTCTTCCAAGCTCAGGCCGCGCTGGTGATTGTGCTCTCGGTGCACTTCCTGCTTGCCATGCGGTCACCGGATCCGTCGCTCCGCGCGATGGACCTTGCAGGTGTGGCGATCTGGTTCGTCTCGCTGGTCGGCGAGTCGGTTGCGGACCGGCAGTTGCATCGTTTCCGGGCCACGCCGGGCAATGAGCTGCGGGTCTGCAAAGTGGGTCTTTGGCGGTACTCGCGGCACCCCAACTACTTCTTCGAGTGGCTGCATTGGCTCGCGTATGTGCCAGTCGCTTACGGCCACGCTCCTCTCTGGGCCATCCTCTTCGCGCCGGTGCTGCTGCTCCTGTCGATCCGGTTCGTGACCGGCATTCCGCCCATTGAGCGGCGATCGGTCGAGCGGCGGGGCGAAGAGTACCGCCGCTACCAGCGGACCACGAGCGCTTTCATACCCTGGTTCCCCCGGTGCAACCGATGAGCATGGTCGGCACGGCCATGCGGGGCGCGTTCGCGGCCGCCGAATCGGGCCGGGTTCCCGACTTCGCCGTCCGGGCCGGCATCCGGGCGCTGCTGCGGGGACGGCTGCGTTCCCTGGCCACCGAGCCGCCCCTCGACGAGGCCACCCTGCGCACCGGCCCCATCGCTCCAGCCTCGCGCGAGGCGAACGAGCAACACTACGAGGTGCCACCGGCATTCTTTGAACTCGTCCTTGGCCCTTGGCAGAAGTACTCGTGCTGCCTGTGGCCGGATGAGGGCCGCGACCCGACCCTCGCCGACGCCGAACTCGCGATGCTGAAGGTAACCTGCGCCCGTGCTGGTCTCGCCGATGGCCAGGACATCCTCGACTTGGGCTGCGGCTGGGGTGCCCTCACCCTCTTCGCCGCCGAGCGCTATCCCGGCAGCCGCATCGTCGCGGTTTCCCACTCGGCCTCGCAGCGTCGCCACATAGAGGCACGGGCGCGCCGGCGGGGGCTGGGTAATGTCCTCGTCATCACCGCGGACGTTTCCCGGCTCCACTTCTCGCGCGAACGATTCGACCGCGTGGTCTCGGTGGAGATGTTCGAGCACATGAACAACTATGAACTCCTTGTCAAAACGATCACAAACTGGATGCGGCCCCGCGCCCGCTTTTTCGTTCACGTCTTCTGCCACCGCGCCCGCGCCTACCGTTTCTCGCGGGAAGGACCGGGCGACTGGATGGCGCGGGAGTTCTTCACGGGCGGCCTCATGCCCAGCCCCACGCTCATCCCGAGGTTTCGCGCCGGGCTCGAATCCGAGTACGACTGGTTTATTTCGGGAACTCACTATGCGCGCACCTCCGAAGCTTGGCTGGCCAACCTGGACAGGGAGCGGGCCAGGGTGGTATCGATCTTTGCCAACACGCGTGGTGCCGACACCGCAATCCGCTGGGTGCAGCGATGGCGGCTCTTCTTCCTGGCGGTCGCGGAGACCTTCGCTTACCGGGGCGGGCGGGAGTGGGGGGTGTCACATCACCGATTCAGAAAACCTGCCTCATGATAGAAACTGCTGCACGCGCCCAGGTCGATTCGAACTCGCTCGCGCCTACCGACCAGATTGATTTTCTGCGCAGCTATGCGTTCGTGGGGATGCACATTCTGGCGCTCGCCTTCCTGGGTACAGGCGTGAGTGTCCCGGCGCTGCTCGCGTGCCTGGTGACCTTCTGGGTTCGCCTCTTCGGGATTACCGCAGGTTATCATCGCTACTTCGCGCACCGATCATTCGGTACGAGCCGTCCATTCCAGTTCGTGCTGGCTTGGCTCGGCGCGAGCGCGGGACAGAACGGGCCACTGTGGTGGGTGTCGCACCACCGGCTCCACCACCGGCACGCCGATACCGAGGACGATATCCATCCCCCCGGACTTAAGGGGTTCTGGTGGGCGCACGCTGGCTGGATCATGTCGCGTCGCTACGATGGCTACGATGCGTCGCTGGTGCGGGACCTGCGTCGGTTTCCCGAGCTGCGCCTGCTGGACCGGCTCCACATGCTGGCCCCGCTCAGCGTCGGGGTCGTTGTCTTCGGACTCGGCTGGTGGTTCGAGGTCGCGTTCCCCGCGCTCGGCACCACCCGCTGGCAGATGCTGGGTTGGGGACTTTTCGTCAGCACCGTGCTTCTGTACCACGTCACCTTCCTGGTCAACTCGGTGACGCATATGTGGGGACGGCGCCGCTACGCGACGAAAGACCAGTCGCGCAACAACTGGTGGGTTGCACTGCTGACTCTGGGCGAAGGGTGGCACAACAATCATCACCGCTACCCGTCGTCCGAGAGGCAGGGGTTCTACTGGTGGGAGGTTGACATCACGCACTACGTCATCAAGGGGCTGGAGAAGGTGGGCCTGGTTTGGGATCTGCGCGTGCCCCCAGCGCGCGCCTATCGGCCGGAAGGCGCGGATGCCCGCCAGATCGACGATGGAAAGGCTGAGAGCGCGCGGACCGAACTCTATTGATCGGGACGATGGGTCGTGAGCTCCGCCTTACCCCATTGAGGCCCCCAGCGGCATCTCGCAGATCAGTTGGCGCGGCTGTCCACGGTTGAACCCCTGCGCCCGGTGAGAATGATGATCCGTGCCATGTGCCGTGCCGTACCACGATGCGCATTCAATGTGCAGGGGCCGACTCACACCGGAACGCTCCTTGGATCCACGGCGGCGTCAGAACGCGACGGTCGCGGTCATGGATATGGTACGGGGTGCGCCGAGCCATGCCGCGTTCTCGGTGATCGCGGACAGGTAGGGGGTGTCGAGCAGGTTGTTCGCGACGATCGAGAACTC
>JAJEGJ010000044.1 GCA_022819905.1 Alphaproteobacteria bacterium
CCAGCATCCGAATTAGAGTCATTGCCAGTTCGCTCCTTCGATCGAAACCGTCTCGAGAAACGCTCCGATCTGGCTGATCTGATCGAAATCCAGGTACTCTCCGAACGGCGGCATCTTCGGCAGTTTCCCCACAGCAACTACCTCGATGAACTTCTCGTAGCCCCTCCACCAGAGACGGAGGTCAAAGCCCCACTTTCCCCACCGGGGTGACACGCCGTCAGCCTTGACACCGTGGCACTGTACGCACCACCGACCATAGAGGAACGCTCCAGCCTCGATGGCTTCAGGGTCTCCCGACATGGGGTTGGCGGATTCGATGGCAATGGGGTCGGGCACTTCGTCACTCTCGGCAACCGCGGGAGTAATTGAGCCGGCGATGAGCGCTGTTGCCAGCACGACGGAACGGAAGAGTAACGGTTTCATATAAGTTCAAGGCCGGGAATCCCCGGCCTTCCAACGGTGCAACATCAGAGAAAGGCGGGTGGCGGAACTGTATCCGCCACCCGCGAAATATGGGCGAACCTTTACTTCAAGGTAAAGGTGACTACGAGCGCGCTGCGCTGGTAGTCCAGGGTCTCCCCGGCGAAGGCGCCAGCGAGCATGCCCATGCCAACGTACGTCCCGTGACCGGTAGCCACAGAAATGTACTGCTTGCCGTCAACGGCGTAGGAAATGATCCCGCCGTTCGTGCCGGAACCAAGGTTGAACGTCCAGAGGATGTCACCCGTGTCCCCGTCGATGGCTTCGAGGTTGCCGGTGTAGTCGGCGTTGAACAGCAGCCCGCTGCCCGTCGTCAAGAGGGCCGAGTGCGGGATGATGTCGTAGCGCTTCTCCCAAAGGATCTCACCGGACACCGGCTCACGCGCGACCAGGCGGCCGTGGGCCTTGTCGGCCTCCGGGTCAGCCTGGATCCACTCCGCGGCCATGTACACCTGCGCGTACGGTTCGGTGACCCGCGTAGCTTCACCGAAGCTGATCGGGCCGGAACCATCCTTGTGGGCGATGGTCAGCCACATGCACCATTCCTGGACCGTGCGGTAGGAGATGCCGTTGTTCGGGTTGTAGGAACCCGCGTTCCAGCTGTGGCCACCGTCGATGGCCGGGCAGACCAAGGTCTTCTCGCCGGCAACCGGCCAGAGCATGTTCTCGAACTCGCCGGTTTCCAGGTTGAACCCGGACGTCCAGTTCTGGTGGTTCATCGCTGAGTAGACCGCCAGCGGCTGGCCGGTCGCAGCATCGTGAATGTGGTTGAATCCGCTCTTGCCCGGGTGGAGGACCATCCGGCGACCGTCTTTCTCGAAGATCACGTACTCGCCAGGCGCGGCGTCGTAGTCGTACGGGTCACTCGGCGCTTCCTGGAAGTACCAGTTGAGCGCGCCAGTGTCGAGGTCAAGCGCCACGGTGGACGACGTGTAGAGGTTGTCGCCAGGCCGGTGCGCGTCGACGTTGGGGTCGCGGCAGTCGGCACCACAGTAGTCGTAGTCCGGGTTCGGGTTGCCCGTACCCATGATGATCTGGTTGTTCTCGAAGTCGACGGTGCCCGGCTGCCAGGAGCCGCCGCCACCGTACAACCACGAGTCACCACCCCAGGTGGCCAGCGCTGCGTCGTCGCCGCGGCCGGTCGTGTAGAAGGTCCAAACAACCGAACCGTCCTGCGGGTTGATGCCGAAGATCCGGCCTTCGACCGGGTATTCACCACCGTTCTGACCGATCACCATCATGTCTTCGCTGACATAGGTGGCCGCGCCGCTGAAGCCCGCCGTGATCTTGGCGGAATCGACGATCGGCACGTCCCAAAGGACAGATCCGTCATCCTGGCTGAGCGCCACGATCCGGCCGTCTGCCAGACCCATGTACACGCGTCCGCCGCCAACAGCCGTGCCGCGGGTGTGTGCGAATGCCGAGCGGGCAACCACCGCCTGGTTCATCTCAGGGACGTAGGCCCACAGACGCTGACCGGTAGCCGCGTCGAGCTTCATCACGGAAGATGGGTTGTAGGCAACGTACATGGCGCCGTCGAGCACGAGCTGTGTACTGTGAAGTCCACCAGCCGACTGCTCCGCGCCACCGGGCTGGAACAGCCAAGCCACGTTGAGGTCGCCAAGGTTGTCTTTGTTGATCTCAGTAAGTGGCGAGTGGCGATAGGCCTTGTCGATGGTGCGGTGATAGGCACACCAGTTCTCATCAGCGCAACTGGCAATCTCGTTTCCGTGGTCCATCGCCGAAGCCGACGACGCAAACAACCCGGAGACCATTGCCACAGTGGCAGCAGCCCCGAGGGCCGAGCCGATGCGGAAAAGGGTCATCTATTTCCTCCCAAGGATGGCGGCTGGCCGGACGGAGGAAACCGTTCCGGCCAGCAAACCCTTCCATCGTAAGCAGATGTGCCGCTCTCCGCAACGCATCCGGAGCGTGCGCGGGCGTGGCGCAAGGTGGCTCTAGCTGGCGAAGGCGGCGAGGACCACGCGCAGCGGAATCAAGACAGCATGCCGGGGGTTGGCGTTCGCCTGGATTCGAATCCGACGGTTGACGGCACCGGGTGCGTCCTTCAGGGCAGACAGCCACGCACGGCCCTGCCAACGGGTGCCCACGAACAGCCCGTTCAATTCGGCGTGACGGGCAGCAAACGCGATATGTGCCTCGCCTTCCATCACCCAGGGGCGAATTCCGATTGCAACCAACGCCTCCGTGTCATCCACCCGGATGGCATCGGCGACGCGCAATTCGGGGTGTTCGCCGGCTCGGCACCCGCCGAGGTGCCGAAGACACGCCTGCCAGGCGGACGGCACATCCGTGGCGGCGTCGGCTACGCCGATATCCGGAGAGAACGCGAACCGCTCTCCGGGCACCGAGGATTCGGGAAAGGGACTGAATGGGTAGGGCAGGTGATCGCTCCGATAGAGAAGGAAGTCGAGGATCGAGCCCAGCAGGGCCTTCATCGCATCCGCGAGCTGCGCGATGCGCTCATTGCTGCGGCCTGCCCACAGATGAAATCCGAATTGGACCACGGCGAGCAGCAGCAATAGAGGAAGCAGGGCATAGCCGATTGCGCCGAACGCGATCATGGCAAGCAGCCGTTTCCACGGCTGCTCAGGTCCTAGCACTACGGGCGGATCCGCAGGCATGGCGATCTCCTGGCAGCTGCCGCGATACGCCCATTCTGCGCAATTGGTCCGGAAATTCCAAAGTCTCGGCCGTGGGCCAGCGATTCTTCGCCCTGTTGGCCGGCCCGATGCCCGCGCTTCACGGTCGGGCACGTTCATCTCGGCTAGGATTGGGTGCAGCAGTAATGTGAGGATGCCATCGATGCCAACCAGCGCAGTCGCCTCCCGGCGGCGATTCCCGTCGAAGTCGCGCGTGGTCGGAGAACTCAAGGAGTTTCTTGGCGACCGTGTCTCGACGGCACCGGCGATCCTGGATCAACACGGCCGGGATGAATCGTACCACGCGGGACACCGCCCGGACGTGGTCGTGTTTTGCGAAACCACCGAGGAAGCGGCACGTACCGTGGCCCTCTGCGCACGCGACCGTATTCCTGTGATCCCGTTTGGAACCGGTACATCTCTCGAGGGGCACGTAGCCGCTCTTGAAGGAGGGGTATGCGTCGACCTGAGCAGGATGGATCGGGTTCTTGCCGTCAATCCGGAAGACCTCGACTGCACGGTGGAGGCCGGCGTAACGCGGCGCCGACTGAACGAGCACCTCCGTGACACGGGCCTGTTCTTCCCTGTCGATCCTGGAGCAGATGCCAGCCTGGGGGGAATGGCCGCTACCCGGGCGTCCGGTACCAATGCGGTTCGCTACGGGACCATGCGCGAATTGGTACTAGATCTAAAGGTCGTCCTCGCAGACGGCCGTGTCATCCAGACGGGGACGCGGAGCCGCAAATCGTCGGCCGGCTACGATCTCACTCGTCTGTTCGTCGGATCCGAAGGAACGTTGGGCATCGCGACTGAGGTAACGCTCAGGCTGTTCGGGCATCCGGAATCCATCGTCTCCGCCGTGTGCTCATTCCCAACGGTTGATGCGGCGGTCCGGACTGTGATCGCCACGACGCACGCGGGTGTTCCGGTGGCCCGCGTGGAACTGATGGATGCCCTGTCAATGGAATGCTTCAACAGCTGGGGCAAGACGAGTTACGCCGAGACTCCTGCGCTGTTTCTGGAGTTTCACGGCACGCCGGCGTCCGCGGCGGAGCAGGCGGAGACTGTGTCACAACTGGCGCAGGAATTCGGTGGCCGTGACTTTGCCTGGAGCGCTAACCAGGAGGAGCGAAACCAGCTTTGGCGTGCGCGACATGACTTGCTGTATGCGCTGATGGCCCGATGGCCGGGCCGCAAGTCGCTGACGACTGATGTGTGCGTCCCGATTTCTCGTCTGGCGGAGTGCATCGCGGAGACGAATACCGACATTGCGGCACATTCATCGATCCCGGCCCCGATTGCCGGCCATGTGGGCGATGGCAACTTCCATATCGCCTTCATGGTGGATCCTGACAACCCTGAGGAAATTCGGGAAGCCGCAGTACTGCACGACCGTCTGGTCCGACGGGCACTCGCCATGGGTGGAACCTGCACAGGCGAACACGGGATCGGCTACGGCAAGATGGAGTACCTCGAGATCGAGCGCGGAGAGGGAGTTGGCGTCATGCAGGCGCTCAAGCAGGCCTTGGATCCCCACAACATCATGAATCCGGGGAAGATTGTGCCGTTCCCGAATCAACGCTCGATCCTGCATCAGGTTGCGTGAGGTAATGCTGGGTCCAAGCAGCGGCGCCGCGCGTGCGTTTTGTGCATGGCTGGTATGATGTTTCGGTCCGGCTCCTCCCGGCGCGGCATCTCAGCGGCTCCGGGGCTTCCGGAGCTGGCAACGGAGGAGACACATGGACTTCAGTCACCTGAGCAGGCGTACGTTCCTGCAAGGTACGGGTACCACCGCGGCGGGGGTCGCGATTACGGGTACTCTCGGTGCTGGTGGCATCGCGGTCGCGGAGGACGCGTCCTGGGCCTTTGAACCGAAGGCGCTTGATGAGACCACGATCCGCGGCCTCATCGCGATGGCGCGACAGCTGTATCCGCACGACTTTCTGGATGACGGGCCGTACGTACAAGTGGTTGCCGGCCTCGACTCGAGCGCCGCCGACGATGCCGACCTCCAGCAGACGCTGACCGACGGCGTAAGCGGATTGGGCGTCGTGGTGTCTGGCGATGCATCTCACGCCGTGCCCTTCCACGAACAGAGCCGAGGACTGCAACTGCGGGCGATGAAGCGCGCAGAGACCGAGAACAATGCGTTTTTCGAGGCGGTGCGCGGCGCGACGTTGGGTGGTCTGTACGGCAACCCTGAAGTCGCAGCGGCGTTGGGCTTCGAGGGATCTGCGGTTGAGCACGGTGGTTACCTGGATCGCGGCTTCGATGACATCGACTGGCTGCCGCAGTCTTCCTGACTGCAGAGGGGGGATAAACAATGGCTCGTACATACGACCTGAGCGACGACAGCGTCGTCGTCATCATCGGTTCTGGAGCCGGCGGCGGCACGCTGGGACACGAACTATCCGAAAAAGGCATTGATGTCGTCTGCCTGGAGGCTGGTCCTCGACTAGACCTCGGCGACATCGTGAACGACTGGGGCGAGATGGGCGCCAAGCTCAGTTGGAATGACAAGCGGATCGGCACAGGGGCGCTCAACCCTGGGTACCCGCTGTGGGTTTGCAAGACCGTCGGTGGCACCACGGTGCACTGGGCGGGCGCGAGCCTGCGCTTCCAGGAGCATGAATGGAAGGCCCGCACGACCTACGGAGACATTGCGGGTGCCACCCTGCTGGACTGGCCGATCGATGCGGCGGAGATGGACCCGTACTATTCCCGCGCCGAGGACAAGATGGGCACCACGGGTACCCACGGCATTCCGCGGCTCCCGGGGAACAACAACTACAAGGTCATGGAGTACGGTGCGAAGAAGCTGGGCTACCAGACCGTGCACACCGGCAACATGTCGATCAACCCGGAGCCTCGCGACGGGCGGCCAAGCTGTTTGCAGCTCGGCTTCTGCATGGCGGGATGTGCGATCGGGGCCAAGTGGTCGATTCTGTATTCGGAAGTACCGAAGGCGGAAGCCACCGGTCACTTCGAACTGCGTCCCGACTCGATGGTGGTGCGGATCGTGCACGACGACTCCGGCAAGGCCACGGGCGTCGAGTACCTGGATGCGGACGGCAACTTGCAGATGCAGAAGGCGCGGATCGTGGCCGTAGCAGGAAACTCGGTCGAAACACCACGCCTCCTGCTGAACTCTGCCAGCAGCATGTTCCCGGACGGTATGGCGAACTCTTCCGGACAGGTTGGGCGCAACTACATGCGGCACCTGACCGCCACCGTGTACGCCGTGATGCCCGGACCCGTCCACTTTGACCGCGGCACCCAGATGGCCGGCATCGTCATGGACGAAGTCCGGCATGACGACAGTCGCGGGTTTGCCGGCGGCTACCTGATGGAGACGCTGCCGGGCTTCGGCGTGGCCGCGATTGCCGGCAACGTCGGCGGAATGTCGATCGACACCCCAGGAACATGGGGACGGGACTACACCCGCGAGGTGATCGAGAACTACCGCAACATGGCAGGCATGTGGCTGGTCGGAGAAGACATGCCGCAAGCGGACAACCGGGTCACTCTCCACGACACGGAGAAGGACCAGTACGGGCTGCCAGTACCGGTGGTGCACTTCGATGAGCACCCGAATGACCTGGCCATGCGGAACCACGCCTACCGGATGGGAAGTGCGGTCTACGAGGCGGCCGGGGGGAGCAAGAGCTACGAGCTCCCGCCGTTCCCGGGCACGCACAATCTCGGTACGTGCCGGATGAGCGCGAATGCGGATGAAGGTGTGTGTGGTTCCTCCGGAGCAACGCACGACATCCCGAACCTGTTCATTTCTGACGGAAGCCAGTTCACGACCGGCGCGGCGGAAAACCCGACGCTGACGATTGTTGCGTTGGCAATCCGGCAGGCCGAGCTCATGGCAGAAGCCATGCGGACCAACTCGATCTAGCGGGTTCGTTTCGAGGACAGGGGGCGCGGGCTCACGCGCCCCCTGTCAATACAGGATTAGATGCGCTCTCCGCGCGGCGGTCGGAGCCTGTACGCGTTCACTTGGCCTTCGACCGGGGCTGTGGCGGCGACCGTTCGAGCCATGCTTTTCGATCCCGCAGGTCCATCCTGACCGAGCCAGGCCAAGCCGCATTGTGCCGCGCTTTCCACGTGAACGGGTAGGCGGCATGACAACCGGCCCGGACATGAAAAGGGCTTGATTGCGCTATCGATCGTTGACGCAATTTGACTAGCATGGTACTCAAGACAACGATGTGGCGTGGCCCGACACTGTCGGGCCGGAGCGCCTCCAGAAGGAGTAGTCACCGTGGAAATGAAGAGTACTAAAGAAGGAGACGTGCTCATCTTCGAGCCTGAAGGCCGCATCGATGGAACCAATGCCCGAGACGTTGAGACCGCGTTTCTTGACAAGGTGAGAGGCGGCGAACTGGTCATCCTCGTCGACTTCTCCGAAGTCGACTTTATTTCCAGCGCTGGTTTGCGCGTGTTGCTGATGGTTGCGAAGGAAGTGAAGGCCCGATCTGGACGGATCGAGCTGTGCTCAATGCGGGACTATTTGAAGGAAGTGTTCGAGGTGAGTGGCTTTAACGCGATCTTTCAGATCCATGAAGCCCGGAGCGACGGATTGGCGTCGCTTTCGTAGCAGGCGCTTGAGAGGTTCCAGACCGAAAGGTAGAGGTCATCCTGCCGGTACCGGCCGGTGGCGAGCAGGGTCACCGCTACAATTGACCTAGTTCTGTGGTCGCCACGCGAAGCAGCCGAAACAAGCATGTGTCACCGTCGTCCGGACTTGTGTCCCGATGGGCCGCTGCTGGCCTGGATGCCGGGCGGTTGGTCTGTCAGCCAGCCCTGACTGGGTTCCAATCAGGCAAGGTGATTTAGCGGCCCGCGACCGCCGCCCAGTCCCGGTGCAGTCCGTATCGCACGCTGAACATAGGCGTGCGCGCGCGCAGTCGCGTCGGTCAGTGTGGCCCCATTGGCAATCCCGGCAGCGATGGCGCTCGCCAGCGTACAGCCGGTACCGTGGGTGTGGGCCGTGTCAACCCGATTCGCAACGAACTCCCGCACTCCGGCATCGGTAACGAGTAGATCGGTGACTTCAGTGCCTCCAAGGTGCCCGCCGGTAATCAACGCTGCGTGCGCCCCCATCGCGATCAGGTGTTGACCGGCGCGGAGCATTTCATCCCGATTGGTGACAGGAAGTCCTGTCAGCCGTTCTGCTTCGGGAGTATTGGGCGTGACCAGGTATGCCCGTCGCATCAATCGATCACGGAGTGCCACTTCCGCTGCCGGCTCCAACAGAGGCTCACCCGAAGTTGCCGTCAACACCGGGTCAACGATAAGCGGCAATCCGGCAGCGCAGGTGGCCATGGTGCCGAGTACGGCGTCGATCGTCTCGCTCGAACAGAGCATTCCGGTTTTGATGGCATCCGCCCCGATATCTCGTAAGGCCGTTTGCATCTGCAAGGCCACGAGCTCCGGGGGCGTGTGCAGCACTCGATGGACCCGATGCGTGTCTTGCGCCGTGACCGCTGTCACGGCCGACATGGCGTACACGCCCATTGCCATGGCGGCCTTGAGGTCGGCCTGGAGACCGGCACCGCCGCCCGAATCGGAACCGGCAACAATCAGCAACCGACCGCTAGATTGGCCGCCTTGACGAGCAGACTCGATTTCCGTCAAGCCGCGTCCCGGCTGGCTGTGGCCACTGCGGTTGCAATCGATTCGATGATTTCTCGGGCAGCCGGTTCGTCCGAAGTCTCGACCAGAACGCGCAGCAGCGGCTCGGTACCCGAAGGTCGGACGATCAGTCGGCCTTTTCCGAGGAGGCGTTGTTCTGCCTCCTTGACGACCGCCCGTACGGACCGGTTGATGAGGGGGTCGACGTCACGGCCGTTCGGAAGACGGACATTGGATTGATGCTGCGGAACGGCTTCGTAGCGGGGGAGCAATTCTGACAGGGGATTGCCCGTGCGGGCCATGACAGACAGCGCCTGCAACGCCGAGGCCAGTCCGTCTCCCGTCTCGCTGTGGTTCGCCAAGATGATGTGACCGGACGGTTCGCCGCCCACGTTGCATCCGTGCGACCGCATCCACTGCGAGACGTGTCGGTCGCCGACGGGAGCCCGCAGAAGGCCCAGCTGAAGGGTGCCCAGGTAGCGCTCGAAGCCATAGTTCGAGAACGGTGTGCCGACCACCGCGCTGCCGGTAAGCGCTCCGCTCTCGAGCCATTCACGCGCGATCAGCGCGATCAGCCGATCGCCGTCCACGACCCGACCCTGCTCATCGGCGAGTACGCACCGGTCGGCGTCTCCGTCCAGTGCGATACCGAGATCTGCCCCGGACTCCCGGACCCGCGCTGCCATCGCGTGGGGCGCCGTCGAACCGCACTCTCGGTTGATGTTCCTGCCATCGGGTGCGACGCCCATGGCCACGACGTCTGCGCCAAGTTCCCACAGTACTTGTGGAGTGACTCGCCAAGCCGCGCCGTTGGCGCAATCGACCACGACCTTTAGGCCGTCAAGTCTGAGGTTAGCGGGGACGGTGGCCTTGACCCACTCGTTGTAGCGACCGACGGCATCGTCGATTCGTTTGGCGCGTCCGACGTCTGGAGCGTCTGCCAGGGTGTGGGACGTCGGATACGCCTGCAGGCGCTCCTCCAGCGAACGTTCGACTTCTTCAGAGAGTTTGCGGCCGTCCTGGCCAAACAGCTTGATGCCGTTGTCGTGCCAGGCATTGTGCGAACCGGAGATCATGACCCCCAGGTCACACCGCATGGAGCGAACCAGCATGGGGATGGCGGCGGTCGGGATTGGCCCGACGAGGAACACGTTCATGCCGATGGACAGGAAGCCGCTCGTCAGGGCTGTTTCCATCATGTAGCCCGACAGTCGCGTGTCCTTGCCGATGACCACGTGATGGCGATGGTCACCGCGGGTAAATTCCGCGCCGGCGGCCACGCCGATTCGCTGGACGAACTCTGGCGTGAGCGGCGCCTCGTTGGCGCGACCACGAATGCCATCGGTGCCGAATATGCGTCCCATCGTCCCTTCCGAAACGCTACTGTGACGCCTTTCTACAACCGGTACCGTTACCCGTAAACGGGACTCAGGAGATCAGGAATGAAAATCACTGCGATCGAGACCGTCTCGCATGCGCGTTTTCCCAACCTCCTGTGGGTTCACGTGCACACCGACGAGGGAATCACCGGATTGGGAGAGACCTTTTACGGGACCGGGTCTTCGGAGGGCCACATCCACTCGTACGCAGCCAAGCTCCTCTTGGAGGAGGATCCGCTCCAGATTGACCGGCACAGCAAGCGGTTGATGACCTACATCGGTCACTCGGGGACGGGCGCAGAGGTGCGGGGCAACTCGGCGCTGGATGTGGCGCTATGGGACATCTGGGGGCAGGTGACCGGGCAGCCGATCTACCAGCTCCTGGGCGGACGGAGTCGGGACTCCATCCGCGTGTACAACACCTGCGCCGGCTACCAGTACGTCCGAACGCACTCCAAGCAGTCCACCGACAGCTTCAACCTACCGGGCGACCGGCCGGAGGGGCCGTACGAAGATCTTCAGGCGTTCCTGACGGACGCGGGAGCGCTGGCCAAGAGCTTGCAGGAAATGGGCATCACCGGGATGAAGATCTGGCCCTTCGACTATGCGGCGGAAGCTTCCGGGGGACATTACATCTCGCCTTCCGACCTGGCGCGCGCAGTGGAACCGTTCCAGAAGATCCGTGACGCCGTGGGTGACACCATGGATGTGATGGTCGAGCTTCACGCCATGTGGGATCTCCCGCAGGCGAAACGGATCGCGGCGGCGCTGGAGCCCTGCAGCCCATTCTGGTTCGAAGATCCGATCCGCATGGACAGCCTTCGTAGCCTCAAGGACTTTCGGGATTCCACACGGGTCCCGACGACGGCAAGCGAAACCCTGGGAAGCCGGGGGCAGTTTCGGGAACTCCTGGAACTCGGAGCCTGCGACTACGTTATGTACGACATCGGCTGGGTTGGCGGGCTTTCGGAAGCCCGCAAGATCGCCGCAATGGCCGAAGCCTGGCACCGCCCGGTTGCGCCGCACGACTGCACCGGACCGGTCATCTTTGCTGCCTCGGTTCACCACGTGATGAATGCGACGAATGCTCTGGTGCAGGAGGTGGTTCGCGCTTTCTACTACGGCTGGTTCCAAGAAATCGTGACCGAATTGCCGCCACTCGAGAACGGTTTCCTCCGTCCGCTGGAAGGGCCGGGGCTCGGGCTACGCCTCCGGCCCGACTTTCTCGAGGACCCGGACTGCCGGACACGCAGGACCGACGCCGACGGCACCACCGGTTGACCCGGCTGCCGGCGGGTTGAACCGACACCCGGCCGGCACCCCCGCTGTCTGCCGACAGTTCGTCGGTCGGGCCATCCCCAACGTCAGCTTGGATTCCTGTCTGGGTCCGGGATTGCTTCGGCCATCGACCGGCCAAGAGCCGCCCACACTCGCAGCGCCTGGCGCGTCTCGGCGACATCGTGCACCCGGACAAGGTTTGCGCCCTGACTCACGGCGTGCAGCGCCATCGCCAGCGAACCTCCAATTCGGTCGGAAACAGGAGCATTGCCGTCCAGACGCCCGATGAGGGACTTGCGGGACGCGCCCACCATCAGGCCGTGGCCCAGGCAGTGGAACATGGGCAGCCACGCGAGGAGCTGCAGGTTGTGCTTCCGGTTCTTTCCGAATCCGAGGCCCGGGTCGACAATGATCTGGTGAGGTGGAATGCCAGCAGCGCGAGCCCGCTCCACCGCGACAGCAAGATCCGCATAGACCTCGCTGGGGGCGTGATCGTAGTAGGGCCGCACCTGCATCGTTTGCGGGTTCCCGCGCATGTGCATGAGCACGACGGCTAACCCCGCTTCGGCAACGATTCGGGCACTGTCCGGCGAATGCGAAAGCGCTGAGACGTCATTGACGATGGAGGCACCGGCCATCGCCGCCGCAAGCATGGTCTCGGGATTGCGGGTGTCGACAGATATCACGGCGCCAGTTGGCCGCAATGCTTCGATGACGGGGACGACGCGCTGGATCTCTTCGGCCGGCGCCACCGTCGTGGCCCCGGGGCGTGTGGATTCGCCTCCCACATCGAGGATATCGGCCCCCGCCTTGACCATGGAGCGACCCAGCGCGACCGCCTTTTCGGGCGTGAGGTAGCGGCCGCCATCCGAGAAGCTGTCGGGCGTCACATTGATCACGCCCACGATGCGGGTGCAGTCGAGCGCAATTCCGGCAAACGGAGCCCGGACAGCGGTGAGGGCATGGCGAGCCGCCTGATGGCGGTCATCTTCCAGTGACGCCAGCGGCAGGGGGCGCACCTCGGGTGCAGGGTGACCAGGGACGATTTCATCCACGGCGGCGAAGGCCACGGGGCCACCTGCCAGGGGTAGACGGTCGAAGGCAGGATGAGCGAAGCGCGAGAGCTTTCGTGGCCGCAGCAGGACGAGGTTGCTCCTGCGGTCAGCCGCCCACCGGGTGCATCACGCGTTCTCCGGCTGCGCCGAGCCGTCGCCTTGTTCCTGGGACGCACCGCTTTGCGGGACCGATGAACGTCGGCCCGTCTCCGGTGCTGCCTCGTCATCGTCGTCGCGATGGATGGACCGCCCGCCCAGCACGGCATCCACCTCGTCTGCCGTCAACGTTTCGTACTCGAGAAGGCTGCCGGCCAAGGCGTGAAGCTGGTCGACGCGGGCTTCAAGAATCGTCCGTGCAGTGCTTTCCCCGTCCTCGACGATTCTCCGAATTTCTTCGTCGATCATGCGAGCGGTCTGATCCGACATGTTGCGCTGTTCGGCGACAGAGTGCCCGAGGAACACTTCTTCCTGATTGCTTTGCAGACGGATTGGGCCGAGTCGATCGCTGAATCCGAACTCCATCACCATGCGGCGGGCCAAATTGGTGGCCTGCTGGATATCGTTGCCGGCACCGGTGGTGATGTGACGCTTGCCGTAAATGAGCTCCTCGGCAATGCGACCACCGAACAGCCCGGCGATCTGAGCTTCCAGTTCAATTTGCGTGTGCGCGTACTTGTCGCGTTCCGGCAGCCACATGGTGACTCCGAGTGCCCGGCCGCGCGGGATGATCGTGACCTTGTGGAGGGGCTCGTGCCCTTCGACGTTCAGCATCACGATCGCGTGTCCGGATTCGTGATACGCGGTCATCTTGCGCTCGTCTTCCGTCATCACCATCGAGCGTCGCTCGGCGCCCATCATGACCTTGTCTTTCGCCTGTTCGAATTCGGCCATGCCGACGGAACGGCGCCCCTTGCGGGCGGCAAGCAGCGCGGCTTCATTGACGAGATTTGCGAGATCCGCGCCCGAGAAACCGGGGGTCCCGCGTGCGATGGTCCGGATGTTGACGTCGTTTCCGACTGGAACCTTGCGCATGTGTACGCGGAGGATCTTCTCGCGCCCGACGATATCCGGATTGGAGACCACGACCTGGCGGTCGAAGCGGCCGGGACGCAGCAGCGCCGGGTCGAGGACGTCAGGCCGGTTGGTCGCGGCGATCATGATGACGCCTTCGTTGGCCTCGAAGCCGTCCATCTCGACCAGCAGCTGGTTGAGGGTCTGCTCCCGTTCGTCGTTGCCGCCGCCAAGACCTGCACCGCGCTGCCTTCCGACGGCATCGATTTCGTCCACAAACACGATGCATGGGGCATTTTTCTTCGCCTGTCCGAACATGTCACGGACCCGGCTGGCCCCGACGCCGACGAACATCTCGACGAAATCCGAGCCCGAGATCGTGAAGAACGGCACATTCGCCTCACCAGCGACGGCGCGGGCGAGCAGCGTCTTCCCAGTCCCTGGCGGGCCCACCAGCAGCACGCCCTTCGGAATGGAACCCCCCAGTCGCTGGAACTTTTGAGGGCTCTTCAGGAACTCCACGATTTCTTGCAGCTCTTCCTTCGCCTCGTCGACCCCGGCGACGTTGTCGAAGGTGACGCGCTGCTGATTCTCAGTAAGGAGGCGCGCCCTGGATTTACCAAATCCGAAGGCCTTGCCGTTGCCGGATTGCATCTGGCGCATGAAGAAGATCCAGATGCCGATGAACAGCAGCATCGGCAACCAGTTGAGCAGCAGGCCGACTACCGGCGAGACGCTGCTCTCTTCCGGCGCTGCCCGCACGGCAACGTCGTGTTCGCGCAACAGAGGAAGCAGGCTCGCGTCGTCAAGGCCGTATGTCGTGAAACGCTGGCCATTCCGGTAGAGACCGTCGATCACGCGGCCGCTCACGGTGATGGACTTGACCTGACCTGTTTCCACGTTCTCGACGAACGTCGAGTAGTCGATCTCGGCAGCATTCTGCTGGGTGCTGCTATTGAACAGGTTGTACGCGGTCACCACGACCAACCCGATCACAATCCACAGGGCAACGTTGCGGGCAAAACCGTTCATGCGTGTCCTCGGCAGCCGGTGTTCCGACCGGTCCCGTTCCTGTTTCCCGGTGACGACGATACGCCGGCCAACAGGCCGGACCGGGGTTCGAAAACGACCCGTATTCTCGTGCGGAGACGGTCGTCCCGCCACCAATTTAGGTGGGGCACTGCGACCAATCCGTCAAGATCACGGAATGCCGGCAGTGTAGCAAGATGATCACGGCGCACGCCGGGACCGGGTGGCGGGACGGGAAGCTTGCGGAGATCCCGCGTTCCAAGTGCGCCGACGATTAGATGATCCGCCGGGAAGTCGGTTTCAATCAGGAAGCGATTGTCCCACAGCAGCTTCGGAGACTGCAGGTGGGCAGGGTCGGAGACGGCCCGGGCTTCACGGGTGAATGCAAGCCGTTTCGCGGTCACCGTGAGGACAGCCCCCCCAAGCGTGGATGTGCGAAGCTCGTGGTTGCGAATGCGCTCCAGGACCCGCCAAAGGGACCGGGTGCGTGATGGATAATCTCGGCCCGCTACTGCCTGCACGACCGCGGCAATGCATCGAAGCGCCAGCAGTTCGGGAAGCGCGGCGAACGACCCCAGGTCGACCGTCACGAATCCCAGAGGTGACACGTGCATCGCACCGCGCAGTCGGGCTGCGGTTGCGCGTTCAGCTAGCGCGTCCAATCGTCTGAACATCCGGGTTGCACGGGCCAACGTGGCGGGCTTGGGGAGGTCGGAAGCGGGGTGACGCAGGAGCCTGCGAAGCCGGGTTCGCGTGTACCGGAGATCCTGATTGGACGGGTCCTCCACGAAGTTGCCGCCGCCGTGCGCCACAGTTGCGCGGAGGCGGGACTTCGAAACCCCGAGCAGCGGCCGTACGAGTTCCAACGTTGCCATCGGGGTGCGCACGCGCATGCACCCGAGCCCAGGGATGCCGCTTCCTGCCGCCAGACGCATGAGAAACGTTTCAGCCTGGTCCTCGAGATGATGCGCCAGCAGTAGATTGGCGACGCCGGCCCGCACGCACCACGCACCCATCAATCGAAAACGTGCTGCGCGCGCGCTTGCCTGTATCCCGCGCGTGACGTTCCGGTGATGCCAGACCAGGGTCTCGTGCTGCATTCCGAGTTCTCGGATCCACCGTGAAACCGTGGCGGCCTCGGAGGCGGACTCCGGGCGAAGGCGGTGGTCCACGGTCAGTGCGGTAACGGATCCCCGTCGTCGGTCTGCCCATTCCGCCACCAAGCTGGCAAGCGCCATGCTGTCGGTACCACCGGAAACGCCAATGGCGAGGGAACTGCACTGGTCCGGCGAGAGGCCGGCCTCTGCCGCAAGGAGCTGAAATTCTGCTGGAGTTACCGGCTTGGGAGCCGCCGGCACATCAGGTACAGCCGGCGCGCTCACGGCCAAGGACCGCGCGGTCGAGGATACGCTTCGATGCGTCCGGAAAGTCCAAGCCAAGGCGGCGGAACGCTTCGCACGCGTCGTCGTTCTTGCCCAGAGCGATTAACGAGAGCCCCAGCTTGAGAAGGATGTCGGGTGCCTTCTGCTTGTCTGGGGCACTTCGAAACCCGCGCGCGAACTCGGCGGCAGCCTCCGCGTATTGTTCACGAACGTAGTGGCTCTCGCCCAGCCAGTAATACGCATTGTCGGTCAAGGTGCCGTTTGGATATCTGCGAATGAAGTCCCGGAAGGCTGTCTCCGCCGCCGCATAGTCCGCCCTGACCAGCAATTCGTAGGCCTGCCTGTAACTGGTTTCCTCGTCATCAAACTGCGCGGTCGTCACGGGTCCGGCCCCTGCCGTCGGCGCTCCTGTCGCCGGCTCCTGCACCACCGTGTTCCCGGTTTCGGGCCCCGCGCCGACAACTGGCGCTGCCGGTACGGTGTCGGCCGTCGGCGCCGATACTGGCGGGGGCAGCGCGTCACTCGATGTCGCCTGTGTCTCCTCCAATTGTCGAAGCTGCCGGTGAAGCTGATCGAGCAGGTGACGGTTTTCTTCCATCCTGCCGGTCACGGCGCGCAAAGAGTCTTCGAGCTCTTGGAGTCGCCGCTCTTGGCGCGCGATCGCATCCGTCTGCCGTGAGAGGGCCTCGAGCCTGGTTTCCAGCGCACCGAGCCGTTCGTCGCCGGCCTCCTGCGCAACGGCAGGAATCGCAACAATGCTGCCGCACAAGGCGGCGGTTACAATTGCTGCAGCACGCCCGATCACGGATTGATTACGGTGATTGCCACCCGGTTTTGGCGCCAAGCCTGTTCATTGTGGCCCTCGACTTCCGGTCGCTCCTTGCCATAGGAGATCGTCGAAATTCGCGTCGCCTCTACGCCGAGCGATACGAGGTAGGTCTTGGCGGCCTCGGCCCGACGTTCGCCAAGCGCAATGTTGTATTCCCGGGTACCGCGTTCATCACAATGCCCTTCGATCGTGACGGTCACAGCCGGCGCACCTAGCAGGAGCTCGCTCTGCGCACGGAGAATCGCCTCACCCTCGGCACCGAAGGAACTCTTGTCGTAGTCAAAATAGACTCGGTCGCCGGCATTAATCAGGTCGACTTCGGCTTGCTCGGCGGGGGTCAACTGCGTGACCCCTGCAGTCTCATCGGTTTCGACGTCAATACCGCCGTCAGTGATGTCGGCCAGTCCAGTTCCCTCCACGACCTCCGCCGGTTCGGCAGTGGGATCTTGTTCGGGGGGGCTGCCGCAGGCCGAAAGTGCCAGCGCTACGCCGAGGGCCGCAAGAATGTGGATAGGCCGATGCATTACTGTGTTCCAGATAACAGATGAGGCAGCCGCCGAGAGTACGGACGAACAGGTATACGAAACCAGCCGCCAGATCGAGGGACTCGACTGGGCATTCAGTACGATAAAAGAAAAGTAGGGTGTCTACAACGATGGGAACAGTGTTCAGGCGGCGACCGGCAGTTGGAAAGCTTGCCGTACCGCGCCCGCGACCCGACGCGCTTTGAGGCGGCTTCGTTTCGGTCGGTGGATCCTGTGCCTCGAGCCGCTCGATGGAGCCTGATGGGGTCGCTGACGGTCGAGCCAGTTCGGACAATGCGGAGTGGCCGCTTGAGATCGCGGGTCCAGTATTGTGAGCGTCGGGTTGATGGTGCGGAAGCAACTTCGCGGGCCACGTGCTGACGCCGGCGTCCGGCATAGACTCGAGAGCAACGGGCGCGGATTGGCTGCGCCACGGCAATCAGACGCCACCGGGGAGGCTGGGCCATGACCGCACTTGATGAAGCCATGCGGCGGCAGTTCCGGCATCGCGGGTTCCTCTTGCTACCCAGCCTCTTTTCGGAGGATGAGATCGCTCACGTGCGTGCCGCCGTCGCGGCGGTCGTGGCCCGGAAAGGCCCCGAGGTGATCCACGAGCCGGATTCGGACGTCGTCAGAATGGTTTACGGCGCACACCGCTTCAATGAGGTCTTCCGTCGTCTCGCGAGGCATCCCCGCTGGCTGGAGCCGGTCCAGGCTCTGATGGGCGGTCCGGTTTACATCCACCAGTCGCGCCTCAACACGAAAGCCGCGTTTCACGGCGGCCCCTGGACGTGGCATCAGGACTACGCCACCTGGTCGGACCGCGACGGGCTCCTGGAACCGCGTGCCTTTATGGTCGCGATCCTGCTGGACCAGGCCAGTACCAGCAACGGACCGCTAATGCTGGTGCCCGGTTCGCACCGTTGCGGACTGATTGCCGACGCCGTGGACAATCAGGAATCGTCCAGCTACACGGTGTTCCAAATCGGCGAGGAGCGTCTCGCGCAGATTGTCCGCACTGGTGGTATCGAGTTGTTCGTCGGGCCGCCAGGGTCGGTGTTGATCACCCATGCCAACATGGTTCACGGGTCGGCCGGCAACATCACCCCTTGGCCGCGGCGCATCTTTTATCTGAATGTCGCCGCAGTCGACAATCCGCCCACCAAGTTCGACCGCCCGGAGCATCTCTGCACCCGCGACTGGTCCGCCGTTGGGCCCTTGGACGACGACTGCCTCCGCATGCTCGGGCCACGCTCGGCGACACGCTGAAGGGGAGGCAGGCGCACCTCGAGGAATCGTTCGACCAGCCGAATCTCGCGAGGCCGTCGGGCGGAAACATCTCGGAATGGCGGGTCGTGTAGCGGCGCCCGTCAAGCAAATTCCGCGATCACCTCTTCAGCGGCGATATTGTCGCCCGCCTTTACGCCGATTTTCTGGATAACGCCGTCGCGCTCTGCCCGAAGTTGATTCTCTGCCTTCATCGCCTCCACCACAGCGATCACCTGGCCTGCCCGTACCTCGTCGCCCTCTGCCACTGCGATCGAAATCACCAGGCCAGGCATGGGGCTGCACAACCGATTTGAGCGGTCCGGCAGGGTCTTCTTTGGCATGTGGACGGCGAGTGCGGCAATTGCGGGAGTCCGGACCAAGGTCCTGGTCGTCACGCCGGCATGAGTGAACGTCCATCCCTCCACTGCCGGGTCGATCTGGATAACCACCGACTTCGCGTTCACTTGGCCATGAAACACGACTTGGCCGGGACGCCACGTACTCCTTACCGCCAATTGCCGATCGCCGACTTCCACGTCGCAGCCGCCATCGGTGGCACGGACCGTGCAGGGGACAGCTTCTTCACCCAGCATGACGACGGCTTCCCGTGCCTGCAGCTCCGGTGGCGGCCCTACCCGAGATTCCTCTGTCTGCTGGACCAACGCAGCCACTGCGATCAGCACGTCCCTGGTCTCTCCTCTTGGAAGGGGCGGTTGGTAGCCGTCGGGGTACTCGGTATCGAGAAAGCCTGTATCGAGGTCCCCTTGCTCGAACCTCCCGGTTCGGGCCACGCCGGCGAGAAAGGTCACGTTGGTTCGTGGACCTCGAATGTAGAATCCGTCCAACGCTGCTTGCATCGAACGCACCGCTGTTTGCCGGTCTTTGCCGTAAGTGATCACCTTAGCGATCATCGGGTCGTAGTGCGGGGTGATTTCCGAGCCCTCCACTACCCCTGTATCGATCCGGACGCCGTTTCCGGCCAGTGTCGGCGGTGTTGTCAATCGTCGAATTCGGCCGACCGATGGCACAAAACCGCGTTCGGCATCCTCGGCGTAGACCCTGGCTTCAATCGCCCATCCCGCATCGCGTGGCATGTCCTGCTGGCGCAGGCGAAGCGGCTCGCCCGCCGCGACCCGCAGCATTTCCTCCACGAGGTCAACGCCTGTGACCTGCTCGGTTACCGGGTGTTCGACCTGCAGGCGCGTATTCATTTCGAGGAAATGGAACTCCCCTTCCGAATCGACAATGAACTCGACGGTACCGGCCGAGCGGTACCCTACCGCCTTGGCCAGCGCGACAGCTTGCTTCTCCATTCGTCGACGAACTTCGGGCTCGAAGCGAGGCGCCGGGGCCTCTTCGAAAACCTTCTGATGGCGGCGCTGGATGGAACACTCGCGCTCGCCGAGCGAAATACATTGCCCATGCGCGTCAGCGAGAATTTGCACTTCAATGTGGCGGGGACTTGGGAAGTAGCGTTCGACGAATACCCGCGCGTCACCGAAACTTGACTTGGCCTCGCCGGATGCCAGTGGAAACAGCTCCCGGACATCCGCGTTGCTGCCCGCGATGCGCATTCCCTTGCCGCCGCCGCCTGCGGCGGCCTTCAGCATGACGGGATAGCCGATGCCGTCGGCCATGGAAGCTGCCTCGACGGCGGTTCCCGCCGGTCTGGTGTTGCCGGGAACGACATTGACACCAGCCTTGGTGGCCAATTCCTTTGCGGCCAGCTTGTCGCCCATGATTTCGATGGCATCCGCGGGCGGACCTACAAAGGTGATGCCGGCTTCTTCAACCGCGCGGGCAAATGCCGCGTTCTCCGACAAGAACCCGTAGCCAGGATGGATGGCGTCGGCCTTGGTCGCGCGGGCCGCTTCCAGTAGTGCCGCGATCCGAAGGTAGCTCTGGCTCGCCGGCGCAGGACCGATCGCGACCGCTTCATCGGCCGTTTCCGCGTGGAGCGCGCCCTCATCGGCCTCAGAAAATACGGCGACGGTCTTGATTCGCATCCGCCGACAGGTGCGGATGATGCGACAAGCGATTTCGCCCCGATTGGCGATCAGGACCTTCCGGAACGGCCGGGTCCGCCGTCGCGGCTTCACAGCGGGATGTTTCCGTGCTTCTTCGATGGATTCGTTAGCTGCTTGTTGCGGAGCATTTTCAGTGAACGGGCAATCCGGGTCCGGGTTTCACGCGGGAGAATAATGTCGTCGATGTAACCTCGACTGGCCGCCACGAATGGGTTCGCAAACTTGCGGCGATAGTCGTCGGTGCGTTGCTGGATCTTGTCGGGGTCGCCGATGTCCCCCCGGAAGATAATTTCCACGGCGCCCTTTGGTCCCATGACGGCAATTTCTGCAGTCGGCCAAGCCAGGTTGATATCGCCTCGAAGATGCTTTGACGCCATCACGTCGTAGGCTCCCCCGTACGCCTTACGCGTGATCACGGTAATCTTCGGAGAAGTGGTTTCTGCATAGGCAAACAGAAGCTTGGCCCCATGCTTGATCAGGCCTCCGTACTCCTGGTCAGTTCCGGGCAAGAAGCCGGGGACATCGACGAAGGTCACGATGGGAATGTTGAAGCAGTCGCAGAAGCGCACGAAACGAGCGGCTTTCCGGCTCGAGTTAATGTCCAGACAGCCTGCAAGTTCCATCGGCTGGTTGGCTACCACTCCCACCGTCCGCCCCTCGACTCGACCGAAGCCGATCAAGATGTTGCCGGCGAAGTCGGGCTGGATTTCGAAGAAGTCGCCCTCATCCAGGACTTTCTCGAGGACCTCCCGCATGTCGTACGGCTTGTTGGGATGCACAGGGACCAGCGAGTCCAGAGAGGGCTCCAGGCGATCGGCAGGATCTGCGGTCTCGCGGATCGGCACCTGGTCATGATTCGAGAGCGGCAGGAAATGGAATAGGCGCCGTATTTGCGCGAGGGTTTCGAGATCGTTGTCGAAGGCGAGATCCGCGACACCTGACGTGGCGGTGTGGGTTCGTGCGCCACCGAGTTCCTCGTGCGTGACCTCCTCTTGAATCACAGTCTTCACGACGTCTGGCCCGGTAACGAACATGTAGCTTGTGTCACGCACCATGCAGATGAAATCGGTCATCGCCGGCGAATAGACGGCGCCGCCCGCGCACGGGCCCATGATCACCGAGATCTGCGGGATGACGCCCGAGGCCAGCACGTTGCGTTGAAACACCTCGGCGTAGCCGCCGAGCGAGGCGACGCCTTCCTGGATCCGCGCTCCACCGGAATCATTCAGGCCAATCACCGGCGCCCCTACCTTCATGGCCTGATCCATGACTTTGCAGATCTTCTCTGCATGGGCCTCGGACAGTGATCCGCCAAAAACGGTGAAGTCCTGGCTGAACACAAACACCGGGCGAGCACCGATTTCGCCCCAGCCGGTGACGACTCCGTCGCCGGGGATGGTTTGCCGCTGCATGCCGAAATCGCCGCTCCGGTGCTCGACAAACATGTCGAACTCCTCGAATGATCCCGGGTCCAAGAGTGCGGAGAGACGTTCCCGTGCGGTCAGCTTTCCCTTGGCGTGCTGCTTCTTGATGCGCGCCGTGCCGCCGCCCAGATGGGCGTCGCGGCGTTTCTTCTGGAGGGTTCGTAGAACGTCTTGCATGGCAATCTGGCGAGAGATGTCGCCGGGGTGGAGGCTAGTGGCAATCAGGCGAAATCAGATTCGCAACGATTGCCCCCGTGATCGATGCTTGGGCGGACGGTGCCGAAACGACGGAACAGATGACCTGTTCGCTGCTGCAGCCATGCTAACAGATGTCCGCCGATGTCTTCGGCCACCGATTCCGTCACGGCTGGGTAAGTTTGAGTTCGATCCGCCGGTTACGACGGAGTGCCGCCGGATTGGTTTCCGGGTCGATCGGTTGGAACTCCGCGAAGCCCGCAATCGAAAGCCTTTCGGGAGGCATCCCGTTGTCGAGGAGGATACGGGCGACTGCAGTGGCCCGTGCGACCGACAACTCCCAGTTGGAGGGGAACTGGTCGGTGGCAATCGGGTCAGTGTCGGTATGTCCCTCGATTTGGAGAACCCACGGTACGTCGTCGGGAATTTCCCCAGCGAGAACCTTCAATGCGTCAGAGACCTCGGTGATTTCGCGCCGACCGTTCGGCCCAATCTCCGCGGAACCGCTGGCGAATAGCACTTCGGACTGAAAGATGAAGCGATCGCCCACGATCCTCACATCCGAGCGATCGCCAAGGATGTCGCGGAGTCGTCCGAAGAATTCGGACCGATAACGCGCCAGCTCACTGACCCTGGTGGCCAAGGCGGCATTGAGACGCCTGCCGAGCTCGACAATCTGAATTCCCTTGGCTTCACGGTCTGCCTCGGCTGCGTCCAGAAGCCGTCCGAGTTCATCCAGCCTGGCGCGTACGTCGGCCAACTGGCGGTTCAGCAAGGTCGCCTGCTCCCTTGCCGCGACCGAAAGCGCGCGCTCCTGTTCCAGGTCTGCTTCCGTCTGCAGCAGGTCCGTTCGGGCTGCCGCCGCCGCCGCGGCGAGTTCAGCCAGGCGTTCTTCCAGCTGTTCCTTGTCGAGCTCCAAGTTTCGGGCCTGGTCAGACAGGCCTTGCTCCGAAGACCGAACACGGCTGAGGTTCGCACGCAATGCCCGCTCGCTGCCACGCAGCCGTTCGATCTCGTCCCGCAGTTCCGTTTCCTGTGCCTGCGCCTCCCCGAGCGACCGCCGCAGCGACCTGACCTCGGACGACAGGTCCCGGTTGCGTGTCTGCAGGCCGGTTTCCAGGGTGCCGGCTTCTTCAAGTTCCCGGGTAAGTTGCTGGAGGTCGGTGGTCAATTGCTCATTCGTGTTCTGGAGGTCCAATCCCAGCGCTTCAGCGGCTTCGAGCGAGAGCGTGAGTTCCTGAAAATCTGCACTCAGCACATCGTTCTCGGCCATTAGTTCACTGCTCCGAGCCTCCGCAACCTCAAGTGCCCGCGTGAGTTCCAGAAGTTCGGCGGACAGCGATTCGTTCTGGGTCCGGAGCTCGTCTCCGCGATTCCGGGTTTCGGCCAGAGCGCGCGAGAGCCGCTGGATGTCGACGTCGAGAGTTTCATTGGCGGCCTGCAGGTCGTTGCCACGGGTTTCCGCAGCAGCGAGGGCCTGCGACAGGCGCGTGATGTCGGCATTGAGGCCCTCGTTCTCTGTCAGGAGGTTGTCGCCACGAGTTTCCGCGGCGGCCAGAGCCTGCGCCAGTCGCTGGATGCTGGCGTGGAGGTCTTCGTTTTCTGCTTGGAGGTCGTTGCCGCGAGTCTCGGCCGCGGCGAAAGCCTCGGTAAGCTGCCTGATGTTGTCCTCAAGTGATTGATTCCGCGACTGCAGGTCCTCGCCGTGCATGTTGGCCGTTTCCAGGGCGCGCCGAAGCTGCTGTATGTCGCGAGCCAGGATCTCGTTCGTGTTCTGTAACTCGTCGCCGTGGCTCTGCGCAGCTTCCAGCGCAGCGGTCAACTGCCGGATATTGGCGTTGAGGCCCTCGTTCTCGTTCCGAAGTTCATTGCCACGACCTTCGGCCTCCTCAAGTGACTGTGCGAGTTGCCGAACGTCCACAACAAGGGTTTCGTTCTGGACCTGCAGGTCGTCACCACGGGTCTCGGCGCTCATGAGCGCCTGCGCCAACCGCTGGACCTCGGCATCGAGGGCTTCGCTTTCTGTCTGCAGCTCGTCGCCGCGCGTCCGTGCCGCCGCCAGTTCCTGTGTGAGCTGTTGGACCTGCGCATCGAGAGCCTCGCCCCGGGTCTGAAGGTCGTCGCCCCTGGTGCGGGCCGTCGCGAGGTCTTGCGTCAAACGCTGAACGTCGGCATCAAGAGCCTGATTCCGGGTCTGGAGGTCATCGCCGCGGGTCAGCGCCGTCGCCAGGTCGTGGGTCAGCC
>JAJEGJ010000078.1 GCA_022819905.1 Alphaproteobacteria bacterium
GGTGGTTTCCCATGTCGGCAGTCTTTTGTCGGCCCAGGACCTCGGAAGGGTCTGTGGCCGTTGGGTTTCGGGAGGCCGGAGCGCCGCCTCGGGGCCAGTTAGCAGGGCCGCCTGCGGTCCCGCGGTTAACCACAGGGGAACATCCTTATGGCACAGATTCTTCGTCGGGTAGCGGTGTCAGGCCTTGGCCTCACGCTAGCTGCCTTCTTCGCATTTGCAGGAACCGCGCATGCGCAGGGCGAGGTCACCGTCGGCGGCGCGATCGAGGTAATCGGCGGCACTTCCGACCACGATGATGGTCAGGACGGCTTTGACCGCGGCCTCTTCAGCCGGATCAACGTCAACTACTCCAACACGCTCGACAATGGCCTGGTGATCAGCGGCAACATCGCGTACCTGCTGAACCAGCGTGGTGACAACCGCACGCAGTCCGTCAACACCGACGACATCAGTGAAATGATGATGGACGACGGTTCAATGATGATGGACATGGACATCGACGTCTCGGGCGGCCAGAACCGGCAGAACTACGCTCCTGACATCCTCGCCATCAGTGTCGGCGGCGGCTTCGGTACGGTCACCATGGGTCACCACGCGATGGCAGCGTGCGCGATGCTTCCGCGCCCGATCGCCTTCGTGCCCGGCGGTGTCAACGCGACCTGGCACAGCCTCTTCATGGGTGTAGGCACCATCAACGTGACGCACTCAGAGGTCAACTACTGCGGAACGCCTACCGGTATTTCGTACTCCACGCCTTCGATGGGCGGCCTGGCCGCGATGGTCAGCTACGCTCCCAACATGGATGCCGACCAGACCGGAAGCTTGGCTAACGCCAGCCGCGACGGTGAGGACTACCTCAATGCAGCGGTTACGTTCGGGTCCGACATGGGCGGGATGAGCGTCAACGTCGGTGCCGCTTTCCAGACGGCGGCCGACGACTACGTCGACTCCGTGACGATCGCTGCCAGCGCCGGAATGGGCGGGGCAACTGTCGGATTCTCCTGGTACGACAACGGTGACAACACGGACGGCACCTACCGAAGTGGTACGACCGGTTGGACCATTGGCGCGAAGTATTCGCTCGGTGCCATCACGCCAGGCATCACCTACAGCAGCCTGGAATGCGACTCCTGCGACGACAATCAGGAGGAAACCGCTCTGGTCATCGGCGCGAGCTACGCTGTGGGCGGCGGCCTCAGCGCGTTCGCCGAGTACCTCGGCATGGAGACAACGGAGAACGGCGTTTCCGACGACGAGACGATCCTGATGTCAGGCGTCACCCTCGGCTTCTGACCCGATCCAGGAGCGCCGTCATTGGGCGGCGTCTCATTGAGACATTTGGCGGCGACCTTCGGGTCGCCGCTTTTTTTGTGTGCTGAGCGTCCCAATGGCTTGGAGCTGCAAGCCCATGTTCCAGCCTGATGGCGGCGAAGGATCTGAGTGGATAGGAGTTCGACACTCACGTGCTCGCCGTTGAGCAAGTACTCAGGAGCCCACACCTGGATACGCCCAGCCCAATGGCGCGTAGCCGAAACCACACAGGGTTCTCTCGACTACGGTCTTTCAAAAAACCGCTGACTACTCATTCCGAAAGGCGGGCGGTGACCCGGAGACCGCCGCCCTGCTGCTGCTATTGGGAATGCGACGCCAGATGCCGTCGGCTTCCTCAGGAGTCCAGTCGCAGACCACCAATCAGAAGGGTGTCTTCGTCGCTGGCTTTCACACGACCGTCTCGCTCAATCTTCATGTATTCGAAGATCCCGAGTAGACCTCCACCTACGGCGTAGCTTGCCCCGATCACAAGCCCCGATTCCTGAGCATGTTTGGAGTCCACAGCGTCGCATTCTTCAACCGCGTAGACGATCACTGGAGTCAAGGGCCCAAGTGAGTGCTCGGCGCCAAGGGTGTAACCAGTTGAGTTTGAGTGGTCTTGGTTGAAGTAACTGGCGCCGACGGTGATACCACCGAGCCCGATCGTCCCCACTACCGTCATAGCTCCGTTGGCTCCCGATGAGTTGTTGAGCTCGGCGCCGAGTGATATGCCCATGCCACCCATCGAACTCGACCAGGAAGCGGCAGCGTTAATCAGATCTTCTGAGACCCTGTCGTTGTTTTGGACAGCATCCTTGAGGCTAAGTGCCTGGTTCGCATCGCGTTGGCGGCGTAGGTAACCATCGCTTCGAATCCGCCCATTGCCGGAGACGCATGGGAGGGGCCGGCCAGGCCGCCATTGCTGGCGCACAGGGGGTGGCCGAATCCAAGAGCGCGTTCTTCGACCGCGTCATCACGGAGCTGCTGGTCGCCGGGGGCAGCGGAGCGATGTTCAACATCTTCACCAAGCTCAAGCTGCGCGATTCGGGCAAGCTCCCAGAGAACCCCCAGACGGCGCACGAGGAGGCTGCGGCCAGGAAGGCGCGCAGGTGGCCAAGAGGCAGGGCGGTGGAAGCGGCTGAAGTGCGTGACACCGAAGAGTCTTCCAGCCAGCGGCGGTGAGGGTGCCCGTGCGGAGCCAGAGCCGCAAAATACGTACAGGCCGAAGTCCGTGGACCGCGATCTCGTACCATGAGGCGAGACGATGGGCCCCTCCGCGCGACGATTTCGAGGTGGAAGATTGCTTCCGGGAGGAGCGGCGCTTACCGTAAACTTTCTAGTCTGCACAGCAGTGCAGAGATGGGCCTCGAATTCGGGAATTTGAAGATGTGCTGGGAAGCAAGCTGTACGCAGCCTTCGGCGGGGCGAGGCAGGATCGTCGCGAATGGGGCCTAAGGCGTTGGTGGGTCCGGTTTGCGGGGCGTTTCCGGAGCCACGGCGGCAGTGGTTGCAGGCCATGGTCCGATGACTGACTTGTTGCTGTCGAACGATGCGCTCGACCGACTTCGATCGGCCTCCAAGCGGGTGAGGAATCCCGGTGCGCGTTGGCTGGAGAAGCCGGGCCGGCACAGGCAGCGGAATTTCAATGCCGTAACGGACGACGGGGCAGTCTACCGGATCTATCAGCGGCAGAATCTGGATGACGATCGGGACTTTTCGTGCGGCCTGGCACTGACGCGGCGTGGCGGGAAACCGCTGAGCCTGGTTCGCTACAACGGGGCGAACCACGTACACGGGAAGATCCGCTACGCCTGCCACATTCATCGTGCCTCGGCCGAGGCACTTGCAGCAGGGAGGAAAGTCGACAGCCACGCGGAAGGAACGGATCGGTACAAGACCGTGGAGGGAGCGCTCGCGTGCCTGATCGAAGATTGTGGCGTGGAGGGTCTTTCCGCGGATCATGACGAACGGGACTTGTTTGATGGCGCTTGATCAAGTGCAACTGGAAAAGCTGTTATGCGAGCGCCTGTGCGCAGACGTCACGATTCACCGGCGCGAGGACGATGTGCTGATGATGGAATCGCCGTTCACGTTTCCGGATGGCGACCACTTTCCAATCTACTTGTCCGAAACGGCGGCCGGAGGTGTGAAGCTCAGCGATCGCGGCCACACGCTGATGCACGTCAGCTACGAGCATGACGTGGACCTGTTCTACGAAGGCGCGCGCGCGTCTCTACGTGAGCAAATCGTGCGCGAGAGCGGCATCGAGGAAGACGAGGGCATCTTCTCCATCGAGACGCCGCCGGACCAAGTGGCGGGGGCGCTGTTCAGGTTCGGTCAGGCATTGACGAAGATCCATGACCTGACGTTCCTGAGCCGCGAGAGGATCGCCTCGACGTTCTACGAGGACCTGCGCGGGCTGGTCTTCACCATCTTGGACGAGGAAATCGTCGAGACGGACTACATTCCGCCCGACGTCCCCGACGCCAGCCACTATCCGGTCGATTACCGCTTCGAAGGGAAGGACGGGAGGTCGGTGTTCCTGTACGGAATTCCAGGCCGCGACAAGGCGCGGCTTACGACAATCATGCTGTCGCATTTTCTGCTTCACCGCGTGCCCTTCGAGTCGGTCATCGTGTTCGCCGATCAGCAGGAGATACCAAGACTCGACCTCGCGCGGCTAACCAATGTCGCCGGAACTGCGGTCGCTTCGCTCGAGGCGGAAGACGATCTGCGCCGAAAGATCGATCGCCTTGCCGTGTGAACGCGTGCCGGTGAGCGCGCGCATCTATTGGGCTGTGATGGGTTACCGAGGGCGCGCTCGATGCGAGGATCAGTTCGGTCGCGAACAGGGAAAATTGAGCGCGGAGCGTTGAAGAGGTTTGAATCGTGGTAGGGAACCGGATTACCCCGGTCCCCCGCGCAGATCCGTACGGGCGCGCTAGCGCATACTCTGTGGGACACCAGTGAAGTTCTTCACCTTCTTCCCCGAGTCGTATCCTGCCGGGCCGCCGCGCACCGTACTCTGCACGCTTTGGCTATCGATCACCCCCGCCGCCGTCGTCGAACGCTCGCCGTCCAAATCCCGCACCGGTTCCCGCAACGCCGCCACGAGATCCCGATACAGGCCCTGGTCACACCACCGATGAAATTAATTCCGGACCGTCGAAGCAGCTGGAAAACAAGGCGGCAGCGCCCGACATTGACAGCTCGTCATCAACTGATGCAGCAGCGCATTCACCACCTCGCGCAGGTCCATCTGCCGGGGGCGGCCTGTCGACGACGGCGGCTGCGGCAACGGTGTCAGGCGAGCCCATTCCGCGTCCGTCAGATCGCTTTCGAAGCGTTTCCCCCGACGCATATACTTCGCACGAGCGGTCTTGGTCCAAGCCCTTGCATCCTCCAGATGTAGCGTCTAACTACATCGTAGGATCCAGAATCGGTGCCGCTCAATAGTTTGGGGATTATGTCGGAGAGTTACGATCTCCCCGTGAAATTCACTCGTCGCGCTTGAACCTGAAGGGCCGGAAAAACGCCTCCCGCAACTCCTTGAACGACATCCCCGGCATGTCGAATTCTTCCTCCAGCTCGGCCTTGCTCGGCTGGTAATCGGTCGGCGGCATCGTCACTGTCTGCGGCTCGGGGATGCGCTGGCGTGGCCGATCCGTTTCACGCTTCATGAAGGGTCTCCCGCTCATTCAGCTTACGCAGCAGTGGGGATTAAATCTTGCGGTGGGACCCTCACCTCTGTGTGTTCCTGCCGTCTAGGCAACCGCTCTTCAAGGATCGTTTCGACACGGGTGACGCGCTGACTCAGATCGTTCAGATCATCGCGCACGGCGGTGATCTCGCCTCGCAGGCCGGTCTCAACTGCCCGCACTTCCTTGCCGACGTTGCCTATTGCGTTCCAGAGCACTCCAAACGCAATGATCAGCGTCCCGATTGTAGCGATTGCCGGCCAATTCCAATCAGGCACGAAGGGTATCCTGCTTCATAATGAAACAGGATAGCGCATTTCGTATACCCTGACGTTGCAGATCTTGTGTGGTTCCGCTTGGTCGGGTCACCACCGAATACAACAGATCCTGCACACCCTCTTACTCCGCTGGTCTGGGCGCCGGATACCTTCCACCCCTTCACCGTCGGCGAGGACCTGCCGGGCCGGGCGCCCAAGGTGGTCAATCCGGTCGGCAGGCACTGCGCACGGCCTGCGACGGGCGACCGGCTTCGCCGGTCGCCCGTCGCAGGAACCGCGAGTGCGCAAGAAACCGCCCCCATGGCAGACTCCGAGCCGATGGTCAACATGCACATGGCGGAAGAACACGCCGTGACCGTTGGCGGTCACATAGAAGTGCTTCTTGGTTCAACCGAAACCGGACGTGACGGGATGGACCGGGGTATTTTTAGCCGCATTAACGTGAGTTACGACAAGACGCTGGATAGCGGGCTCGAAATCGGCGGTCGGATCGGTTACCACCTAGGCAATCGCAATTCGGCTGAGAAAGTCAAGTTGCGTTACCAGACCGAAAAAGAAGTGCAGGACGCGCTTGCGAAAGACCCGGAAGCTGCAGTCGGCATGGTGCGCGATGAGGTGACGGTGGCGGGAACTGCCCCTGGGGGTGCGCCGGACGTCCTGTACATGACCATCGGCGGTGGGTTCGGAACGGTAAGCATAGGTGCGCACCCTGGCGCAAATTGTGCGACGCTACCGCGACCTGTCGCTTTCACTCAATCGCTCAATTTGATCTACCATCTGCAGTTCTCGAAAATCAGATACTCGAACCTCCTCTTGCAGGAGCCTCAGTACTGCGCAACCCCGGAGAGTGTCTCCTACGCGACGCCAAACATAAGTGGCTTCAAGGCGATGGTGACCTACGCACCGAATGCAGATGCCACTCAGTCGGCTGACCTGCAGGCTGCGACCAGCAAGGTCGAGGATCTGATCAACGCCACCGCAACATGGTCTTCCGCGATGGGCGGAGCAGACATCTCGCTGGGCGCCGGCCTCATCACGTCTTCCGGAACCGCGCCGGAGGATACCCAAACGGTCGCCGGGACAATCGGATTTGGCGGGATTACCGTTGGCGCTTCGTGGTTTTCGAATGACAAAACCAGCCAAGACGGTTACACAGTTGGCGCCAAGTACGCGTTGGGCAACCTCACTCCCGCTATCACGTACGCAAGCCAGGATACTGACACAGCTACGCTTATGGGCGTTGGCAAAGGCGGCTACTCGGAGGAAACGTCTCTCATTATTGGGGCGACCTACGGATTAGGTGGCGGCCTGGCGGTGTTTGCTGAGTACTGGAAGATGGAACAGACCGGTTTCGGTGTGGAATATTCAGCAAAGAATCCTGCCGGAGACGGTCAAGTTACCGACAAAGAAGACACCCTGCTAATCGCCGGTGTCCAACTAAGTTTTTAAGAGGCGCACGGCCCTCGGCGACAGGCACGACAAGTAAATTGATCAGCGGCGGCCTTCGGGCCGCCGCTTTTTTTGTGTGCCGAGCATGACCGACACCTGGGAAGTGGAAGTCCTCAGTCCGGTCTCATGGTATTGCTGTTGTCTGCACGGCACCGACCGATTCGTCTGAACCGGTCAATATCGTGGCCTTTGCCGAGCACAACTCACTGCCGGGCCAAGAACATTCCAGTGACCGAATTTGGCACACGAGAAAGGCAGTGGCACCCTTAAGGGCACCACAAGCTTGGGGCGGGAGCGGGGCTTTACAGTTCCCATGCAAGCCTCGCCCCCACCCGATCAGGTTAGAAGTCGAGCCTGACCCCTGAAAGCAGGATGGTCTCATCGTCGTCTTCGACTTCGAGAGCGATGTACTCAGCAAACGCGCTGAGGCCGCCCCCGACATTGTAGCTGCTGCCGATCACGAGATAACTTTCGTCGCCACCGTCCTTGTTCTCCATTTGGCCGTAGGCAATGGCCGGCGCGATCGCGCCGAGCGTGTACTTGGCACTGAGGGTGAAGCCTTCCGTGCTCTCGTCGCCATTGTCGTGCCAACTCGCTGCAAGGGTGGCCCCGCCAACGCCGAGAGTCCCGGTAGCAGCGACGGAATCAACCATGTCGTCTTCCGCCGTCTGCATGCCGACGCCAAAAGCGATGTCCACGCCGCCCATGTTGGCCGAGTACTTGATTGCCGCCGCCATGTAGTCCTCGGCATTGTCCTCGTCTTTTACTGCATCTGTTATTTGATTGCTTTGATTGGCTTGCGAGTGCGGGGCAAAGGTGACCATTGCTACTAGGCCGCCCATGGTGGGCGTCGAGTAGCTGATGCCGTTGGGCGTCACGCCGAAGAAGGGCCAGAGGCCCGGGCCATTCGCGGGGCTCAGTCCTGCGAACATTCCCTGATGTCCCCAATGCGGAGAATCAGGCGTCAGGATGGGGAACGGCAGGGTAGCGTGCACGGCTGTCACGTGGTTGCCCAACGCGATGGTCCCAAAGCCGCCACCAATGGTGACAAAGGATTCACCCGGATTGTAGGACCGGACGGCGTCGTCCTCGACGAAAACGGCCAATCTGCCGCCGATCTCCAGGCCGTTTTCGAGCGTGTTTGAGTACCCGACCACAATTCGGTTGTAGAAACTCTCAATTCCATCGACGCCATCGTCGTGGTCTGATATGCCCCCGACGATATGAAGGGTACCGCCGGCAGTGACATTGCCTTGCGCGCTCGCGGTTCCTGCGAATGCGGCGCTGAAACAGCCTGGGCCTTTTCCCGTCACCTTGAGCCGGTAACGAGGATTTGATGCCGTGATTCCAGGGTGCAGGCGCCTTAACGCTCTGATGTTAGTGACGAAAACCGAATGTCTGCTTGCCTGGCCACTCATCCGGGTCGCCGGCGCCGTGATTGAAGCTGTCGATCATTTCACCCCTCTGACCCGGAAAACAACGCATCCAAGGCCTGATGGCGGGGCGTTTGGGCGGGGAATCATAGAATTTCTGAGCCCGCACAATCGGCCGCATGGCATGTCGGCAGCCGTACCCAGGTAATCGCCCCCAGTCGCAGGAGCCGGCCTCGTTCATGAGGACGCGCGGGTCATTTCGCTCTGTACCCAAGCGCGGACTGGTGGGGTTCTTGGAGGGGAAGAGAAGAACCCGGGAACTGCCGAACGTCCGCACCCCCTTGGCTGGCGCGGGTGGCGTGGTCGCCCCATGCTTCCATGAGCGTTCTCCGCCGCTCAAGCAGATCCGTCCGCGAGTAAGCACGCCTCACCTTGCTCTTTACCGCATGGCCCAATGCGCGCTCCACGATCTGCGCATCCGTCCCCTTCTCGGTCGCCCAGTCGTCGAGAGCGCTCCGAAAACCGTGCAATGTCCCGTTCGAGCCCAGGCGCTGCAGGAATCTCGACAGCGAGTACGGCGAAATCGGTTTCATCGCGACGCGGTCGCCGATGTGCTCCGGGCACACGAATACGTGGTCGTCCTCGCTGTCCGTGCTGGAACCCAGTTCGCGTGCGCGCCGCAATACGTCCATGGCAGCGCTCGACAGCGGGACCTTGTGGGCTTTGGTCTTTTTCTTCATGCGATGCGCGTCGATCGTCAGCACGCGCTTCGGTCCGTCGATGTCACGCCAGCGGATGCCCACGAGCTCCTGCCGCCGGAGGCCCGTCAGAATGGTCATCTCGAAGGCCAGGGCCAGCATTCCGTCACTTGGCGTCACCCTTCTCACGTGGTTCTCGAACATTCGAGCCCTGGCTACCGCCTCCGCAACATCTTCGTGGCTCATGGCTTCATGGTGTCGTTCCTCGCGTTCGATTCGCGGCAACAGGTCCTCTACGCCGTCCGTTGGCAGGTCATTGCGAAAATCGTGAGCCCGCACCCAACGAAACGTGCCACGGAGCACCCGCAACAGATCACGTCCCACCCGCCGGTACTCCACCCAGGCAGGTTTCACCGCGGCGGCGAGGTCGGACCGCCGCACCTGATCGACGCGCCGCGCGCCGAGGCTCGGCAACACATACTTCGCGAGGCTCGCCCGGTAGGCGCGTTCCGTGTTGCGACCTACCCAGGAAGGACCGAACTCCTTGAAGAATTCTTCGACAGCCTCCGCGACGGTCGGAACTGCGGCCCGCACCAGCAACGGATTCCTGCCATGTCGCGCCATCCGCCGATACGCCACCGCCTTCGCCTTCACCTCTTCCAATCGGAAGGCGGGCCACGATCCAAGCCCCAGTTCAATGCGCTTGCCAGTCCCGGCAATACGCAACCGCTGACCGAACGAGACCTTCCTCTTCTCCGACACGTCCACGAACAGCCCGGTCCCGTCGCCGAGGTAGTGCCGGCCGGGCTCGAGGCGCCCCAGGCCGCTGTCCGTCAATCGCCGGCCACGGTTTACGGCTTCCATCAGCAGCATCTTGAGCATGGCCGTGTCGTCCGGCAGCGCACTCACGTCCGCGGCGTTCCGCAACGAACTGTCGCCGCCGGCCGGAAGCGTTCCTGCGGCGTTCCACCGAATGACCGCTTCCACCAAGAGCATCTTGAGCAGGGCCGGGTCGTCCGGCAATCCATCCACGTCCGCGGCGTTTCGCAACCATTGATCGCCGTAGACCAGGTACGTCTCGACGCCGCTCCCACGGCTCACCGCCTCCACCAGGAGCATCTTCAGCGCCACCGGGTCGTCCGGCAACACATGCACGTCCGCAGCCGTCCGCAAGTCCCTAATCGACGGCAGTCGCCGACGCCGAGTCATCCGGCAACCCCCAACCCCGGCAGCTCCAGCCGGCAGTGCTCGTCCCCCGGTGGATAAGCGAGGTCCACCCACTCAAGCAGACCGGAAGACTGGCACGCTTGCGACCGCTCGCGCGGCCAACTCTCCCGCGAAACCACACTTGACGCCAAGGAATGCATAAGCCTGTAAGGACCTCGGTCAGCGCTCGCCAGCAGCAGTTATCCGTTGGGCGGGCGGCCAGTCAACGCAAGGTCTCCGGGTCACACGGCCATCCGACGACAACTGGCGCCCGCGCTATGCAACATCATTCGAACCACCGGAACACTCGGGTGCCATACCGGCAATCACGCAGCGCGCTCAATGCCCTAACGCTTGGAGGCGTTCCTGCCGGGGCCGGTCGGCATGGCCCGACCGCGATGCATCCGTGGCGTGTCCTGCGAACCGATGCTTCGCAGGAGCGCCTTACGCGTCGAGCATGGCATCTTCCAGATGCCACCTCTCATCACTATTGTGTGCCCGCCGCAGGCGGCCAGCCGAAGACCTGCGGTCCAGTTCCGACCAGCCGCCACCGTTGTCGTCGGCGACGCCGGTCAGGAACGGCCGTCGCGTGTGCTTTCTCAATTCCGACCCTACAATGGGCCCTTCCCAACTCCGGGCCAAGATACGATGCAGCTCACCGGTGCAGAAATCATTGTGCGCTCGCTCGCCGACCTCGGCGTGGAGGTCGTGTTCGGGTATCCGGGCGGCGCTGTCCTGCCGATCTACGACGCGATCTTCCGGCAGAACCGGGTGCGCCACATCCTCGTGCGGCACGAGCAGGCGGCCGTGCACATGGCGGAGGGGTACGCCCGTTCGACCGGCCGCGTGGGCGTCGTCCTGGTGACTTCGGGACCCGGTGCCACGAACACGGTCACCGGGCTTACGGACGCGCTGATGGACAGCGTCCCGGTGCTCTGCCTGACGGGCCAGGTGCCCACCCACCTGATCGGCAACGACGCCTTCCAGGAAGCGGACACGGTCGGTATCACGCGCTCGTGCACCAAGCACAACTACCTGATCAAGGACATCCGCCAGCTGGTGCCGGTAATCGCCGAGGCCTACACGGTGGCGGCCAAGGGGCGGCCCGGCCCTGTGGTCGTCGATCTACCGAAGGACGTCCAGAACGCGGAGTTCGAGTACGTCGCTCCCGCGCAGGACAGCGAGCGCTACCGGCCCAGGGAGACGCCGCCCGCTCCGCAGGTCAAGGCGGCGCTGGATCTCATCCTTCGGGCCAAGCGACCGATCATCTACGCCGGCGGCGGCGTGGTGAACTCGGGTCCGGCCGCCTGCCGGGCGCTCACGCGGCTGGTCCGCGAGACCGGGTTCCCGGTGACCACGACGCTCATGGGCCTCGGCTCCGTGCCGGCCAGCGAACCCAACTTCCTCGGCATGCTCGGCATGCACGGCACCTACGAAGCCAACATGGCCATGCACGAGTGCGACGTGATGCTCAACGTGGGCGCGCGCTTCGACGACCGGGTCACCGGCCGGCTCGACGCCTTCTCGCCGGGGTCCAAGAAGATCCACATCGACATCGACCCCTCCAGCATCAACAAGAACGTCGCCGTCGACGTGCCCGTCCAGGGCGACGCCGGGCGCTCGATCAACGCCCTGCGGCGCGGCTGGAAGGCCAATGGCCGCAATGCCCACGGCAACGGCATCGGTGCCTGGTGGAAGACGATCAAGGGCTGGCAGGCGCGCAACTGCCTCGAGTACGAGAACTCCAGCGAACGCATCAAGCCGCAGTACGCGCTCGAGCGGCTGGCGGGGGCGCTCGCCGGCCGCGACGCCTACGTCACGACCGAAGTCGGCCAGCACCAGATGTGGGCGGCGCAGTTCCTTCGCTTCGAGCGGCCCCAGCGCTGGATGACGTCAGGCGGGCTCGGCACCATGGGCTACGGCTTCCCGGCCGCGGTCGGCACCCAGGTCGCCGACCTGGAGCGGTTGGTGATCTGCGTCGCGGGCGAAGCGTCGTTCATGATGAATCTGCAGGAACTCTCCACGGTCCAGCAGTACCGGCTGCCGGTCAAGATCTTCATCGTCAACAACGAGTACCTCGGGATGGTGCGGCAGTGGCAGGAGTTCTTTCACGGGAGCCGGTACGCCGAGAGCTACTCGGATGCGCTCCCCGACTTCGTTGAACTCGCCGAGTCCTTCGGCATCAAGGGGCTCCGCGCTGAACGTCCGGAAAAGGTGGACGACCTGATCGCCGAGATGATCGACCACGACGGCCCCGTACTGGCCGACATCCGGGTCGAGAAGGGCGAGAACGTGTTCCCGATGATTCCGGCCGGCGCGGCGCACAACGAGATGCGACTTTCGGCGGACGACGAGGACGGCGCCGAGCACACCGACGAGGGTCTGCTGCTGGTCTAGATCATCGGGCGCCGGCCAGGCGCCTTGCCACCGGGGCGAACGATCGACGATGGTGGGGGCTCACCCCCAACCGCTCGAGCGCCGCAGCGTGTTCGGGCGTACCGTAGCCCGCGTTCCGCTCCCAGCCGTAGCCCGGGAAATCCACGGCCAGACCGGTCATCAGCCGGTCGCGCTCGACCTTCGCGACAATGGAGGCGGCCGCAATGCTGAGGCTTCGCGCGTCGCCGCGTGTCACGGCCGTGGCAGGGCACGGAAGGTCCGGCAACCGGTTGCCGTCGACAAGCGCGCATTCCGGTGCTCGCGCCAGCGCCGCGACCGCCCTTCGCATGGCCAGGAGCGTGGCGTTGAGGATGTTCATCCGGTCGATCTCGTAGACCGAGGCCTGCCCTGTCCCGACCTCGGCATGCGCCTCGATCTCGCGCCGGAGCCGGGTACGGGCTGCGGCCGTCAGGCGCTTCGAATCGTCAACTCCGGCCGCGTCCCAGTCGCGGTCAAGGATGACCGCCGCGGCCACGACGGGACCCGCCCAGGGACCGCGCCCCACCTCGTCCACGCCGCATACCCGCACGCACCCGCAGGCCGCTTCCAGCGCAAAGTCAGCCATCCGGTCCCCGATTGCACACGCGAGAAAATCCTCTATAGCCTCCGCCCATGCCCTTGCCAGTACTTTACGTCGTCCACCAGCGGCGCCCGGCCACCGGTCGGGTCGCCCGAATCCTCTCGGCCCTAGGATACCCGGGCGAGGTCCGCCGCCCCATTCATGGCGACGACCTTCCTCCGACGATGGACAAGCATGCGGCCGCCGTTGTCTTCGGCGGCCCGATGTCGGCCAACGACGATTCCGCCTACATTCGCGAGGAAATCCGCTGGCTGGAGCGTGTCGCGGATTCGGGCAAACCGATCCTCGGCATCTGTCTCGGGGGGCAGTTGCTCGCACGGGCGATCGGCGGTGAAGTCCATGCACATCCGCTCGGCCATTGCGAGGTGGGCTGGCACCGGGTCGACCCGGCCGGCGGCGCCCCGCCGGTCTTTCCCGAACCGATGCATTTCTACCAGTGGCATGCCGAAGGCATGTCGCTTCCTCCGGACGTTGAAGTTCTCGCGACCAGCGACAGGTTTCCCGTACAGGCGTGGCGCCGGAAGAACGCCGTGGGGCTCCAGTTCCATCCCGAGGTCACGGAAGCCGGCATGCGGTTCTGGGTGAGCCGGAACCTGGAACGGTTCCTGCCGATGCCAGGCGCACAGCCGGCGGCCGAACAGTTCAGAAGCCATGTGCGCCACACTCCCGCGGTCGTGCGGTGGGCCCGAACGTTCCTGAAATCCTGGGTGGCCGGAAACATGCCGTAGGGAGCCCGCCCCTTTCCGGCCGGTTCCGATCGCCCCAGCACGGCACGCCCCCATCGGCACGCCGATCCAGTGTGTGGAACAGCGGATCGGTGCAACCGGAAAGGATCCAACACCGCCAATGGAACGGGAGGTATGGGGATGGTTGGAGGGAAGGCGACGTGCGTGCTGTCGCACGGCCAGGACCGGAGCAGCCCCGCGGTTCCCTCGTTCGGGATGAGAACGGTACCGATCGAAAACGAAACGATTCCATGATCACGCCGTCGGTGAGCGTCCATGAAGAGGAGAAATTCAGGGCCACGACGTTGAGATAGGCCCGGAGACCCGGTGCCTTCTTGACGAACGCGGACCTGCAACACGCTGGGAAGGAGGCGAGGGTCGCAGCCTTGACCGCCCGCGCAAACATCTCTGCCCCGGAATCCGGGTCAATTCGTCGAGCTGAAACGTCTGCGAGGTATCGCGCAGCCGTCAAGTTATCGTACGAACGTACGAAATCCGTCAATTTAGTACAAGTGTTTATTGCCGTTGCCGTCGTCATCCGCGAACCTCACCGTCGCAGTCTGCAAACTCGGTGGCGGAATCATGATCCATCGCCTGGCGGCTTCGGCATTGTTCGCGGTTCGGTGCCCGCGTCAGCGGGCTGTGTCTGCCAGGAAACCCAAGGCATCCCGACATTTCGGCGGCGTGTTCGTTGCTGCGTGGGCCGTCGCTGCGATCGTGACGCCATCCACCGCCGTGCCCGCCGATTTGGATGGGGATGGCCTTTGGCAGTCCGGGGCGATGATATGCCTGCATGGCGGCGCGCTGGAGAATCAACCCGCACCCCAGAGCGACACATTTGCAGCCGTTTCGCACTGCCTGGTCAATCGGGTCGCGAATGCGATCCTTGGCCACGGCTTCGATGTCGGTCAGGGGCTCTTGGGAGGACACGCGAGGTTTTTTGGTCGAACAGCCTGGGATTACGGGGAGGGATTTACGGGCGAGCTGGACACGATTGTGCCGCTGACAACGTCCCCGGCATCTCCGCAGGCGCTGCGTTCTCCCAATCCGTTTCCCCGGGCACTCTTCCTCCAGACTGGTGTCACGACATGGAGAGATGACAGCACGCGTCGTGCCGACGTGCGCTCGGGAGTCATTTATCGGTTTGGCTTGTCGAATGACCTGAAAGGCGGCGTATTGGGCGCGATGACCTTTCTGCAGGAGGATCTTCGCACCCGGCATCGTCGGTGGGTCGCGGGCCTCGACTACCTGACGCGGCGGCTTTCCGGATCGTTTCACTACTACGTGCCAATGACAAACTGGCGCATTGGTCGAGACGGCCAAGAACAACGTCCGCTCGCAGGCATGAAACTGGATTTCGGGGCCTACCTCCTGACCAACGTCCACGCCAGGACATCGTTTAGCCGGTGGGAGACAGAAGACGGATTGCGCTGGGACACCGGGACCAGCGTGACGCTGTCGTGGCGCCCGTTGCCGTGGGTCAGGGTGTTCAGTCGCTACGGCTGGAAGCGTGATGACGGTGACGAGATGGTCGGCGGGATAGCCGCGACCATCCCGTTGGGAGGTGCAGAGAGACGGTACGGTCGTCTCGCCGATGTGGTGCGGATGCCCCTCCAAGGAGAGAAAGCAAGCTCGGATGCGCTGTGGCGGCCCGTCGAGGCGCTGGAACCCATCCGCTATGCGGAACGATCACCAAGTGACCGGAATTGCGTGGAAGATGGCGATGGCGCCAGTCTCAGCTTTACACAGGGCGTGGTCGCTAGCGGCGACACCATCGGGCTAGAGGCAGAACTTCCGGCGCCATCATGCCATGGCCTGACGGTGACGGCGCGGCTCATCCCGGGTGAAGGAAGCAACCCCGCTGTACCTGGGTTGGACTACGACGACAGCCACATCGCTATCACGATCTTGGAGGGCCGGCGGCGAGGTGTGACGTATGTCTCGCTTCTGGACAACGCCGCGCTGGCCGAGGAGCGCTCCTTGAGTGCAGAAATCGTAACGTTCTGATTGGCGGAAGAGTAATGAGAGCCATCCAAAAGCAAGCGGAAGCACTCTGGAACGTATTCGTCCGGCTGGTTGCTTCCGGGTTTTCATTTTTCGGTAAGACCTTGGTGGCAGTAGCAGTCGCTGCTTGCGGTTCCGGCGGGGGAGGCAAGCCGACCATGAACGCAGCGTCTGTGCCGCCGCACTTGTCGATTGTTCCTTCCGTACCCGGCGGCGATGGCGATGGGGACGGCGATGGTGATGGCGATGGGGACGGCGATGGCGATGGTGATGGCGACGGAGATGGCGATGGTGATGACGATGACGAATAGGCGGTTCCTGCTGCATGACGGTTACGCCCAACCGGGTGCGCGTTAGTCAATGGGAAGGCACGGCATGCAGAATTTCTCACGAATTGGGGAGAACCTGGATATCGGGCCGGTCCTAGATGAGCTCGCTTCGGCGTCCGACGCTTGGGGCGCCGACACCAGCCGCCAGCGCAACGTGTGCTGTCAACGCCACACAAGGAATATCTTCTTGCGGGCGCCCGTGAAGCCGTTACCACCCGGGGAAACGAACTCGAATAACGTTCATGAAAGCCGCCTGACACGACAGGCGCAGTACTTCCCGCAAACACTCTCCTTGTGTCAGGGGGTAGCGGAGCACCGCGGCGGGGACTTGGGGCGGGCGATGCTGGTGGCTTTGCTGCCCAAACGGAAAGTCACGCCGCATGTCGATCTTGGGGCCTACTATCGAATCAGAGACCGGTTTCATCTGGTGTTGACGAGTATTCGCGGAAGCCCGATCACGGTTGGAAGCGAGACGGTTGTCATGCGTTCCGGAGAACTATGGGCTTTTGACAACAAGAAGCGTCACTGGGCATTGAATCCCTCTGGGGAACCTCGGGTGCATCTGATCTTTGACGTTCTTCCTCCACCAGGACAAGGGCTCTACGTTTACCCGATGCCGGGGCCACAAGAGGACAGTGACGGGACAGCCGCGAATGGATAGCGGGATTGGGCAGCCCGCTGTGCGTCGGATCTGAGTTAGGATCTAGCCTTGACGGCCCTTATGGACGCCCCTGTGATCACGGCGCCAGGCGTTCAAGGGCACAAGTCCGAGACACGGGCGCCTGAAGCAAAGGGCCGGCCCGCATGAGCGCTCATTCAGAAAGGCGAGTGCGGCAACATCAGCTGGGCGTTGCCGCGCTCGGCATAGCAGTTGTGTTCTTCGTGTATGACCTCGCCGAAGACGCATTCTGGGCCAACGAGTTCGGCTCCTTTCACTTCATCATCGAAACCATCGTGTTCGTGGGCATATCGGTGGCGCTTGCAATCGGTGTGCGGGATTTGCGCCGCTTGCGGGCAGACTTGGAGCGGGAAGAGAAACGCAACGAGATGTTTTCGGAGGTGCTCGTTGACAACATCAACGCATTGATGGACGAGTGGCGCATTACCAAGAGCGAGAAGGACATAGCCTGGTTGATCATCAAGGGGTACAGGTTTGCCGAGATCGCCAGGGCCCGTGGAGTAAAGGAAACCACCGTCCGGCTGCAGGCGGCAACACTCTATTCGAAGGCCGGTGTAAGCGGGCGCGCGGAATTCGCCGCCGAGATCATCCTGCCCCTGCTGACGGCGGCCCCAATGGACGCCGTGCTCCAGGACCAGCAGACTACCGCTCCGTCGGGGCCGAATTGAGCCGAGGGAGCCAACCGAGTGAAGCCACGTGGTACTGCGTTCGGCGAGATGGTGTCGCGGGTCGTAGCGGCTGGATCGACTGCAGGTTACTGAGCAGTTTGCGCGATCGCGTTGGCGCCGGGCCGGGCGAGCGGGTGGAAGCCTGCGTGGTCCATGACTTCCAGGAAGTTCCGGCAGAACGATTCGCGTGCACGTTCATGCAACGTGCACGCGGGCTAACCGGAATGGAAGTCACCTACGGCGGGGAAGTGACCAGGATTTCCCCTACCAGAATGCTTGCGGGCAATCTGCGATTCCGGCGTGCTTTGGAAAGACACCTGGCGGAAGCTTCAGTGAGTGCCGAGGATTTCTTCCGTGCTGGCCGCCTTCGAGCATTCGCTGGTCGCCAGTACCTGTTGCCCGGTAACGCCGGCTCCGGTCCGGTGAAGCTCTACCGCGGCTCCACGCTTATCAGCCCGACGCGATCGCTTGACAAGGAGAGAGCTTCGGATCTGGCCGATGGCATCGGGGGCTGGATGCTTCACAATCAGGCGGCGGACGGTTCGTTGCCCTACAAGTACTGGCCGAGCCGAGGCCGCCAGTCACCAGCGGACAATGCCATTCGGCGTTTTCTCGGGTCATTGGCGATGTTTCGCCTCGCGGAGCTGCGGAGGAATTCAGCACTCCTTGAGGCAGCCACCCGAAATCTGCGCTACAACCTGGGCCGTTACTTCCGGCCAACAGGGGAAGGCTGCGGCGTAATCGTCGAGCAGGCGGTCGCCAAATTGGGGGCTGCGGCCGTCGCGGGGCTCGCGATCCTGGCAAGCCCGGCGCGTGACCAGTTTTCCGAACAGCTGGCGATGCTGTCCGAAGCCGTCGGGTCGCTGGCGGATTCCGATTCGGGATTCAGAACGTTCTTTTTTCCCCGCCGCCGGGATGGGGACAACTGGAACTTCTATTCCGGTGAGGCCTTGCTGTTTTGGGCGGAGTCGATCCGCCTCGGCTCGCCGTACGCGCCGTCCGCAGAGCGTTGCATGGCTGCATTCCAGCGGTGCCGGGCGAGGCACCGGCTGGACCGAAATCCGGCGTTTGTGCCTTGGCACTCGCAGGCCTGCGCCTCGTTGTATGCGACGACAGGTCGGCAGGAGTTCGCAGATTTCGCGTTCGAGATCAGCGACTGGCTCTTGCCGATGCAGCAGTGGGATGATGCATTGCCCCCCGATCTTGCCGGCCGCTTCTTCAATCCGCGCCGGCCCGATTTCGGCCCGCCGCATGCGGCATCGACGGGGGCCTACTTGGAGGGACTTGCCGACGCGCTAGCGCTGGCTCGTGCGCTTGGAAACCAGGCTCGAGCGACTCGTTACGCGCGGTCCCTGGCGCGAGGGCTGCGGTCGCTCCGACAATTGCAGTTCCGTGACGACCGGGACACCTTTTACATCTCCCGAAAACGGCGGGTGCTCGGCGCACTAAGAACGGAGGCGTATGACAACGCCATCAGGGTTGATTCCGCGGCACACGCCCTGCTCGCCGCCGTAAAGATCCTGCAGCCGCTCACGATGCCGTCGCTACGTCCTCCAGACATCTCATCGGCCAAATAGAGCCTTCCGGAAACAAACAAGCGCCGGCCCAGCTTGCTATTGGTCCCCGCTCAATACTGCGGTTCTGGCTGAGCCGGAACCCGGAACGGTTCCTGCCGATGCCCGGCGCACAGCCGGCGGCCGAACAGTTCAGAAGTCATGTGCGCCACACGCCCGCGGTCGTGCGGTGGGCCCGAACGTTCCTGGCAGCGTGGGTGGTCGGGAAACTGCCATGACGGCGTGCCGGCCTCCCGGGCACCAGGCCGTACGTCCTTGAGACCGCGCCCGGGCTCCCGCCCGCGGATGATGTCAGCCAGGTATGCCGACGTCTCGTCGGGGCGCTTCTTGCTCCGCAGGTGCGTGCTTCGGGTAGGCGGCCGGCAGGACTTCCTCCTTCGCACACCGTGGCCGTTCAGGCTGTCGCGCGCACTATCGCAGGCTTGCGGTCGAACCAGGGGCGCGCAGCTTCGAATTGGGAAGACAGTCTGAAAAGGGTTGCCTCGTCGCCGTAGGGCGCGACCACCTGCACGGCGACGGGGAGACCGCTCGCGCTCTCGCCGAGCGGCAGCATGACAGCAGGCTGCCCGGTGAGGTTGAACCAGACCGTGAACGGCGAGAAGTGGAAGACGCGGCGCCAGTATTCGTCCACGTCGTCCATCATCATGTCGAGCCAGCCGAGTTTCACCGCCGTGCCCGTCGCCAGCCCCGGGGTCAGCAGGACATCGTAGTCGCGATGAAAGGCGGCCATCTGCCGGCCGAGCCGATGCATGGTCTGGGTGGCCCGGACATAGTCAGCGCTGCTGGTGGCTTCGCCCAGCTTTGCGGTGAGCCAGGTGATGCGCTCGACCTCGTGTTCGTGGGCGGCCCGGCCGGCGGTCGGGTGACTCGAGAGGTTCACCACCGTGTTGACCCCCATCACGGTGAGGAAGGTCGGCACCACCTGTTCGCCGTCGATGGCGGGATCGGCCTCCACCACGTGGTGTCCAAGGTCCGCGGCCAGGGTTGCGGTTTCCTGCAGCACCCGTAGGGCATCCGCTTCGACCGGGGCGCCGTTCGGGGTGCGCGATGTGAATGCAACGCGCAACCTGCCCGGATCGGCGCCGACCTCTTCCAGAAAAGCGCGAGCCGGCGGGGCCACGCTGTAGGGATCACCGGCGCCGGGGCCGCGCGTGGCATCAAGGATGGCGGCGCTGTCGCGCACGCTCAGCGTGACGGCGTGCTCGGTGGAAAGTCCGCCGCTACCTTCTCCGAGATACGGCGCCATGGTGTTGCGCCCACGGGTTGGCTTGAGGCCAACCAGTCCGCAGCAGGCGGCCGGCGCACGGATCGAGCCGAAGCCGTCCGAGGCGTGGGCAGCCGGCAACATGCGCGCGCCGACTGCGGCGGCCGCGCCGCCGCTCGAGCCCCCGGAAATACGCGTCGGGTCCCAGGGATTCTTCGTCGCGCCGTGCAACCGGGGCTCGCAGGTGAGGCTGAGGCCGAGTTCGCAGGTGTTGGTCCGTCCGAAGATCACCATGCCGGCCCGCTTCAGCCGCCTGACGTGTTCGCTGTCTTCCGCCGGAACGACGTCTTCGAAGAACTTGGAGCCCCGCGTGGTCGGGCACCCGGCAAGCGAAGAGCCGAGGTCTTTCAGGAGATAGGGCACGCCCTTGAGCGGCCCGTCGGGGAGGCCGTCCGAGAGGGCCGCGCGGCCTTCGTCGTAGAGCTGGTTGGTGACCGCGTTGACGGTCCCGTTCCGCGCTTCGACCCGCTCGATAGCGGCCTCCAGAATCTCCTCCGGCGTGGCCTCGCCACGCACGACGAGCGCTGCCAGTCCGAGCGCATCGTGCTCCTCGTAGTCCGTGAAGGCTGTCATCACGTCCCCCTTCGCTTGGGTTCTCCGGGTACCGTTCCCACGACCCGTGCCGCCTCACGTGATCCGAAGCAGTGAACGGCCCAGGCGCCCGGAATTCGATCATCTTGCCGTACCGAGGCAAGCAGCGAACCGGTCGGCGCCTCGATCCGACGGGAGGCTTACCGCTGATGGCACAAGCATGCAGACGCCGTCGTCTTCGGCAGCCCGGTGCCGGCCAACGACGATTCCGCCTACATTCGCGAGGAAATCCGCTGGCTGGAGCGTGACGCGGATTTGGACAACCCGATCCCCGGCATCTGTCTCGAGGGACAGCTGCTGGCGCGAGCGATCGGCGGCGAAGTCCGCGCGCATCCACTCGGCCATTGAGACGTGGGCTGGCATCGCGCCGATCCAGCCGACGGCGCCCCTTCGGTCTTTCCTGCACCGATCCATTTCGATCAGTGGCATGCCGAAGGCATGTCGCTTCCTCCAGACGTTGCAGTGCCCGCGACCAGCGACAGGTTTCCTGTGCAGGCATGGCGCCGGAAGAATGCCGTGGGGCTCCAGTTCCACCCGGAAGTCACGGAAGCCGGCATGCGGTGCTGGGTGAGCCGGAACCTGGAACGGATCCTGCCGACGCCCGGCACACAGCCAGCTGCCGAACAGTTCAGAAGCCATGTGCGCCACACTCCCGAGGTTGTGCGGTGGGCCCGAACGTTCCCGGCATCGTGGTTGGCCGGAAGGCTGCCATAGAGGAGCCGGCGCCGTCCCGGCGGTCTGCAAACCCCAAGGTTGGCGTAGTCGGCCGTCGCAGGGCCCCCACGCGTAGCGCTAGCGTTGCTCCAACGAATGCCAAACCCGTACAATCACGACTTGTTCATCCAAGAGTCGATATCGGATGACGTAACCACGCGTTCCAAATTTGACCGGGAGTTCACGAAAAGTCGGTTCCGCTTCCCACGGCCGGCCAATTTCCGGAAACTGCTGCAACCTTTCAGCCGATGTCACGAGGGTGTGGACAGCGCGGTTGGCGGCTGCCGGGCTATGCTGTTCGATGAACGCATGCAGGCGCCTCAGGTCCTCCAACGCCTCCGGCAGCCACCTCAGTGGGCGCACTACGTGACGTCGGAGTTAGCGACGGGGCGCTGACCGGATGCCCATGATTGAACGTCACTGTGGTCCAGAGCCTCGCCTGTGAGTTCAAATCGTTCCCACCTGGACTTCACTAGTTGGCGCTCGGCCTCCATGGCCTCTTCCTTCTCCAGGTAACATTCAACCGCAGCCTTCATCAGGTAGTGCGGACTTCTGTCGCGAGCTTTGCCCAACGCCTTCAGACGATGATATGTCGCTTCGCTGAGTCGAAGACCTAATGTCCGATTTGCCATGGATGGGCACTCGCAGTTGCCTGTATAACAAAGTATAACATTTTGATCGCTGCAATGCAGTGAAGTATATTCCCATGGCACCAGCCAATGTTCAGGTTATCGCAACGTTGGATTGACCGTGCCTCGGTCAGCTATCACCCCCACGGTCTGGTCGGACAATCGGCAATAACATTCCGCTCACCGGCTGCTAATTCGCTCGTAGTTTGCGAGCCACTCCTTGATTCGTCGCAACGGTCCTCCCTTCTACAGGGCAAACCGCAAGGCCTGCCGCATCGCCGTTCTGGCCCTCCCGGATACTTCCGCTTCTCAATACATCAGTACTGAGGCTCCGGAACGTCAATGAGCGGAAACGCGCTCAGCAGACCCGGCTGCGTCACCAGGGGCGCATCCCGCAGCATGCTTCGGTCCACGTCGGCCAGACTGGTGACCCCCATGAGACCGAGGCAGGTCTGCACCTCGTCCTCCAGGAGCTCCAGCATGCGGACGACGCCGGCCGAACCGCCCGCGCCCATCCCCAGGCCCAGCAGGCGCCCCACGCCGACGGCATCGGCGCCCAGCGCCACCGCCTTCACCAGGTCCGTGCCCCGGTAGATGCCGCCGTCCATGATGATCGTCGCCCGGCCGTCGACAGCGTCCACGATGTCCGGGAGGACATCCGCCGAGCCCAGGCCGTGGTCCAGTTGCCGGCCACCGTGGTTGGACACGTAGATCCCCTCGACCCCCAGCTCGACACAACGGAGCGCATCGTCCACCTCCGCGATGCCCTTGATGAACAGCGGGATGTCATGCTTCGACTTGAATCGGGCCAGCCGATCCCAGTCGAACGAGGACTGGAACTCCAGGTCGCCGAGAGCGCGCCGGTTCCAGGTCTTCTCGAAGCGCTTGGCGATGTCCCGTTCACGACGGCTGTAGTGCATGACGTCGACGGTGATGGCGAACGCGTCGTAACCGGCCGCCACCGCGCGCCCGACCATGTCATCCACCCACGCGTCATCGCTCCGCACGTACAGCTGGAAGATCTTCATGTTGTCGGCCGCCGCCGCCACCTCCTCGAGCGACGGCTGCGACACGGAGCTCAACATGTGGCAAACGCCGAATTCCGCGGCGGCCTGGGCGGCCGTGGCGCCACCACCCTCGGCAAACGACTCGAGCGAGCCGATCGGCGCGAGAATCAGGGGCAGGCGCAAACGGCGTCCCAGCAGTTCGCCCGTACAGTCCACGCTGGAAACGTCCCGCAAGACGCGCTGCCGGAGGCCCACCGAGTCGAGGGCGGCCCGGTTCCGTTTCAGGGTGGTCTCCGTCTCGGCGCCGCCCACCAGATAGTCCCACACCTGGTGGGACAGGTTGTTGCGGGCGGCGCGCACGATCTCGTGCAACGCAAAGAATTCGCGAGGCGGTTCGTTTCTCATGGTCTCTCCAACGGGGACATTCGGCGAGCCTTCGGTGATCGCCTCATCGCGGCGACGGGCGCGGAAATTCCGGGCAGGTACTACCGATTCGCTTCCAAGAACTTTCCAGGTACCGGCGATCCTCAGTCCGGAACAAATCGCGGGCAGATTAGTCGCCCAGGCCGGTAACCCAAGCCGGGATCGCCACCTGGCCCCCGCCAAAACTAGCGGATGCTGTCGAGGATTGTCGTCCGGCATCCGTGCAGTGATGACGCGAGGCGACCCAAGCGGTTACGAAGCCGTGCGCGTTCCATGACTGACGGTGCCCGTAGACTGCGACGTTACACCGGGGGCAAACGGTCTTGCCTAACGTGGGCGCCCGGCGACTTCGACACCCGCCACCAGGGCACGGAAAGGATCTCGTCGGGCATCCGCTGCGTCAGGCTCCCGCTGTGGAGCAGCAGGCCACAGACAAGCCGTCCCGGTATTCCCCCGAAATGCCAGGAGGCCCCGGGAATCAGTAGGTTGAGGCCTCGTGGCAGCCTTGACTTCGACGCCGACGGCCACGCCGGCAGCAGCGCCATCCGCTGGTGGGCCCGAGCTCTGAAGCCAGGCTCTCGTCACAGTGCCAGTCCTTGCTTCAGGTCGTCGTGTTCGAAGGCGCCGGCCATCCGCTCGATCTCGGCGGCGCGCGCGCCCACTGCATTCGCGGTGTCGCGCCAGGTCGCGGTCACGGCCGCAACTTCTTTGATGATCGAGCGAGCCTGCCCCAGCGTGAGCGCGAAGAGCCCGGAGGCGGCCTCCAACAGATCGAGCGAACAGGTGCCCTCGTCGAGATCGATGTTGGTGGTCAGGACCCGCGCCTTGAGGTCCGGAGGTACCGGATTGAGGTCGTAGGCGGGAGAAAGCGACCATCCCGTCGTTCCAAGCCACAAGAAGCCGTGGTTGCGCAGATGATCGTCGACATTGGAGACCAGCACGTTGAAGACGACGCGGCGATAAAGGGCATGGGCGTCCGACTTTCCTCGGGCACCGTGTTCCGCGAGAACATCGACGATCTCCGGGTAGCTGCCGCGTTCGCCGTCGTTCGCGCCCATCATCGCCATGGCCGACAGGAACGGAACGCGGATTGCGCCGCGGCGATCGAAGCGCCGTGACAGCATGACCTTCTTGCCGGCGACGTCGATCAGATCATGCGTGGGCGTGGCGATGCCCGCCTGGCCCGCCAGACGCAGCGCAACTTCCTCCCAGGTTTCCATGCAGTAATCGTCGGTCTCCTTCGGAAACTTGGCGATCGAGAGGTCGCCTTGCTGGTCGACTACTGACACCTTCGGGCGCGCACCGCCCAGGGAGGAGCCGGGCGCGAAGATGAGCTGGAGATCTTCGTCGGTTTCCTCGTCGCGGAGAATCCGCTCGGTAATCCGAAGCAGGCGGCGTAGCTCAATCAGCGCCGGCACCCCAGCGCGGACCGGAGCCTGGAACACGTTGTCCCCAGCCCAGCGAAAGCGCAACGCGCCCTGCCGGGTCTCGTCCGCCACGCCGAGGAGATAGTCGCTCTCCATGAGCGTGCGAACAGCGCGACCTTCGCGTTCGGCAAGGCGGCGCCCAGCGCGCTGCATCAGCCGACGGCCCCAGGTATCGGGCACTGAATCTCCGATGGATCCGAAGGTAGCGTGGCCGGCGGGCGGCGCGAAGGCGCCCCGTCCCAGGGCAAGGGCAGGCTCCAGCGAGAACCTGTCAGGGTCTCCCAGCCAGGCGCCGTCATACCCGAACATGATGGTCTCCGCGTCACGAACACGGTTGCTCCGCGCCAGCCCGATCTGCCGGGTGCGGCCGTGAAGATCGATATGGACCTCGAAGTCAGCCATCGCGGGATGATCCGGCCGGCCGCTTGAGATGCACATGCTTGGGGAGCTCGGCGCTCGCAAGGGCCTGTCCGACGCTGTCATTGCTGATGTCGGCGATCTGGCTCATGCCATCGAGCAGGCCGAGCGCCTGCAAGACACCGGCGTAGATGCCGATGCTGACACTGGTGTCGCCAGCTTCGACCCGTTGAAGGGTGGAGCGGGACGTGAAGGCGCGCTCAGCCACGACCGCCATCGGCAACCGACGACGGCGACGGGCATCACGGATGTCCGCTCCAAGCTTTCGCAGTGCCCGCCGGACGGCGGCGGAAGGATTGTGAGGAGTCGGCATATGAAGCCTTTAAGATGCACAATGACCTGATATGTAGTATGAAGCTTACATACATGATACTCTGATCTTGGTGTGGCGGCCGCACCCTTTGCCCGGTCAGCATCGTCCAAGCGCCAAGGTCCCGTATGACTCGGCGCCCGCCCCTAACCCCTCGGGATCACGCCGGATTAGAGCGTGTCCGTCCTTGAGGGAATCTCGGTGGGGGGAGTTCCAATGCGATTAAGGATGTGCCTCAAAGTGGGCTGATAACGGCCTTGCCCTTCGGAGGTTCCCCGCGACTACAGCACCCGCCACCAGGGAACAGCGAGGATCTCGTCGGACATCCACTGTGTCTGGCTCCCGCCATGGAGCAGCAGGCCACCAACAAACTGGTCCCGGTATTCCTCCCGAAACACCCGAAGTCCCCGGGTATCGGCAAAGCCGGGGCTCGTAGCGGCTTTGACTTCGACCGGCAAGAGACCGCCACGGGTCTCGAGAACGAAATCGACCTCGAGGTCGGCGGCGGTGCGCCAAAACAGGACCTCGGGAGCGGGAATCTGACTATCGCGCCACACCAGGAGGTCGCTCAGGACCAGATTCTCGAGATGGGCTCCGGAAGCAGTGTCGGCACCGCCCAGCCAAAGGGCGAGTCCCGGATCGCTCCAATAGAGCTTTGGGCTCTTGACCAGCCGTTTGGTGCGGCTGAGCGCATAGGGTTCAACGCGTACCAACTGGAAGGAAGCTTCGAGCAAATTGAGGTAGCGTTGCACCGTCGCGCGCGGGACCTGGGTGTCGCGACCCAATCCGGTCTGGTTGACCACGGTTCCAAGACGCAGGCAGGCGACGCGCATGAGGCGCCGAAAATCGACCAGGTTGCTGATCGCTGCAACGGTCTGGAGGTCACGCTCAAGGTAGGTGCGAAGGTAGCCGTCGAACCACAGCGCGCGGGCGTCATTGCCCGGTAGTTCCGCTGCCGGAGTCGGATACCCGCCACGGCGCACCTCGTCCTGCCAACTCGCCGGTGCGGCCGGCCTGGATGCAACAAGTTCAGGCCACTTGGAAACGGCTGCCGAGAAGAACTCGCTCCAGATTCCGGCACGAGCATGTCCCATCCGCTCCCGGCGGGTCAGGGGCCATAGATTGACGTAGGTAGCTCGGCCGGCCAGGGACTCCGAGACACGGTGCATCAGGAGCAGGTTAGCGGAGCCCGTGAGAACAAAGCGGCCGTTCTTGCGGGGACGGTCCTCATCCACCGCGCGCTTGACCGCAAGAAGCAGGTCCGGCTCGCGCTGAACTTCATCGAGAATGATCCGATCGGTGCTCCTGACCAGGTCATCAGGGCTCATTCGCGCGCGCTCCCGAACCCCAAGGTCGTCGAGCGTCAGGTAGAGACGATCGTCGAGAAACGGCTCGGACTGCACCAGCGTACTCTTGCCGGTCTGACGGGCACCCATCAGGACGACGACCGGTGACGCGGCCAAAGCACGCTCAAGCAGTCGCGAGGCGACTCGAGGGAGGTACTGCTGATCGCTCATAGCGTGAGCGATTATCGCTCATACGGTGGGCGATTTACAAGCCCCTTGCGGGCGAACCATCCACATCGTGCGCGTTGTCGACCCGTGAGCCCCCCCCACGATTGCACCCGGTGCCGAAATCCCCGAAACTGCTCTTGCCTGATCTCCCCGGGAGCAAAGACCGATGCGGCCGGCCTGTCACCGACCGCCGCGCGTTTGACCGCTCGTTTGTCACTACGTACACGGGCAGCAACTGGAGGTGGCCCAATGAACACGCTGAGTGCCGCAGAGGCCCGTTCAAATCTGTACCGTCTGATCGACGAGACGATCCGAACCCACAAGCCGGTCACGATCACGGGCAAGCGCGGCAACGCCGTCCTGATTTCTGAACCAGACTGGAACGCGATCAACCAAACGCTGCATCTGCTCTCCATTCCAGGGATGCGCGAATCAATCCGCGACGGAATGGCAGGGAGTCTGGATGAGTGCGGCACCAAGCTCGATTGGTGACCTGGACGCTCGACTTTACCCGGCAAGCCAAGCCAAGAGAGACGCCAGCGAACTAGCGTCAGCCGGTCCCGCACGAAAGGCTCAGGAACTCCCGGCCATCCCTGAAGTGGACCCGTTTGCGCACCCGTCCCCTCACGAAAAGCTCGTCGGCGACTTAACGGGAGCGTTCTCCCGGTGAATCAACATCCAGCATAGGCTGGTGTACCAAGTCATCGAAGGAGAACGGGCGATCAAGATCCTGCGTCTTTGGACGCATTACGGCTAAAGCCCGGTTACAGCAACTTCGCCAGCTCACCCTTCTTCACCTTGCCGGTCGCCGTCATGGGCAGCGACTCCACAATCCGCACCTCCGGACACTTGAAGGTGGCCATGGCCTCCCGGCACCACGATCGGATATCCGCCGCCGAGACCGCGGCTTCCCGTTCGGGGTCGAGCACGACGAACGCCACGGGGACCTCGCCGCGGTCGTCGTCCGGCCGACCGATGACGCCCGAACCGACGACGGCGGGATGGCGGCCGAGCATCGCCTCGATCTCGGCGGGGAAGACCGACATGCCGCTGACCTTGAGCATTTCCTTGCGCCGGCCGAGGAACTGCAGCAGTCCCCTCTCGTTGATCACGCCGATGTCGCCGGTGTGCAGCCAGCCGTCGCGGAGCGCCTCGACGGTCGCATCCGGCTTGTTCCAGTACGCCTTCAGGGTCGACGGCGAGCGCACGCAGATCTCGCCTTCCGCTCCCAGCGGCAGCACCGCGCCCGTCTCGAAGTCGCAGACCTTGAGTTCCGTTCCGGGGACCGGAAAACCGCACATGATGGGCTGCATGCTGAGATCGAAATCACTGTCCTGCAGCCCCACCGTGAAGGTGTCGCACGTGTGGGTCTCGGTCATGCCGTACGACAGCTCCACCATCGTCGAGCCGGTCAGCCGCCGCCAGCGCGCCCGGTATTCCGTATTGAGCTTCTTGACGAAGGAGGACACCCCGGTCGTGTCGATCGACGTGAGGTCGTAGCGCCCGACCTCGGGATGCTCCATGAGCGCCACGGCGCTGTCCACCAGCAGCACGGCGCGGTTGGGCCGTTCGGAATGGACGGCTTGCATGTAGCTGAGGGGATCCCAGCGCGCGAGCAGAATGCACGTCGCGCCGGCAAACGCGGGGAAAATCAGCCCGAGGTCCTCACCGGCAATCCAGAACAGCGGGTGGAAGTTGACCGTCGTGTCGCCAGCTTCCAGCGGACAATTGGTCGCGCACGCCGTCGCAGCCGTGTAGAGCATGTCGCGCTGGGTATGGACGCATCCCTTCGGCAGGCCCGTGGTCCCGCCGGTGTAGTTGAGGGCGGCGACGGCGTCGAGGTCGGGAAGCACTCGCCTGGGCTCCCCGGCCCGTTCCAGGGCGGCCAGGAGGTCGTCGGCATCGGACGTGCGCGCCGAACCGGCCACGGCTTCCGGCACGTGGAAGGCGGGCTCCGCCGGAATCAGGGCGCCGATGCCGGTCCCGTACACCTGCCGGATACTGGTCTCGCCCTCGACTGAACGCACGAGCGGAACCAGTGCATGGTCCGCGACGATGAACGTCGCCTTGGTGTCGTTGAGTTCGTACGTGAGCTCGTGCGCCTTGAACATCGGGTTGACGGGCACGTGAATCGCACCCGCCTTGAGGATGCCGAAGAAGGCCACTGCGAATTGCGGGCAGTTGCCGAGAAACACCGCCACGGCGTCGCCAGGGCCGACACCTTCCTGCTGGAGCAGCGCCGCGAACCGGTCGCTGAGCCGATCCATCTCGGCGAACGTCACGACCCGGCCGTAGTAGTTGTAGAGCGCCGCGTCCGGGGTCTCGGCGGCCCAGTGCCGGAGATGGTCGGTCAGCGCGATCTCGCCTAGCGGGTAGTGCGGCTCCCTGGGCACGCCGGCCGGCCAGTTGGCGGCCTGGATCGCGCGGAGGCGGTCCAGGTACTCGGCTTCGGATACGACACCGTCTTGATCCATGGATGGTTCCGTCGCGGCCCGCGCAGGCTCAGTCGATCAGGTTCGGCCAGAACAGGATGAGGTCGGGAAACATCATGAGCAGCACGACCACCACGATGTCGGCCAGCAGGAAGTACACAATGCCCTTGAAGATCTGCGTGGTGGTGGCGAGATTGCCCACCACCCCCTTGATCACGAAGACGTTGAGCCCAATGGGCGGCGTGATCATCCCGATTTCCAGGAACTTCGTCAGGACCACGCCGAACCAGATCAGGCTGAGCCCGGTGTCCTGAAGGATCGGCAGCAGCACCGGGATGGTGAGCAGCATCGCGCCGAGCGGCTCCAGGAACATCCCGAGGATCAGGAACATCACGGCGATACCGGCCATCAGCAGCACCGTGTCGGCGCCGAGATCGATGACCATCTGCGACAGGAACTGCGAGGCGCCGGAGAGCGCCAGGAATCGGGTCAGCAGGTTTGCGCCGATGGCGATCACGAAGATCGCGGCCGTGGTCTGAATGGTTTCGACCACCGCCTGCCGTGACGTCGCCCAGGTCAGCGCGCCCTTCGAGCCGGCGATGACGAAGGCGAGGAAGGCGCCCACCGCGCCGGCTTCGGTCGGCGTGAACAGGCCCGCGAACAGGCCACCGAACACCCCGATGACCAGAAGAATAATCGGCCACGTATCGGCCAGCGCCAGCAGTTTCTCGCCGAGCGACGTGCGCTCGCGGACAGCCGGCGCGAGTTCCGGATTTAGCTTGGCCCGGACGATGATGACGAGCGTGTAGGCGGCCACGGTCAGCAGGCCGGCGCCGATGCCGCCGAGAAACAGCTTGGAAATCGGCACCTGCACGAAGATGCCGTAGAGGATGAGCAGGATCGACGGCGGGATCAGCGCGCCGATGGTCCCCGCCACGGCCACAGTGCCGGTCGCGAGGGTGGCGTCATACCGGTTCCGCATCATCTCGGGCACCGCGATCCGGCCCATGGCGGCGGCGCAGGCGACGGAGGACCCGGTAACGGCCGAAAACCCCGCGGCGCCGAACACCGACGCGACCGCCAGGCCGCCGGGGAGCCCGGACAGCCACTTGCGCGCAGCCTCGAACAGGCCCCGGGTGAGACCGGCGTGGTAGCAGCAGAAGCCCATGAGCAGGAACATGGGCACCGAGGTGAGGGTCCACTTGGCCCCGAAGTCGAACGGGACGGCCGTCAGAATCCCCCAGGCCGGCTTCAGCCCGACGAGCACCCAGATCCCGCCGAACGACACTGCGATCAGCGAGATCCCCACCGGAATCCGCAGCAGGATCAGGACGAGCAGGACGCCGATCCCGATCAGTCCGATTTCGGTGCGGTCGAACACGCTATTCGAGGCCGACGTGGGATTCGCGGAAGGCGTCGTGCTGGACCTCGCCCAGGCTGCTCTTCACCCCCATGACCGTCACCGCGATCCGGTAGAGCAGCACCACCACGACCAGTGCAAAGCCGACGGGCAGGAAGTAGTAGGAAGCCCAGATCGGAATCTTCCAGTCGACCTCCATCATGAACGTCCCGACCGCCGTTTTCTCCAGTGCGTCAAGAAGGGTCTGGTAGAAGAGCAGGCTGAAGACGATGGCCGAGGTCGCCCAGCTCACCACCGCGAGCGCTTGCTGCCAGCGCCGGCGCAGCAGCTGGACGAAGACTTCCACCGTGATGTGGGCGTCGTTGCGCTCGGCCAGCGCCAGCGGCAGGAAGATGATCGGCAGCATGTAGTAGTGCGGCACGATGGTCACCGTGGCCGGGATCGGGTGGCCGACCAGCCGCATGAACACGTCCAGCGTGATGTGCAGCATCATCAGGACGACCGCCACGCAGCCGATCACGGCGAGGATGTCCGTCAAGCGGCCGAGGATGCGCCCCAGGCGATGCATGCCGGTCCTAGTTCAGCGCCGCATTCATCGATGCGCCGCTAGGCAGCCAAACCCCGACGGCCCGGCAAAACGGGTTCACATCCCGTGCGTGGCGGCGTCGACACGGTCCCAGATCTCGCGCTTGTAGAGCGCCGTCACCGCATCCACATCGGTCGCGTCGATGGCCGCCAGCAGTCCGCGCCACTTCTCGATCAGGGCGGTGAACCGCGCAATGCGGGGCTCGGCATCCGTGATGCCGTAGTTGTCCCGGGCCATGGCCTCCATGTTGGCCATGTCCTCGGCGATGAACTGTTCGGTGGCCGCCACCAGTTCCGGCGCCGGCTCCAGAACCTGGATTCCGTCGGCGGCTCCGCCGCCGTTCAGGATGTCGTCGTTGAACGTCTGGAACTGCACCGTGGTGAGAGCCGATGCTTCGGCAAACAGGTCCAGCAGGAGGCGACGCTCGTCGGTCGTGAGATTCCGCCACGTGTCGATGTTCATGTTGAACTGATTGCCGTGGTAGGTGCCGAGCGGCAGCCGCGTGATGAACTTGGCGACGTCCTTGAAGTTCAGGTTGTACAGCTCGGTGGCCGGATGCAGGTTCGCGTCCAGCGTCCCGCGGCTCAGGGCGTCGTAGATGTCGTTGGCCGACAGCGACATCTTGATCCCGCCGATGAACTCGACCCACCGCCCGAACGCAGAGAAGCTGCGGATGTTCTTGCCCCTGAGGGACTCCAGCGTGGTCATCGGCTCCGTGGTGAGCAGCATGTACGGAGCGTTCGAAGTCATGGCGAGAAACACGGAACCGTTGGCCTCGGATTCCGCCAGGCACTCCGGGCAGGTGAACATGTATTCGCTGGTCGCAGCCGACAGGACCGTGGCGTTGTGCCCGAGCATCGCCAGGTCGAGAATCAGGTTGACTTGGGGCATCTCCGCCGGGTGATAACCGGGCACCAGGAGGGCGGCATCGGCCAGTCCATCGCGGACTCCGTTGAGCCCCTGCTTGAGGTTGAGGAGCGACCCGTAGAAGACCTCCGTCGAGAGCGCCCCGCCGGACCGTTCGTCGATGTGTTCGTCGACGTAGGCCAGCGTCTTCGACCAGGTGTGAATGGGCGGCAAGCCAATGGCGAAGATCAGATCCTTGGCAGTTGCGTTGGTGGCAGTCAGGCCGCCCGCAAGGAGAACCACTGCCGTTCCGAACTTGATCACCCTCGGCATCGACGCCTCCAATCCAATCCGCGCGGAACCGGCCATCCTAAAGCATGTTCGAATCGCCAGGTATTGCGGGACTGCACCGCGAGACTCCATATTCATGCGCACCGGTGGCCATGCAGCACCACGACTTCTCGCTGCGGTGCCGCTGCGTTGATCGGTGCCAGCCGGGATTTCGGTCAACATGGCTACTGGCCGCAGGATCCGTCCCGAAGCGGGCTTGTCCTCCCGGCGCGATACCCTGAATCGTCCGTACGGAGTTGACGTTGCTGCACCTGTCGTACGGATCCAACATGTTCAGGGCGCGCATCGAGGCTCGTCTCGGCCCCTGCGAGCGGCTCGGGGCAGCCTATCTCACGGGGCACGCGCTCCGATTTCACAAGGTGGGTGGACGCGATGGCACCGGCAAATGCGATGCGTTCTACACCGGCCATCCGGACGACCGGGTATGGGGCGCGCTCGACCGCCTGACAGATGCACAGATCACCACACTGGACGGGATTGAGGGCCCTGGTTACCGACGGGAACCCGTCAGGGTGACGCTCGGCAAACAATCGATGGACGCCACGATGTATCTGGCGAAGCCAGAAGCACGCGACGCCACCCTCCAGCCGCTCGACTGGTACAAGAACCTGGTGCTCGCGGGTGCCCGGGAACTTAACCTGCCGTCGGGCTACATCGTCGCCATTGAAGCGGTTGCTTCGCTTCCGGATCTCCAGGTAACGACGGGCTAGTCCGTCGGCGATCGTCCCGCATCCTTGGTGGAGACCGGCGCATAGACGTCGTTTCGTGCATTGGCCATGCAGGGCGTCGGCCAATGCCGAGGAGCCGAAACGGCCCACGGACGACACCGCCGACATCGAAGCCGTCACTTCGATCCCCGCTCCGCGGCAACCACGATGCGATTGGTCATCGGCTTCCCCGCACCGAGGGCGGAGAAGAGACCTCGAAGCTGACGGAATGCCGCATGGGGTCTGTGCGTGCACCGACAGCGGTCACGCCCGCCTAATGCTAGTGGGCGAGTTCGTATTCGCGCACGAGCAAGTCCGCGGGGAGTTTCCATTTTGACGACAACGCACGGATCATCGGAAGCGTCAGGCGACGGCGGCGGCTGAGCACTTTCGAAGCCCGAGGCTGCGACCCGACGACGGCAGCGAGGTCCTTCTGCCCATAGCCGCGGGCCTCCATCACATGCCTAATCGAGGCGACGGGATCGGGTGCGTCTACTCGCCAGTGAGCTGCCTCATAGGATTCGACCAGAACGATCAGCACTTCAAGTGCGTCCGCTTCCGGACTGCCGGGCGCTGCTCCCATCAGTCCGTCGATCGTCTCCAGCGCGGCGTCATATTCGGCTTCGCTTCGGATCGGCTTCATCTTCACCCTGGCCCCCTTAAGCGTTTGAGGCGTCGATTTGGTCGTAGTCGGCATGCGTCCCTACGAACCGCACGAAGCCGATTCGGTGTCTGAAGTCGAACCGAACAATGAGTCGATACCTGTTCCCGGCAATATTGAAGACGATTCTGTGATTACCGACGACGCTCGCATTCCCGTAAACGGCTTTGACGTCTGCCGGGGAAGCCCAGTCGGCCGCCGTTGCAATTGCGGGCCATGACCGTAACGGTTGCTCAGCCCGGCGTTCTTTCTCCCAGTAGGTGCGGAGAGTCCGTTTCGCAACGATCCGCACGGTTGCAGCATAAAATTCCCGGAATGGGATGACAGCATCTGAGAGCTGGTGCAGCTGGGCTCGATGATCCTGAAAGAACTCGGAGTACGCCGACCGTCCACTGCAATCAGGCACCGAACCGGGGTGCCACGACGGCGGCACGACCAGCGAAGCGGGCGTCGACACCAGCACGCCCCTCGATCCGGAGCGCCTCGTTCCACTTCGCCATGCGCTCGGAACGGGCGAAGGAACCGACCTTCATCTGGCCGGCCTGCCAGCCGATCGCCAGGTGGGTGACCGACACGTCCTCGGTCTCCCCCGACCGCGCCGACACGATGGTGCCCCAGCCCGCGGCCCGGGCCGCGTCGAGCGCCTCCCGCGACCGGGTAACGGTGCCCGCCTGATTGGGCTTCACGAGCAGTGCCGTGGCGGCGCGCGCCTCGGCGGCAGCGGCCGTGCGTCTGGCGTCGGTCACCAGGAAATCGTCACCCACGACCTGGGCCCGCCCATCGACCGCCGCCACGAACCGGACCATTCCATCCCCGTCGTCTTCCGCCAGCGGATCCTCGATCGAGATCACGGGGAACTCCCGGCACCAGCCGAGCAGCTCGTCCGCGAAGGCACCGGGCTCCAGCTCACGGTCCTCGAGGCGCAGCCGGTACCGGCCGTTTTCGTGCAGCTGGTTGGCCGCGATATCCAGCGACAGCGCCATGTCGGTGCCCGGGCGGAGGCCGGCAGCCTCGATGGACCGGACGGCGAACGCGAGCGCTTCCCGGTTGGAATCGAAGACGGGCCAGTAGCCGCCTTCATCCGCCACGCCCGCAAGCTGACCGGCGTCCGCCAGCAGCTGACCGGCGGCCCGGTACGTCTCACCGGTGATCCGGAGAGCCTCCGCGAACGAGGACGCGCCGACCGGCATCACCATGATGTCCTGCAGGTCGAGGGCCCGTGCGGCATGGGCGCCGCCGCCCAGCAGCTGGATTTCGGGTAACGGCAGCAGCGGCGCGCTGTCGCCCGCCAGCAGTTCCCAGCGCGCGAGTCCATGGGCCCGGGCAGCAGCGTCGAGGACGGCCAGCGACACCGCCGTCGAGGTGTTGCCGCCGATCTTCGCGAACCCCTCGCCGCCCAGCTCCGCGAGGATCCGGTCTACGGCCGGCTGGTCGGCAGCGTCCACGCCCATGAGCGCATCGCGCACCGGTCCGTTGAGCGCCCGGAGCGCACCTGCCACGTCCCTGCCACCGAGCGCCGTGCCGCCGTCACGTAGGTCGATCGCCTCGCCGCCCCCGCGGCTGGCGCCCGCCGGCGCGGCGGCCCGACCCCTGGTGCCACCCGCCAGGATCACGTCGGCCTCCACGGTCGGATGACCACGTGAATCCCAGATGCGGCGTCCCTGCACGCCGCGAATGGTCGTGTCAGGCATCGAGGTTCTCCAGGAGACCGGCCCAGTCTGCGAAGAGCGAGGGCAGGGTCGACGCGGGCCGGACCAGATGCGCGCGGGCGAAGGCGCGCACCGGGGCCCGCAACGGCTCGGTATCGAGGTACTCGACCGGCGAGCGCCCGTCGACGCGACCGAGCATCAGGCCGGGCAGCAGCCGCGCCACGCGCGTCTCGAGCGCGGCCGGTTCTTCCCAGGCCACCCGCCGGAGATAGGCCTCGCGCAGGGCAGCCGCACTGGCGAGCAGCACCGTCCCGCGGCCCGGAAACAGCCGGCCCTTGAGCAGCAGGTGATTCAGGCAGAACGCGAGGTCGAAGGCCGGATCGCCGGCGGTGGCGCATTCGGCATCGAGAAACACGGGCGCACCCCCGGGAGACCGCAGCAGGTTCTTCGGACTGGCGTCGCCGTGGATCAGTGTCGGCGCCCGCCCGGCCAGATCGCCGGCGATCGCTTCGAGGGGCACGCGAAGATCAATATTCCGCTCGATCGGATGCAGCAGGTATGGCTCGATGCGGATGTCGTGGAATGTCGCGGCATTGGGAAACCCCGCTGGCACGTCGCGGTCCGCCGCGGCCGCCGCATGCAGGCGTCCCAGCGTCTCCCCGACCCGAGCGGCAAACGCCGCATCCACGTGGCCGGCCATCAGCTCCGCCTTCCACAGCGGGTACCGGTCGGGCGCGAGGTACTCCATGACGAGGAGGCCCGCCCCACGGTCCTCCGCCAGCAGCGCCGGCGCCGACCCCGGCACCGCCCGGCCGGCCCAGCGGAGCCAGTCGGCCTCCGCCGCATTGCGCCCGACCGGCGCGTACCAGTCCGCCTCGGTGCGGAGTTTCGCGAGGGCCTGCTTGATGCAGACGGTGCGGTCGGGAAACACCACTTTCCAGATGTCGGACGATACGCCCCCGGTCAGCGGGGACACCTTGAGCGGTTCTGCTCCGCGGCCCAGGTCAAGCTCCGCGAGGACGCGCAGCAACGCCGCATCGGGTGCAGTGGGCCGGGGCAGCGAACCTACCCGTCGTCTTGGCGCGGGTGCACCAGCACCGGCTTCATGTCGCGGAAGTCATCGGCCCGGACGAGGACTTCCGTCGGCCGGGAATCCGGCGCGTCCGAGCGCGGCCGAAAACTGACCCGGTAGGCGGGATTGCCCTCGTGCATGATCGGGGTGATCTCGACGAGGACGGAATCCAGCTCCTGGTCGACCCATTCACGGATCATGTAGTCACGCCCCACCGAGTGCACGAAGGAGGCGTCGGACGGCGCGGGTGCCAGGAGCTCGAAGCTCATCGTGATTGCCGCAGCCGACAGAAACAAGCGAAGTACCATACGATTTCCAGGTGAGGCCTTGCCACGCACCGGGCAAGACAGATAGAACACGGACGAGCCCGGGCATCCTGCCGCCACCGGCTTGGCAGCAATCAGAAAGAGCATTCGATGAGCCTTCTAGCGCGACGCTTGGAAAGCATCAAGCCGTCCCCGACCATCGCGGTCACCACGCGCGCGCGCGAACTGCGCGCCGCCGGGCGGGACGTGATCGGCCTTGGCGCCGGGGAGCCCGACTTCGACACACCCGATCACATCAAGGACGCCGCGATGCGCGCGATCCGCGACGGCCAGACCAAGTACACCGCCGTCGACGGTACTCCGGAACTCAAAGAAGCCGTGGCCGCGAAGTTTCGCCGGGACAATGACCTCGAGTACGCGACCAGCGAGATCACGGTGGGGACCGGTGGCAAGCAGGTGCTCTTCAACGCGTTGCTCGCGACCCTGAATCCCGGTGACGAAGTCCTGATTCCGGCGCCGTACTGGGTGTCCTACCCCGACATGACCGCGCTGGCCGGCGGCACGCCGAAGATCGTCACGGCCGGCGCCGAAACCGGCTTCTGCATGACTGCCGACATGCTGGACGCGGCGATCACGGAGCGCACCAAGTGGCTCATCCTGAACTCGCCGTCCAACCCGACCGGGGCCGCCTACGCGGCCGGCGAACTCCGGGCATTGGCCGAGGTGCTCGTCCGGCACCCGCATGTCCACGTCATGACCGACGACATCTACGAGAAGATCACCTACGACAACTTCGTGTTCCGGACCCTCGCCCAGGTCGAGCCGGCCCTGCACGATCGGACGCTCACGGTCAACGGCGTGTCGAAGGCCTACTCGATGACCGGATGGCGGATCGGGTTCGCGGGCGGACCGGAGAGCCTGATCCGCGCCATCGCCAAGATCCAGTCGCAGTCGACCACCAACCCTTGTTCGATCAGCCAGGCCGCTGCCGTGGCGGCGCTGACGGGCGACGAATCATTCCTCGTCGACTGGACCGAGGCGTTCAGGCGGCGGCGCGACAATGTCGCTGCGGCCCTCAACGCGGTCCCGGGTCTCTCCTGCCGCGTACCGGAGGGCGCGTTCTACGTGTACCCCTCGTGCGCCGGACTGGTCGGCAAGTCGACCCCCGACGGGACCGTGATCCGGGACAGCGGCGATCTCGCCACATACCTGCTTGACCGGGTCGGGGTAGCGGTCGTGCCCGGAGCGGCGTTCGGGCTGGAACCGTTCTTCAGGATCAGCTACGCAACGTCGGACAGTGCGCTGGAAGACGCCTGCGCCCGGATCGCGCAAGCCTGCGCCGATTTGGAATGAGCTAAGGGGGCGTGGGTGCCAGCAAGTACAGAAGAGTCGATAGTTGATCGAGGCCGTCTTCAGGAAGCTGCAAGACAAACTAGCGCGCCAACTACCGCGGGCGGACGTCCGGTACCAGTTGAACTGTTTCGCGAAATGCCGGCATCGCGGCGGGTGAGAGAATAGGGTTCTAGGACCAGCGAAACGAGATCGGCAAACTCCATGCCCAGGCATGGCCGCAGAGGCTTTGCCGAACTGCCATAGCATGTTGATCACATTGCCACCGAGAACGAATTGCCCGACGTTCAAGAATGCGTTGGTCTGATGAACCCCGTTTGGCCGAGGGCTCCTATCCTGATGCAGCCTGCTTGATGAATAAGCGCACTTCGTCCCTCGCGCGGTGTAAATCATCGATTTGGGCCTGTTCGTTTGCCTCATTCAAGCGATCAAGGATCGTTTGCGCGTGATCGACATAAGTGGTGTCCCCTGTCAATAGAAAGGCCTTCCTAGTTCGTTCGAAGGCAATGGCACAATCCATCCGGTCTGCCTCTAGCGCAACTTCCAATTTCATCCTCTCAAAATCGGCGAAGGCGTTAATTTCATTGACTGCTTGGCCGAGCTTCGAAATAAAACCGCTTCGGTTCGTTTGGTCATAGTCGATCCAATCCGTTCTTGTAAGATCGGATGGGGCCTCAGCATTCTTCGATTTGATTATAACGAGGGGCTTGCCGCACATAGCTGCAAAGCCAAGCTCTAGCAAAATGTTGGCAAATGCAGTGCGACGTGTATCATTACTAAATAATGCTGCCACAAATCCAGATCCTCTTATCAAGCCTAAAATGCGTTCAAGAAAGTCTTTCCCGGCCGTGGAAGAGTTGGCATCCAAGACCGATATACCTGCGTCTTCAAATACTTGTGTGGCCAGCGCTGCCATTGCCTGATCAATTTTCGGAGGAGCGCCGAGTTGGCGCATTAGGAATACAGTTTTTGGAAACAATTTGGCAGGCCCGGAGTCCAGTACCTCCTCAGACAAGGGCGAAAATACTAAAGGCATGAGTAGGAACTTACTTCTTCCGAATACCTTTGTACGGTCCTTTTGTTTTCTTGTGGTCAAGAATTCGGCCGGTTCTCGTATCTAGCTTCACGTACCGGCCGGTAACGGGATTTTTGACCTGTACACGGTCTTTGACTGTTCCTGCTCGCGATCCTGTACCGGTATTCTTGGCCATCGGTGTACTCACTGGCTCCCTGCCGCCAGAATCGGTCAGTGGATCGGGGCGGTCAGGAGACTCAAGTGTGTGCCCCTCCTATATCCGTTGTCAACCAAGCAGGCGCCATCTGCACCTGCCGCACACTTTGGCACGGAATCGTGCAGCCAATCCTCGTCGCCACGATTTGGTGCTCCATGCATGCCTCGATAGACGCTCCAAGTATTCCCATGCCGGCGTTAGCCGATAGAGTTGAAGCCCTTGTCAGTCAGTGATTTCTCCACGGGTAGTACATGCGGTGCCGACGAAGCGAAGGCCAGTACAATTCGTGCCGGACGTTCAAGCACCGACTCCAAGCTCCGTTTTCTGTCCCTCGTGCAGCCTCTCCCGCGAAGTTTCTCTGTAGTTTGCTGCGACCCCGATACGTACAGAGGCGGGGAAGCCATAGGCGGGCCCGTTGGGCTGCGGACGAAGGCATAAGTCCGAACCAAGGGTGAGGGCCGGCCGTGCGTCATACTTCATGCGATGTGCACGGCCGAAGGTGACCGAGAGTTGGCCCTGGCCGCCGCCAGCGGGGACCGGGCGGCATTTGCCGTTCTGCTGGCGCGCCATTACGACCGCCTCTTCGGCCTCTGCTTCCGCCTCACGGGTCGCCGGGAAACCGCCGAGGACCTGACCCAGGACATCTGCCTGGCCCTGCCGGCGAAGCTGAAGCACTTTCGCGGCGAGGCCAAACTGACGACGTGGCTCTACCGCGTGGCCGTGAATGCCGCCCTTGACCGCCGGCGCCGCGCCGCCACCCGTGCGAAATCAGCCGAGGGCTGGGGCCGCTGGGAGTCCAACCGGCGCGCGGCCATCGAGGACTCGGCCGCGAATCTCCGGTGGCTACGTCGCGCCATGACCGCGCTGCCGGAGCCGCTTCGCGATACGGCCGCGCTCGTCCTCGGGGAGGAACTGTCCCATGCCGAGGCCGCCCTGGTACTCGGCGTCTCCGAGGGCACCGTCAGCTGGCGCCTTTCGGAAATCCGCAAGCGCCTCCGCGCCATGCGACAGGAGGAATTGAGTTCATGACGGATCCGCTCGACGAACTGAAACGCGCAATGGACAGCGCGACCCCGATGCCGGACCCGGCTCGGCGCGCCGCCAATCTGGCACGCGCGCAGAAGATCTTTGAGCGTGCCCAAGGATCGGCTGCCGCGCCGCGTCCTACCCATGACCGACCCGCCGGCTGGGCGGGTTGGAAAACCGGAGTAGGACGCATGTTTGCAGCACTCGCCGCACGCCCCGTGCTGGCCGCCACCACCGGTCTCGCTGCCGTTGGCCTGATCGCGCTGGTGCCCCTGATCCGCGAGGGCGGCTTGCCGCTTCTGCCGCCGGAAGTCCCGTTGTCCGGCACCATGGTCGCACAAGACGGAATTTCGATAGGCCCTGCAGGCGACGAAGTCGCGGAAATCGCTGCAGCGCCTGCTGCCGTCGAACCTCCGTCTGCACCCGTGACGGCCGTGGGCAGCCCGATTGACCTCGCCGAAAATGAGAGCCTGGTCGCCGTCCCGCGCGTGCGCAGCCTTCGGTCAAGCACGGCCGAGCTGGAGGTGGAGCATGCCCTTCGCTCCGAAAGCATCGCAGAAGCCGAGCCCATCGGGCAGGACGGCATGGGCAGGCCCGGTTCGGAAACCTTTGCCAACGCCGACCCACAACCACTCAGGATCGCGGCCGAAGAGCCCGTCTCGACCTTTGCCATTGACGTGGACACGGCGAGCTACGCCTTTATCCGCTCGACGCTGATGCATGGCTTCCTGCCGTCTCCTGAAGCCGTACGGATCGAGGAAATGATCAACTACTTCCCATACGGGTATGCCGAGCCGGAAGCCAGCGGGAGCCCCTTCAGGCCCACCGTCACCGTCATGGAGACACCCTGGAACCGGGATACGCAACTGATCCACATCGCGCTCCAGGGCAGGTCGCCTGCCGTCGAGAAACGGCCGCCACTGAACCTCGTGTTCCTCGTGGACACGTCGGGATCCATGGATGATCCCGCCAAACTGCCGCTTTTGGTCCAGTCATTCCGCCTGATGCTCGGGCAGCTGCGCCCGCAAGACCAGATCGCCATTGTTGCCTACGCCGGGAGCGCCGGCCTCGTACTGGACGCAACGCCTGCCGACGATCGCACGGCCATCCTCGCCGCGCTGGACCGGCTTCATGCCGACGGATCGACGGCCGGAGCCCAGGGCCTCCGCCTCGCCTATCAGACCGCCGAACGGATGGCGGCCGAGGGAGAAGTCACCAGGGTGGTTCTCGCCACCGATGGCGATTTCAATGTCGGGATCGCAGACCCTGACGCCCTCGAGGAATTTATCGCCCGCAAGCGCCAAAGCGGCATCTACCTGTCCGTGCTGGGCTTCGGTCGGGGCAACCTGGACGATGCGACCATGCAGGCGCTTGCCCAGAACGGGAACGGCCACGCCGCCTACATCGACACGCTCTCCGAAGCGCGGAAAGTGCTCGTGGACCAGCTCACCGGGGCACTTTTTCCCATCGCCAACGATGTCAAGATCCAGGTGGAGTTCAATCCCGCTGCCGTCGCCGAATACCGCCTGATCGGTTACGAAACCCGCGCGCTCGCGCGCGAGGATTTCAACAACGACAAGGTTGACGCGGGAGAGATCGGTGCTGGCCACTCGGTGACGGCGCTTTACGAGGTCACGCCGGTCGGGTCACCGGCTGTGCTCAGCGATCCCCTGCGCTATGCCGAATCCCGCGAGGCGATGCAGGGCTTGGACGGGGAACTCGCGTACCTGCGCCTGCGGTACAAGGAGCCCGGTGAAGCGGAGAGCCGGCTGACTGAATTCCCCATCGCGCTCGGCATGGGTGCGGCCAACGCGGATACCCGTTTCGCCGCCGCCATTGCCGGCTTCGGGCAAATCCTGCGGGGTGGTCGCTACCTTGGAACGTGGTCCTATCCTGATGCGATCGCGCTGGCCGAAGCCAATACGGGCGACGATCGCTTCGGTTATCGACGAGAAGCTGTGACCATGATGCGCTTGGCAGAGGGCCTCGCGGACTGATCTCGAGGCCCCCTTGGCCCGGTTGGTGCCGCCGGTGCCCGGCACCTCAATAACGGCGTCGGCGCGTCAGAACATGCCATTTGTGTGTGCGCATTCCTTCGGGATCTCTTGCAGGACGTCCCAGTGCTCGACGATCTTGCCTTGCTCGTCGAGACGGAAGATGTCGATGCCGGCGTAGTCCGGGAGACCAGGCCAGACCTGGTGGCAATGGAGTAGAACGAACGAGCCGTCCGCGAACACACGCTTGAACTCGACCGACTTGCCGGGATACCTCCGCGCCATGTCCTCGAAGTACCGAACGAATCCCGCCTTCCCTGTGGCGACATGGGGATTGTGCTGGATGTAGTCCGCGCCGACGTACATCGCGACGGCCTGCCTAGGGTCGCATTTGTTGAACATCAGGTCATAAAAGGCGACGACGTTCGACTTGTTCCGCTCTTGATCGCTCATCGCATTCTTCCCTCGCGGTCCGCCGGCGTGGATATCCGACCGTAGCCGGATGTGGCGGACGGCGCCCGACCCGTCTCGAACGGCTTCATGTCCGAACCGACTGACGCTTTGAGGCGCCATAAGAATCACCCAATCGCGAGACTACCGGGCGAAGTCACGGGGGCTCTTGCGGCGCTCACCACACAATGGGAGCCGGATAACGGGCAATCATCGGGTCCGGCGTGACCATCGCCATACCGTTCAGAATGGCCTGGGACACCAGACCTCGATCAAATGGATCCCCGTGATGGTTCGGCAGCAGCGCATCGTGCGCGGCACTGCTCTCGCTGAATGCGAGCGGTTCCGGTCTGAGCCAGCGGCGGCGACTGACAACATAACGCTCGGGCCGAGCCGGGAGCGGCAAACGACCAAGCCGGTACTTGACGGCGATCTCCCAACCAGACAAGGCGCTGAGGAACACTTCGTTCCCGGGGTCGCGGCAGCTCGCCAGAGCCGTCTTCGACGACTGCGGGTCGTCCGCCGCCAGCCAAAGGAAGGTAAAAGGAAGGTACAGGTATCGAGTAGTAGCTTCACTCCGCGTCGACCGCGCCTTCGAAGGCTGTGAACAGGTCGTCAGGGAGCGGTTCGAAGAAGCTCGCGGGCACCTCCATGCCGCGGTCGATTCCGACGGGACGCAACTCGCGCAGCGGCCGCCGCAGCGGCCGGATTTCTGCAATTGGCACGTTCCGTCGGCAGATGGTCACCGTCTCGCCGCGCTCGACCGACTCGATGTACCGCGAAAAATGCGCCCTGGCTTCGGCAATATTGATCTTGATCATGGCTGGATACTGGATCAACCATCAAGTCATCTCAATGAGCCCGTTCCGAGCCGCCGTGCATTGGCCGCAACCAGCTCGGACAATCAGAAACTTGGTGGCCCCCTCAGAGAGCGTTGGCGACATAGTTGCCACGAGGCACGGAAGCATTGGCACGCACGCGTACCGGCGTACGATTGTCAGAAGGTCCCGTGCTCCCGGAACCAGGCGACCATCCGGTCCCGGGAATCCGCCGCCGCGGCGGGGTTTCCGGCCACCGTGTGCCCCTTATACCGGTACGTCCCCATGGGTAGGTCGAAGCTGTGGTGTGCCGAGGGGTAGACCTTCACCTCGAAGGGAGCGCCGCGCGCATAACCCCGACCTTCGACACAGTGGAACGCCGGCGTCCAGTCGTCGAGTTCACCGATGAGTACGAGTACCGGCGTGTGCCGTTCTTCCCGCAGCTGGTTGCCGCACCAGGGGTAGTAGGCAACGGCGGCCCGAAAGCGGTCGCCAACAGGGATGGTTCTGCTCCTCGCCAGGCGAAGCACGACCTCGCCGCCGTGGCTTTGCCCCATGACGAAAATGTTGTCGCGGTCGACAAACGGCTGGGAACGAAGAAACCTGAGAGCCGAGACGGCGTCGCGCTGCCGGTATCGGTAGGCCGCCCACATCTCGTCGCCCTCGTTGCAGACCACGTCCCCCAGTCGACGCGGCCCGAAACTGTCGAGCACCAGTGCGACGAAGCCTTCGGAAACGAGATGACGCACATGCACCTGGTTTCCCTTCCTGACTTCCGGATCAAGGCCACTGCACCCGTGCATGAGCACGACGGCGGGGAACGGCCCATGTCCTTCCGGAACGGCCAGAGAGCCAGACGCTTCGGTGTCGGGCACGGTCACCCGCTCCGACGGCGCGCAACCACTGCCTCCCAACACGGCGGCGCACCAAATTGCGGTCAACAGCACACGCATCGACTTCTCCGGTGACGTTCACTGTAAAGCCCGCTGCCGAGACTCGGAAACAGATACGTGGCGGCGTCGACGCCTGCCGCGCGGTTGCGTCACGCCGAAGTCGTCGTCACCATGGGGTCCCGGCCACCGCTTTTCATCGAAACGAGGGTCTCTCCATGATTCGTTTCGAACCGCTCGACGGCCCGTTCGGCCAAGCTGTCGATGGCGTGGACCTCGCGGCAGGGGTGAGTGACGACGAGTTCCTCACGCTGTCGCAGGCACTGTACCGGCATCGTCTGCTGGTCCTGAAGCAGCAGAACTGTGACAAGGACGCGTATCTCCGGTTCGGCCGCCAGTGGGGAGTCCCGATCCAGCACGTCATCGATACGGCACGGATGCCGGGCTACCCGGACCTCCTCGAAGTAGGAAACGTGACGCGACGCTGGCGGGACTACAGCCGGAACACCGCCGTCTTCTGGCATACGGACCAGTCCTACGAGGCCGACGTTGCCAGCGCGACCATGCTGTACGCCCAGAAGGTCCCCGACGTGGGCGGCGAGACCCGATTTCTCGACATGAAGGCCGCCTACGACGATCTCGACCCGGACACGCGCGCGCGCATCGACGGGCTGGTCGCGGTTCACTACTACGGGGCGACGGCCGGACGCGACGGTGAACACCCGACCCAGCAACTCACCGAGGCGCAGGCCGCCACGGTCCCGCCCGTGCCGCATCCGCTGGTGCGCGCTCATTCGATCACCGGCGAGCGCACGCTGTACGCCGTGAGTGGCACCCCTCGCGCCATCGAAGGCATGCCTCGGGAGGCCTCGGATGCCCTCCTGCGGTCGCTCAAGGACCATTGCGTGCAGGACAAGTACATCTACGCGCTCAAGTACGAGGTTGGCGATATCGGCATCTGGGACACCCAGATGACCATGCACTCCGCGGCGCCGATGGGCGATCCGGACGGTCCCGGGACCGAACGTCTCCTGTGGCGGATCAGCGTGCGCGGCGCCCCGGGGCTGTACCGGCGGGAGCGCGCCGCCGCGTGAACGGCGGCCATTGCCGTCCGTTCCCGTCGGGACGCGGCCGGCCCGTGGCTTGAACATGGACAGGTGAATCCGGGACAGCCGGTGAAGCGCGCTCGGCGCCCAGTGCCCCTGAAGCGACGCGAAGGCGTGCCGGGCGCGGGCATCCCAGGCAGCCAACCGGCGTTCCCAACTCGTCTCGTCCTGAAGGTCACAGCTCTCATGCCCCCGGCATGTGCCGGCCGAGGATCGGCCAAGCGACGGAACGCGGGCGCGCCTGACGCCCTGCTTGGCCGCTGGCCCTGCCGTGCACTAACATTCCGCCAGGCCAATCGATCGGCGCCGATCACCCATCCGGAGAGGCTGACGCCCGGACGTCGTGATCCTGCGCCGGCGGCGCGGTGCTACTTCCACAAGAGTTCGAGGACGGCTGCCGAGGCAGCTGCAAGGAGTACGCGATGGCTTACAAGGACATTCTCGTGGTGGCGGACGACACGCCTGAAAGCAAGGAGCGGGTGCAGTACGCGATCCGGCTGGCCGCACGCCACGAGGCACACGCGATCGGGATGATGCTTCGAGACGACCTGTCATTCGCCGGGTACGCCGCCGCTGACGTGTTCTCGGGAGATCTGGACACGCGGCGACAGACGGAGGACGCAGCCCATGCACGGGTCCGCGAGGGGTTCGAACGAAGCGCGCAGGCGGCGGGGGTTGCCCACGAATGGCATTCCACGGAGGGAGATCCGGTCAGGACGGCCGCCCTATTCGGCCGGCACGCGGACATTGCCGTCATCGGACAGAGCGGGCGCGAAGGCGGCGCCTTCGGGGCGTCCCGGGACCTAGCCGAGCACGTCGTCCTTGCGAGCGGGCGACCGGTCATCGTGGTTCCCCACTTCGGCACCTATCCGAAGGTGGGCGAGCGCGTGATGGTAGCGTGGGACGCGAGCCGGGAAGCCGCCAGGGCGGTAGCCGACGCACTCCCCATTCTGCAGCAGGCGGCCGACGTCGTGATCTTCTCGGTGGACCCCGAGGAGCGGGGCGACCGGCACGGTCCGGTCCCCGGCGCGGATCTCGGACGGCATCTCGCGCGGCACGGCGTCAACGTGTCCGTAGAGAAGCTGAGCGCTCCGGACGTGCCGATCTCCGACCTGATCCTCAATCGGATTTCGGACGCCGGAATCGATCTTCTCGTGATGGGTGCGTATGGCCATGCCCGCATCCGGGAGCTGTGGCTCGGCGGCGTCACGCGCGACCTGCTGAAGCGCATGACGGTCCCGGTGCTGCTGTCGCACTGATCGCCTGGCGCCCGGCGCCCCGCGGCACGAGGACGGCGGCGCGGCGGCCGAAGCGGGGGAACTCGGGGAAAGCCTGAACGAGGATGGCGGCGTCACCGGGTCCGCAACTGGTCCTGCCGCTCCGTCAGGCTGGAATCTGTCCTGGGGGCGACCACACCTAGTTTCCATGGGAAGTCGCGTTGCGGGAACGGGATCTCGATTTCGTCCGCGTGTAGGTGACCCCGGCAGCCGACTACCGCCTCAACGGCCTGGAAAAACGGATCGGTGCAGCTGGAAAGGATCCGACACCAACAATGGGACAAGATTGGCGGGACGTCGTCGCGCGTGCTGCTGATCGGTCAGGACTGGGAAGGCCCCTCTGTTCCCTCGTTCAGGGTGGCAAGGTACCGGTCGTAAACGAACAGCCGGTTGCGGCGTTTGCCGGTAATTTCCCGCGCCATTCGGAGCGCGACCAGACGTTCCATGGCCAACGAGACGGTTCGAAAGGTAAGCTGGGTCTCTCGGTTTGCCACCGGAAGTGACACAATCGTTCGTTGCCTCAGCACGTCGTGAACCCGCAGCACCGAGCCTGCTTTCCGACCGCAAGAGTCCTGAATGTGGTCTCGATGGTCCTGGAACATCCTGGAGAGGCGTCGCGCCGTCGAGACGGCGCCCTCGGCGGTCAGCCGGACGCCCTCAAGAAAAAAATGCAAGCCATGCCTCCCAGTCGCCGGTTTCCCGTACGTGCGTCAGCAAGTCGTAGTAGCGGGTGCGGTGTTGCTTGAGGTACAGGCTCAGGTACAGGAGCGGATTGCGGAGCAGGCCGGCCTCGCAGAGCAGCAACGTGATCAGCAGCCGTCCGACGCGTCCGTTTCCGTCGAGGAACGGATGGATGGTCTCGAACTGGACGTGCGCGAGCCCTGCTCGCAAGAGCACGGATAGCCCGTCGTTCTCCGCATGAAGGAATTGCTCGAGCTCTGCCATGCCATCCGGTACCACGGTGTACGGAGGTGGCACGAAGACGGCGTTGCCGGGCCTGCTGCCACCGATCCAGTTCTGCGACCGACGGAATGCGCCAGGCGTCTTGGTGCTGGCAGGGTCGTTTGACAGCAGCACCCGGTGGATCTCGCAGATCAGTCGATTCGAGAGCGGAAGGCCTTGCCGCACGAGGCGAAGACCATGATCGAGTGCTGCCACGTGATTGGAGACTTCGTGCACGTCGTGTGGGGGCACTCCCGGCGCTTCCTCGTGCTCAAAGAGCAAGAGGTCCGACAGCGACGACTGCGTGCCCTCGATCTGCGAGGAGAGCACGGCCTCCTTGCGCACGTAGGCGTGCCGGAAGAGAGCCTCGTCCGGCAGCAGCGCACAGCAACGGGGGTTGGACGGGAAGCGGACCTCGTCAGGGAGCGGCGAGCGCGAGCGCGTCGTCGAGGCGGATCGGAGCCGGCGCAGACAGCACTTCGATGTTCGAAGCGGCGCGCGCCTCGCCGAGCAGCGCCTCCGACGCCCACATCTCGTCGAGCATCGACGTGTTGCGGATCCACGCGAGCCGGAGCGACGCCGGATCCTCCTCGGCGCGGAAATTGAGCAGAACCTGCAACGCCTGCAGCTCGTTCTCCACCAGCATCGGCACCTTGCAGACGGACAGGCGCTTCGCAGTGAACGCGTTCATGTACGTGGAGTTGAGGTCGACGTGCGGAAGCAGCGAGCGCGGCATGATGTCGGCGTTTCCCAGGCCGACCGCATTGCCGTGGGTGTCCTCGGTCAGCCCGCGCAAGTAGATGGCGCCGATCCGCGGGCTCGTCATGCCGGCCTTCTTCCCGATGACGTTGGTGTCCATGCCGGCACCGCTCACGTTCTTCCCCATCTCATCGACGATGAGGCCGTCGAGATCCTCGAACGGAAGCCGGGGCAGAAGCGAGTAGGCGCGTTCGAGCAGCTTGCCTTCCGCCTCGACAAGCGCGTCGAAGCCTCCCACCGGCACGCCCTGGACGACGGCGGTCTCCTTGAATGCGTTCTCCACGAGCGCGATGGCGCCGACCAGCTGCGGGCGGGCGGAATCCACGATCATGCGGGACGCTTCGAGCACGAGCCGGCCCATGCCCAGACGCAACGCCTGGTGGTGGATCTTCGACGCGCCGGCCTGCTTGCCCATGCCGATCACGAGCATCTTGCAGATGCCGCTCTCCACCCGCTCGGTGAAGCCGGTGTGCGGCTTGACGCGATTGACCACGAGGACGCCGTCCGCATCGTGGCAAATCCTGTCCTGGTACACCGGGAAGCCGCTGGCGGTGGTCCCGATCTGCACCACCTCCATGCTCGATTCGATGGGGCAGCCCACGCTCGCCTCGGTGATGCCGTTGATGTCGTCCAGCACCCGCGCCTGCCCGTCGGCCGTCGCACCGCCGTGGCTGCCCATCGCGGGGACGACGACGGGGCGGGCGCCCGCGTCGCGCAGCGCGCCCACGCACTCGCGCACCACGGTCGCGAGGTTCGCGATGCCCCGGCTCGAACCCGTCACCGCGATGCGCTGGCCGGGCCGCACAGCGGCCGCCGCCGGCGCCATCTCCCGCCGCACCGCCGCGACGAGATCCGGCTCGGTCGGGCGCGGGAACTGCTGGCGGAGCCGGAAGACGGACGGGATGTCGTCCGGGCCGACGCCGGCGTGGGAGTCGTCAAGCAGGAAGCGGGTGGCGTTTTGCATGGGGCAGGGCGACCTTAGCGTGAAGTCTTCACCGTTTCACGACTTCCGGCGCGAAGCGATGACATGCTCGCGCCATGTAGCCGCATGGAGCCTGTCGCGCCGTGCTTCACGGGCCACGCACCCTGCTGCCGGGACCGCGTGGCCGCGTCGGCTGGATTCCCGCAATGCTCTTGAGGAACAGCACCGAAGGCGCCAGCAGCAGCATCGCCGCGCCCAGCCCCAGCATCGATTCGTTGAACGCGAGCACCATCGCCTCGCGTTCTGCAACCAGGTAGATATAGCTCGCCGTTCCCCGGACGGCCGCAAACGAGTCCGAGACCGTCGGTTCCAGGCCGCGGTAGAGCATCCGCAGCCAGTCGTGGGCCACGGCGGCCGAGTTCCGGGCAACGTCCGAGAGATGGGTGTAGTGGTGCTGGATTCTGGCTTCCAGGATGGAGTTCATCGCGCCGATTCCGACCGCCGCGCCGAGCCGCATGATCAGGTTGAACAAGCCCGACGCATTCTTGATGCGATCGGGCCCGAGATAGCCGAGCGCCAGGTTCAGGATCGGGAGAAACGTCAGCTGCGCGGCGAGCCCGCGCACGGTCTGCGCCGGAAACACGTCCCAGAAACCCGGTCCGGCGAACATGAAGCCCTGCATCAGGGTGCCCGTGCCCATCATCAGGATGCCGACGAGAGCCACGATCCGGCGCGGCCAGATCCGGAACAGCGCGAGCGTGATGAAACCGGACAGGAACTGGCCGACCCCGAGCACGAACACCATCTGCCCGATGACCATGCTGTCGAGAAGGCGCACCCGTGCAATAAACACGGGGAGCAGGTACGCCGGCGCGAACAGCACGACCCCCCAGCAAAACACGACGGCGCTCCCGAGCGCGAAATTCCGCGTCTTGAACACCGAGAGGTCGACCACCGGATTCTTGCACGTGAGTTCGCGAACGAGGAACAGCAGGAGGGCTATGGCCGACACCGCGGTCAGGGAGGTGATCAGGTCGGAGGCAAACCAGTCGGCGCGGCGACCCTCTTCCAGCACGATTAGCCCCGGGCCCAGCACCAGGATCGCAAGCACGATCCCCGGCAGGTCCGCCCTCTTCCAGAGGCCCGTCTCCGGCGAGTCGTAACGGCCGAGCGACGCGCCGAGCACGGTCACGACGATGCCGAACGGCACGTTGGACAGAAAGATCCAACGCCACGACAGGGACTCGGCGATGAAGCCGCCGAGGATGGGGCCGAGCGCGCTCGCCGCGGTCGCGAAGAGCCCGACCAGCATGCTCACGCGATCGCGGGCCTCCGGTCGGTAATGCGTGAACATCACCGAAAAGACGCACGGCATGATGCCGCCGCCGAACAGCCCCTGGACGGCGCGGAAGGCGACGGCGGAATTGATGTCCCAGGCGAGCGCGCAGAGGATCGACCCAACGGTGAACCCGCCCGCGCACATCGTGAACATCCAGCGGATCGAGAGCACCCGCAGCAGCCACCCGGACATCGCGAGCATCACGACTTCCGCGATCAGGAACGACGTGATGATCCAGCTAACCTCGTCCGGTCCGGCCCCTAGGCCCGACTGGATGTGCCGGAACGCGATGGCCAGATTCTGAACCCCCATCAGGTTCAGGAACATCCCGCCGGTCATCGCCCAGAAGGCGAGACGGCCGGATGGAGTCAGTCCGCCGACATCGATTGCTGGCGGCAGGACGGAGGGCGTGCTTACTGTGTGCGCTCCGCTAGGGCTGCACCCTGCGGCGCCGTACGAGTGTCAACCGCGACCACGACCGACATGCCGGGCACGATCCGGTTGGTGAGGGCTTCCGGCGTCTGGAACCGGATCTTGACAGGCACTCGCTGCACGACCTTCACGAAGTTGCCGGATGCGTTTTGCGGCGGCAGCAGCGAGAACGACGCGGCGCTCGCCGGCGCGAAACTCAGGATGTGGCCGGTGATCGGATGGTCCGGGAACGCATCGACCTCGATTCGCACTTCCTGCCCGACGCGCAGCCGTTCCAGCTGCGTTTCCTTGAAATTGGCCGTAACCCAGATGCTGTGCAGCGGCACCACCGCCATCATCGGCCAGCCTTCCTCGATGTAGAAGCCCGGCTCCACCGTCTGGTTAGCGATGAATCCCTCGATCGGCGCGCGCACCTCGGTCGACGCCAGATCCAGTTCCGCCGCCTCCAGCTTGGCCTTCGCGCTTTCGAGCGCGGCAGCGGCACTCTGGTGGCGGGCATTCGCCCGGCTCAGGTTGGCTTCGCGTTCCGTGGCCTCGGCATCGAGCTCGGCGATCTCGGCATCGAGCACCAGGAGCTCGCTCCGGAGCTTGGCGGCGTCCGCGATGGCGGCCTGGAGATCGTGCTCCGCGCGCACCAGCCGGGTCCTGGCGTCATCCAGGCCGCTGCGGCTGATTGAACGCGCGTCGTACAAGGTCTCCGCCCGCTCGGCGTCCATGGCTGCGTGGTCGCGCTCGGCCTCCAGCGAAGCCGCCCGGGCTTCGGCGCTCCGCACTTCAACCTGCTTTGCCACCTTGCGGGCTTCGGTCGTAACCCGGTGACCGGCGACAGCGGCACCCGCAGCGTTGGCGGCTTCCACCTCGGCCAAGGCGGCGGACATAGCCGCCTCAGCCACCTCGACACTCGCCTGCCGCTCGTCCACGACCGCTGCCAGGGGTTCGGTCTCGAACACCGCCAGCACGTCGCCGGGATAGACGTGCGTGTGCGTCGGCGGCGGCACCTCGGTGACGTAGCCACTGATGCGGGAGGCAATCATCGTGATGCTGCCGCGCACGTAGGCGTTGTCGGTGACCTCGAAATGGCGGCGCTCCTGCCACCAAACGGCGCCCCAAACCCCGAGCCCCGCCACGATGACGGCGGCCATCAGCAGTGCCACGATCGCGCTTGTCTTCACGGATCAATTCCGTCCGAGGCCGTGCCCCGTTGCCTGATCGGTCAGGTGCAGGCCTTTCCCAAGGCATACACGCTCCACCTGCGTCGAAAAGGAGTCAAGGAAGTCATGCAATTTCTGCATGATGAGCAATGCCCAAACCTCAGTAGATTTCAGGAATATCTGTGCGAACTTTTGCGAGCAAGGTATGCAACAATTGCATGGCTCAGGCCGCTCCTTCCCCGACGTCCACCGTGGGTATTCGGCTTCGTCGCCGAACAGGGCCCGGTGCCGTTCGCGAGCCCGCCCTGGCCTGCCGCACGGAAACATGCCGCGGCCGCCGGCAAACGATTTGCGGCCGGCCCATGAGTCCCGCCGGTCCCGTGCGTTGCCGGGCCGGACGTCGGTGAGCCGTGACTTTGATAAGCTGGATCGCGAACCACCATCGAAGGTCGCTTATGCGAGTGTTTCTGGCCGTCCTTGGTCTTCTCGTCGTCCTCAACCCCGCGTTCGCCGATGACGACGTGGCCGCCCGCACGGCGGCCAGCCGGGATGTGATCAAGTCGTTAGTGGGTGCGCTGCAAGAGCAGCTGTCACTGGCCATGGCCGACGGCGGGCCGGTGGCCGCTATCGAAGTGTGCAATCTGGCCGCGCCCGGCATTGCGCAGGCGGAATCCTCGGCCCGCGGATGGCGCGTCGGGCGGACCAGCCTGAAGCTCAGGAACCACGACAATGCACCCGATGCGTGGGAAATGGCCGTCCTTCAGGACTTCGAAGCCCGCAAGGCGGCCGGGGCCGATCCGAAGACGCTGGATCACGCCGAAATCGTGGCAGGCGATGGCGATCGCAACTTCCGGTACATGAAGGCCATCATCACGCAAGAGGTCTGCACGACCTGCCATGGCAGCAGTATTGCGCCGGAGATCGTTGCCCAGCTTGACGCCTTGTATCCGGGCGATCAGGCGCGCGGCTTTGCGCCCGGGGACATCAGGGGAGCGTTCACGATCGTCCAGCCGCTGGAGTAGGGGCCCCCAGTCCGTCTTGCGTTCAGTTTCGATTGTGAGACGCCGAAGCTGGTGTGGCGCACCGACCGTCGTCAGCGGTCGCGCCCCCTGTGGCCTGCTCCCCGGAACCTGGACCACTGATAACGAGAAAATTCTAGGTTGAGTTTTCATGGACCCGACTGGATGCGCCTGATCGATCCGGTGCTCCGGCCAGTGGCGGTGCCGGGACTGTCGCCGCTGGCTTCGCGGCCTGGCGCGTGCGGCCGGTCACTCCCCGTCGGGCTCGAGTCCCGCACCGATGGCCGACACCCGCGACGCCACGTCTCCGGCCGCCCGGACCAGCGCCTCGACCAGGTTCTCGTCAACCTCGACGGCGCCCTCGTACTCGGCGAGGTTCCTTCGGCGATGCGCCTGGTCGAGCACGCGCCATCTCTCGTTCGAGATGCCGAGCGTATGCACGAGGCACTGGAACACCAGATAGCGGTTAGTCGGGCGGTAGCCGGAGATCCGCAACGCCGCCAGGGAGAGGGCGTGCGCTGCGTTGTAGGCGAGATCGAACCGGGACTCGAGGCTGAGGTTCCTGTTCCCGGCATCCGCGAGACGGGCGACTCCGGACCGGATCAGTCCAGATATCTCGCCGGCTGCTGGCGCCTCTGCCTTCAGCCGACCTTTCGCTACGAGATTGTCGAGATATTCATTCGCCATCGAGGCTTCCCAAGAGGACGATGTGTGGTTCGCGCAGGACCCGCACCAAAAAGCCGTCCCTGGCCGTGCGGCGCGCCCCGAACTCGGCAGAGGTGTAGACCGTCGGGTTCACGCGCCGGCCCAGGAGGTCCTCGGCCGGCGCTATGGCGGTGTAGACCGTTTCCAACGTCAGATCGTCGGAGACGAGCAGAAGATCGACGTCGCTCGCTGCCCGGTCCGTCCGTCTGGCGACCGAGCCGAACAGCAAGGCCAGAGCGAGCCTGTCCGCAAGGGGTTCGAGCGCACCACGGACAGACTCCTCGAGGCCGATGGTCTTGCGGACGATGCCGCAGATTTCGTTGAAGAGGGGCGACTCGCGGTTCGCCCGGTAGTGCTTGCGATTGCCGGAGTGGGAAACGACCGCAAGGCCGCTTGCAGCGAGCCGGGCCAGCTCCCGCTGCACCGCTCCCCGCCCGGAGCCGGCCAAGGTGATGATCTCGGTGACGAAGAACTCCCTGTCCGGCTGGCCGAAGAGCAGGGCCAGCACACGCTGCTGCGTCGAGGTGAACAGCGCGTCTGCAAGTGCCGAGCCGCCCGAACTGTTGATTCGGTGCGTCGGTGCCGTAACGGCTTCCGAAGTGCGACTTCCCATAACAGGTATCATTGTACCCTATTTGGGTATGTCAAGCTGGCCAGCCTTCTCCGCCGCTGAACATGACGCGCCGTTGACCAGTCGGGCCGGTCGACTCGCTCACGCCCATCCCGAGACCCTTGCGGTCTTGGCCGCGTGGCGCGCCGTTGCTTTGCCCCGCCTCTCTCAACGCCCCCGCGTCATAGCGGAACCGGCGCCAACCAGCCATGCCACGCCCGCTACTTCTCCGGCAGCGCCGGCAGCAGTTCGGGATGAAGCGCGGTAAAGATCGAGTCGAAGCTGCCCTCCGCGCCGTCGGCCTCGGTGAAGTCGGCCCTGGCCTGGCCGGCGACAAGGCGAGGGGTGCCATCGGCAGCCGGGTGGCTGGAGAACCGACAGGACCATACCCCGTCCGGGCGCGTCACGTCGCGGTCGGGATGGGTCACGGAGACGTGCTCGCCCTCGAACCTGCCCGCCTCACCGATCGACGTCAGCGCGAAGCGGATCTCGTACCCGGCCGGCGGGTGCTCGATTTCGCCCTGGCCGCGGCGCCAGCCGAGGATCGCGTAGAGGTGCTCGCGCTCAAGCGCGATGTCGCCGACGCAGCCGTCGACCGCGCCGGCCGCGAAGTCAGCCTGCAGCGTCATTGCCGCGGCGAACTCCTCGGCCACCAGTTCAGCGGCGCCGGCTGGCCAGCGGTGCCGAAAAACGGGCAAAAGTTGCAATGAAATAGTGGGTTGAACGCTGGCGTGGCGGCGTTCACCACTGCTTGAGCGAAACTCTACGTTCACCATAAGGTGAGAAATTCGATCATCTAATGCGAAAAATCTCAAAGCCGGGTGGTGGAGCCGAGGGGGGCGAACCCCTGACCTCGTGAATGCCATTGAGGCCATCGTGTCCGCTCATATATCGGAAACTCTTCACTAAGCATCCGTCCATATTCCCTTTATGGAGAGTTCTGCTCTTCGCCATTCCTCCGCTGTTCAGTCGCTGGCAAACAATCGGCAAACACTTGGGGCGTCTACTACTGCGCGCGCACGCCGCTCCGCGCTCGGGCCGGCACGCCTGGAGGTCATTGCCCGTAGCGGTCACCCCAACAGCCGCAGGACTGTCTCCCTGCCGATCAGCTCGACATCCTCTGCGCGTTCGAGCAACGGCCGCACGTCGCCCGCGACGCGATTCCAGTCCAGCCGCACCAGCCGCTCGGCAACCGCGCGGCGCCAGCTCACGGGCGTCATCTCCGTCCCCGACCAGCCGGTCTGGCGCAGCGCCGCGTTCAGGAACGCGAGGTTTGGCGACGGCCAGTCGGGGTCGCTGAGGTACCACACGAGGTCGTAGATGTCCCGACCCTTCGTGTACGGCCGTTGAAGCACCGCATGCAGCTTGCCGGCCAGCAGCGATGCACGGTCGTGGTGGAAAAGCCGCAACGTCTCGTGCCGGCGCACGAGCGTCGTGTCGGTCACGGCGCCCGAGGGCGGACTGGTATCGACCTCGATCTTGACCGCGAGCACCTGCCCCGGATGCGGCGACAGCCCGATCTCGTAGAGCGTTCCGGGGAACCGCACGAAGGCGCTGTGGACGGCGCGGTGTTCGCGTACGCGCAGCTCGACGCGGTATCCCTCCCCCGATAGCTCGGCGCGGACGGCCCGGAGAGGGCGGCGCAGGTCGTAGCGCGAGGGCTCGCCTTCTAGTGCGAAGTCGAGGTCTTCGGAATATCGCGGCAACCCGAATAGGAACCGGAGGCCGGTTCCGCCATGGAAGGCGAGCGACGTCATGGCACCGGCGCGCTGCAGCGCACCCAGAATGCGGGCCTGGAGGTACTCGCGCGCGATGTTCCGGCCGCGGACGGGCCCGTGACTGCCGGCGAGCTGCTGAAGGTGTTCCCTCATGCCACCTCGTACTCCGGCGCGTCGCCGGCGATCTCGCGCAGGATTCTTGCGGCCCGCGCGAGCTTCGGAGTCGCGGCGATTGCCGCAAGCGCCTCCAGCCGCTCGAGCCGCAGCGCGTCAAAGTCCAGACGTAACGCCTCCAGATACGCCTTTCCGTCGCCGCCGGGTTGAAGGTGAACCATGTCGAGAACCGCCTTTTCCGGTTCTGCCACGAAGGCGGATTGGCTGCGTTCGAGGTCGATGCACCGATAACCGAACATCAGCCCGGGCTTCATGTGCCGGAAGGAGAACCGGCCGAGCGGAGTCGAGCGAAGCTGCGGCCTGCCCGCCGTGATGCTGGTGGTTTCGGGCACGTACTCCGGGATCACTCCTGCATGCGCGAGCGCCGAGAGGCCGCTGACGTACGAGCCCGGCGCCAGGCGATTCGCCACAAGAAAGGGGTGGGGGCGGCGTTTCCGCCACGGCGGCGCCAGCACGTACAACCCCCGCCGCAACTGGCGAACACGACCGCTGCGGGTCCAGCGCGAGAGCTGACGCCGAAGGTCCGCCGGATCGACGCCGCCGGCCAGCAGCAGGCCGGTTTCGAACAGCGGTTCCTCGGAAACGATATCGACAGCTTCTTCGAATTTCATTGCGATAACTTACCATATCTGGCAATTTATCGCACAGAAATGGTCGGCAGGGAGACACCCTGCCCAGGCGCTCGCCGCCGCGTATTGGCGGCGGCGCCTTCTCGCTGGAAAGCTCGACGGCAGGTTCCCGCCTGCAACCACAGGCTCAGCATCAAGCATCCAGTGGGCTCAAGCCAATGAAGAGTTTGCTCACGTACTCTTGCCGGGGGACCTGCGCGCGCGCCGCCGCAGGGGTCCCGATCAGCGGCCGCGCCTGCCGCTCACTCCACCTTCGAGGGGCCTTGCCGCGCAAGCCTCACGCCGAAGCCGCGGCCCCGAACGACGGCATCGTCGCCGAACCGGTCGCGCAGCGCGTCCACCACGTCGTCCAGATCCTCCTCGCTCGGACCGGCGTCGAAGAGGCCGGCCTGGGTATCCCGTCCGTCCGCCACCAAGTTGTAGGCGCCGACGCCGATCAGGCGGAACGCACGCCCGTCGGCCTCGCTGGCGAGCAGCGGCTCGGCCACCCGGAACATCCGGTCCGCCGACCGCGTGGCCGTTTGCAGGCGCCTGGAGCGGGTCACCGTGCGAAAGCCTGCCGTCTTCAGTTTCAGCGTGACGCCGGCGGCGGCGAGACCGGCCTTCCGCAGACGCCGCGCCAGCGTCTCCGTGAGCTGCCACAGGATCGGGCGCAGTTGCTCGGAATCCGCGATGTCCTCCTCGAGCGTGATTTCCGAGGACACGCTCTTGGTCCCGCGGTTGGGATCGACCGGACGGTCGTCTTCGCCCCGGGCGCATGCCCACAGCCGCCGCCCGATCTTGCCGTACCGGGCGGCCAGTTCATCTTCCCCGATGCCGGCCAATTCCCCGATCCGCGTGATGCCGTCACGGGCGAGGCGCCGCTGCAGAACCGGGCCCACCCCCCACAGCAGGCCGACCGGCCTCCCCGCCAGGAATGACCCCGCCTCCGACCGGCCGATCGCGGCAAAGCCGCGCGGCTTGTCCAGGTCCGAGGCGATCTTGGCCAGAAACTTGTTGTAGCTGAGCCCGATGGAGAGCGTGATGGCCAGTTCGGCTTCCACCCGGCGCGCCAGCGCCGCCAGCGTGGTGGCCGGGCTGGCGCGGTGCAGGGACTCCGTGCCCGAGAGGTCCATGAAGGCCTCGTCGATCGAGAGCGGTTCGACCAGTGGCGTCAGGCTCGTCATTATCGCCCGGACCTCGCGGCCAACGGCGGCGTACTTCTTCATGTCGGGCCTGACGACGGCGGCCTCAGGACAGGCCTCCAGGGCCTTGAACATCGGCATGGCCGAGCGCACGCCGCTGGTGCGCGCCAGGTAGCAGCAGGCGGCGACCACCCCCCGGTGGTGCCCGCCCACGATGACGGGCCGGTCGCGCAGCTCCGGCCGGTCGCGCTTCTCGATGGCGGCGTAGAACGCGTCGCAGTCGAGATGGGCGATGGCGAGATCGTGGAGTTCCCGGTGTCGAACGACCCGTGACGAGCCGCAGGCCGGGCAGGCCTTGCGGGCGGCATCCGGCTGGCTGCCGCAGTCACGACACAGGGCTTCCACGGATCGAGGATAGAACAAGGCTTCGGTTCAGGTGCAGCCGTCCGTCGGCCTGTCATTCCGAACCCGTCCCCCAGGCAGGGTACCCGCCAGTTACCACCGCCTGTCAGATTTAATCCCGACCATTCCAGACTATTCGTCTCAGGCCGTATGCTCATCGCGGTCGAGATAGAAGCGCAGTGCATCGCTGACGACCGTATTGAGGTTGCTCCGCTGGCGCTTGGCATAGAGCATCGCACGACGGTGCAGATCGCGGCCCGGACGTACATTGAAGCTGCCCTTCAGCGGCACATCTGGTTTGCGGTCTTCGGCCTCGCACAACTCGAGATAATCGTCGACGGCCTCCTGAAATGCCGCCTTCAGACTCTTCGCGTCACTGCCCTCATAGGTCACCAGGTCGCGAATGAACTCCAGCCGCCCGTGCAGCACCTCGTCGTCGTCGCTGTACTCGATGGTGCCGAGGTACCCCTTGTATTCCGGCAACCTGCTCATACCAGACCCTCCTCGGTCAGTACCTGCAACACGTACTCGATGACGTACATCTTGACGATGTTGCC
>JAJEGJ010000061.1 GCA_022819905.1 Alphaproteobacteria bacterium
TATCGCCCCCGCGCGTCCTGATGGCTGTAGTGGCTGGCAAGATACTCTTCGCTGTAGGGCTGAAAGGTCCGGTTCCACCGCTGCGCACGGCTCTTCGCGGCGAACAGGATCGTGTCGTGGATAGGCCCCCAACGACTGGCGCCGCCATGCGAGCCGGTGCGCTTCCAGATGATTTCCGAGCGGAAATTCTCTTGCCCGAAAATCGCGTCCATGACGGCTTTCAGGTAGTGCGAGGCGGTCGGGTCGCAGTGGAGGTAGATGCTGCCGGTCGGCTTCAACAGCCGGTGCATTTCCAACAGCCGCACGGCCATGAAGCACATATAGGCCCCCATACCGTCGCTGTGAGCGTAGCGGGCGCTCTCGATGGCCTCCATGAGCCGGGGATAGTCGTCCGTGATCCGGTCGGTCCATTCCTCATGCACATCGCGCTCCCAGGACCAGCGGTCCTGGAACCTGGCGCCGGCCGCGAGGCTGTCCGGCGTCGCATGGAAATCCCGGCCCTTGTTGAAGGGCGGGTCCGTCGCAATGAGGTCCACCGACTCCGAATTCATCGCCCGCAGGAAGGCCAGATTGTCCCCGTGGAACAGGGTCCGGTTCTGCCAGTTCGGGCCGCTCATCCGAACAGCGTTTCTTCAAGCGCCTTCCGGCGGACCTGCCACGGCTGCCACGCTTCGCCTTCCTCATTGATGAGGACGCACCTGCCGTCATCGCCCAGCCGGACGGCCAGCGCCATGAGCGGCGTAGGCTCGCCCATGTAGGCCCAGCGGACGATGACGATGCGCCCGTCTTTCCTGTCGAAGACGACGCGATGCACCCGCTCCCGCGAGACATAGAACCGGCGCTCGTTGCACTGGTGGAAGTCCTGGCATTGGGCGAGGCCGGGATTGAGCGCGTTGTGCCGCTCAAGGTCGCGCTGCACATCCTCGGCAAGCTGCTTGAACACCTTGTCCACCGTGCAGTTTGAGCGGGCTTCCACCCAGTCGAATTCGCTCATCCCCGCGCTCCCGAATCCAGCCCGTTGTCGGCGATGAGTTCACGGTAGCGAAGGCGCTTGCCCGCCATGCCCGCGACCATTCCCGCCATTTGGTCGATTGTGTCCGCGTTCCGCACATTGTGACGGCCCGCATACTCATGGAGGTAACGGCTGAGATGCTTCGGGCTCATCTTGTGGTAGATGCCCTGCTGGCCGCGCTTGACCATGCTCCAGAACGCTTCCATGCCGTTCACCGTCACATCGCCCCGTGCATACTCGCTCGCGCCGTGATTGACGGTCTCATGCCGGTATTCGGGCATTCCCCGATAGGCGGCCGCTTCATCCGTGTAGAGCGTCGCGCCGGGCGCCGCGCTGTCGCGGACGAAACCCTGTAGCGTCGGCGCGTCGGTCGCTTCCACCACCTTCGCGCGGACCCGGTTCGTCTCCCGGTCCTTCACCCCGGCAACCGGCGTCATGTCCACCGCGCCCCGGCCCGCCCCGGCTTCCGCCAGTGCCTTCCGCTTCGCGTTCGACTTGTTCTTACGCCGCCCGCCTATGTGCGTTTCGTCGGCCTCCACCGGACCGCCGAACAGGGCCGCGTCTTCCTCGAAGGCCAGCCGCAGGCGGTGCAGCATGAACCATGCCGCCTTCTGGCCGATCTCCAGTTCGCGGTGAAGCTGCATCGAGGAAATGCCCTTGAGGTTCACCGTGAACAGATAGATGCCGACCGCCCATGCGCGATATTTCAGCTTGGAACCCTCCATGACGGTCCCGGTGCGCACCGTGAACATGGGCTTGCCTTCGCAGTCCCGGCAACGGTGCGTCATGGTCTTGTGCTTGATCCCCGCCTGCACATTGAAGCTGCCGCAATGCGGGCAGTGCGGTCCCTGCGGCCAACGCTGTTCGGTGATCCACTCCCGCGACACATCCTCATCGCGGAACATGGCCGAGACCTGCATGAAGGACAGTCCCTTGCGATGCGCTTTGCCCGGTGCCTTGCGAGCCATGATCAAAACTCCACGCCAGAGTTGCGGAGGCGGCCGGCCAGACAGGCAATCCGCTTGTCGATCTCCGTCCGGTCGCCGCACAGCTTCGATATGTCCTCGAACGACGGCCAACTCTCGCTGCTGAACTTGCTCTCGTCGGGCAGGTCGCAGGTCGCCCCGGTGATCCGCCCCAGCGCCTTGTCAGCCGAGGCAAGCTGTTCCTGGAACCGCACTGCCCGGTCCACCAGAAACTTGCGGTCCCGCTTCAGGAGCGCCAGTTCGGCAGCGTCTTCCCGAATGCCTTTGTCGATCTCGTCGCGGGTCATCGTCGTCCCCGTTCTGTGTGACTATAAGGTATCGGGTTCACCGGGCCGCGTCAACAAGAAAATGTGACTTTTCGATATAATTCCCTTCACGATCCGCATCGCCCGCGAGGCGGCCGCGCCCGACGGCCCCTGCGACATCACCTGGTGCGCGAACCTCACCCTCGGGCGCAGCGCCGGCAGCAATCCGCATTACGGCTTCAGCGCCATGTCCGCCACCCTAGGCGGCGGGCTGCAGCCGCGCTCGCCGACCGTCCCGGACGAATTCAGCGATTCCCCAGCCAAGGTTCTGGACCTCAGTTTCATGCCGGGCGGCGATCTGCAGCTCCGCTTCGACTCGTTCATCGACACCCTGCCGAACGGGAAGTACGGCCTGAAGGTCGGGGACGAGTACTTCGAATTCACCGCCGACGGCACGACGCAGGTATTCCGTCTCGGCACAGCGGACCAGGTCGCGCGCCTGACCGCCGAGTTCGGCGCGGTGCTGCCGGTGAGGCTCGGCGCCCCGGACGTCACCGCGCCCTCGCTCGAGAGCGCGACGGTGAACCGGGCGACGCTGGTGCTCGAATTCGACGAGGCCCTCGGCGCGCGGGCGCCGCCCGCGGCCTCCGCCTTCGAGGTCACCGTGGCGGGAACGGCGCAGGTCCCGAACGCGGTATCGGTGGAAGGCGCCGCCGTGACGCTCACGCTCGCGGACCCCGCCGTCTCCGGCGACGCGGTGTCGGTGGCCTACACGAAACCCGCGTCGAACGCCCTGGCCGACGCCGCCGGCAACGAGACGGCCTCCTTCACCACCGGGACGGGCGGCGTTGCCGCGGTGACAAACGACACCGGCGACGGCCCCTTCATCGGCATTTCCGCCGACCACGCCTCGCTGCCGCTGGCGCTCACGGCCCCCGGCGGCAAGCTGACCTTCACCGTGGAGCGCACGGGGAGCACGGCCAACGCGCTCGCGGTCACCGTGACCCTGGCCCAGGAGCAGCCCTGGCTCGCCGCTGCGCGCCTGTCGCAGACGGTGACGATCCCGGCCGGAAGTTCCAGCGTGGACGTCGCACTCGATCGCTCGTGGTTCTGGGAGGACAACAGCGACACCCTCGCCACCGGCCGGCTGACCGCCACGGTGGAGGCCGTCGCCGGCTACGACACGAGCGCCGCCTCGACCTCGGTGCATATCCAGGGGCGCCAGCGTGTCGTAGGCCGGATCAGCCTCGGCCAGGCGCTCTACGAATGGGACGAGGACGACACGGGCGCGAGCTTCGAGGTCGTGACGCGGCTCGAACCCGGAGTGACGCCGAGCGCGCTCGCGAGGGTGGCGGTCGCGGTCTCGACCGGGACCGACGTCGCCGCGAGCCCCGGGGACTACACGGCGGTCTCACGCACCGTCGTCACAGAGCCCGCCGATTACGCGCTCGAGGACGGCGTTTGGGTCGCGCGCAAGGACGTCGCCGTCACCCTGGTGGACGACGCGATCCCGGAGGGAGAAGAGCAGTTCTTCCTGAAGCTGGAAAAGACCGCGGGGTTCAACACCACCGCCCTTCGCCTGTGCTACGAGGGCCTCTGCGGCGAAGTCGGCCTCACCGACGACTACCGCGCGCGCATCCGCGCCTCCGACGTCCCCGCGGGCATGCAGGCCGTGTCCTCGGCGGACTACCTGCTCGAAACCGACAACGTGGCGACGACCGCCGAGAACGAGAGCCAGGCCACGGTGACGCTCTCGTTCACGAGTGCCGCCTTCGCCACCGACATGACGGCGACGGTGACGTTCACGGGCAGCGCGGCCTACGGCGAGGACTACACCGTCTCCCCGGCCGACGCCGACGACGGCGTCGACGGCCACCAGATCGTCTTCGCGGCCGGCGCCACGGCCGTGTCCTTTCACGTCAACGCGATCGACGACAGCGTGGACGACCCGGGCGAGTCGCTGGCGCTGACGGCGGCGCTGGCGAGCGCCGGCAACGCCCCGCTGCCGTTCGGCAGCCTGAACCTGGGCGTGTTCCGCACGGAAGCCGAACGCACCGGCTTCCCGCTGACCGCGCTCGAGATCGCGCCGGGCGAGATGACGCCGCCGTTCGCCGCGTCCGTCACCAGCTACACGGTCGATGTCGAGACATCGGTGACGAGGCTCACCGTGACCCCGACCAAGGGCGATCCGAACGCGACGGTGAGCTATCGCTTGGAGGAGGCCACGATTGCCGACGCGAGCAGCGACGCGGGCTTCCAGGTCGACCTGCCTGAAGGTGACGGCCGCGTCGAACTCGAAGTGCTCGTGACCTCCGCGGACAGCTCGGTGACGACCAACTACGTGATCCTGGTGCAACGAGAATTTGCCCCCAGTCCCGTCCTCACCGCCCTGACGGTCGATCGCTTCGGCGAGGCGTTCGATTTCGATTTGCGCGAATTCGACAGCTTAACAAGACATTACTATCTTTCCGTCGCAAATTCCGTCGACAACATCTCCCTGCACGCGACGCCCGAATTATCCGGTTCCCTGGTCGAATTCTTCGACGATGCCGGCAACCCGCGCGTCGACCAGTCGGTGGGCGTCGAGGGCCACCGGGTCAATCTCGCGGTCGGCCGCAACGTCATCGAGATCAAGGTCACCAACCCCGGCGGAACCCGATCCGAAACCTACACCGTCTACGTCGGGCGCGCGGCGGCCGCGCCCGACGCCGACGATTGCGGGCTCGTCTGGTGCGCGAACCTGACCCTGGGGCGCGACGTGAACGGCAAGCCCGGCTATGTCACCACATTCCTGAGTGCATCGGGCACGCTCTCCCCGCCGTCCTTCGAGCACCAGAGCGAGACATACGGGCCCACGGAAATCATCATTGAGGCGGAGCGCTTGACCGTCACGTTCGAGCGCCGCCTTCCAGTGGGCAGCTACCTCCTGCGGATCGGCGGCGAGGACATCCCGTTTTCCAGTTCAATAGGCATGGCCGGAGAGTGGACGATCAACCTGGCCGCAGCGGACCAGCTCCGCTACGTGAGCAGGGCCTTCGGCGACGTGGTGCCGATCCAGATTCTCGACGCCGACACCGCCGTCACGACGCTGTCCGCGCTTTCGGTCTCGGACGGTACGAACGCGCTCTCCTTCGACCACCCGGCGTTTTCCGCCGACACGACGACCTACTACCTTTCGGTCGACAACTCCGTCGACCGGATCGCGGTCAGCGCGACGCCGACCAATTCGGGTGCCAGCGTCGAAGTCCGGGACGGCACCGGCGCCAAGGTCACCGGCCGGGTCGCGCTGGCCGAGGGGGCGAACCTCGTCAGGGTGGTGGTCACGGCCGAGGACACGGTCAACCGCCAGGACTACCTCATCCACGTCGCCCGCGAGGCGTCGGCGCCCGACCCGGACGATTGCGTGGTGTACTGGTGCGCCAACATGACGGTGGGAGTGAGCAAGGGCGGGACAGTCTTCGGTTGGAGCCGGGGTGTCTTGAAAAACGTGATCCAATTGTTCGGCGGACTCGCACCGGACCGTTTCCACTTCGGGCTCCTGGAATTCTATGTGTCAGATCTCGTATTTGGCTCGGACAACAACAACCTGACGTTCAATCTGGATTCGCTAGGTCATTCCACTCATTTCCAGAGCGGAGACTACGCCCTGATCATCGGCAGCGAGTCGTTCGAATTCAGGGCCAGCGGATCGACGAACAGCTTCACCATCCCGGGCGCGGCGGACAAGATCGCGAGACTGCTCGACAGCCACGGCGAATTCGGCGAGGTCGTCGGCGTATCGCTCGCACTCGACGTCGTTCCCGGCGCTCCGCGCGGTCTGGCGGCGACGGCGGACGGCCCCGACTCCAACGACATCCAGCTTTCCTGGACCGCGCCTGCAGACAACGGCGGCGAACCGCCCACCGGCTACAGGATCGAGTGGTCGGCCGACGGCAACGCGCCCTGGACGACGCTCGAGGAGAGCTACAGCGGCACGACCTACACCCAAAGCGGCCTCGCCGCCGGCACGCAGCGCTTCTACCGGGTCTCGGCGATCAACGCCAAGGGTGCCGGCGCCGTGACCCCTTCCGCCTTCGCCACCGCCGGGGAAAGCGACCTCTGGAACGCCGTCCTGATCCCCTCGCGCGAGAACAGCAACGCACTGGGATGCCTCGATTGCGTGGAGAGCTTCGAGGAATTGAGCGAGACCACGGTCCGGCGCGGCGCCCGGCTCACGTACACGGTCGAAGATCTCTACGAGAACACGCCGGACTCCACCGGCCCCGCCCGCGTGGTGATCACCTTCTCCGATGGCGAGAACGAGGATCCCAACCTCTGGACGCTCCACATCGACGGCCATACGGAGCTCGCCTTCGCGGACGCGCTTGTGACCAACATCGGCAAGACCTTCAGCTGGACGAACGTGGACGTCGCCTGGACCAGCGGCGAACCCGTCGTGCTGAAAATCACCAATTCCAACGATCCGGCCCAAGGCGCGCCCAGGATAATCGGCGATCCCGAGCGTGGCGCGCTGCTGAGATCGGATACGGGCGAGATCGGCGACCTGAACGATTTCACCGACCTGCCGATCCGGATCACCCGGGACTATGAGTTCGAGTGGCTCCGGGTGGACGGCGCGAACGAAACCGCGATCTCCGGCGCGAACGGCGGGACATACGTTCTGACGGCGGACGACGTCGGCAAGCGGATCAGGCTGCGGGTGAGCTGGACCGACTACGACGGATACGCCGAAAGCGCCGCGAGCGAGCTCTTTCCGAGCAGCGGCACGATTACCGATATCCCCGCGACGCGGCAGGAGAAGACGATCTGGACCTCCACGCTGACGCCGGTGGGGTTTGATGAAACGTTCATCGGATGCACATTCTGCGACACGGACATGACCGACGACGATTTCATCCACGGCACGACCCTCTACATAATCGACGAATTCGCCGAGGATCAGGTCAGCGACGCCGATCCCGCAACGCTGTACATGGAATTCACGACCGACGTGCCGGACGTCGCCTACACCTGGTTTCTGCATGTCGGCGATGCGCTCGTGCTGCCCTTCCGGTCCGCGGACAGCATCACGAACAAGCGGGCATCCTGGAATCAGGTGCCCGTCAATTTCGTGCTCGACGAAGACGTGGACCTGAAAATCGTCGCGCGCAACGCCGACCCCACCGGCAGGCCGGAAATCGGCGGCATCGCGCGGGCGGGGGAGACGCTCACGTCCTCGGTCGCCGCCATCGACGACCGCAACGGTCTGTCGGACCCGAACTACCGCTACCGGTGGATCCGGGTGGACGACGGCGGGAACGAGGGCGTCATCCATGTCACGACTTCCGGCACGTATACGCTGACGGAGCTGGACGTCGGCAAGCAGGTCAAGGTGGAGGCGCTCTTCACCGACGACAACGGTTTCGAGGAAAGCCGCAAGAGCGCCGCCTATCCGCCGAATCTCACGGTCGCCGCCGTCGACGAATTCGCGTTCGCGGAGCAGGAGCTCTGGTCCGCGACGTTGAATCCGTCCGGCGCGGAAGCCTCGTATGGCTGCTTTTTTATCACTTGCAAGATTTCCGACGCATTGAGCGAGGACCAGTTCAAGTACCCGGTGGGGACGTCGTCGACCCTCAGGATCGTGGAGCTCTCAACTGCCGGTGCACAGGCAGACATGTCTGAGCGCGGAGTGATCATGTTTATCCTGTTCGATAGCGCCGTGCAGGACAGCGAGATCGCGCACTGGCATCTGCAGGTCGACGGCGAGCACGAGCTGGCCTTCGCCGACGCGATCGGGGCCGCGGACAACGACTACAAGTCGCGGGGCTGGACCAACGCGCCCTTCGCATTCGAGGACGGCACCCCCGTCCGCCTGAGAATCGTCGCGCGCAACGCCGCGGCCACCGGCGCGCCGGTCATCGCCGGGGGCCCGCCGCGCACGGGGCAGACGCTGAGCGCCTCGCCCGGCGACATCGCCGACGGCAACGGCCTGAAGGGCCTGGCCGGCGACATGCCGCTGCGCGCCCCCCCCTACGCGTACCAGTGGCTTCGCGTCGAGGGCGCGAACGAGACCCTGATCACCGGGGCGGTCTCGAGCGAGTACACGCTGGCCGACGCCGACGTGGGCGCGCGCGTCAGGGTGCGGGTGAGCTTCACCGACGACGCCGGCTTCAGCGAAAGCCGCTCGAGCGCGGTCTGGCCCGCCGGTGGTTCCGTCACCGATGCCGCAAACCCGCCGCAGGACCGGGAGCTCTGGTCCGCCACGCTGGATCCGGAGGCATCGGACGGATGGATCGGTTGCCTGTTCTGCAATGGCAGGCCCAATGTCCTGGACGACGACAGCTTCGAATACGATTCCGCGACGTACACGGTCACCCGGGTCGGGGAGAACCAGGTCAACACCGCCGATCCCGCCGTGGTCGGGATCCGCTTCTCGTCCTTTCTGCCCGACGGCAGCCGCAACTGGCACCTGCACATCGACGGCGCGACCGAACTGGCCTTTGCGGACGCGACCGTGGCGAAAGGCGACGGGATGGACACGTACGAGGAGAGGCGCTGGCCCGACATACCCGTCAGTTTCACCGTTGGCACCGAGGTCGGGCTGAAGATCACCGTGCGCAACCTCCCGGCCACCGGCGCGCCGACTGTCACGGGCACGGACCGGGTAGGCGAGACGCTGACGGCCGCGCCCGGTGACATCGCCGACGGCAACGGGCTGCGCGATCCCCCGGACTACAAGTACCAGTGGGTCAGGGTGCAGGGTGCGAACGAGACCGACATCTCCGGCGCGACCGAGAGCGAGTACACGCTGACGCCGGCCGATGCCGGCAAGCTCATCAAGGTGCGGGTGAGCTTTACCGACCAGGACGAATTCGAAGAAGCGCGCGCGAGCGACGTCTTTCCGTCGGAAGGCGCGGTGCGGACGGCCGACGACTCGACACCCGGCGAGCCGCGCAGGAGGATGCTCTGGTCCGCGACGATGAATCCCCTCGTGTACGGGGCCAAGAGAGGCTGCCTCGAATGCGAGAATCCCAAGTATCTCACCGAAGACGAATTCGATCACCTCGGGAAGACCTGGACGATCGACGAAATCATCAACCTGGCTGCAAGCGTGCCCGGGCACGTCACGCATGTCTACATGAAGTTCAACACGCCCCTGCCCGCCGCCAGCCGTAACTGGACCTGGCATTACCACAATTCCGTTCGATCCTTCGGCGAGGCCATCGTCCAGGACGACGGGAAGACCAGGAGGTGGAACGAAAGCGCCAACTTCAACTACGACGATCCGGTGGACATGGCCCTCTACGTGAACAACGTCCCGCCCACCGGCGCGCCGCACATCACCGGCAGGGCGCAGGAGGGGGCAGTGCTGAAGGCCAGGACCGGTCGCGTCGAGGACGACAACGGCCTGACGAATCCGGGCTGGCGCTTTCAGTGGGTCCGGCTGGACGGGGGCGGCGTCGAGACGGACATCCCCGGCGCGACCGGGGAGGAATACGAGCTGACGGGCGAAGACGCGGGCATGCAGATCATCCTCAGGGCGAGCTTCACCGACGACGACGGCTTCGCCGAAACCCGCTCCGGCGAACCGTATCCTTCGGGCGACGCCGTCGCCGGGCTGGTCAACAAGCCCGCCACCGGCCGGCCGTCGATATTCGGCAAGGCGGTCGTGGGCGCCACGCTGACCGCCTCCACCGCCAACATCGGCGACGGCGACGGGCTGGGCGATCCGGGCTGGACCTTCGAGTGGGTGCGCCTCGACGGCGGCAGCGGCACCGTCATCGCCGGCGCGACTTCGCGCACGTATACGGCGACCGCCGCAGACGCGGGCTACCAGCTCAGGGCCAGGGCGATCTTCACCGACGACGCCGGCAACGCCGAGCGGAGCACGAGCGCTCCGTTTCCCGAATCGGGGACCGTGGCGGCGGCGGTGACGCAGTCCTGCGAGGCCCCGGGCGAGGCGCTCTGGAGCGCGCAGCTCACCGTGGCGAGGGCCGGATTCGGCGGCGATTTCTTCCGCGGCTACCGGCTCGACCCGGACTACGGGTCGCTGTCGGATGACAGCTTCGATTTCCGCACGGCCGGCATCGAAGTGCAGCGGATCGACTACGAGGACGTCGCCGGCGGCGAGCTCGTGTTCGAAATCGGCCTCGACAGCGGGACGGCGCCCGCGGACGGCCTGCTCGGCCGGAACGGGTTCACCTTGCAACTCGGCTCGACCTGTTTCGCGATACCGGACCCGGGGGACGGCAAGCGGTTCGCGTTCGCAGGCCACGGGCTGAACTGGAGCGACGGCGACACCGTCGCCGCGCGCCTGACCCGGAGCGCGGGCGGGGCGGCCGCGGCCGGCGTGAAGAGCGCCAGGACCACCGGACAGTACCTGACGCTGGAATTCGATAAGCCGCTGCGCCGGAATCCGGTGCCCTCCTCGGCGTTCCGCCTGACCGTCGACGGCGAGGAGGTTCCGTCCAGCGCGTTCCAGGCGCGGCTCCCGAACATCGCCGGGCGCGTCACGCTGTATCAGCGATCGGCGCGCTATTGGCCCGAGTCGGGGCAGAGCGTCAGGCTCAGCTACCAGGATCGGACGCCGGGCGACGACGCGAACGTGCTGCAAGGCAAGGACGGCGTCGACCTGAGCTCCTTTTACGATCTCGAGGTGACGAACGAGTCCACCTTGCCCCTCTCGCCGTTGCGGCCCTTCAACGTGAAGTACAGGCAGCTCGCGAGCTACCTTGCGGGCATTATCGTCAACTGGGATGTGCGGAACAATCCGGGCAAGAACGTGGCATGGTTCGAGGTGCAATGGTCGGACGACGGCGGCGCGACCTGGCCGAGCGACGCCGAGGCGCCGTTTTGCGAGGCGAGCGACGAGCCCTACGTCGCGGACGGTTACGACGGCCAGGTGCTTTGTCCCGGGCGCCACTGGGGCGGAAAGTACTACGCGGTGTCGGAATTTCGCCATCGGGGCCTGTGCAACGGCAACACGTACGTCTATCGCGTGCGCGCGGTGTTCAACGGCCGCGTCAGCGCGTGGACCACGTCCGCCGAAGGCAAGACCATCAAGCTGAAGCAGAATTCCGCCTCCTCTCTCGATTTCACCGAGGGCTCGGAGACCAATCCCTGCACCTACCGGGGGCTCGTGGGCTCGCTGTCACCGCCGGAGGGCGGTGATGCCGAGCCGCTGACCGTGTCGGTGGAATCGCAGCCGGAAAGACACGACGGCGGCGAGGCCTTCGAGGTGCGCATCGCTTTCGACGAAGCCCTCGCCGACGGTTTCAGCTACAGCACGCTTGAGGAGCACGCGTTCACCGCAAGCGGCGGCGAGGTGACCGGCGCCCGTCGCGTCGTCAGCGGCGAGAACCGGCGCTGGGACATCGAGGTCGTACCGTCGGGCGATGACCATGTGACGCTCGTGCTCGGCGCGGGCCCCGCCTGCGGCGAGGAGCACGCGATGTGCACCGCGGGCGGGCGCCGGCTCGCGGAGAACTTCGTCCTCACCGTGCCGGGGCCCGCGACCGCGGAGCCGCTGACCGTGGCGGTGGAATCGCAGCCGGAGGGACACGACGGCGGCGAGGCTTTCGAGGTGCGCATCGCTTTCGACGAAGCCCTCGCCGACAATTTCAGCTACAGCACGCTCAAGGACCACGCGTTCACTGTAAGCGGCGGCGAGGTGACCGCCGCCAGACGCGTCGTCAGCGGCGAGAACCGGCGCTGGGATATCGAGATCGCGCCGTCCGGCTTCGAAGACGTGACGCTCGAGCTCGGCGCGGGCCCCGCCTGCGGCGAGGCGCACGCGATGTGCACTGCGGGCGGGCGCCGGCTCGCGGAGAGCTTCGTCGTTACCGTGCCCGGGCCGCCGAAACTCGAGGCCGAGTTCGCCGACTGGCCGAACGAGGGCCACGACGGCGCGAGCGAATTCGAGGTCCAGATTGCCTTCAGCGAGCCGATCTTCAACAGTTTCAGTTATGTCGACGACGCGGTGACGGCGACGGGCGGCAGCGTCGAATCGGCGAAGCGGGTCGATGGCGCCAGCGATCGCTGGCGGCTGCTGGTGACACCCGACGGCAAAGACGCGGTGACCCTGACGCTCAACGGCGGCGGAAAATGCACGGACAGGGAATCGGCCGTGTTGTGCACCGAGGACCTGCGCGTGCTTTCGAACAGCCCGTCGATCACCGTCAAGGGCCCCATCGCAATCTCGGTGGCGGACGCGGAGGCGACGGAGGGTCCGAACGCGACGATGGACTTCACGGTTTCTCTCAGCCGCAACGCGATTCTGCCGGTGACGGTGGAGTACGCGACCGAGTCGGGGACGGCGACCTCCGGGGAGGATTTCACGGCGACCTCGGGCACGCTTACCTTCACGGTCGCGCAGAGTTCGAAGACGGTTTCTGTGCCTGTGCAGGACGACAGCCACGACGACAACGGCGAGACCTTCCTGCTGAAACTGTCGAATGCCTCGGGGGGGTATATCGAGGACGGCGAGGCGACGGGAACGATCAAGAACAGCGATCCCATCCCGCAGGCCTGGATCGCGCGCTTCGGGCGCACGGTGGCGGACCAGGTGCTCGACGCGGTGGACGGGAGGCTGCGGGCGTCACGGACGGCCGGGGCGGAGATCGGGCTGGCCGGCCAGCGGATCGGCCTCGGGACCCTGTTCAACGAGGAGACCGGCAAAGGCGCGGCGGCCGGCGGAGCGAAGAAAGGCGCCGACGGTTCCCGGCCCACCGGGACGGCCGTCGAGGACGCCGGGGAAAAGGCGCGGCTCGAGGCGCTGACCGCCTGGCTGAACGGCGAGGACCCGGAAGAGGAGGCTGAGGCGCTGCAGACGCGCTCGATGACCGCACGCGAGGTGCTGATGGGCTCGTCCTTCTCGCTGGCGGGGCAGACGAAGGGTGGCGGGTTCGCCGAACTCTGGGGCCGGATCGCGCAGTCGCGCTTCTCCGGCCGCGAGGGGGCGCTCAGTCTGGACGGCGACGTGACCACGGGCCTGCTCGGCGTCGACCATGCCTGGGACCGCTGGACAATGGGGTTGCTGGTCTCGCGCAGCACGGGAACGGGCGGCTACCGGGGCGAGAGCTCCGGCGAGATCGAGGCGAGCGCGACGGCGGTGACGCCCTGGGCGGGCTATACGGCCTCGGAGCGGGTCTCGGTCTGGGGAGCGGCCGGCTACGGCGAGGGCGAGCTCACGGTGAAGCCGGACAAACAGGCGGCGATGAAGACCGACCTTTCGATGAAACTCGCGGCGGGGGGGCTGCGGGCGACACTGGCCGGGGGCGACGGCCCGCGGCTTGAAGCAGTGACCGGCGCGCGCTGGGTGCGGACGACCTCGGCCCGACTGTCGTCGGCGGCGGGCAACCTCGGGGCCGCGACCGCCGACGTCTGGCGGCTCACGCTCGGGCTCGACGGCTCGTGGCCGCTCGCGCTCGGCGAGAGTGGGACGATGACGCCGCGGCTCGCGCTCGGGCTGCGCCATGACGGCGGCGACGCGGAGACGGGCTACGGCATCGACATTGCGGGCGCGGTGGACATGGCCGTGCCGGGCGAGGGCCTCACGGCGTCGCTGTCGGGCCGTGGGGTGCTGACCCACGAGGCGGCGGGGCTCACGGACCGCGGCATCGCGGGCACGCTCGCCTGGAAGCCGGGATCCGGGGAGCGGGGCCCGTCGCTCAGCCTGAGCCAGACCTTCGGGACAGGCGCCGCGAGCGGCAAAGACGCGCTGCTCTCGCGGGAGACCCTGGAGGGGTTGGCGGCGAACGACAACGGATCGGGGTCCGGGGCAGGCGGAGACGAGCTCAAGCAGCGGCGTCTGGAGACGCGGTTCGGCTACGGCTACGGGATGTTCGGCGACCGCTTTACGGCCACGTCCGAGGTCGGGCTCGACCTAACCGGGACGAGCCGCGAGACGGTGCTCGGCTGGCGGCTTGCGGAAGAGGTGCGGTCGGGCCTCGCATCCGGCCTCAATGTCGAGGTGGCGCGGCAGGAGAGCGCCGGCGGGGTGGCCGGACACCGGCTCGGGTTCGGCTGGCGGCTTGCGGAGGAGGTGCGGTCGGGCCTCGCGTTCGGCCTCGACGGCGAGGCGGGGCGCCGGGAGAGCGCCGGCGGGGCGGTCGAACACCGGCTCGGCCTCGGGTTCGGCTGGCGTCTCGAGGGCGCGGGCGACGGCAGGTTCGAGGTGAGGTTCGAGGGCTCGCGGGTCGAGCCCGCCAACGACCCCGGATCGGGGTCCGGGGCAGGCGCGGAACCCGTGCACACTGTCGGGCTCCGGGTCACGGCAAGATGGTGAGGCTTCGGGCGAGCACAGCGGGTGCCGGGCCGTCCGCCGCGCCCTCGAGCCGCCAGCCGAACTCGCCTTCTCGCGGGCGTTGACGCATGCGGATCCGGTTCGCCAAACACCAGCACCTGCAGATATGTGGTCACCCGCCAAGGGTTCCCGGAAGGGGTAGGACATGTCGTTGCTTCACCTGGCGCCGAAAATCGTCGCAGGAAGTGCTCTCGCGGGGTTTGGACTGGCCTTTGGCAAGGACGTCTATCGCAAGACAAAGAAGAACCTAATCCTCGTCATCGCATTGTCCGTGTTGGCGTTTACGCTATACGGCCTCTTTATATCGTCCGTGTGGATTGCCCGAAATTACCGAACGTGGATCGGCAGCATTATCAAAAAGCTCGGCGCGCTGGTGGCGCTTGTGGGCTGCAATGCTGCTACAGCCTTTATCGTTTTGTTTTTGGCTGTTTCTGTTGCAGGAGCAGGAGCCCCCGAAGGGGGGCAGGACGCGAGTGAGGTTGTATCAGCTGTCGTCTTGCCGCTCGCGCAAGTCGGTCTTGCAGTGCAGGCGGTGATCGTGATTTCGGGGTTGATTGTCGGTTTTGTTCAAAGGAAAAGACGGCAGGTAGCTTGGGAAGCGGAACGGAATAATGAGTTGTTCTTTGCGGAACATGGCTTTGAAGTTCTCGATGAGGACAATTTTCGCGATGATCAGGGAAATCGTTTCAGACTGATGAATGTGTTCAGCGGTGAACTTGAGTTTATGGCGGAAGGACGCAGGGGGAAACGGGGATACATCGAATTCGACAAGAACGGCGCATACACGAACTGGAGCGGGCTCACGAATATTCGATAAGGCTCCATGGAGTCTGGCCACGCAGGAGGATCGACGCGGCAAGAGCGTTGAAATTACCTGACGCAGCTGATGTCCCAGGGTGGATTGCGGCTTGTGGCGCGGCGGTCATTTGTAGCTCTTCAAGGAATTGCGGGTGGAGGTCTGTGAGTCCGGGCAATAGGCGAGGCTGGCCCAGCGTTGCGTCTCTATATGAGAGACGCTGACAATTTTGGGGGGAGCCTCGGGTCTGTGGGGAGGCAACCTCTGGATCTGCCGGTGTAATTTTCACGAGTCCGGCTCGACTCAAAGCGGCATTTCCGGTGCCGGCAGCCATATGGGCAGGTGTCCGTGACGGTGGTCGGCCGTCACTCATGCTGCTCCAACCAAAGTGAGAGGGAAGGGAACAAAACGGAAGCTGCTCTGCGGTTGCTCCGGCGCCGACAGTCAGTCGAACGGCCCCGGCTCCGGCAGGCCGTCTCTCTCCCCCGCCGGCCGTTCCGGGCGGCGGGGTTCGTTCCCCATCCCGGCCCCGTTCCGGACCAGATACGACGCCAGCGACGGAATCGGGCACCGGTACGGACCGTTCATTTCGTCCTGGTGGAACACGCCCCGGTGGACCATGTGCTCGAAGAACGCCTTCGCGTCCATTCCCGGGGGGAGGCGCCAGCGGACGCTCCGGGAGCCGTTCTCTGCGGCCAGGCGTTCGGTCTCGTCGATGACCTCACCGCTGTCGAGCCGGATGTCGGCGGCCGGGGGCGTCTCCCCGTCGGCCCCGGTGAGGCCGGCGAGCAGCGCCGCGACCAGGAAGCGGCTGTTCCCCATCTCATCCGAGACCCGGCCGCCGTAGGATTCCTCCCGGCGCCCGGCCTCCAGCTTCGCGACGGCATCGCCGTCGACCTCGCGCAGAACGCCACCGGTGCGGACCAGGTCCTCCGCGAGGGCGGCCATGCCGTTATGCAGGTGCTGCGGCCAGCCCTCCGAGCGTTCGGCTAGCCAAGACGCCCAGGGGCGGTTGTCGCCGTCCCGGTCCACCCGGCATTCGTCGAGCATGCGCCCGACGGCCTGCATGGCCTCGTCCCCGGAGAGTCCCCCGATGCCGCGCACCGCTCCGGAAGCGGGGCGCGAGACGCCGAGCGGGCGGAGATGCTCGCGTGAGGAGCCGAGCCCGGCGAACACCGGGACCAGCGGCAGGCCGTGCAGGCCCTGGTGCAGGCTGGAGATGACGGGCTTCGCCGCCTGGACGGCGTCCTGGATCTCGTCCACCAGCAGCGCGACCGGACACGGCCAGTCGTGCGGCGGGAGCTGTTCGGCAAGGGTGGTGAAAGACAGCCCCTTCGGGGCCACGGTGTCGCTGGCCTTCAGGCCGAACTTCGCGCCCAGACCCCCGAAGGCGGCAAAGACGCCGCGCGCCCTGGTCGTGCGGCTGTCTGCCTCCAGCTCCGGGTCAAGCGCCCTGAGGATCTTCCGTACGGTCTCCGCCTCGTCATTGAGGTCCTTCCATTCGACCGTCACCGGGACCGGCGTTCCGAGCGCCGGGCCGACACCCGCCGCCCGCAGGGCCGCCGCCGTCCAGCGCCGCCCCATCTCCGCCAGCAGGGCGCTCTTGCCGGCTCCGGGCGCACCCTGGAACATCTGCGTCGTTCCTGGCGCCATCCTGCCCTGGCGCGCATCCGCGAGCGCCATGGCGCAAACCTCCCCGACCGCGGCAATCTCGGCGTCCCGCCCGACAAAGAACGGGGAAGGGCGGCGGTCGTTGCCCGAAGCGAACCATTGCAGCCGGTCGAGATCGGGTTTCACGGGCATGGGAAGTCCTCCTGCCGCTTCAAGTATAGCACGGACCCGCGGGTTCCCCGGCCGCCCGCAAACGGGCATCCGTTTCAAGAGCCGGTTCCGCGGGGGCCTTCGGGAGGGTGGGCGCACAGGATGCGGGGAAAATCCGAAAGCGAGTCCCCCCAAAATTGTCAGCGCCTCTCTCTATATGCAGGAGACGGTAGCTCATGCAGTCGAACCTCGGCATCACCTGCCAGGAGTTTGCCTCCTTCCATCCACCGGCAATGCTGTATCGAACAGGTTTCATCCCCGCTCCTGGCCCCTGAAGACTGGACAAAATCAATGGTTGGATTGCCGAATGGCATGCCACGGAAATGCCGAACGACGGCCGGAGAGGTTGGGGGGATATGGTGACTTGTATCAGTAACGCCCAGAGCGTGATTGCCAGGATGGATCGATGAAGATACGACGCTGGATCTGGCGGGGGTTGCAGATTTCAGCCGTGGTTACGGCAATCGCGAACGTGGCGGTTTTCTTTCAGCATCCCTTCGCCAAGCCATATGTCGCACGGATGAAGGCCGAAGCCGAACTGGCTCTGGATCAGGCCATCAGGGCGCAAATGACCCCGGCCTGGGTTGCGGCCGAGCTTGACCGGGCGGTGGAGAACGAAGACCTGGACAGGACGGAATTGCTGCTTGAGCTCGTCGAGCATCATCGCATTCCGGTAGCGGAAGCCCACACGGTGCGCGCCGAGGGGTTCGTTGACGAGGAGACGGGTATTGTCGCGATGGCGCGGCAGTGTTCCGCCTGTCTGGCAGACGCGGCGGAATGCAGGAGCATGACCGTATACATGGCCTGCAACATACCGATCGAGATGACCCCTGCCGGAGATGTCAGGACTCTGGTCCAGGCCGGTTCGAATGTTGCGACGGGCGAAGAGGTTAACCGTATCGACGTGACATTGGCGGTAGTCGGCCTCGGTGCGGCCGCGCTCACGCCGGCGACAGGTGGGTCAAGCTACATGATCAAGGTCGGCGCGACGGTGCTGAAAGTCGCGCGCAAAATGGGCAGGCTGGGCAGGGGGCTTGGTCGAATTCTGGGGAAAGCGACCCGCATGCCCATCCGATGGAGCAAAATGGACGAGTTCGTGCAAACCAGGAAGTTGAGCGCTATTGTCGATGTCCGCCCCTTGAAGGAAATTGGAAATAT
>JAJEGJ010000034.1 GCA_022819905.1 Alphaproteobacteria bacterium
GTCGCGGAATGCGCTGGTTGAAGTCGCCGAGCACAACGGTCCTCTCCCGGGCTTGCCGCCAGTGCAGGGTCGCGAACCCGGAGAGCCAGGCCTCGTGGTCCTGCCATCCCGCGCGGTCCTTGCGGCCGGTGCGGACATGCGCGTCGCGCCAGGGAATGCAGACGCCGACGATCAACAGGGGCCCCAAGCCGGTCTCGGTGGTTCCCGCCACGAAACGCCCGCCGGGGAGCGCGTCGGAGCCGACCGGGTCGACGGCGGACCACGGTCGCTTGCTCCACAACAGTACCTTGCGGCGCCCTTCCGCGGCGGCGTAGCCCCAGTCGGGGCCAGCGTCGATCAGATAGCCTCCGTCCGGCAGGATTCCGGCGTAGCCCTCGGTGACGCACAGCAAATCACAGCCGGGTGCGGCCAGACGTTTGGCAACGCATCGGCCCCGCTCCGTGCCCGGTTTCGCCCAATTGACGTTCCAGGTGCCGATGCGGAGCGCGGATCGCCGGTCATGCATGGGGATATTCCTTGACCCTCTCACCAGGCCACGGCTGAACATTGTCGGTTGAGCATTCGAGGTCAGATTCGTCGCGAAAAAGAATAGCCGCCCGGAGTTTGCGCGTCACGTCGCCCTGTTGCTTAGCGCGCCACCTTGAAGCCGACCAGCGCCATAAGCAATTGATTACTCGGAATACCGAAGGGTCAGGACCTTGCGTCTAACGACACCCAGCCTCAGCAGTCTTGACCTCGCATTCGTTGTTGACGTTCGTGACGCGCAATCGAGGCGCCATGCCGTTGCCCTCGGAGGCAAAGTCGTAAATCACCAAATCGGGGTGATGGCTGTCGAAAGCCTGACCGAAGAAAACACATGCCGCGTTGGACGCGCACGGCAGCACATGAACGGTATGCACACCATGTGCGTCCCGCAAGCGGTGCAGAAGTTCCTGCATGCGCTGCCGGAATGAGGCACCGTCGTCCGGGTGGCCAAGGGCGCCATTGCCCAAGTATTCGGTATCGGCAATGACCGATACCACGCTTTTGCCGAGGGATTTGGCCGTGGAGCGCATCGACTCCGGTACGGCCGTGAACCCCAGCTGAAGGCATATCTCTCCTTCTTGTTCCGATAGGCTGCTCAACCCGTCGATCGAGTAGAACTCTCCCCGAGGTTCGTGGGCGGGCCAGTACCACAGGCCATTCTCTCGGTAACGCAACATCGGCGTCATCTCGCACTTGTTTCCCAGCTTTGCGCCGAGTGCGATGAGGGCGGGCATTAGCCCCATTGCGAAGAGGGCAGCCCGGTATCCCGCACCATGGGCTTGCTGGAGAATGTCGCCGGCGGTCTGGTCCACGGTAGTACACATTGCGGCCCAGAGCCTTTCGCCATCCAACCCCCGCAATACCGCTTCGTTGTCGTTGACAGTCCGAACTGAACCTTTCAGCCGCGCGCCGATCGGCATCAGTGCACGGGCGACTTGCTGCGACGACGGTAGGGCAATTCTCTGTCGGTGGACGGGCCACGCCACGCAGTAAGCGGGCGTCGGTGCCAGCGCCAGGGCGTCCAGCAGCTCTGTCGCTTCCTCACAGAAGCGGCGACGCATCGCTGAAAGCGCGGCTGCCGGGTAGTCGGCTTTCGCGACCTTGTCCACCAGGCGGTGGTGCGTCTCGCAGAGCAAAAGAATGTTATCGGGATCGTCTGCGAGAGCGTGGGAAAGATACAGCATGCCACGAGTGCCGCCTTCCGACGAGGCCACGTTGTGTGCGAGCGTAGCGAAGTTGCCGCGAACGCCCGTAACCGGATCCTGAGTCAGGTCGGCGCCGCATCCATCGAACATGCATCGTCCGTGGGCATCTAGCAGGACTTGATGACGCGTCGCGGCGCTGATTCCGGGGCCGCGACCCATTTCGCGGTCGTCCCGTTCGACTCTATCGAAGAACATTTGCCACTGTTCGTCGTTTAGCGCCTTCCGCTGACCTGAAGCCTCCTTCCAAGCCCGTGTCAGGTCGATGAGATTTTGCGTCTGTTCGCTCGTAATGGTGTGGCTTTCCCAGCAACGCAACTCGCCCTGGCCGGTCATGCCGTGGCCGTAAGCCTGCAGCGCTTGGACGCTCTGAGCAGCAGGAAGACAAAAGCGCGAAGCGGCCACAACCGTTTCGCCATCGAGCAGCAATGTCACGATTGCCTGCGGGCCGTCGTCGATCAGCACGCCGACGCTATTCCACGTAACGAACGCACCGACAGCCGCCGCGTGGCCCCTCACGGCGTCGAGGTCCGTCATGGGCGGCTCTCTGGTTTGCAAGACCGTCATGTCTTTCGGATCAGGCAATTTCACCACTCCCGATATCCGGTCGAAGCGGCTTGAAGCGCCCTCTCGCGCGCACGAACACACGGACCTCCTCGATTCCCACCAGCACAAATGCCAGCGGCCGCCCGCGGTTCACGCGGACGCAAATGCCCCAGTCCCGGAGGTCGATCCTCGATGGCGTGGGCAGAGGTTCTGGATGGGTGTGCCATGTTCCGAGATAGATCGCGCTGCGGTTCGAAGATTCGAACCTCCGACTTACTGCCTGTTGATGCCCCGGGTCACGAAGCGCGAAGGAAAAGCGCGAGCGTCTGTCTCGCGGCAATGGAGTGGTGACCGCCTCGATCCAGATATCCCGGCGGTCGATGGATGTCGTCCCCATTAACACGCCGAAGGACTCCGAGGCTGTCGCCAATATCTGGCGATGATTATCCCAGACGCTGGCAACTTCACGGTCGACGGTGACGCGGCGACCGTGTCCCTCGAAGGAACGCACGCCGTCATGCACCGCAGAAGTCGCAGTTCTCATCGTGCAGGGGCAGTATCTGCAAGGATTCGGTAAAGTGACGGAAACGCCATGTCACCGACAGGCGTTGCCGATTGGCCTCCATGTCCGACCCCTTCCAGCTTATCTTCGACGAAGTTGTCACGTGACCCTGAAGAAAGCGCACGGCAAGGTCGGCGGACATGGCCGCCGTGTAGCCGGCTGCGATACCGCTGTAGGGCAAGAATTGGGTTCCGCACCCTCCTTGATCGCGCATCACGGTTTGGCCAGGAGCCAGAAAGTGCAGATTCGGCAGCAGGCTTGGCGTGAGAGTTTCCGGATCCACGTAGGCGCAATGCCAGCATCCCTTGGTCCCGGGCACAACTAGAATTGCATGGCCTCCGATTCCGTAACCTTCCAGCCAGCAGTTAATGACCGGCACACTTAGTGATTCTTCAAGGCAAAATTCAGCGAATGCCCTTTCGACGTTCGGTGAACCGACGGCAATCACGATCAGGTCAAACTGCTTTAACGCGGCCGGCTCGCGCAGGCATTCCAGTGACCTGTTCCAAGACTCCACCTTTGCCCAAGGGTGTTTCCGGCCGATGTCATGAGCCAGCGCCTCGGCCTTTTGGCGACCGATATGGTTCATGGACAGGATATGGCGATAAAGGTTTTCCTCGGATAACTTATCGGTATCGGATACGGTGAGACGTCCTACTCCGGCTGAAGTCAGGCGCATTGCAAGATCGCCGCCGACCGACCCGCAGCCGACCAAGAGAACGGATTTGTTGCTTAAATCGAGTGAACCGCCACCCCGCGGGATCAGCGACGCCCGTGAGAGCGCCCTAACCCTGTACGGTCTGGCGTCCCATTGACCGGCTTCCGCTTCATCCACCGACCTCGGCAAACCGCCCTTCGAGCGCCTCCGCCAGTGAATCGCAAACATGGCCTCACCGTCTGGTATCGGGGCAGAAAAGATCACCCAGTAATCGCGACCTTTCCCTCTGTGCAGCCTTTCCAACTCACGACGGCCGTCACAGTCGATTCGATCTGCAATGTCGAAGAACCATGCCACCACCTCCCGCTTCGTTGCTGGAGCGGGATCTAGATGAGTTAATCGCATGCCCACCGCATTATGGTCGATTCGACGCGCTCGACGTACCGCTTTGTTGCGCTTGGGTGACTTTGGTCGCAAATGGAAGACGGAAGTATCTGCAACTGCGCTAGGTGGTCTTATGTCCAAGCCGGATCCGGATTTGGTTTTTCTGGGCAGTCTAACCTGAAGACGTTCGACCTCGTTCCCCTCCCAGGCTACGAAAAGTTCGTTCGTTATGCTTCCGGACCCGCTACATAGAATCTTCCAATGGGCGTCGAACTCACGTAATTGCTCTTCCCGATTGTACGCCGGATCTTCGATCAGCCGTGTGAGCAGCTCAACGTGTTTCGCGACTGTATCTCGGTAAGCGAGTTCGGGCCGACCAGTATTGACAACTGTGGATAACGAGTCGGCGATGCATACCTCCCCGAACTCGGAATCCTCGGTCGTGAGTACATGCGCAAGTTTTCCGAAGCCGTGTCCCTTCTGCAGGTAGAACTGCGGGGCACGCAGCAACTCGTCAGGAAAGGGGTGGTAAAGTACTACGGATCGTCCCTGGACGATGAATTCAACCACCAGCTTGGATGCTCCGTCCGTTAGCCGGGCGGTGCAGCCGAGATCCTCGATGCAGCTTCGGATCCGGTTCCTGTTCATGCCCCGGTGGATGAGGACACAATTCCGGCGGTCGGGTAAACTGCTCTACCCTTGGAACCCGCCTTGGGCGGATCCGGCACTTCAAAGTCCCGGCCGAACAGATCGGCAAGGATCCGGCACTGTTCGCGTTCGTCGCTTAATCCCTCGGCCTCTGCCAGCTTCCGCCGGAGGTAGTCGAGCTTGTTGTAGAGCTGTGTTCCGGTATCCAAGCTAGAGCCGTCGAATATGTCACGCCAGGGTAGCACGGGAAGCGGCACGCGCACACGGTATCGGCCAGCCAGCTCTGGGGTAAAGTAGCCCCCAAAAAGAATGATTGCGTCCAAGGTCATCCGTAGCGCTTGCAGGTCCTGCGGAGCCCCCTCCATGCTGAAGGAATGCCGGAGTTGCTGCTTGACCATTACGGTAAGACCGATCGAATAAACCCTTGCTCCCACCGTCGGGCTGAACTGCTCGTCGCGCCAGCGTTTCAGGTAGCGCACCAGCCGTCTGAATTGATCTTGAATGGCCTGCGCGTCGGCTGTCGGGTAGCCACTCCTGTCGTTAATCCAGTCTGTCAGGCCGTGCGGGTCGGCGGGTGACCACTCCCGGTTGTTTTCGTCGGAATGCTCCTTGCCCACGGCCAAGTAGAGCTGATTGAGTGGTGACCGCTTGTAGATGATGAAGTCGATGTGGACGTTGTCGCTCGCGTAATCCGCCGTCACGCACGGTTTCTTGATCTTCGCGTTCCTGAAGCCCCGGCTTTCAAGCACTTCGAGCGTCTTTTTCTTTGGCGTCACCGGATTCGCCGGCGCCTGGGCTGAGTCGATTACCAGTGCCCGGTCGATATCGTAGTCGCCCGATATCGGCACAATTGCCGTATGCGTGTCGAACGATCCCTGGATGAAGTCGTTTACGACGGGATACCCCGCTGCCGCGAAGGCGGAAGACACGGCCCCTTTGATGCTGTCGTCCCGGTCCCGCGCCTTCTTGTAGGCGCTGTCCTGGCGGCCCAGCTTGATCCGGTCATGGAACTTGTTGAAGTGGGTCTGGATTCCCATGGTTCCTCCAATTGCCCTTCAATGCCGTTACTTGAAGGCTGGCCAAAAGAAAAGGCCGACCATCGGCCTCCAACGTCACATGGACCGGCTTTCGCCCCCTGCGGGCAGACGCCCGATCAGCACGCCAATTGGGGATTGGCAAAGGTATCTTCAAGAGCGCTGAACTACCGTGATTCGTTCAATGGCTCAAGCGGTGGGACAGTCGCTACAGATTTTGTAGAGAATTCATACTAACCAGTTGATTATTATACATTAATAGGAACTGCCAACTTGGCACATTTCTCTTTGGCGACGGGCGTGCCTGTTTGGCAGCGGGTCCCGGCGTCGGCGATCAGCAGAGGGAGACCGGCTCCACGCAGCGCGGGTCGTCACTGGCGGGCCTGTTGACCAGCGTGCTCACGGGATGCGCATGCATCTCGTCCGCGGGATACGGGCCGAGCGGAATGTCCTCGCCCGCGAGCCAGGGCCCCCACGCGTCCGGCGGCAGGATGGCCGGCATGCGGCCGTGAACCGTCGCTACCGTCGCGTTGGCAGCGGTGGTGAGGATGGTGAAGGTCTCGACCGGTCCGCCGGGCTCCGGGCCGAAGAGCGACTCCGCCGGCGCCGGGCCCTCCGGTGCGGTCCAGCGCTCCCAGAGGCCGGCGAACGCGAAGGGCGAGCCGTCGCGGACGCCGAACAGCCAGGGCTGCCTGGTCCCGCCCCCCCGGATCGCCGTTCGGGGCAGGCTACGCTGCCATTCGTAGAAGCCGTCGGCCGGGACCAGGCAGCGGCGGCGCCGGTAGGCGGCGCGGAAGGCGGGCTTCTCCGCGACCGTCTCGGACCGCGCGTTGATGAGCCTGCTGCCGATGGACTGATCCTTCGCCCAGGCGGGGATCAGCCCCCAGCGCAGCATGGAGAGGCGGCGTCCGGCGTTCGCAGCCCGGACAATGGCGACATTCTGGCCCGGAGCGACATTGTAGCGGGGCTGCAGGTTGAGGGGCGCGCCGATGAGGTCCATCAGCTCGTGCAACTCCGCCCATGACAGGCGCTGGGTGAATCGACCGCACATTCGGGGGCTGAATATCCGTACCGGCGGAAAGTCCGGCCCGGCGCCGCCCCGCGAACGCTGCTCCGGGCGCGCCTGAAGCAGGTTAGCATGCCTGACGGCTTGCGGCTCCGGGCTGCCCCGCGTTTTCGCAGCCTGCCAAAGCGGCTGAAGCACCCGCTCCACCATGACGAATTTAGGGATCCGAGTGCCTCGCTCGCATCGCTTACGACTCAAGGCTCGCGAGTGTGCCTCGTTGGGTGCTCGCATGAAGGAGGGTGTCGTCGCTCGCCAGCCCACCCACTCCGCTATTTTCGGGTCTGTCCCGTTGGCAAGAAGAACGCCAAAGTGCCTGCCAAACCGTGAGCACGTTTATGTGTCGCTCATGATGTCGTCGATCAGTTCGTTTATTGTCTGGATGGGAATCACTTTTCCTGTTCCGGCTAGCATGATTACTTCCGTATTTTTGTCTTCAAGAGCAGAAACACTTTGGATCATTCCCAGCAAAGAACTATTCTTGTATCGAGATGTGCCCTTCAGCGCTATAGCAGCTGGCTTGGTCACAACTGGCCCACCACTATTTCCAGGCCATATAGCCCCATCAACGAAAATCAATTCGGACTGTTGCCTGATGTATGGTTGACATTGAGAGATAATCCCATGTCGAACCAATGGATAATTCCTATCACCCTGTCCCTCTTCCAAAGGGAATCCAACAAAAAATATCTCGTCTCCTTCTACTATACCCTCGCTCTCCATACGATTTCGACTGAGGTGCCAATGTGCAGGCCAATATGCTGGTTCGACGGCCTGTGTCCAATACACATGATTAGTAGGGACCTTTGCAACGGCAATATCGTAATGTGGTGTCTCGTCCTTGTCCACATATTCAGGATGAACCGCCCACTCTCTTCGCTCAAACGTCCAGCATAACTTTTGAGGCTCTAGACCCGGATATACATTCGTCTCAACCGTTGTGACGAGGTCTTGTCCATTAGCTTCGATGCAGTGTGCGCAAGTTACGAGCCACATCCGCCATCCGTCTCTTACGCTATTCTCGAAGTCATGGTTCCCGGGATTGGGATAGTTGTAGAGGTTCGGTCTCGCAATAATGAAGCAAGTTCCTGCAGTACATTTGTTATGTATGAACAGCGTGCTCGCGACCATGGTCGGATGAATTAGCGCCATGTATTGCTCCCGGCACGCGGTCCAGGCAACCCAGCGCCTCGACCGCTCAAGCTTGAACCTCGTCCCGAAGCGCGGCCGCATCCCAGCGGTTCCAGCCCAGAAGACCCTGCATCCGCCAGGGCCGCGACAGCCCAGCCTGCTCCGCCATCATCCAGCCCGTCTTGCGCTCGACCCCCGACAGAAGCCCGTCCAGAAGCCCCGCCCGTTCTTCGAAGCTGGTGGCACCTGAAGACAGGGCCCACAAACGGGCCTTCCACGAACCCAGCCCGCTTCCATTCCAGAAGCGAACCCGACCACTCCGCTACGCTCATTCCGTCTGTTTTTCGAAACGACAAACGGAATGAATTACCCTTCGACAAAACACGCAACTGTAGAACTAGGCAACAGGGTCACAGTCTCCTCTCAGGCTCGGAGCACTTCCTGAGTTCAATGGCGGCACGCCACGACGGCCGTCACGATACGCCACGACGGCCGTCACGATACACCCACCACCATTGGGGCCCAGATTTGCTTCAACGGCAACTTGGCGCGGGTCTCCTCGGACAACGCGCCGTAGGTGCGGAACAGGGCGTTCAGAAGGTCCGGCATCTGCCAGAGACGCAGCTTGAAGAAGTTGCTGTCGAGTTCCTTCTGGGCGGGGGCGTTCACTCCGCCGATGCTGACCAGGAGTCCCGTTTGCGCCTGCATATTGGAAACCGATCCGATCAAGCGGAGAACCACGTCGTGATTGGCCACTCCGTCCCCCGAT